>CAMDNZ010000046.1 GCA_945903445.1 Bordetella parapertussis
GCTTTGGTAAAACACCATGGCATACCTTCCAGGAGTCAAAACAACTCGCTCTCGATAAACAGTTGAATCGGACAATGCCGACACCGTCTCCTTCTTTAGGCGCTTAATAGAGTTGTACTGTCAGATTAAATCGTGGCTAGGACATATAAAAGCCGGGTTTCCCAGGAATTTCGGACACGTCCACACGGGCCTCGCGCAGCGGGTACTTGGCTTTGATCTCCTGACCCGCGTCGTCGGAACCCACGACGTAGTTATTAATCCAACGATTCAGGAATTCTTCGCAATCGCTACGTGTCGTGAAGGTGCCGATCTTGTCGCGAACCATCGACTTGAGATAGTGCGCAAAGCGCGAGGTCGCCATGATGTATTGCAGTTGGCTCGAGAGGCGAGCGTTGGCGTTGGCTGCGTCGGTATCGTATTCCTTGACTTTTTGAACCGACTGGGTCGAAAAGAACGCGGCGTAGTCGGTGGCCTTGCAATGCACGAGCGGAATGAAACCGAGATCAGCCAGCTCTTTCTCACGGCGATCGGTGATGGCCAGCTCGGTCGGACACTTGAGCGCCACTTCTCCATCATCGGTCGTAAACGTATGAGCAGGCAGACCCTCGACCTGGCCGCCACTCTCTACACCACGAATGGCCGCACACCAGCCGTATTTCGCATAGGCATTTGTCAGGCGCGTGCCGAAGGCGTAGGACGCGTTCACCCAAAGATATTTGTGATGCTCCCTGCCGCTGACGTCCTCTTCAAAGTTGAAGGCTTCCACCGGCACGGTCGCGGAGCCATACGGCAGCCGACCCAGTACGCGCGGTAGCGTTAGACCGACATAACGTGAATCCTCGGATTGGCGAAACGATTTCCACTTAGCGTAGTCGACGGTGTCGAAACCTTTTGCCAGATCGCGCGGCTTGCAAAGTTCGGTAAGACTGTCTAGACCGAACATATTGGAGCTTGCAGCGGAGAAGAACGGAGCGTGTGCCGTTGCGGCAACATGCGAAATCTCTTCGAGCAAGTACAGATCTTCGGGATGGTTGCTGAATTCGTAGTCGCCGATAAAGGCCGCAAAAGGCGCACCGCCGAAAGTACCGTATTCCTCTTCGTAGATTTTCTTGAACAGCGCGGATTGATCGAACTCGGCCGCGCTTTTGAAGTCCTTGATCAAATCCTGTTTAGATGCATTCAGCAGGTTGATCTTCAGACCCGCGCTCGTTTCGCTCTGGTGTACCAGATAATGCAAGCCACGCCACGATCCTTCAAGCTTCTGGAAGCTCTCGTGATGCATGATGGCCGACAGCTGCGTGGACAGCACACCGTCGATCTCCGCAATGCGCGCCTCGATGCTGGCGGTCAGATCGTTCGATCTGGTGACCGTACCAGACAGTACTTCATTGATGAAGCCACCGATCAGCTCCTTGGCGCGCGTCTTCTCAGTCTCCGTTCGCGCCAGGCGAGTGCTGTCGATGATGTTATCGAGCAGACTGCCCTCGACGGCGTCGGCGTCGGCGTCTGCTGCGGCTTGCGGTTTTTCACTCATGACTCGACCCCTTCTGTGGCATAACCGGTTTCCTTGCCTAGGGCTTGCAGTCGCGTCGTGTCATCCAAAATGTCTTGAAGCACCTCGCCCAGCCGCTCGTTGCTGTACATCTTGTTCTTCAGATCGGATAACTTCGCGCGAATCTCCATCAGCTTACGCAGTGGCTCGACTTGCGCGGCAACCTGTGCCGGCTCGAAATCGCCAATGCTCTTAAAACTGATGTTGACGGACAGCTGGCTGTCATCGCCGGCCAACGTGTTCTCGACGCCATAAGCCAGACAAGGGGTGGCGCCTTTAAGCACATCGTTGAAGTTGTCGCGATCGATGTTGACGAACTTGCGATCTTTGAGCTTGGGAAGAGGTTCGTTCGGTTGCCCGGAAACGTCTGCGATGACCCCCATCACAAAAGGAAGCTCTTTCTTCTCGATAGCGTCGCCAATTTCGACGTCGTACGTGATCTGCACGCGTGGCGCACGCACCCGATCGAGCGTGTGTTGTCTGCTTTCACTCGCCATCACTGGCCTCCAAAGTCAATCAATTCCGATGTGAACATGCCGCTGCGACATGTCTGAACTCGACGCGAAACGAAACAGTCAGGGGCGTGTTCTCTACGCGTGCGCTTGCTTCGGATGCGTGCTCTTGCTGCGTTGTGCAAGAAAAGTTAACACCACAAATAAGACTGAATGTTTTGGAACAAGACAACATGGTGCGACTCATTTGTGTCAAGTTCTTGAGGGGCCAGCGAGCGATATGTAGACGTGCGAAAACATTGCCGGGGCGCGC
The DNA here is from genome assembly GCA_945903445.1 of Bordetella parapertussis. GTDB lineage: Bacteria > Pseudomonadota > Gammaproteobacteria > Burkholderiales > Burkholderiaceae_B > Schauerella. Next base: position 2,318 of record CAMDNZ010000046.1, read on the forward strand.
GTCGATAGCGAAAAAGAGGGAAGCGAACGTGGCTTATCCGATCCCGGCGTGGCACTCAGCAGTCATGGACTCCTGCAGTTGAAGCTTATGCGGACAACGCAAGAACTAGCGATCGATACGCCATGCGGATTTGCCTAAGGCCGTTGCACGAACCATCGGCAATCGAACGATCTGCGTTCCACGAAAATCGCCTCAACGCGGCGAGTCGATCAAGGAACTTGCCATTTTTGGAATGAAATATTTGTACTGCTCGAATGGATGTACCGTACGAGTCAAGTTCCAATAGATCGAAGGGGCCTTAAGTGACAATTAAAAATGTAATTATCAAGTCGATTAATTTACATACCACCAAAGCGCTGCTGTTGTCACACGGGGGCTACACACCGCGACGGGACTTCGTAAGAAGAGGGTCCGGCATGGTCTGCGTGCCTGATGGGCTGACCTTGCATTTCAATTGTCTCGAGGACCATGTTTCGATAGGCACAAGGGCGATTCATCTTATCGACCACGGAATTCAGTTCGACCCGATCGATACCAAACAGCCCGGCAGCACCATTAATAATTATTCGTTGACATACAACAAGAAATTCGAACGCCTGACCCCGACGAACGAATACGACCTGATTACCATCTCCGAAAATGGAAAGGCTCACATGAGCGACGTCTTCCGGGCTATTCAGCTACAAAACAAGCGATATGAGATGATTCACAGCGTGGCGTGCAGGATAGACAAGATAAATTTTGATTGGAATATATCCATGGCGCCTTGAAATACCTGGTGCGACCCTATCTGCACGAAGGACACCACGACAGCCGGGGCGCAAATCACCAACCGACTCCAAGGGCTGCAGTTTCTCGCTCAAGCTTCTTCAGACGTAAAAAAGGCGGCTCCGAAGAGCCGCCTTTTTTACGTCGCGTCCTGAATGAACCGAATCAGCGGCGCACGTTCTTCAGCATGCGGGCGGCGTGAGCCTGTGCCGCCAACATGGCCAACTCGGCTTCCACTACGGCGATGTCGGCCTTGTCCTTAGCGTTGCGCAAGGAATCTTCGGCCCGCTGACGCGCCGCTTCAGCCTTGGCTTCGTCCAGGTCGGCCGCACGGATGGCCGTGTCGGCCAGCACCGTCACCGTGCCCGGTTGCACTTCCAGAATGCCGCCCGCCACGAACACCACCTCTTCAGAGTTGTCCGGACGAACGATCTTCAGGGTGCCGGGCCGAATGCGCGAGATCAGCGGGGTGTGACCGGGCAGGATGCCCAGCTCACCCGACTCGCCAGGCAAGGAGACGAACTTTGCCTCTCCGGCAAAGATCGCTTCTTCTGCGCTGACGACGTCTACGATTAGGCTAGCCATAACAATTCCTTATTGGAGCTTCTTGGCCTTTTCGAAGGCCTCGTCGATGGTACCGACCATGTAGAACGCCTGCTCGGGAATGCTGTCGCACTCGCCATCAACGATCATCTTGAAACCACGGATGGTTTCTTTCAAAGGCACGTATTTACCAGGTGCGCCGGTAAACACTTCGGCGACGTGGAAAGGCTGCGACAGGAAGCGCTGGATTTTGCGGGCGCGTGCAACGGCCTGTTTGTCTTCCGGCGACAGTTCGTCCATACCCAGAATGGCGATAATGTCGCGCAGTTCTTTGTAGCGTTGCAGCGTTTGCTGCACGCCACGGGCCACGCCGTAGTGCTCTTCGCCCACGACCTGCGGGTCGAGCTGACGGCTGGTGGAGTCGAGCGGATCGACGGCCGGGTAAATACCCAGGGCGGCGATGTCACGCGACAGCACGACAGTCGAGTCCAGGTGCAGGAAGGTGGTCGCAGGCGACGGGTCGGTCAAGTCATCGGCAGGCACGTACACGGCCTGGATCGAGGTAATCGAGCCGGTCTTGGTCGACGTGATGCGCTCTTGCAGCTTGCCCATTTCTTCGGCCAGCGTGGGCTGGTAGCCCACTGCCGACGGCATGCGGCCCAGCAGTGCCGACACCTCGGTACCGGCCAGGGTGTAGCGATAGATGTTGTCGACGAAGAACAGAATGTCGCGACCTTCGTCACGGAACTTCTCGGCCATCGTCAGACCCGACAGCGCGACGCGCAGACGGTTGCCCGGAGGCTCGTTCATCTGGCCGAACACCATCGCAACTTTCGATTCGCCGATGTTCTCGAGGTTGATAACGCCAGCTTCCGACATTTCGTGATAGAAGTCGTTGCCTTCGCGGGTCCGTTCGCCCACGCCTGCGAACACCGACAAACCGCTGTGCTCCTTGGCGATGTTGTTGATCAGTTCGAGCATGTTCACGGTCTTGCCCACGCCGGCGCCGCCGAACAGGCCAACCTTACCGCCCTTGGCGAACGGGCACACCAGGTCGATCACCTTGATACCGGTTTCGAGCAGTTCGACCGAAGGCGACAGTTCGTCGAACTTCGGGGCGTCTTGGTGAATGCTGCGACGCTCATCGGTCGGGATCGGACCAGCTTCGTCGATAGGACGGCCCAGCACGTCCATGATGCGGCCCAACGTGGCCTGACCCACGGGCACCGAAATCGGTGCGCCGGTGTCGGCCACGCTCATGCCACGGCGCAGGCCATCGGACGAGCCCATGGCGATCGTGCGGACCACGCCGTCGCCCAGTTGTTGTTGGACTTCAAAGGTCAACCCTTTTTCCGCAAACGCCGAGCTTTCGTCGGCCAGCGTGAGGGCGGCATAGATTTTGGGCATCTGATCGCGGGGGAACTGAATGTCCACCACGGCGCCGATACACTGAACGATGGTTCCGTTGCTCATGTCGAGTCCTTGCTTGATAACGTTCTAGAGAGGCTGCGCGACGATTCCGATAAGGGAATCAGACCGCGGCAGCGCCCCCCACGATTTCCGAAATTTCTTTGGTAATGGCCGCCTGGCGCGTCTTGTTATAGACAAGCTGGAGGTCACCGATAACTTTCTTGGCGTTGTCCGATGCAGCCTTCATCGCCACCATGCGCGCCGATTGCTCGGACGCCATGTTCTCGGCCACGGCCTGGAACACCACACCTTCGACATAACGTTGCAGCAGGTCGTCGATGACCGCGTTGGCGTCGGGTTCGTAGATGTAATCCCAGCTGTAGTTGCTTTCGACCTTGGCGGCCGCTTCGGCCTGGCTTTCGCCAAGCTGGTACGGATCGCCCAGACCGTTGGGCAGAGGCAGCAGACGCAGAAACACCGGCTCCTGGCGCATCGTGTTCACGAAGCGCGTGCTAGCCAGATAGACGGCATCGATACGGCCTTCCAGGAAGTCGTCCAACTGCACCTTGATGGCGCCCAGCAGGCGCTCGAGGTTGGGCTTGTCGCCCAGTTGCACTTCCTGCGATACCAGATTGGCGCCAATACGCGTGAGTAAGCCCACGCCCTTGTTGCCGAAGGCCGTCGTCTGCACCGCGATGCCGCGCTCTTGGAATTCCTTGAGGCGACCCAGCACGATGCGGGTGATGTTGGTGTTCAAGCCGCCGCACAGACCCTTGTCCGTGGTGACCATGATCACGCCAACGCCTTTGACGTCGCGACGCTCTTCGAGGTACGGATGGGTGTAGTCGGGATTGGCTTGCATCAGGTGCGAAGCAATCTCGCGCACCTTGGTGGCGTACGGCCGGCCAGCGCGCATCCTTTCCTGCGCTCTGCGCATTTTGGATGCGGCGACCATCTCCATCGCCTTGGTGATCTTGCGCGTGTTTTGCACGCTCTTGATCTTGGTTCGGATTTCCTTGATTCCGGGCATTGCGCTTTCCTGTGTTGACAGCTTGGACGGGCCTGCTTCGCAGCACCCGCCCCGGGTCGCAATCCTTAGTACGCGCCGTGCTTCTTGAACTCTTGCAGAGCGGCGGCCAGTTCGGCGTCGTCGTCTTTGGAGAGTTCCTTCTTGTCTTCGACACGTTGGATCAGTTCGGCATGCTTGGCTTTCAGGTGATCCTTGAAAGCCTTTTCGAATGCCAGCACTTGTCCGACTTCCACGTCATCCAGATAGCCGTTGTTCACGGAATACAGGGTGACCGCCAGCTCCCACACTTGCAGAGGCTGGTACTGAGGCTGCTTGAGCAGTTCGACCACGCGCTTGCCGCGTTCGAGCTGACGGCGGGTCGAATCGTCCAGATCGGACGCGAACTGCGCGAACGCAGCCAGTTCACGGTACTGCGCCAAGTCGGTACGGATACCGCCCGACAGCTTCTTGACGACCTTGGTCTGCGCAGCGCCACCGACTCGCGAAACCGAGATACCGGCGTTGATCGCGGGGCGCACGCCGGCGTTGAACAAGTCGCTTTCGAGGAAGATCTGGCCGTCGGTGATCGAGATCACGTTGGTCGGCACGAATGCCGACACGTCGCCAGCTTGCGTTTCGATGATCGGCAATGCCGTCAACGAACCGGTCTTACCTTTGACTGCGCCGTTGGTGAATTTCTCGACATACTCCTCGTTCACACGAGCGGCACGCTCGAGCAGACGCGAGTGGAGATAGAACACGTCGCCGGGATAGGCTTCGCGACCCGGGGGACGACGCAGCAACAGCGAGACCTGGCGATAGGCCCAGGCTTGTTTGGTCAGATCGTCATAGATCACCAGAGCGTCCTGGCCGCGATCGCGGAAATATTCGCCCATGGTGCAACCGGCATAGGCCGACAGGTACTGCATGGCAGCCGAGTCAGACGCCGTAGCAGCCACGATGATCGTGTATTCAAGGGCGTTGTGCTCTTCGAGCTTGCGCACCACGTTGCTGACGGTCGATGCTTTCTGGCCGATGGCAACGTACACGCAAGTGACGCCCTTGCCCTTCTGGCTGATGATGGTGTCGACAGCGACAGCGGTCTTGCCGGTTTGGCGGTCGCCGATGATCAACTCGCGCTGGCCACGGCCGATAGGCACCATGGCGTCGATAGCCTTGACACCGGTTTGCAGGGGCTGGTCGACCGATTTACGGGCGATCACGCCCGGTGCGACCTTTTCGATCACGTCGGTCTGGGTCGTGCCCAGGGGGCCCTTGCCGTCGATCGGGATGCCAAGCGCATCGACCACGCGGCCGCGCAACTCGGGGCCCACGGGCACTTCCAGAATGCGGCCGGTCGTCTTGACCTGATCGCCTTCGGAGATGCCGGTGTAGTCGCCCAGAATCACGGCGCCGACGGAGTCGCGCTCGAGGTTCAGAGCCAGACCGAAACGGTTACCGGGGAATTCGAGCATTTCGCCCTGCATGACGTCCGACAGGCCGTGGATGCGGGTGATACCGTCAGTCACGGAAACGACCGTGCCCTGAGTGCGGATATCGGTCGAAGCGCCCAGGCCCTCGATGCGGCTCTTGAGCAGTTCGCTGATCTCGGAGGGATTGAGTTGCATGTGGAGACTCCTGGAATCCTGTTGATGGGCCGCTTAGGCGGCGACAAGCTGGTCGCGCATGTGCGCCAACTGAGCTTGCACGGACGTGTCTAACACTTGATCGCCCACGGCGACACGGACGCCGCCGATCAACGACGGGTCGATGGTGACGCGGGGTTTGAGCTTCAGACCGAACTTCAGCTCCAAGGCGCTGACCAGCTCTTGCAGTTGCGCGTCGGTCAGTTCGAATGCGCTCGTGATCTCGGCGGCAGCCGAGCCTTCGGCACTGTTCTTAAGCAGCGCGAATTGCTCGGCGATCTGAGGCAGCACGACCAAACGATCGTTGTCAGACAGCAAGGTAATAAAGTTGACGGCAGCAGCCGGCAGATCCTTGCCCGCCAGGCTGGCGAAGATCTCGGCGCGCTGCGCGTGGCTCAACTTGGGTTCGGTCATGGCGCACTCAACGTCCGGATGGACGGCGATTTGCGCCAGACGGTTCACCAGATCGAGCCAGCCCTCCAGCCCAAGCGTCTTGTCGCTGCGTGCGGCGGCGAAAAGGGCTTCGGCATACGGCCGGGCGACGGTGGAATATTCAGCCATGGCGTTCCCGGATTAAAGCTGGGTCTTGAGTTGAGCCAGCAGATCGGCGTGGGCTTTTGCATCCACTTCGCGCTTCAGAATCTGCTCGGCGCCCTTCACGGCCAATGCAGCAACGTCTTCACGCAGGCTGGCAATCGCACGTTGGGCTTCTTGCTCGGCTTCTTGACGAGCGGTGGCCACGATGCGGGCACGCTCGGCCTCGGCTTCGCGGCGCGCATCGTCCACCAACGCAGCAGCCTGTTTCTCGGCTTCCACGATACGAGCATGCGTTTCCGACTTGGCAGATGCCTCGATCAGGCTGACGCGCGCCTGAGCCTGCGCCAGATCGGCACGGCCCTTCTCAGCCGCGGCCAGGCCGTCGGCGATTTTCTGGCGGCGCTCGTCGATCGCCTTCGTCAGGGGCGGCCACACGAATTTCATCGTGAACCAGCCCAGAACGAAGAACACGAGCATCTGGAAAAAGATCGTCGCGTTCAAATTCACGGTCGTTTCCCTATAAGACCATTCAGCTCAGGCGACATGGAGTCCACCGAGCCTTGCAAACTGAAAGCCGGCACTGCACTGACACTAAATACGCCATGGCAGCCCGGCCCAACTTGCCCGCAGCCGGCGACACGCGCAGGCCGGCGGGCACAACCCCTGCACAATCAGACGAACGGATTGGCGAAAGCGAACAACATTGCAATACCAACGCCGATCAGGAAGGCTGCGTCGATCAGACCGGCCAACAGGAACATCTTGGTTTGCAGCGCGTTCATCAGCTCGGGTTGACGCGCCGAGGCTTCCAGGTACTTACCACCCATGATGGCGATACCGATGCAAGCGCCGATGGCACCCAGACCAATGATGAAAGCGCAAGCGAGAGCAACGAAAGCGAGGTCGGTCATGAAAACTCCTTGGTTAAAAGCAAAATAGCCGAATTACAAAAACAGGAACGTCGAGAAAAACGTGTGCAAGAAATCTTGCATTGCCTAACGAAGCCGCCACGCTTCGCTAGAAATCATTAGTGCCCTTCATGAGCCTGACCGATATACACCAGTGTCAGCATCATGAAGATGAAGGCTTGCAATAGCACGATCATGATGTGGAAGATGGCCCAGAGCGAACCGGCCAGGACGTGTCCTATGCCGAATCCGAAACTAGCGCCATTGAATCCAGTCCAGGCACCGCCCAGCAGAGCGATCAACATGAACACGAGCTCGCCGGCAAACATATTGCCGAACAACCGCATACCCAGGGACACGGACTTGGCGCCGTATTCGACCAGATTCAACGCGAAGTTGGCGGGGGCGAGGATGATCGCCGCGAAGCCGTGCGCGTGGAAGGGGGCGGTGAAGAGTTCTTTGACGAAGCCACCGGGGCTCTTGATCTTGATGCCGTAATAGAACATCAACAACAGCACGCCCAGAGACATGCCCATCGGCACGTTCAAATCGGCGGTCGGCAGAATGCGGTGGTAATAGAAGGGATCGCCCACCACGGCACCCAGGCCGGTGGTCTTGAAAATCCAGGGCAGCAGATCGACCGGCACCAAGTCGAGCGCATTCATGAGGATGATCCACAGGAATACGGTCAGGGCCAGCGGTGCCACGAACTTGCGGCTGGTGGCGTTGGTGACGATGCTTTTGGCTTGCTCGTCGACCATGTCGACGATCATTTCGACGAAGCCCTGGAAACGGCCCGGCACGCCTGCGGTGGCACGACGTGCGGCCAGGAACAACACGCCGACGACGATCAGACCCATCAGAATCGACCAGAACAGCGAGTCGTAATTGATGACGTTGAACTGGGCGATGACAGACTGCTTCTCACCCGTATTGTTGAGGTGCACCAAGTGGTGCTGAATATAGTAGGACTGGGGCGATATGTCGCTGGCGGCAGCCATGAAAATTCCTATTTGCTGTAGACCTGCGCCTCACGGCGCCAACTCGTCCGATAATTCGGTGCGGCTATGACAACTTGCGAAACATCAAAAGCAGGAGATACCCCTTGAGCGTGAGGATCAACCCCCACAACACTGCGGGCCACACCAGCCATTGCTGCGCATAACGCGACAACATCCACAATAGGAATACCGTCAGCGCCAGCTTGAACATTTCGCCTAGAAAGAATGTGATCGGACTGGCCATACGACCTGCCAGCAGACCGAACATCAAGCGCACGGCAAACAATGTATTGGGTAGAAAATAAGACCCCGCCCCCGCCAATGCCGACCACGCTGCTGCGGTCCCGCCCACGACCCACGCTACTACCACCGCCGCTATCGCCATCGCGCCCTGCGCGAGAACCGCTCTGGCTAAACCGCCGATGGCTTGCGCATTGACTCGCGCATGCTCTTGGGCAGTCAACTTGACCGGTTCTGTGCTTGGACTCAACTTATCGGCTCCCAGGGTGCGCAACATGCTCGCCACACCTGAAAGCGCGTTGCGATCGACATCTCGATGCCGAACACGCTGTCACTACCGCGTGATAACTATTGCGTTGTATTTCGCTGATCGTGTCGCCCGGGCATTTGCCCAGACAGCCCGGTTCTTCCCGGACGCTTATTGCTTCCCACCCATGCTTTCTAAACACTGCGTTCTAAAGCTACTCTGTGTAACGCGTCAAACTCTTGAAGTATAGCGTGAAACTTTTTTGCCCCGCAAATGCCAAACGCCGCGGAAAATTGAAACGCCACATCTGCCATCATTCGGCCGCGTTTTCAGAATTCAGCGCATTGTAATGCTAATTCGATGACGAAAAATAAAGACGACCCGAAGGCCGCCTTTTTTTTAACGAAGACAGACGGTACCCAAGCACCGTCTCGATCGGCTATCAGTCTTTACGCACGGGCGGGGGCGCCCAGCCGCCATCCAGAGCGATGTCTTGCGGCGAGTACAAACGCATCTTCAACAAAAACGGACCTTCCTGTGGGATGGGCAGCCAGTTGGCACGGCGGCTCTCGCGCGGCGCCTTGCGCTGAACGTAGATGTCCAAGGAACCGTCCGAGTTGTAGTGCAGGGCGTCGGTGCTGCGAATGGTGTAGCGATCGGCCTCGTTCGGCACGAAATTAAACGTTTGATCGTAGGCACTCAATGACCAGAAGGCATTCACTGGCGGCAGTTGGCCTTTGTCGAAACGAATCACGTAGTTGTTGTTGGCATCCAACTTTTCGCCGCGATCGTCGGCAAATGCCACCGGATACAACACGTCGGCGGGCGGGTTGGCACCCAGACCGGCGTAGGCGACTGCCGCGCGACGGAGATAGTCGGTGCCATAGCTGCCTATGCCGTGGGTGGCCAAATACCAATTGTTAGCCGGCACGCCCAGATGGCTGACCGCATTGCGAATCCGGGCGCCGGCCTCCGGTGCCTCATCGGCCAGTGCCTGCTGAACCGTCGGGTTCAAGCGAGCGAACTGGAACGCGCCCGGCGCAGCACCGATGCCGATCCGACGCATACGGTCGAGGATGGCATGGTCGTTGGCGTGCGGCGGATTCGAGGCGATGGCCTGAGCGAACCAGCCCCAGAACGTCTGGGCGTCCATGCTACCCACGATCTCGCTCGGCGCGGCAGTAGCCTCCCACTTCGTGGCGGGTTGCGTCGGCGTCGGCCAACCGGGTTTGGCCGATTGCGAGTACGGGACGGCGGACCAGCCCGATTGGAATTGATTGACGGCAGCCAGATCTTCGGACCCTCGCACTTCCACGCGGCCCAGCACCCAACCTTGATTAGTGGGACTGCGCAACACGTCTACACCGGCGGGGACCGTGCCCTGCCAATGCGGACCGACGATGGCGAAGGTTTGCGCACCGGAACCGTTCACACGGGTGCCGCGACTGGCGAAAGTGTCGGACCACATATCCAGCAAGGACAGCGACACATAGCGGTCGCCCGCATCGGGCAGGCGTACGATCAGCGGCTCACGCGAGACATCGAACCACAGGTTGGAGTACAGCATGTCCGTGGTGGGCCAGGGCGTATCCTTGGCGCGCGGATCGGGCAGGCTGGTTCGATGACCGAATTGATTGACAGGGGCCTTGCCTTCGATCGCACTGGCGACATTAGTCGAGGACTGACGAGTGATCTCCATCAGCACCAACGGATAGGCGTAGATATACGCATCGCGGGCGATCGATGCCAACTCGTCAGCGCTCACTGTGGGCGCAGTGGCACTTGTCTGCACCGGCGTCTCCGATACCAGACGCAAAGTCGACTGAGGGGCCGTACCGGAGGCGGGCTGCTGTGCCTTGGCGGGCTGACTACGCACCTGGGCGTTGGCGGGCGAGAAACAAACTGTCAGGGCGGCGGCCAGTGCGGCCGCCTTGTATGCTTGCTGCATATTGCGCATCGTCTCATTCCTAAATTATCGATTGCCGGCGGCATCCCTCTCCCTACCTGCGACCCCGCCAGGGAATTACAGAATAGGCGCAAGAATCGAAACATGGTATGAGCCTGACGTATCAAGGCGAAACGTTTACGCAGCAAATGCTGCCAATGGCCGAAAAGTCGCCTTGATATGTTACTGGCGTTAGCGATGCTTGAACGCCGGCTCGCGCTTTTCGGCAAATGCGCGCATCCCTTCCTTCTGATCCTCCGTTGCGAACAAGGCGTGAAATACTCGCCGCTCGAAGCGCAAACCCTCTTCTAAACTGCCCTCGAACGCGCGATTGACCGACTCCTTCGCCAGCAATACCGAAGGCAAGGACATCGATGCAATGCCTAGCGCAATCGCCTCGGCCTCGGCTAGCAATTGGTCTGCCGCGACGACGCGCGACACCAGACCCGCGCGCTCGGCCTCGTCGGCGCGCAGGGTACGGGCAGTCAATACCATGTCCATTGCTTTCGCTTTACCCACCGCACGCGGCAAACGCTGCGTACCGCCCGCCCCAGGAATCACGCCCAACTTGATTTCCGGCTGACCGAAACGCGCCGTATCGGCGGCCACGACGATGTCGCACATCATGGCCAGCTCGCACCCACCGCCCAGCGCATAGCCCGAAACGGCCGCAATGACCGGTTTACGCACGCGTTTGATGGTTTCCCAGTTACGCGTGATGAAATCGCTGCCGTGAACCTCGGCGTAGGTCCAATCTTTCATTGCGGTGATGTCGGCCCCCGCTGCGAACGCTTTATCGCTACCGGTCAGGACGATGGCGCCGATGTCGTCATTGCCGTCGAACGCCAATAGGGCTTCGCCCAACTGATCCATCAACGCATCGTTCAATGCGTTCAACGCTTTAGGGCGGTCCAGCGTGATCCATCCCACTCTGCCGCGAATGTCGGTTTTGATGAGTGCGTCGGTCATTGTCTTCTCCTCTTGTTGTGACGGTGGGTGCTCACCGTTAAGATTACCGCCATGAATACTATCGCGCACCACTATCGCCTGGAACCCCATGATTTGGCCGGTCACCGATTGCGAGTCTCGCTTACCGTCGCCAGACCCGACCCGAACGGTCAGGACGTGTCTTTGCCCGCATGGATTCCCGGCAGCTATTTGATTCGCGATTTTTCTCGACATATCGAAACCCTGCGCGCCAAGCGAGGAACGCGACGCATTGCGCTGGTCAAACGCGACAACCATACTTGGCACATCCCTGCCGGGGTGGGTAGCGTCACGCTTGAATACGTGGTGTATTGCTGGGATCTGTCGGTGCGCGGTGCCCATGTCGATCCCACTCATGCGTTCTTCAATGGCACGGGTGTCTTCCTGCGGGTTCATGGCCAGGAAAACCGCCCTCACCTGCTAGATCTGGTGACCCCGAAGGGCGCGCAGGATTGGAAGGTGTACACCAGCCTGCCCCCCGATCAAGGACGTGGCGCGGCGCGAGCGCATGGCTTCGGTCGCTACATCGCGCCGGATTACGACGCGCTGATCGACCATCCCGTCGAAATGGGCCGCGCCCAGGCCATCTCGTTCGTCGCGCATGGCGCCACGCACGAACTGGTGTTCACGGGGGCTTCCGAGCGCATCGATCTGGCGCGCATTGCGGCTGACGTGAAACGCATCTGCGAAGCACAGATCGCCTTCTTCGAGCCGCGCAGCAAACGCGCACCATTCTTGGACAGCGCGCGCAAATATGTGTTCATGACACAGCTCACCCCCAATGGCTACGGCGGACTGGAGCATCGCGCCAGCACGGCCTTGGTCGCCACCCGACGCGATCTGCCCACGCGCGGCGAAGCCGGCATGTCGGAAGGCTATCGCACGTTTCTCGGCTTGGTCAGCCACGAGTATTTTCATACCTGGCACGTCAAACGCATCAAACCTGCGGCCTTCGTTCCCTACGATCTGACCGAACCTAATCTGACCCGATTGCTGTGGGTGTTCGAAGGCTTTACCTCCTACTACGACGACCTGTTCCTGCTACGCTCGGGCCTGATTGCCGAAACCGACTATCTGGGCCTGCTGGGCAAGACGATCCTCGGAGTCGGACAAACGCCGGGCCGCCTCAAGCAGTCGGTGGGCGATAGCTCCTTCGACGCCTGGACCCGCTACTACAAGCAGGACGAGAATGCCGGCAACGCCATCGTCAGCTACTACACCAAAGGCTCGCTGGTCGCGCTGTGCCTGGATTTACTGATTCGGCAACGGTCTTCGAACACCCGCTCGCTCGATGACGTGATGCGATTGCTATGGACCCGCTATGGCCGCGACTTCTATCGCGGCAAGCCGCGAGGCGTCGAAGAAGACGCCATGGCGGAAATCGTCCAGACCGCCACGGGCATCGACCTGCGAAGTGAACTCAAGTCTTTCGTGGACAACACTGCCGAACTGCCGATCGAGACACTGCTTGAACAAGCCGGCGTGAAGCTGCAGACGCAGGCCGCCCCGCTACCCGTCTCGCTCGGTGCCCGACTGCGCGCAACCGATGGCGCAATGGCTGTCGCCACCGTCCGCGAGCAGGGTGCCGCCCATCGTGCTGGACTGGCAACTGGCGACCTCATCGTGGCCGTCGACGGCTGGAAAGTAGAGACGCAAGCAGGATTGGATGCCGTGCTGGCAGGCCGCTCGCCAGGCGCCGTTATAGCCGTGCATGCCTTTCGCTTGGACGCCTTGATGTCGTTCGAGGTGCGCCTGAGTGCGGCACCGCCGGCTGTCCTACGATTAAGTCGCTAACGTCCCATCCGCGCCTGAATGGCCTTCGCCGCCACCACGCCGTCGGCCAGCGCGGTCGCAATGCACGGATGCATGCGGCGAGCCACTTCACCGATGGCGTAAGCACCGGCGCATGAGGTTTGAGCGGTTCGAAAATCGGTAACGAAAAAACCATCGTCATCGCGCGAAAGGGCCAAGGCATCGGCAAAAGGAGCCTGCGGCTCCCAGCCATAAAACACCAGGATCAAGTCGTACTGCCGTCCATTAACGCGGCGAGCCAGAGGTTCGACCGCGTAATCGCCAAGGTGCAGGTCGACCGTGCGAACCCGATTGAGCCATTGCGTCTGCCCTCGCATCGACCGGGCATAGATATGCACTTCGCGCGCGCCGCGCTCGCGTACGTAGCCGTAGTTTTCGAGCGCGTTATCGCCGCCGCCCAGAACCGCCACCGACTTACCGGTGAAGTCTTGGCGAACGATCTGCTCGCCCGGGCCGATCAACACGCCCGCGAAACGATCGCCATGCGCAACGCCGGGCAGGCTGCGCGCCCGCACACCCGAGGCAATGACCAGATTGGCACCCGCCACCGCCAGACCGCCCGACCCGTCGACTTCGAAACCGCTGGGCGTGCGGCGCACCGTTTCGATGCGTTGATCGGTGCGAACATCGACCTCGGCCTCGGACAAGCTGCGACGAATATTGCGCGCGACATCCTGGCCAGTGACATCGGGCAAGACGGCGATCCAGTGATCCTCGAACGGGTTGGTACGCGCCAGCCCACCCACACTGCCGGACGCCTCCAGCAGCACGGGGTTCAAACCCAACCGCTTGAGCCACAGCGCGCACGAGGCACCCGCTGGTCCCCCGCCCACAATGACCGCATCGAAACGCTCCATGCCTATCCTCATTACCGATTTTCGTGGCTGCGGCCGACATCATACAATTGCGGCTGATCATCCTAGCCGCCCTGCCATGCCTACCCGCCGTATCGTATTCAGCCGCCTCGCCCTGGACGCCCGTATCGGCATTCTCGAACACGAGCGCCGTGCGACCCAGCCGCTGCACATCGACGCCGAGATCGATGTCGACATCACTCGGCAGGTGGACGACCACGACATCCACAGTGTGCTGGACTATCGCCACCTGCGAGAAGCCATGGTGGACGAATGCACGCAGGCCCACGTCAACCTGATCGAAACCCTGACCGAGAACGTGGCGCATCGACTGATGCGCGACTTCACCGATATTCGTGCGCTGCGGATTCGCATCAGCAAGCCCATGGCGTTTTCGGACTGTGCCGCCGTCGCCATTGAAATTCACCTGACGCGCCAGTTCGCGTCGCCTCATACGCCCCTGCCATGAACGCCCGCCCTCCTGCCTTCGCCGGCACCCAGAAAGCCCGATACGACAACAACAAACTCGCCAAGCGCCTGGCACGCGAGACCACCCGTGCCATCGCCGATTACAACATGATCGAGGCGGGCGACCGCGTGATGGTGTGCGTGTCCGGCGGCAAGGATTCGTATGGCCTGCTGGATATTCTGCTGACGCTGCGTAGCCGTGCGCCATTTCATTTCGACATCGTCGCCGTCAATCTCGATCAAAAACAGCCTGGATTTCCTGTCGAGGTGCTGCCCAATTACCTGACCGAGCTGGGCGTGCCGTTTCACATCGAGAATCAGGACACCTACTCGATCGTCAAACGCGTGGTGCCCGAAGGCAAGACCACCTGTGCGCTGTGTTCGCGCCTGCGGCGGGGGATTCTGTACCGGGTCGCAGGCGAACTGGGTGCGACCAAAATCGCGCTCGGCCATCATCGCGACGACATCCTGGCGACGTTTTTCCTGAATCTGTTCTACGGCGCGAAGCTGAAAGCCATGCCGCCGAAGCTGGTGTCCGACGATGGCAAGCACACCGTCATTCGTCCGCTGGCCTATATCTGCGAATCGGACATGGAGGCCTATGCCGAGCTGAAGCAGTTCCCGATCATCCCGTGCAATCTGTGTGGCTCGCAAGAGAACCTCAAGCGCCAGGAAGTGAGCCGCATGATTCGCGAGTGGGACAAGGTCAAACCGGGACGCGCGTGGAACGCGTTTAATGCCCTGGCCAATATCGCGCCATCGCACCTGATGGATCGCGATCTGTTCGACTTCGCCAACCTACGGCCGACCGGCCAACCCGATACCGAGGGCGACATGGCGTTCGACATGGAAGACCCGGTCGCGCCGACCACGCACGACGAGGACGAGACGCCGGATGGCTCGCTCGTATCGTCTGCGCAAAGCGCCGCGCCTACCGTTCAAGCGCAAGCCGGAATCGACAGCGCCCAAGGCGCACCCTTGCACTTCATGCGCAGCGAGTCACTCGCTCGACGGCAGGACTAGCGTCGGGAACCCCGAGCGGCACGCCCGATTCAGCGTCCATGCTCATAGCCGACGAATACCGCTTCTATCAGCCCGGTAGCCGCGTCAAGTTGATAACTGCCGACGCGGCTCAAGAACCTTCCCAGCGAGGGCCGGGCAGACTCACGCCCATCAGTTCCAGCACACGCACTACCGTGTGATCCACCATATCGTCGATGGATGCCGGACGGTGATAGAACGCCGGCAACGGCGGAAAGACGATGCCGCCCATCTCGGTGACGGCCGTCATATTGCGCAAATGCGCCAGGTTGAACGGCGTTTCGCGCACCATCATCACCAGACGCCTGCGCTCTTTTAGCGTAACGTCGGCTGCACGGGTGATCAGGTTGTCCGACAGACCGTGCGCCACCGCGGCCAACGTTCGCATCGAGCACGGCACGATGACCATGCCCGCAGTATCGAAGGCGCCACTGGCCAAGGTCGCCCCCACGTGCCGAATGTTGTAGACGTGATCGGCCAGCTCGTGAATGGCCTGGCGACCGACATCCAGCTCGTGGCGAATATTCAATACGCCAGCGGCCGATACCACGAGATGCGTCTCGACATCGGCTACCTGCCGCAACATCTCCAACATACGCACGGCGTAGATCGAGCCGGTCGCGCCTGTGACGCCGATGACGATGCGGCGTATGCTCACGCGGTCGCGCCCGACTTGTCCAGCAGCGCCTTGAGTTCGCCGTTGGCGTTCATTTCGTTCATGATGTCCGAGCCGCCGATAAACTCGCCGTCCACATACAGCTGCGGGATGGTGGGCCAGTCGGAGTAATCCTTGATGCCTTGACGCACGCCCTCGTCTTCGAGCACGTTGACGGTAATCAGTTTTTTTACACCACAGCCTTTGAGAATCTTGATGGCGTTGCCGGAAAACCCGCACTGGGGAAACTGGGCTGTGCCCTTCATGAACAGCACCACGGGGTGCTGAGTCACGGTGTCGCGGATAAAAGTTTGTACTTCGCTCATAGTGGACCTCGCCAATTGTCTGGGTGGAATAAATCAATTATAGGCACGGCCCAAACGGCCGCCGCTAATGCGTTCGATACCGCTCAAATCCTGGCGACTGGCGACATCGATGAAGCCGAGGGCCACCAACATCGCCCGCACGGCGGCGGCCTGATGCCAGCCGTGCTCCATCCACAGCACACCGCCCTGGCGCAGATAATGTCTGGCACCTTCGGCGATCAGACGCAGGTCGGTCAAGCCGTCGTGCTCGTCGGTCAGGGCCTGGCGCGGCTCGAATCGTAAGTCGCCCCGATCCAGATGCGGATCGTCCTGCGCGATATAGGGAGGATTGGAGACGATCGCATCGAAGCGGCTGCCCTCTGGCAACGCCTCGTACCAGTCGCTTTGCAGGCACTGTACGTTAGTTGCCCCTAAGCTGCGTGCATTGTCGCGTGCCACGTCGAGCGCTGCGGTACTGATGTCGGCAGCGATCACCTGCGCAGTGGGCCGCGCCAAAGCGATACTGATGGCGATCGCACCGCTACCCGTACCCAGATCCAGCACGCGCGCATCGGACGCACATCGCGCTAGCGCCCCCAAGGCCGTCTCCACCAGCACTTCGGTATCCGAGCGAGGGATCAACACGTCGGGCGTCAGGGCGAACACGTGCCCCATGAACTCGCGTTCGCCCACCAGATAGGCCATCGGCTCGCCGGCCGCGCGGCGTCGCGCCATGTGCCTAAAGCGGTCGACCCGATCGGCAGGAAGTGCGTCGGTATCGTGGGCCAGCAGCCAGCTGCGCGGGCGCTCGAGCACGTGCTCGAGCAACATGCGCGCCTCCAATCGCGGCAGATCGCACTGTGCCATCACGCTGCGCACGGTGTCCTCGGCCATGGCCGTCAAACGTCGTCGCCCAGGGCCGCCAGCTGCTCGGCCTGATGCTCAGCGATCAAGGTGCCGGTCAACTCTTCGAGATCGCCTTCCATGATCTGGCCCAACTTATAAAGCGTCAGATTGATACGGTGATCAGTCAACCGGCCCTGCGGGAAGTTGTAGGTGCGAATGCGCTCGGATCGGTCGCCACTGCCCACCAGACTCTTGCGTGCCGCGGCCTCTTGACCCTGACGCTCGCGCACCTGCTGATCTTTCAGACGAGCGGCCAGCACTTGCATGGCTTTGTCCTTGTTGCGATGCTGCGAGCGATCGTCCTGGCACTCGACCACCAGACCGGTGGGCAAGTGGGTAATTCGCACCGCCGAATCGGTCTTGTTGATGTGTTGACCGCCCGCGCCACTGGCGCGATAGGTGTCGATACGCAACTCCGACGGGTTGATGACGATATCGCTTAACGCGTCGGCCTCCGGCAGCACAGCCACGGTGCAAGCCGAGGTGTGAATGCGCCCTTGCGCTTCCGTTGCGGGTACGCGTTGAACACGATGCGCGCCCGATTCGAACTTCAATCGACCATATGCACCCACGCCATCGAGCCGAACGATGACTTCCTTGTACCCACCCAACTCCGACGCGCTTTCGGACATCAGCTCGGTCTTCCAGCCACGCTGTTCGGCGTAACGCGAATACATGCGCAGCAGATCGCCTGCGAACAGGGCACTTTCATCGCCACCGGTACCGGCGCGAATTTCCAGGAACAGACTGCGATCGTCGTCGGGGTCACGCGGCAACAACAAAATTCGCAAGTCCGCGGCCAGGGTTTCCAGGCGTGCACGGCCTGCCTTGATCTCGTCTTCGGCCATGGCCTTCATCTCGGGATCGCCCAGCAACTCTTGTGCGCCCGCCACATTTTCTTCGGTGGCAGTGAACGCGTTGAAGGCAAGCACGACGGGTTCCAACTCGGCTCGCTCACGCGAGTACTTGCGAAACTTGTCCATATCGGCAGCGGTTTCGGGCTGGGCCAGCAACGCATCGAGTTCGATCAGGCGGCGGGCAAGTTGCTCCAACCGACTGCGCATGGAAGATTTCAACATGGCATCTACAACAGAAAAATTGACGGGCGAGAACCGCGCAACAATGACGGCATGCGGCTAGGGCGCGCGCCACACCCGGCACCCAGGCCAGGCGGCGGCAATTGACCAGGAGCGGCGCTAACGCCGCGTATCGCCTGAGGGGAACAGGCGCGGCACCCAGTTGATCAACTGGTCGCGCTCGTTGTCGGCACTGCGATTCAGCGCGGCGAGGGGGCCGTGCAGATACTTTTGAGTCAGGCCGTGGGCCAGTTGCTCCAACACTGCATCGGGCGACTCGCCACGCGCCAAGGCACGGCGAGCACGATCGAGTTCTTGTGCGCGCAAGGCATCGGCAGACGCATGCAGATCGCGGATGACCGGCACGACCGCGCGCGCTTGCATCCAGTGCATGAAATGCTCGACGCGGGTATCGATGATGGTCTCGGCTTGCACGACCGCGGCACGACGCGCGTCGGTGCCGCTCTGAACCACCTTGCCCAAGTCATCGACCGAGTACAGGTATACGTCGTCCAAGCGGCCCACTTCAGGCTCGACGTCGCGCGGCACGGCCAGATCGACCATGACCATGGGGCGGTGACGACGCAAGCGGGTGGCCCGCTCGACCATCCCCAAACCGAGGATGGGCAAGGAGCTGGCCGTACAGGACACCACAACATCGAACTCGGCCAGACGCTCGGGCAGGTCGGCCAACTTCATGGTGCTGCCTTCGAAACGTTCGGCCAAGGCGCTGGCGCGTTCGGCGGTGCGATTGGCGACTACGAGGCCACGCGGTTTCTGGGCGGCGAAGTGCGTCGCACACAACTCGATCATTTCGCCGGCACCGATGAACAACACGCGCGCGTCGCTCAAGTCGCCGAACACGCGCTCGGCCAGACGAACTGCGGCGGCCGCCATCGATACGGAATGCGCGCCGATGGCGGTTTGCGAGCGCACCTCCTTGGCCACCGAAAACGTGCGCTGGAACAGCTGATGCAGCAACGTGCCCAGCGAACCGGCCTCGCCCGCGGCGCGCACGGCGTCTTTCATCTGACCGAGAATTTGCGGCTCGCCCAAGACCATCGAATCCAGCCCGCTAGCTACGCGAAATGCGTGACGCACCGCACCGTCTTGCTGATGGCGATAGAGGTGGGGATCAAGATCGACGACTTCGAGCTGATGGTGCTCGGCCAGCCAACGCGGCAGTTGCTCGACCACTTGCGGCTGGGCCGCGCAGTAGACTTCGGTGCGATTACAGGTCGACAGAATGGCGGCTTCACGCAAGGCACCGCCGAAAGCGTGACGCAATCCTTCGAGCGCCGGCCGGATCACATCCAGGGGCATGGACACGCGCTCGCGCACCGAAACCGGCGCGGAGGTGTGATTCAACCCGAATGTAAGAACATCAACCGACATGAGCGACAGAGTGTGAGGTGAGCGCGGAAGCAGCGTGATCTAGCGGTATGTGTCCCAATGAAAGTGCAAATAATTCGCACTAGCCATCGCAACGGAAATCTGTTAGCCGCTTTCTAATGATTGGGGAGTATAGCGCCTCACCTGCTCGATCGGCCATTTGTATGTCTCAATGCAACAGATTGCCGAACGCTATGATGAGCATGCGATGGACTCGGTGAAGACGCAGTGCAAATCGAACTCGACTTGCACACTACAAAAAAGTTATGTAGTATTCGCACCTCGTTGTTCAGGCCCGGTAGCTCAGTCGGTAGAGCAGAGGATTGAAAATCCTTGTGTCGGTGGTTCGATTCCGCCCCGGGCCACCAGTATTCAGAAAGCATTCGAAACCCCAATCGTTTTTAGGTTGGGGTTTTTGCTTTTGGCACGATTCTTATTATTGTCCCGCCCTCCGCAGACGGGACGGCCTGCAAGGCCCACGCCAAACGCTCGCAGATGAGCGTTACGATGAACAAGCCCAATCCCGATAGCGAGGACACATCGCCGACATCCGCGCGCGGGTCGTTTAAGTACGTCAGATAAGCCTGCGGCAAGCCCGCGCCTTCGTCTTGAATCTCTATGGCCGATGCCGTGAGGCTAACGAAAATTCGTCCAGGCGTATGCTGCACGGCGTTTTGGATGACATTGCGCAGCAGCATCTTCACCAGCGCTGGATCTTCGTACACCACCGGGCTGGCCTCGACGGCAATACTCACGCGACCGGCCACGTCCGACAAGTGGCGAGCGAGATCCTCTTCGACTTCGGCCAGCATGGCGGCAAAATCGATGGACTCGCGCCGCTCGATGACTGACTTGCGCCGGGTCAGCTTGAGGATGACGTCGATATTCGCCGCCATTTCATCGACGGCCCGGCGCATGCGCAGCAAGGGTCCTTTGTCGGATCCCTGCATGCCGCCCCGTTGCTCGATCACGTCCAATGCACCGGCAATGACGGCAATCGGCGTACGCAGCTCGTGGCTGGCCAATCCCATCAGCGATTGCTCGCGTTTGACGTAGGTTTCGAGTTCGCCCAGAAACAGGTTGAACGAGCGCACGATCGCATTGAGTTCGACATCTTTCACGTCCTCGACGCGCCGCATGCGAGCAGCCGGAGCGGTGTCCCGGATCTGAGCCGTCAGGCGCTGAATGGGTGCGACCAAGCGCTTGCCGGTAATACGTGCAAGCAGCACGCCTATCGACACCACCACGATGCCCAGAGCAATCAGGAAGGCATGGAACTCGGCCTCCCTGTTTTCGAAAGCGGTAATGTCTTTCGCAAGATAGAACGTGCCCCCTTGAACTTGACCGGTCGTGATGAGGAAGGTGGTGCCGTTCAATTCCAATTCGTCGGAAAACGGCAAAGGAAGCCCTTGAAAAACGGCAGGCAGACGTTCATCGACGGGCACGCCTACGGGAGCGAAATAAGCTTTTAAGGTGGCGGTGTCCCAGGCCAGCGCTTCGCCCGGCTTGGCGTGTTCGAGCACGAAGGCACGCTCGGACTGAAAGTCCAGTTCGAGCATCGCACGCTCCAGGTTTTCATTGGCGACGAGAACCGCGACCACCGTGATGAAAAACGTGATGAGAATCGCGCCAAGCACCGTCCAACGGATGCGCTTTTCAATGGTGACCGCCATGGCTTTAGTCCTCTCCTGGCGACGAAATCCTGTAGCCCCGACCATGCAAGGTTTTGATGACGTTGCAGCCCAATTTTTCTTGAAGCGCCTTGCGCAAGGTATAGATGTGCGTACGAAGCGTGTGCGACTCGACTTCACGATCGCCCCATAACCGATGACTGAGCTGATCGTAAGAAATGAAATTCGGATAAGCGCGAATCAGTGCCTCGAGAATGCTGGCCGACATGCCGGAAAGTTGCAGCGACTCGCCTGTGCCCAAACGGACACGCAAAGTCCCAGGATCGAAACTCACGTGGCCGGCCTGCAAAGACGAGACTTCTGCGCGTCCGCGCCGATGCAGCGCATCGATGCGAACGGCGAGTTCTTTCAGATTGAACGGCTTGACGAGATAGTCGTCTGCCCCTTGCGTGAAACCCGTGACCTTGTCGTCGATATGATCTTTAGCCGTCATCAAGATGATGGGTGTGGCGCAGTGCAGATCGTTTCGTATGCGTTGGCACAGCGTAAAACCGGAAATGCCGGGCAACATGACGTCCATCACGATCACGTCATACTCGTTGGTCGATACCAAATGCAAGGCCACCAACCCCGTGGCTGCAAAGTCGAGCGTATAGCGGTGGTCTTCGAGAAAATCGGCAATATTTTCCGCAAGCGCGGAATTGTCCTCAATGACCAGTACTCGAATACGCTGCCCGCTCATGCCCCCCGCCTCCTTCTCGCATATGCGTTGAACTGTTTTTCTTCTGCGCGAACACCAGCGACGTCGTCTTGCCTTTGAACAGCACCGGACTGAGCAACATACCCGCAGGCACCTGCCAAGGGCGTTGACCGACAGCCAGATAGATACCCAAAGGATGCTGCGCCAGAGCCGTCTTCAAACACGCGTCGTCGCACCGTATGGCCTGACCTCTGGAGTAATAACGCGCGGAAAACGGACGGTCGTTCAAATAATACAGGGGAAGCCTGGCGTCGGCATGGGCCGAGTAGTATTCGATGAGGGGGCGTTCGGTACGCAGCGTGCCTGGATTGAACCAAGCCACTGCACCGATGCCTGCGCCCAGCAGCGGCACCAGTGAAGCGGCGGCGCGCCAACGCCGGGTGTGTAGGGCCGAAGATTGAGTATGCATGAGCATCGATCCGAACAGAATCGCAAACGCGGGCAAGGACGGCTGCACATAAGTCCACAGAATGTTGCCCGAGAAGGTAAAGAACAAGGGCGTCGCCAGGGCCCACAGCAGTAAAAACACGGTGATGGGGCGCGCCGAGCGGCGCAGCGGCGGTAAAAGCTCACCTCCCGCCCTCTTTCTGCGCGCAAGGTGGATCAAAGCCAGAATGCCCCACGGAAACGTCGCCAGCAGCCAGTCCAGCCAGATGCCGCCGTAGGCACGCTGATGCGCGGTGCCGTACAGGTCGCCATGCCAGCCGCTATCGACAAAGCGCGAGAAATGCTCGCCCACGATGAAGTACTTGAGAAAACCGGGGGTTTTGAGTTCTGCTGCGATGTACCACGGCAACGCGAGCAGCAAGAACAACGCAATGCCTCGGAACCACGGCATGCGACGCCATACATCACCGGCCAGCCGGTGCCACACCACCCATGGCACCAATACGGCGGCCGCCAGCACGAACGTCAAAGGCCCTTTGGCGAGCATGCCCAGTGCCAGGCCAACAAAGAAAAGGTATCGCCAGACGGGCGCGCAGACCGGCTGAACGACCGATCGCTCGAAGGCCACGAGCGTCAGCGTGATCGCCAGCGTCAGGTACGCATCGGTCAGCACGGCGCCGCCCGCCACAAAAGCCAGCAGACTCGTTGCGTAGATGATTGCAGCGGCCTGCGCTACACCGGCACCGAATCGACGCCGGGCAAAAAAATAGATCAAGGCCAGATTCGCCAGATTCGCCACGAACACCGGCAATCGAGCAGCAAAATCGCTATACCCAAACACGCTGAAGGACAGTGCCGACATCCAAAACGCCAAGGGCGGCTTACCCCAAAACGGCACGCCTGGCTCGAACCACGGCGTAATCCAATCGCCGCTCTCGGCCATCAAGCGAGCGATTTCCGCATAACGCGGTTCCGATGT
>CAMDNZ010000047.1 GCA_945903445.1 Bordetella parapertussis
GCCGTGTCCCTGGCCATGATTCTGTCTTTCGTCGTCTATGCGTGCGCCGTCATCTGGGTGTTCGCCACCCGCAACGCGTGGCGCGCCTGGGGCGGTGTGCTCATCCCGACCTTGGTGCTGGTGGGCGGCTATGCGTTGAAAAACGGGGGCATGGCGGCATGAGCCAGCAGTCGCCCAACCCGCCCAAAGCCCAGAAACCCGAAAAACCAGAGGGGTTTCGTCAAGCGATGGCCTGGCTGCACACCTGGACCGGCTTGTTGTTCGGTTGGGTCTTGTTCGCCATGTTTTTGACGGGCACCTTGGCGTTTTTCCGGCCAGAAATCACGGCTTGGATGAAGCCCGAGATCAATGTTCAGCGGTCGATAAGCGGTGCTGAATCCGTCGAGCGCGCCGTGACGCACCTACAGACGCACGCAGCAAACTCGACCCGCTGGTTCATCACGCCGTCGAGTCCGCGCGTGCCCGAAGTGGGTGTGGGTTACGTCGATCCCAATCCGCAACCCGGCAGGCGCGCATTCCGGTCGGTGATGCTGCATCCCGAAACGGGCGAAGAACTCAAGGCGCGCGAGACGCGTGGCGGCGATTTCTTTTATCGCTTTCACTTCGAGTTGCAGATGAGTCACCCGTGGGGCCGATGGCTGGCCAGTATTGCGGCGATGTTCATGTTGATCGCCATCGTCAGCGGTGTCATCACTCACAAGAAAATCTTCAGTGATTTCTTCACGTTCCGACCCGGCAAAGGCGGACAACGCGCCTGGATGGACGGCCACAATGCACTATCGGTGTTGGGCTTGCCGTTTCACTTGATGATTACGTTCACGGGCCTGGTGCTGTTCATGTCGATGCTGATGCCCGCTGGCATCATGGCTGCCTACAAGGATGCACGGGCTTATAACACCGATATGTTCCCCCAGTTTTCCTCCACCGTAAAAGCGGCAGGACAGGCTGCGCCGCTTGCGCCTATCGGACCAATGATCGAGTTGGCGCAGGCGCGTTGGAACGGGGCCGAAGTCGGCCATATATCGGTCAATCACGCTGGGGACGTGAACGCAGAAGTCGTCGTGTCGGCCAGTCCGGCCGCCCACGTGTCCTATGGCCGATTGCCACCAGGCGTGACGTTCGCCGGTACGACTGGCGAGCCGACGACCTTTTTGGGCGAGGACAATGCCGTACGTGCGACGGCGGGTACGCTGATCGGCTTGCACCTGGGCCTGTTTGCCGAACCGGTGTTGCGTTGGCTTTATTTTCTGGTCAGCTTAGGGGGCACCGCTATGGTGGGCACGGGGCTGGTGCTGTGGGTGGTCAAACGCCGTCAGAAAGCAGGGCGCGATGCGGGTCAACGGTTCTCGCTGCGGTTGGTCGATGGTTTGAACGTCGGCTCGGTCGCCGGTATTTTTGTCGGCGTGGCGGCGTTCTTCCTCGCCAATCGCTTGATCGATGCCCAGCATACGGGCCGCTCCGGCCTGGAAACCGACATCTTTTTCTGGGCTTGGGGCGCGACGTTCGTCTATGCCTTTTTACGCGCGCGCACGGCATGGCGGGATGTATTCCTGCTGGCCGCAGTCGCCACGTTTGCCGTGCCGGTGGTCAACGCATTCACCACCGAGCGGCATCTGGGCGTGTCCTTGCCCGCAGGCGACTGGGTCATGGCCGGCTTTGACCTGACGGCCTTAGTCGGCGCCATGCTGCTAGCGTGGCTGGCCTGGCGGGTCGAAAAGAAGCGTCGTGCGAACGAGACGGCTGCCCAACTGGCCTCGACTCGCAGCTCGCCTTCCACTCGCGCCCCCGCGCTGTCCACCTGAAGGAACTCGCGTCATGGTTTTGACTGCTTTCTGCCTGGCTTACGCTGGATTCGCCGCCTTGTCGCTGGCCATGGATCGCCATTACGAAGATGTGTTCCGGCGCGCCTTGACCACCGCGCATCGGCGGCCCCTGAGAGCATTCGGATGGGCAGGTTTGGCGGCGTCATTCTGGGCTTGCGCTACGGCTTATGGCTGGTCGTATGGCTTGGTCGAGTGGATCGGCATGCTGGCGATCGCCGGGCTGGTGCTGATCTGGGTGTTGACCTACCGGCCGGCTGTCGCGATGGGCCTGGGCGCGGGATGCGCGGTCGCCGCGCCGGTGTTCGCCTGGGTGTGAACGGGGCGGGTACACTAGGCGCTGTCTGCTCGCGCCGCGAGCCCCGTCCTCATTGCTTCTTCACATGACCACGCGCGTACTTACTGGCATCACCACCACTGGCACCCCGCACTTGGGTAACTATGTAGGCGCGATCCGCCCGGCGGTGCGCAGCAGCGAACAACCCGACGTCGATGCGTTTTTCTTTCTGGCCGATTATCACGCGCTGATCAAGTGCGACGACCCGGCGCGAATTGCGCGTTCGCGTCAGGAAATTGCCGCGACCTGGCTGGCAGCGGGCTTGGATCCCGACCGCGTCACGTTCTATCGTCAATCCGATATTCCCGAAATTCCCGAGCTGTCGTGGTTGTTGACCTGCGTCACCGCTAAAGGCTTGATGAACCGTGCCCATGCCTATAAAGCATCGGTCGACCAGAACACCGAGCGCGCAGTCGAGCCCGACGACGGCATCACGATGGGCTTGTTCTCCTATCCCATTCTGATGGCGGCGGACATTTTAATGTTCAACGCCCACAAAGTGCCGGTCGGCCGCGATCAAGTGCAGCATCTGGAAATGGCGCGTGATATCGCTGCGCGCTTCAATCATTTGTACGCGGGCAAGCACCCCCTGTTCGTGTTGCCGGAAGTCGTGATCGACGACGCGGTCGCTACCTTGCCGGGTCTAGACGGACGTAAGATGTCCAAGAGCTACAACAACACGGTGCCCTTGTTCGAAGGGGGGGCTGCGGCCACGCGTGCAGCAATCGGCCGCATCGTGACCGACTCGCGCCTGCCGGGCGAGGCCAAAGACGCAGAGGGCACGCATTTGTTCACGCTGTTCCAAGCGTTCGCGACAGTCGACGAGGCCGAGTCGTTCAAGGCAGCATTGGCCGATGGCATGGGTTGGGGCGATGCCAAGCGGGCCTTGGCCGATCAGATCGAGCGTGCTTTGGGCGCGCGCCGCGAAGTGTATGCCGACTACATGGCACGCCCCGACCGCTTGGATGACATTCTGCAAGCCGGTGCCGCGAAGGCGCGCAAGCTGGCGATCCCGATGATTGCCGCTGCGCGCGAAGCGGTTGGCCTGGCACAGCTGCGAGCGCCTGCAGCTCGAGCAAAAGCCAAGAAAGTCGCCAAACCCCGTTTCGTCAGCTTTCGCGACGAAGCGGGTGCGTTTCGTTTCCGGCTGTTGGATGCCGATGGCGACATGCTGATGTTGTCGGAGCCGCAAAGCGATCCCAAAACCGCCGGTGCGTTGGCGGGAGCGCTGGCCAGCCTGGGCGATTCGGTCGAGTTGGTGATCGATGGCCTGCGCTTTCGCGTGATGCATGCTGGCGAGATTGTCGGTTTCGGTACGGCCGGTGCCGATACCGAAGAGCGCGATGGCCGCATGGCCCGGATGAAAGCCGCCCTGGCCGTATTGGCGGCGGGCTGAGGCTCGGTCTTTGAACCGATTTGGCGCATTGATTACGCCGTCTTGAAGACGTTTTCGGCCCCGTTCGCAGGCAATTTTGCTTAAGGGCTGCATAGGGGCCGCACAGGGACGTTGTTGGCGGTCCGGCCTGCTTGACACATCCATCCGTCCACGCTCTGTGTCCGGACAATGCCCGGCGGGTCGCGCGAGCGCCGGTCTGGCGCCGCGCTCGCGCATCACTTTTTCAGCTTGGCGAACGCCTGCGCCAATGCACCGGCCATCGCGCCATCGGCAGCCGGTGCTGCCTGACGCGGTTTACCGCCTACGTCGCCATGGCCGCCACGCGGCGCCGATCCGCGCGACTCGCCACCGGCCGCGCTGCGGCGGGCCAGGGGTTCGACCGGATCGTTTAAGCGCATGGTCAAGGCCACCCGCTTGCGCGCCACGTCCACTTCAATCACTTTGACGTTCACGGTCTGCCCGACTCGCACCACATCGCGCGGGTCTTTGACGAACTTCTCGGCCAGCGCCGAAATGTGGACCAGACCGTCTTGATGCACGCCGATATCGACGAAGGCACCGAAGTTGGCGACGTTGGTGACCACGCCTTCGAGCAGCATGCCCACGCTCAAGTCGTTCAGCGTCTCGACGCCTTCCTTGAATGTGGCCGTCTTGAACTCGGGGCGTGGATCGCGACCGGGTTTTTCCAGTTCGGCGAAGATGTCCTTGACCGTCGGCAGGCCGAAGCGCTCGTCGGTGAAGTCCGACGGCGATACGCCTTTTAGCGCATCGCGTTGGCCGACAATCTCTTTCAAATCACGCTGAATCTTGGCGATGATGCGCTCGACTACGGGATAGGCTTCCGGGTGAACCGCCGAGCTGTCCAGCGGGTTTGCGCCGTGGACTCGCAAAAAACCGGCGGCCTGCTCGAACGCTTTCTCGCCGAAGCGCGGCACGTCGCGTAAGCCTTTGCGGCTGTCGAACGCACCGTGTTCGTCACGCCAGGTGACGATGTTCTTGGCCAGCAGGCTGTTCAAGCCCGACACGCGCGCCAGCAGCGGGGCCGACGCGGTGTTTACATCGACGCCCACCGCGTTCACGCAGTCTTCGATGACAGCATCAAGCGAACGCGCCAGTTCGCGTTGGTTCAGGTCGTGCTGATACTGGCCGACACCGATCGCCTTGGGTTCGATCTTGACCAATTCGGCCAGCGGATCTTGCAGGCGGCGAGCGATCGACACCGCGCCGCGCAAGGTAACGTCCAGGTCGGGGAACTCTTGTGCGGCCAATTCGGATGCCGAGTACACCGATGCACCGGCTTCCGACACGACCACCTTGGCGACCTTCATATCGGGATAGGCTAGCAGCATGTCGGACACCAGCTTCTCGGTTTCGCGCGAGGCGGTGCCGTTGCCGATGGCGATCAGTTCGATGCCATGCTTAGTCACCAGGCGTGCCATGGTGGCGATACTGCCTTCGCGGTCGCGGCGGGGCTCGAACGGATACATGGTGGCGGTGTCCACGACCTTGCCGGTGCGGTCGATCGCCGCAGCTTTTACGCCCGTGCGTATGCCCGGGTCCAGACCCAGGACGGCTTTGGGACCCGCAGGCGCGGCTAGCAGCAGATCTTTCAGGTTGGCGGCAAACACGCGAATGGCTTCGGCTTCGGCGTCATCGCGCAGCTTGGCCATGAATTCCGATTCGAACGCGGTCAACAGCTTCACTCGCCAGGTCCAGCGGCACACCTCACCCAGCCATTTGTCGCGTGGCGTGGCGTCCAGGTCGAACAAGGATTTGCCCAGGTCCAGAAAGCGCGCGATGCGGGCGACGCAAGGATGCGGCAAGCGCGTGTCTTGATCCGGCGCCAAGCCCACTCGCAGGTCCAGCACACCTTGCTGGCGTCCCCGCAACAAAGCCAAAATGCGATGCGAGGGCAAGGTACGCAAGGGTTCGTTGAAGTCGAACCAGTCGCGGAAGTTCGCGCCTTCGTTTTCTTTGCCTTCGACCAACTTGGCGTACAACACGCCCTGTGCCGACAGATGTTCGCGCATGTCGGCCAGCAGGTCGGCGTTTTCGGCATAGCGTTCGGCCAGAATGTCGCGTGCACCGTCCAGCGCACTCTTCGTGTCGGCGACGCCAGCGTCGGCGTCGACGTATTCGGCGGCCAGCGCGGCCGGATCGCAGTCGGTTTGTTCGACGATGGCGTCGGCCAGAGGTTCGAGACCGGCTTCGCGTGCGATCTGGGCGCGGGTGCGGCGCTTGGGCTTATAGGGGGCGTACAGGTCTTCGAGGCGCTGCTTGGTGTCGGCCTGGGCGATGTCGGCCGTCAATTGCGGCGTGAGTTTGCCCTGCTGATCGATCGAACTCAGGATGGCGGCGCGGCGCGATTCGAGATCGCGCAGATAGCCCAGCCTTACTTCCAGGTTGCGCAGAACGGTGTCGTCCAAACCACCGGTGGCTTCCTTGCGGTAGCGCGCAATGAAGGGAACGGTGGCACCGCTATCGAGCAGCTCGATCGCCGAGGAGAGCTGGGATGCACGCGCGCCCAGTTCGTTGGCCAGTTGGGCCAGGATGCGGGTTTGATCGATGCCGTTGGCCGGCGTGGCGGTGGAAAGGGAAAGTTCAGTCATGTCTGCCTGGACGTATAGCGAAATCGAGGGTCGGATTGTGCCATAGGCGCTCGGTCAAGACGCCGGTCAAGGTATGATTGCCGGCTAATCACGCGCTGCCTCCACCCATGCCCGACCTTGATATCGCTCATGTTTTTGCCGCCGATGGCCCCTTGGCGGGGGCGCTGCCCGGCTATAAGCCGCGTGCCTCGCAAATCGAGCTGGCCGAAGCTATCGCGCAGGCCATCGGCGATCGTGCCACCCTGGTGGCCGAGGCCGGCACCGGGATCGGCAAGACCTGGGCCTATCTGGTGCCCGCTATCTTAAGCGGCGGCAAGGTGTTGGTGTCCACGGGCACGCGCAACTTGCAGGACCAGTTGTTCTCACGCGATTTACCCCGGGTGCGCGCCGCACTCAAGGTGCCGCTCACAATCGCCTTGCTCAAGGGCCGTGGCAATTACCTGTGTCACTACCACCTCGAACGCATGGACGGCGACGAGCGGGCGTTCAAGTCGCGCACCGAGATTTCTCAATGGCGCGCCATACAGCAGTTCGCAAAAGTGACCCGCACGGGCGATCGGGGCGAATTGGGCGATATTCCTGAAGATGCCGATATCTGGCAACGCGTCACCTCCAACCGCGAGAACTGTCTGGGGCAGGAGTGCCCTCATATTCGCGATTGCTTCGTGGTTAAGGCGCGCAAGCAGGCTCAGGAAGCCGAAGTGGTGGTCATTAACCATGCCCTGTTCATGGCCGATCTGGTGCTGCGCGAAGAGGGGATTACCGACCTTCTGCCTGAGGCCGATGTGATCGTATTCGACGAGGCGCATCAATTGCCAGACACCGCGACGCGATTTCTGGGCAGCAGCGTCTCCAGCCACCAACTGCTGGACTATGGACGTATGCTGGAAGCGGCGGGTCTGGCCCACGCACGCGAGGCGTTGAACTGGTCCGAAGCCCATCAACGTGTCGAGACGGCGACGCGCGAGCTGCGGTTAGCGGGGGCCGCGGTCGAGAAGCTGCCGGGACGCAAGGCGACCTTCGAGAACATCCCCGACCCGCAAACCTTCGATGCCGCGCTGGCCGATTTGCAAGAGGCTGTGGAGTCCACCGCCAAATCTTTGGCCGTTGTGGCCGCCAAACACCCCGACTTGGGTGCAGCAGCCCGAGCCGGGACCGATATCGCAGTCCGTCTTGCTCGTTGGGCATTACCGGCACGCAATCACCCGGCGGGCGAGACGACCGAAGATGCCGGTGCCGAGGTGTATACCCGGGTGTTCGGCAATCTGGCTGCACCGACGGCTGAATTGGATTTGGCCGACGGCGAGTCGAATGGCGCCATCGGCGGGTCGGTCAACGAGGCGAACGAGCTGCTGTCGGACGCTAGCACGCGAGCACCGGCGGGTGGTGCCCGCGACTGGACCGGACCGTCCGTCAGGTGGGTCGAGCACGGCATGCATCACATCCGCCTGCACTCGGCGCCGCTGTCGGTGGCCAAAGCATTTTCGCGTTTCCGCCGCCCTCAACAGGCATGGGTGTTCACCTCGGCCACGCTGTCGGTGGCCAACGACTTCCGCCATTTCAATTATCAGTTGGGCTTGTGGGAAGCGCGCACGGGGCAATGGGCCTCGCCCTTCGACTATGGCAGGCGCGGCTTGTTGTTCGTGCCCAAGGACATGCCCGAACCCGCTTCGCCGCAATTCTTGCCGCGCTTCGCCGATCGGCTGATGCCGTTGTTGGCAGCCAATCCAGGCGGGGCGCTGGTGCTCTGTACCACCTTGCGCGCGGTCGATCGGATGGCGGAACTGCTGCGCGAACGCTTCGACGATGAGGGCTACGAGTGGCCGCTGCTGCGTCAAGGCGATGCTACGCGGCGTACCTTGCTCGAACGATTCCAAACCTTGACTCATCCGGTGCTGGTTGGCAGCGCCAGCTTCTGGGAAGGGATCGACCTGCCCGGCGAGTCGCTGACCTTCGTGGCCATCGACAAGCTGCCCTTTGCGCCACCCGACGATCCGGTCGTCGAGGCCCGTCTGAAAGCCTGCCGCGATCGAGGCGGAAATCCGTTTGCCGAGTATCAACTGCCCGAGGCCGCCATTGCCTTGAAGCAAGGTGCAGGCCGCCTGATTCGCACCGAAGACGACTGGGGCGTGCTGATGGTGGCCGACACTCGGTTGGTCGATAAGCCGTATGGCAAGCGGCTGTGGCGGGGGCTGCCGCCGTTCGCGCGAACGCGAGACGATGATCAGGCTGCCGGTTTTTTCACCCGGGTAGCAAGCCAGGAGTAAGGCTTCTTCTCGCACTTTGGAATGACTGGTC
Source organism: Bordetella parapertussis (assembly GCA_945903445.1). Lineage (GTDB taxonomy): Bacteria > Pseudomonadota > Gammaproteobacteria > Burkholderiales > Burkholderiaceae_B > Schauerella. The sequence continues at coordinate 8,461 of CAMDNZ010000047.1, forward strand.
GGTGAGCGTTTCCACTGCTATTCTCTGGCGAAACGAAGCAAAAACCCAGGAGATGTGCAATGTCGAATGCGATCGAGTCCACGCTGGTCGAAAGCCGCGTGTTTCCCCCGCCTGCCCGCGCGCAAGAGGGCGCGTCGATTGCGAGCTTAGAGGCTTATAAGGCGTTGACCCAGGAGGTCGAGCGCGATGCCGATGGGTTTTGGCGTGACTTGGCCAACACGCATCTGGTGTGGGACAAGCCGTTTTCTCAGGTCTTGGACGAGTCGAGTGCACCGTTTTATAAATGGTTCGCCGATGGCGACTTAAACGTCTCCGCCAATTGCCTGGACAAGCACGTTCGAGCCGGACAGGGGGCTAAAGACGCCATCGTGTTCGAGAGCGACGATGGCAAGGTCACGAAGCTCACCTATGCCGAACTGTTGGCCCGTGTCAGCCGCCTGGCCAACGGCCTGAAAGCGATGGGCTATAAGCAGGGCGATCGCGCCATCATCTACATGCCCATGTCGATCGAGGCCATTACCGCCATGCAGGCGTGCGCTCGATTAGGCGTAATTCATTCGGTCGTGTTTGGCGGTTTTTCGGCCAAGAGCCTGCAAGAGCGCATCGTGGACGTGGGCGCGACCCTGGTGATCACCGCCGACGAACAGGTGCGCGGTGGCAAGACCATCCCGCTCAAGCCTGCCGTCGAAGAAGCCTTCGAGTTGGGTGGCTGCGATGCCGTGCGCAACGTGATCGTGTACCGACGCACGGGCGGTAAAGTCGCGTGGCACCCCACGCGCGACGTGTGGCTGCACGATGTCACCGAAGGCCAGTCGGACCAGTGCGAGCCGGTGGCCGTGCCAGCCGAGCATCCTCTGTTCATTTTGTATACCTCGGGCTCGACGGGTAAGCCCAAGGGCGTTCAGCACGCCAGCGCGGGTTACCTGCTGTGGGCCTTGTTGACGGTCAAATGGACCTTCGACGCTCGGCCCGACGATGTATTCTGGTGTACTGCCGACGTGGGTTGGATCACCGGCCACACCTATATCGCCTATGGTCCGCTGGCTGCGGGCTTGACTCAAGTCGTATTCGAAGGCGTACCTACGTATCCCAACGCGGGCCGTTTCTGGGACATGATCGCACGTCATAAAGTGACTACGTTTTATACCGCGCCCACCGCCATCCGGTCGCTGATCAAAGCCGCCAGCGCTGACCCCGGCATTGGTCCCGACCGCTACGATCTGAATACCTTGCGCATCATCGGCACGGTGGGCGAGCCCATCAATCCGGAAGCCTGGATGTGGTATCACCGCGAGGTGGGTCGCGAGCGCTGCCCGATCGTCGATACGTGGTGGCAGACCGAGACGGGCGGCCATATGATTACGCCGCTGCCGGGGGCGACGCCCACCAAGCCGGGTTCGTGCACCTTGCCCTTGCCGGGTATCGCAGCGGCCATCGTCGATGAGACGGGCGGCGACGTCGAGCAGGGCAAGGGCGGTTTCCTAGTGGTCAAGCGACCCTGGCCCGGCATGATCCGCACGATCTGGAACGATCCCGAGCGATTCAAAAAGAGCTACTTTCCGCCTGAGCTCAAAGGCTATTATTTAGCTGGCGATGGCGCACAACGCGACAGCGACGGCTACTTCTGGATCATGGGACGTATCGACGACGTGCTCAACGTTTCCGGGCACCGTCTGGGCACCATGGAGGTGGAATCGGCACTGGTCTCGCACGAGCTGGTGGCCGAGGCAGCTGTGGTAGGACGGCCCGACGACACGACCGGCGAGGCCGTCGTGGCTTTTGTGGTGTTGAAGGGTGCATGCCCCGAAGGCGATCAGGCCCGCGAAATCGCCAAGATTTTGCGTGACTGGGTGGGCCGAGAAATCGGTCCGATCGCGAAGCCGAAAGACATCCGATTTGGCGAGAACTTGCCCAAGACCCGCTCGGGCAAGATCATGCGACGTTTATTGCGTGTCGTGGCCAAAGGCGAAGAAGTGACGCAAGACGTCTCGACCCTCGAAAATCCCGCGATTCTGGAGCAATTGGCCAAGCCCGTTTGATACCGCGTCAGCGGTGGCTCGCTCGTGCTTCGGAACATGAGTTGGCCCACTCGTTCGGTTCGTCTAGACCATTTGTCGACGTGCAGCGACGCGTTCTGAGTCTCTGTCCGGGCAGATTCACTTGTCCAGATGGGCGATCACTGCGGTATATCCCGTCACGGCGTCGGGGTAGCGGGGTGTCCACCCTGCGCTGCGCAGTCGCGCATTGCTCATGCGTTTGCTGCCGACGTTGGCAGGCGGCGAACCGGCGGTCGGTCGAGGCGCACCCAGCAGTTCGGCCAATGCGGCGTACAACGAATGCAGGGCTTGCGGATGATCGTCGGCACCCAGATATACCGATTCGGGATGTGGGTGCATCAGCAGCGTCGCGCATGCGCTGGCGGCGTCTTCGATATGAATGCGGTTGGCCATATGCGGGGGATCGATGGGCGCATGGGCGCGGCCCGCACGCAATCGTTCCAGCAACTGCACGCGTCCCGGGCCGTACAGTCCGGCCAGCCGCAGAACGCAAGCCTGCCCTTCGTGCGCGGCTAACCAGTCTTCAGCAGCGCATAATACTTCGCCGTTGAATCCTTGAGGGGCGGTCGGCGTCGTTTCGTCGATCCAATCGCCGTGATGATCGCCATAGACCGCGGAGCTCGACACGAACAACCACCGTTTAAACGCATCACCAGACGAACGGCTTTGCGCGAGCGCGGCGTATAGGGTCTTTTGGCCGTGTAAAAACACCCGCTCGTAGGCAACTGCGCTGCGGTCGCCTGGGGTCGGCGTAAACATTACATGGGTGATGTCTGATGGTAGATGCGTCAAGGACTGCGGGTCGCTTAAGTCGCCGGCGACCCAGCGCCATTTCGTAAAATAGGCGTCGGCGAGCGTATTCGGCGTGTTGGGCGAGTCGCCCCCGTCTCGCTCGTCGACCTCGTCGGATCGACCCAGCACTGCTGGCGTTTCGCCAGGTGGGTGACGGCGCAGCCCATACACCCGTGCGACGTCGGATCGTTGCAGCAGGCGCTGCGCGGTACGCAGGCCGAGGTCGCCGCAACCGGCGATCAGAATATGCGCAGCACCCATGGTCATAGGCCGTTGTATACGGGGCCTTCCCCGCCTTGCGGCGTCACCCACACGATATTCTGCGTGGGGTCTTTGATATCGCAGGTCTTGCAGTGCACGCAGTTCTGCGCGTTGATTCTGAGCTGATCGCTGCCTGTGTTGTCTTTGACGAATTCGTACACACCGGCCGGACAGTAGCGTGCCTCGGGACCGCCATAACGCGCCAGGTTGATGGATACCGGCACGTTCTTGTCTTTCAAGGTCAGGTGTACCGGCTCGTTCTCGTCGTGATTGGTGTTGGAGATGAAGACCGAACTGAGACGATCGAAGGTCAATTTACCGTCGGGCCTTGGGTAATCGATGCGCGCGCATTCTGCCGCGGGTTGCAAACAGGCGTGATCGGGTTTCGTTCGATGGATGGTCCATGGCATCTTACCTTTGAACAGCCATTGCTCGATACCGGTCATCAGCGTGGCGACGGTGCGTCCCTTCTTGAACCATTGCTTGAAGTTGCGGGCTTTGTTCAGTTCGTCGTGCAAAGGCGAGGCCAGGAACGCTTCCGGATAGGCTGGTAGTTCGTCGGCGCGACGATCGGCCACACAGGCGTCGAACAAGGCTTCGGCGGCCATCTTGCCCGACGCGATGGCGGCATGGCTGCCCTTGATGCGCGATACGTTCATGAAGCCGGCTTCGCAGCCGACCAACAGACCGCCTGGAAACACCAGTTTGGGCAATGACAGCAGGCCACCCGCAGTGATCGAACGAGCGCCGTAGGCGATGCGTTTGCCACCTTCGAAAATGCCACGGATGCTGGGGTGTGTCTTGAAGCGCTGGAACTCTTCGAAGGGCGACAGCCACGGGTTGGCATAGTCCAGTCCGACCACCAGTCCGACGACGACCAAGTTGTCGTTCAGATGGTAGAGGAACGAGCCGCCGTAGGTATCGGCGTCCAAAGGCCAACCCGCAGTGTGAACGACGCGGCCCGGATGCGCTTGCGTCGGATCGACTTCCCACATTTCCTTGATGCCGATGCCGTAACTTTGCGGATCGCGACCTTCGTTTAATTTGTAGCGTTCGTCGAGCTGGCGACCGAGGTGGCCACGCGAGCCTTCTGCGAACACCGTGTAGCGTGCCAGCAGTTCCATGCCGGGTTGGTATTGCGCAGTATGCGTGCCATCGCGTGCTACGCCCATGTCGCCGGTGGCTACGCCGCGAACCGCGCCTTGCTCGTCATACAGAATTTCTGCGGCGGCGAAACCGGGAAAAATGTCGACCCCCAAAGCTTCGGCCTGCTCGCCCAGCCAGCGAGTCACCTCGCCTAAACGCACGACATAATTGCCATGATTCTGAAAGCAAGCGGGCAACATCCAGTTGGGCGTAGTACGACAGCCTGTTTTGCTCAAAAAAAGGAACTTGTCTTCGGTCACTGGAACCTTAAGCGGCGCGTTTTTTTCTTTCCAATCAGGGATCAATTCGGTTAACGCGCCGGGGTCCATAACCGCGCCAGATAAGGTGTGAGCGCCGATTTCGCTAGCTTTCTCCAGCACGCAGACGTTGACCTCGCGGCTGCGCTCGGCAGCAAGTTGCTTCAGGCGGATGGCCGTGGCCAAACCGGCGGGCCCCCCGCCGACGACGACCACGTCATAGTCCATAGCTTCGCGTTCTGACATAAATACACCTGTATTTGATCTACGATTTGAGCGGTAGTTCGAGCCATTGTAGGTCAGGCGTAGCGCTCGATCGTGCGCTACGCCTACCGAATTTATGAAGGATATGTTTGTTATGGAATCTAATACAGCGCCACAAGACGGTCCCCGCACGTTGTTGAAGGGCGATTACTTCATCGTCGATCTGCCGATTCGATGGGGCGATTGCGATGCATTACAGCATTTGAATAACGTTGCTTTCTTCAGGTTGATGGAGGAGGGGCGTGTGCAGATGCTGGTTGGATCGGGCATTCCCTGGCCCAAAGATCACGGCCCGATCGTCGTCCATGTGTCTTGCGATTTTCTGCAGCCTTTTTCTTATCCGGGCACCGTGCGAGTCACTCACACTGTCATGAAAATCGGATGCAGCAGTATCGAGATGGAAGTGACGCTGGCCCCGAACGACTCGCCCGATTCGATCCATGCCCGTGGCCGCACGGTTGCCGTGTGGATGGACTTAGCTGCCAAGGCCGCCGCCCCATGGCCGCAAAATTTGCTTGAAGGCATGGGAGCCTATCGATCCGGTGGCGCAAAGGCGTCGGCACTCGGCGTAAGCTGAAGAACACGCCGCGCATCCTCACTGCATGTCCTCGTTTCCGACACGCCGTTCCGGAAATACGAACAAGGACGTTGCTCGGGGATTTCCCCAGACGGTAGCTGAGAGGTTCGAGCGCTCCACGCTGGTTCTGTTGCCGCTCCCGCCGTCTTCCGCTCAAGCTGGTAAAGTCGTCCGTGTTGAATCCAGAACAGCCGGATCACCACAAGGAGCAAGAGACGATGGACAAAGTATGTGCCAGTGCCGCCGAAGCCTTGGCTGGCATTGTGAAGGACGGGCAAACCGTGGCCGTCGGAGGCTTCGGTCTCTGCGGCATCCCGGAGGCCCTAATCGCCGCGCTGCGCGATAGCGGCGTTCAGGGTCTGACTTGTATCAGTAACAACGCGGGTGTCGATAATTTCGGCCTGGGGCAGTTACTGGAAACACGCCAGATTCGCAAAATGATCGCCTCATATGTGGGAGAGAACAAAGAGTTTGCACGTCAATATCTAGCCGGTGAACTCGAACTCGAATTCACGCCGCAGGGTACGCTGGCTGAGAAGCTACGCGCCGGTGGTGCCGGCATTCCTGCGTTCTTCACCCAAACGGGTGTGGGCACCTTGGTGGCCGAGGGTAAAGAGGTGCGCGAATTCGACGGCGTACCGCACATCATGGAGCTCGCGCTCACTCCCGACGTCTCTTTGGTCAAGGCGCACACAGCCGATCGCAGCGGCAATCTCGTGTTTCGGCGTACGGCACGCAACTTCAATCCGAACGTCGCCATGGCTGGTCGGGTCACGATCGTCGAGGTCGAGTCGGTGGTGGACACGGGCGAGATCGATCCGGACGATGTGCATTTGCCGGGCATTTACGTGCACCGTATCGTCGTCAATGCGAATCCCGAAAAACGTATCGAGCAACGCACCGTGCGTGCCGTTTAAGGAGACCCACTATGGCATGGACCCGCGATGAAATGGCTGCGCGCGCCGCGCGCGAGCTGCAAGATGGTTTTTATGTGAATTTGGGAATCGGTATCCCGACCCAGGTGGCCAATCACGTGCCTGCCGGCATAGAGGTATGGCTGCAATCCGAGAATGGCCTGCTGGGCATCGGACCGTTTCCCGCCGACGATCAGGTCGACGCCGATCTGATCAACGCCGGAAAGCAAACCGTGACCACGTTGCCAGGATCGTCGATTTTCTCGTCGGCCGATTCCTTCGGAATGATTCGAGGCGGCAAGGTCAATCTGGCTATCCTGGGCGCCATGCAGGTGTCCGAGAGGGGCGATCTGGCCAATTGGATGATCCCCGGGAAGATGGTCAAAGGCATGGGCGGTGCGATGGATCTGGTCGCCGGTGTTCAGCGTGTGGTCGTGCTGATGGATCACGTCGCCAAAACCAAGGATGGTTCGGAAGACATCAAGCTGCTGCCGAACTGCACCTTGCCCTTGACCGGCGTTGGGGTGGTGGACCTGATCATCACCGACCTGGGGGTGTTGGCTGTCGAAGACGACGGTTTGGTTTTGAAGGAATTGGCACCCGGGGTCACAGCAGAAGAAATCAAGAGCAAGACTAAGGCGAAGTTACGGGTGGTTTTGAATCAAGCATGACTCGTTTTCGAGGGCTATCTCTATCGCAGCACGCCGGGATGGCCCTTTTGACCCCTCTTTCTCCGTGTAGCTGGCGCGCCAATTGTATCAATGCCATGTATAAATTACGAATGTATTCATAAGGTTGTAACCTTTGCAGCACTCAGAGGCAACTGGTAGTCGTATCAGGCGTCTATGAAGCTATTGAAATCTTCTGTTTGACCGTTTAGGTCGAATGCAATTATCAAATAAAAGGTTATAGCAATGACATTCAGCATTCCTTCAATTAAGTATAAATCCGTCCAGACGGCATGTAATCGTGGTGTGCCGAGATTGGGTTCTCGCTCCCGCCAAGCTGGTTTTGATCTCATCCAATTGTCTATTGTCGTTGGCGTCATCGGGGTTTTGATGGCTGCGGCACTGGTAGGCGTGCCACGCGTGATGAATGGCGTCCGTGCAAACGGCGCGGTTCAAGATTTGCAGGCAATGATCTCCTCGTTTCAAACCGGACTGGCGACTAGTTCTTTCTCGGAAGCAGCGGATAGGTCCGTTACTGGATTTATTAGGCATGGTTTTATCAGCCCAAGCGCCATAGTAGGTGGCACCTCTATGCGGGGACGATTCGGGGGGGATGTCCAGATAGCGCCTGATGCTGACGGCTACGGTGCTCTTGCTGTGAACGTCAAGTATCCCGACGTGCCTTCAAGGGTGTGCCCGTCGCTGATCATGTCGCTTCAAGGATCCGTTTCGATGCTGAAGGTAGGCTCGGCTGAATTAAAGAGCGGGTCGAAAGCCTTCGCTGCCACGGAGGTCGCCGCTGCTTGTCAATCGAAGGCTAATGCAGATGCCCCCGTGTCCAGCAAACCCGTAACGATCGAATTCGTCATCGCTTAATCGACCGTAAGGCAGCGCGCATAGTCAGCGCTATGCGCGCCACCGCTTAGCGGTGCTTTACGCGTGTCGACGCGTCCGGGTTCGACGCATCCAGATTCTCCCCCTTCAAAATGCCCTTTATGAACATTGACCCATTGCGGCTGTGTGTCGCTAGACTCGTCGCGGCTGTCGTCTGCGTTATGCCCGCGCTTACCCAGGCATTGCCGCTCGTGCCACCTGCGATCGTGCCGACAACGCCTTTAACAGCCGCGATACAGACCGATCGAGCCTTGCAGCTTTCTCTCGTTCCAAGCGATCACCGGGTGTCGTTGGCACTGGGGCGCTTCGCGCAATTGCATGGATGGACACTGGCCTGGGAGATCGACCGCGACTTTCCCATCGACCATGCCGCGACGTTTCAGGGCAGTTTCCTGGACATCCTCCATGCCGTTGCCTTGTCTTTACAAAACACGGACTCGCCGATCCGTATTCAAGCCTACTCGGACAACCGAGTTTTGCGCGTGATTCACGCCACCCAATGATGAAAAAAAGAACGATCTACGCACTTTCCGCAGTACTGGCGCTAAGCGCCTGTGGCACGCCGGGCATGCTTAAGCGCGTCGACGGCAACTACGAGCGAGCGCGTGACGCCGCACGTGAGTTGCGTGCGGGCGACGATGCCCAGGTCGCCACTCGCCGTGACGTGCTCGAACACGTCAGCGGCGCCTGGGTGGCACGGCGCTCGGTGGCACTAGCCGATCGCGACGTCCTGCCGTCCATGTTCGACTCGCCTGCCAGCTTCGTGTCGGGCCGCCCCTTGCCTATGTCGATGGTCACGGCGGAAATCGCTCGCGCGCATGGGATCAACATCGGCATCGCGCGTGACGTGTTTGACCACAACAAACCGATCGACGCGCATGCCGACAGCGACCGCGATCGCTACCGCCAAGGCTACGATGTGCCGTCGCCCGAGTCTGGCGCTCAAGAGCCTCAGGTGCTCGTCGACTATACCGGCACCTTGCGTGGTCTGTTGAACACCTTAACGGGCACGTCTGGTACTCACTGGGACTACCGCGATGGCACGGTCCAGATTGCCCGGCTGCGAACTCGAACGTTTCAGATCAAGGCGATGCCGGGCACGTCGAGTTATTCGGCGACAGTGGGTAAAAAAGCGGACGCCAAAGCCGAAAACAAGTCGGGCGTTGGCGGCGGCGGCGATCAGGGCATGAAACTCAATTTCGGTGCCGAGACTCGGATCGCGATGGATTCCGAACTCAATTACTGGGACGAGTTGGTCGCTGCGGTGACACGCATGCTCTCTCCCGCTGGCAGTGTGACGCCATCGACGGCGACCAACTCGCTGACAGTGACCGATATTGCCGCAGTCGTCGACCGAGTCGCCGCCTATGTCGATGCCGAAAATGCAGTGCTAGCGCGTCAGGTACGCCTGAGGGTGCAAGTGTATTCGGTTCAACTGACCGAAGAGTCGCGTGCTGGCGTGGATTGGAAGCTGGCGTTCAGGGCTTCGGGCGGCCAGTTTGCCGTGGCGGGGCCGAGCAGCGATAGCGTGACTAGCATAGGCCAGGCCGGTGGAACGGTCACGACCGGTCGTTTCAATGACTCCAAGCTGTTCTTGCAGGCGCTGAGTAAACAAGGGCGATCCGCGAATGTCATCGACACCACGGTCGTGACCTTGAACAATCAGCCCGCTCCCGTGGCCGTCACCGAAAACGAAGGTTATGTGGCCAAAGTCGAGATCAGCCAGGGCTCGCTGGGTTCGGGCTCGCTGTCCACGGCCACGCAAGCCATGTTGACCACGGGCTTCGTCATGAATCTGCTCCCCACTTTGCTCGACAATCGTAGCGTCATGCTGCAGGTCCAGGTGGACATGTCGCAAAAGAAAGACCTGAAAACGTTCAGCACTCAACACGGCTTGATCTCGTCCAGCGCTTCGAAAGACAGCGAAAAAACTGGAAACGGCGGTGAAGAAAATGGAACAGGTGGCGGGGGGGGGGCAACCGTGCAATTGCCGCACACGTCGTCTGTCCAGACCATGCAGCGCGCCGCCTTGAAGGCGGGCGAAACCCTGGTCCTGAGCGGATTTCGACGCACGACCGACTCGGCCAATCGCACAGGCATTTATAACTACGAGGGGGGAACCAAGTCGGCGTTGCTAGGTGAAGAGGAAATCATCATTCTGATCTCACCCGAACTCACGCAGGGGGTGTGATGGCACAGATTTTGTCCGAAGTGCTGGTCGCCGGTGTGCAGTGGGAAACACTGGTCGGCTTGGAGAAAGAGTCGAGCGAAGTCCGCAATCTGGCAGTCATGCGCGAAGCCAATCATGCCGTGGTGCTCGATAGCGGGCAAGGCGCGCGCGCAGTCGGTCTGATCACCTTACCCGATGACGATATCGGAGAGAGTCGGCGAGCACAGCCGCTACGTTACGCATTAGCGCCCATTGTCGCGACCTTTATCGTTACGCGCGCTGCCGTGTTCGTCCATCCCGATCCAAGCGATGCCGGACAGGTTTTGTTCATTACCATCCGCGATGGTCAGCCCGAGCTTGATCTAAGCCTGCCTACGTCGCAAGCGCTCGATCATTTGCTTGCGTTCGTCAACGAGGTCGAAGATCCGATAGTCGCCGGGGTGTTGCCGCAGGAGGTGGCCACTGGCTCGGCGAGTGACGAGGCCATGGACAAGGCCATGGACAAGGCCATGGACAAGGCGTCGCACACCGGCGTCCAGACCGATACGGATGCACCTGCCTGTGGCAGCGATGACTCGATCTCGGGTGTCTGGCCAGCCATTCATACGCCTATCACGCTGGACACGTGTTTGCGGGCGACACGAGAAAGCGACCTGACCGAGTTTGTGTTCAAACGCTTGCAGGTCCATACCCAATGGAAACCGATACTTCGTAAGTTGGCTTACCCGGTGGTTGCGTCGGGGGCTGTCGCGCTGTGTTACTACGGCTGGACAGTCGTCGATCGTGCTCTGCAACCGCCACCACCGATGCCGGTCGTAGCAAACCCCATTCAGCTTTTTCAGCAACAACACCGCATGGTGTTGAGAGGTGAACCGCTACAGTTCGGCGCCCCTCACGCGAAAGCGGTCCAGCAGGCTATCGCGGCCTTGCCGTTGCGGCCAGGAGGGTGGCGAGTCGAATCGGTCGCCTGCGATCTGAGAGCATGCGTTGCGACTTGGCAACGTGGCGTAGGCGGAACCTTCGATACGCTGCTGGCGCATCGGCCATCGGCACTTGTGCAGGGTATCGACGCGGCCGCCGAAATCCTTGCGCTACCGACCGAGGTCGTTGGGCAGGCGCAGGTCGAACCGGTACCGCTCGGCCAATTTCTTAAGGCGGCAGGCAGCCGTCTACACGAATTGAGCGACTACGGCAAGACCGTCGAAATGAGCCTGCCGGAGCTTTTGCTACCCGTGCCGCCGCCGGTTGCGCAGCGCGAAGACATCCGTCCCGTCTCGAAGGGCGAGTGGGCCCTGCAAGGCGATCTGGCGTTCATGGATTCCTTGCCCGGTCTATTGGCGCGCACCGGAAACATGGCGCTGGTCGAACTGAACGTGCTCGTTCATGACGACAAACCTCACTACATGGCGAAGGGAACCTATTATGTTTTTTAAACTCGAGCCGTGTTGCGCGGCGTTGGCATGGGTGATGCTGTCGAGCGTGGTTCAGGCCGCCGATTCGGCTCCCCCGGCTGCCCCGCTCGAAATGACCGCGCCGCCCGAATCACAGGCCATCGCGCAACCTGCCGAGACAGTGGATAGCTACGCCAAGCGGCTTTTGCAGCACCGTGCGACGCAGCCTTCCGAGGATGCTGTGGGCACCAACGCCCCGGCGATATCGATGCAGTACACGTCGCCGGATATGCATGTTTTATTCATTAGTAGCGCGGGCACGCGGCGCAGCGCCTATCTCGTATTGGACGGCACGTTTGGAAAAACGGTGTCAGCCCATGACAGCGTGGGCGGCTGGTCGGTACAGACCATCGGTGCCGATTACGTCGACCTCGACCGAAAGGGCGAGCAGCGACGCTTGTTATTGCCAGCCCGAGGCTTGGGTAAGCCCTCGCCCGTGCTTCAAGACGACTAGAGGCAGGTGGGGCGATGCGAGCGGGTTTATCCAGTGCGTTTGTTCGAGCTCCGGCGCGTTTGTTGCGCTGGGTTTTTCGAGGGCGAACCTACCAGGCGCGTAAAACGACCCGCATCGCCGATGTCGTGTCGAGCGATCTGGAGCCGCATCAGTGGAGCCAATCGATGGGCTATTCGCTGGCAGGTTACGAGCGCACAGCGCTGGTGCTGGTAGCGCTGAAATCGCGCCTCTATTTGATATTGATCGAAAACGAAGCGTATGCGAAAGTCGCCAGCTCGGATTTACTGGAACGTTTTGAGTACGGCATGCGCGCGACGCAGCGTCTCGAATGCAAAGGCATTTTCCTTGGTACGACAGAAGAGGTGTTGCTATTGCAAACTCATCTTCAGACCAATCAAGATACCCAGGTTTCTTCAAGCGAGCAACATACGGGTGCGTTTCGCAATTTCGATGTGATGATCGCCAAGGCAGTCGAGGCGGGTGCCTCGGATGTGCATCTGGAGTTTCGCGATGGCGCTCATGTGCGCGTGCGTTTCCGAGTTCATGGAAAATTGCGCGAAATGCCCGCTCACGACAGGTTGTCGCGCAACTACGCATCGATGTTGGATGCAGTGTCGGCCGCCTATAACGCACGTGCCGACTCGTCCAATCGCAGCCATAATCATTTCGACGATACCCAGCACCAGAGTTGCTCGATTCCCGTAGCGATTCGGGGACGTCCCTATCAACTGCGTTATCAAAGCGTTCGCGAGAATCGAGGCGTAGACATCGTCTTGCGTCTTTTGTTGAACGAGGCGGTCGAAAGCGATGTCTTGACCTTGGCGCAGTTGGGCTATTCGGCGGATCAGATTGAAATACTCGAAGATGCTGTGCATCGATCGCCTGGCTTGACCATCATCGCTGGCGAAACAGGGTCTGGAAAATCGACCACGCTGCGCACGCTCATGAGTTATGAACGCGATTCGGGCAAAAAGTTTTTTTCGATCGAAGATCCTGTCGAATACATCCAGCCGCACATGACTCAGGTTCCTATCCAACGCAGAGCCGAAGAGTCCGGCTAATCCGCGTTTAGCGCGGCCGCAAAAGTATTGCTGCGCTCTGACCCCGATAAGCTGATGCCGGGCGAAATTCGCGACAGCGAGACCGCATTGTTTGCCAGATCGATGACCGAGACGGGTCACCAGGTGTTATCGACCATTCATGCATCCAGCGCCTTCGGCATTCTCGCGCGGCTGACCAGCACCGAAATAGGAATGCCCCTCGAAGCGGTGGCAGGCACTAATTTTTTGACCGCAATGGTCTATCAAAAACTGGTGCCTGTGCTGTGTCTGTCATGCCGAGTGCGTGCCGTACACGCATTCGATGCCGATTATTTACAAGTGATCGAAAGCCTGCATGTCGACGTCGAGCAGGTTTACGCCACCGGTACCGGGTGTCCGGAATGCAGTTATCGCGGTACCGCCGCGCAGACCGTGGTGGCCGAAGTGTGCGAGGTGAACGATGCTTTGTTGGAGTCGGTGCGCAAGCGCGAATTCTGGCAGGCCCAGCAACACTGGCGCAAAGCGGCTGACGGCCGAGTCGATAGCGCCGACATGCGCGGTAAGACCGCCATGGAACATGCGCTATACAAAATGACCCAGGGCTTGGTGGATCCACTGGACGTGGAGTCGGGTTTTTTTAAATTACGCAAATACAACGCAGAGCACTTCACATGATCGAAAATCTCAAAACCAGTTTGCAGCGTTTGCTACCTGCAACTGATCCTTATCCAGGCATAAAAAAAGCAATAAAAATGCTGTATAAGCGCCGGGCAAAATTTTACGGCGACTTGGCCGATGCCTTGGCAGACGGTGCGAATCCCTACGAGTTGTTCAAACGCCGAGCCGAACGTGCTCGTCAGAGGCGTGATCCCATGGCACCGCTGTACGCCAGGTGGCGCGACCGGGCGCAACGTGGGAACCTACGCCAGACGTTCGACCAGACACTACCCGCCGAAGACCTGCTGGTGATCAGCGCAGGTGAGCGCGGCGATCTACCGGCGATCATGCGGTTCTTGGCGCAGGTGGTGACTAAGCGTGACGCGAGTCGCCAGGCGATCAAGAAGGCCGTGGCGGGACCGGCATTCATCTTCTTAATGATTACCGCCATTCAAATTGGCGTTGCGGTCGGCATGATGCCCATTATGGTGGAAATCATGCCGCCCGAGCAGTTTCCGGCAGCTGGCGCACTGCTCTACACGCTATCGAACTTCATCGTTAATTACTGGTATTTGATATACGGTCTGCCGATCGCGTTGACCGTTGCCGTGGTCATCAGCTTGCCGCGTTGGAGCGGGCGGTGGCGGCGTCGGATCGATACTATCGCGCCATATAGCATTTATCGTGACGTGCGGGCCGCCGAGTTGCTGGTCTCGCTTGCCGCCATGATGCAAGCAAAGACATCGATGTTCGATGCGATCGCGATGATGGCTCAGGGCAGTTCACCGTGGATGCGCAGTCATTTGATGCGAATGCGTGCATCTTTGCGTTCCGACCGTAGTCTGATCAAAGCGGTCGATACCGGCATCTTCGGCCCCGAACTCCTCGATCGCGTCATGGATTATTCTGAACGCAGCAATTTCGAGCGTGGGATTGCCAAGATCGGACTGACGACGATCGACGAGGTTAGTGCGATGATCAACGCGCGGGCCGGTGTCGCACGCAATGCACTGATGATTCTGGCTGGCGCTTTTCTCGTTTTGACCGTGATGGGCATGATGTCCATTGGCTACGAAGCGGGTGAAGTCGCGCAACGCATGATGATGGGTTGAGGCCATGACTACGAACAGCTTGACCCCTCGGGTGCCGCTTGGCGAGGACGCGGCCCGCCATCGTTGGCGCGCTGCGTTGGGATGGACGTTTGGTGCAGTCGTTTTCTTCGCAGTTTTCATGGCGCTGGGTTTGTGGGCGTCTGCATCGGTCCAAGCCTTGTGCGCCATGCTGACGCTCGGGTTGATCGTCGGCAGTTTCGTGAACGTTGTGGTGTTAAGACTGCCGCGCATGTTGGAACGGCAATGGCAAGACGCCGCCCATGAAGTGCTTGCAGAACATCGGGCAAATTCGCTGGCGGTGCCGATGCAGGCATCGTCGGGCCCCCGGCTGTCGCTGACAAGTCCGCGCGCTCATTGCGGCGCGTGCAAGGCGCCGGTTGCCGCGCGGCATAGTGTGCCGGTGGTGAGCTATATAGTGCTGCGCGGTCGATGCGCAGCCTGCCGTGCCTCGTTCAGCAGCCGCTATGCCTGGGTCGAACTGGCTTGCGGATTGCTCTGGGCGGCCGTGGGTTGGCGCTTCGGGATGGCCGTGGAAACTGTGCTGTATGGCGTATTTCTGACCGGGCTGCTGGCGCTGTCCTTGATCGACTGGGACACCCAGTTGCTGCCAGACTCGATCACGTTGCCCTTGTTGTGGATGGGTCTGTTGTCGAGCCTGGGCGGCTGGACGGTGGCCCTGACCGACGCCGTCCTGGGCGCAGCTGCGGGTTATGGCGTGATGTGGGTGATCGCGGCCGCGTTTCGGACCGCGACCGGCCGTGACGGGATGGGGCAGGGTGACTTAAAACTCATGGCTGCCTTGGGCGCATGGCTGGGGTGGATGCATGTGCCGCTCGTTTTGACGTTAGGTGCGCTAGTGAGCGCAGTGGTGGGTGGATTACGCTTGTACCGTCGTCAGCTGGGATGGGATACGCCGCAAGCCTTCGGACCGTACTTGGCCGCGGCAGGCGCGCTATCGCTTTTTTACGGGTCTCAATGCTTGGCTTATTACGCCGCGCTCTTGGAATGACGATGTCTGTCCAAAAACCAAATGGCGCACTAGGGCCTCGCCTGGTTCATCCGCCCATAGGCCAAAAAAAGCGACAAGCGGGCTATGTCATCATTTCCGCGACGGTGTTCGTGGCGGCTTTGTCGGCGGTCATTGCGGTATTGGCCGCCAACATGGCGCAGGATCTACGAGTGCTGCGGGGCGAGCGCGTTGGCGAGGCATTGCGCGCCGTTGGTGAGGTCGGACAGCAGTTCGTTCGGGAGAGCCATGATGAGCTGGTCACCCACTGGACAACAGGTAAACAACCGAGCATTCGTGTGGAAAACCTGTCCTAGCCACGATTTAATCTGACAGTACAACTCTATTAAGCGCCTAAAGAAGGAGACGGTGTCGGCATTGTCCGATTCAACTGTTTATCGAGAGCGAGTTGTTTTGACTCCTGGAAGGTATGCCATGGTGTTTTACCAAAGCAG
>CAMDNZ010000048.1 GCA_945903445.1 Bordetella parapertussis
TTACTCGGAAGGGCAGCTCGCCCGTGAAGGTGTACTGCCTGCTGAGCGAAAGGCAGGAGCTGGAGCGGCAGACGCAAGCTGTCGGACTGAGCATGTCTTCGTTTCTGCTCAATGTCGGCCTGGGCTATCAGGTGAAACAAATTCTCGACAACAAGCGGGTGGAGGACCTAGCAAAGATCAATGGCGACCTGGGTCGACTCGGTGGACTGCTCAAGCTTTGGCTGACTGATGACGTAAGGGCGAGCCAGTACGGTGAGTCGATGATTCGTGCGTTGCTAAATCGTATCGAAACCAATCAGGAGTTGATTAGAGAAGTGATGCGTGAGGTTGTCATGCCAAAAGCAAAACGCTGAGCGGTGGTGTCCTGATCTTACCAGGCTGACTGTATTAAGTTTTCACCTGACACCGTCATTTAACAATAATGGCCGGGCTTCGGTGTCGCCATGGTCGGGTACCGGGATAGCGCTACGCGGCGAGCTATTTCTGTGAAGGCCCAAACGCTTGCTTAGCTAGCGTCAGAGCAGCCGCTTCCATAATTCTGGAGGTGCCTATGCGCGCTAATTATTTGGCAGTTAAACGAACCGTGCTTTCCGTAATTTTCACTACTGGCTTAACTTTAAGTCAGGCACAAGCTGGTATACCTGTCCTGGTCGATGGTGGTGTGAACACCATGCAGACCATCATGGGCACAATTGAAAGCGTTGCTCAGACGCTCAAGCAAATTGAGCAGTACAAAACGCAGCTCCAGCAATACGAAAACATGCTCCAGAACACGGCTGCGCCGGCCGCGTATATCTGGGATCGGGCGCAGGCCACTATTGGCAAGTTGGTCGAGGCGCAAAACACCCTGGCGTATTACCAGAATCAGCTTGGCAGCATGGATAACTACTTGGCCAAGTTCCAGGACGTTTCTTATTACCGCTCTTCGCCGTGCTTTAACGGGGCAGGTGGTTGTTCAGATGCTGAACGTGCTGCGATGGACGAAAACAGGCGCTTAGCGAGTGAGAGCCAGAAAAAAGCCAACGACGCACTATTCAAGACCGTAGCCGATCAGCAAAAGGCATTGAAAGATGACGCCCGCCAGTTGGAGAGCATCCAGTCGGCCGCCACAAGCGCGCAAGGCCAGATGGAAGCTATTGGCTATGCCAACCAGCTCGCCAGCAACCAGGCTAACCAGCTCCTGCAAATTCGCACCATGTTAACTGCCCAGCAGAATGCTGAGGCAGCTCGAGTGGCGGCCGAACTAGATGCTGAAGCTCGTGGTAGTGCAAGAGCAAAGCAGATGCGTACCTGGGCGTTTCGCGAGAGTCCAGCGGATAACTACTAACAGGAGCATGTGATGAATAAAGGTCTATTCACACTGACTACGGTGGTGATCTTGGCTGGATGCGGGCAAGAGGTTATGCCGGAGCCAAATGCGGCGACATGCGCCCAGGGAGCGTTTCAAGCTGCATTGGAAGAGATGCGAAGCGAAACAAACCGGGCAGCTTTTATAGAGGAGTGCAGGTCATTTCATAAATCCAAAAATATAAATGAATGGAAGTTTACGCCTAGTCCAAAAGATGATTATTGAGGTGTCTGATATGGAAAATAAAATTGTTCTAGGCAGCCTGATAATTGTCGCCGCCTTGGCCCTGGCTGAGCCTGTAATGGCCCAAGAACTCAGCAGCAGCGGTGTAATGAACGATGTTCTGAAACGGTTTCATACCGCTGCTGAAAGCTGGCAGGTCGCTATTGAAACGGCTGCTTCAAGACTGTTTTGGGCACTGGCAATAATTAGCATGGTGTGGACATTCGGGATGATGGCCCTGCGTAAGGCCGATTTGATGGAGTTTTTCGCAGAGTTCGCAAAGTTCACAATTACTACCGGGTTTTATTGGTGGCTGCTAACCAATGCAAATCAGGGAATGAATATTGCTGGAACTATGTTTCAGTCATTGCAGGCGCTTGGGGCTCAAGCTGGCGGTCTTTCTGACGGTAATCTTGGGCCCTCTAAAATTCTTGATCTTGGGTTCGATTTATATAACAGGACAGTACAAGCTACCTCTGAGCTGGGATGGCGTGAAATGGCAAGGGCGCTAGTAATGGAGTTCCTGGCTTTGGGCGTACTGTTTGTTATGGCGTTAATCGCAGTCAATCTTTTGCTGTTGCTCGCATCGGCTTGGATTCTTTTGTACGCCGGTGTCTTCTTTCTGGGGTTTGGTGGATCGCGCTGGACTTCTGATATGGCGATCAACTATTACAAGACCGTGCTAAATCTGGCCGCGCAACTTATGGCTATGGTGCTGCTCGTCGCTATCGGCAAACAATTTATGAATCACTACTACTCGCAAATCAGCGAGAACATGGCCTCGCAGGAACTGGCCGTAATGCTGATTATTGCGGTGATTTTGTTGTTCTTGGTTAATAAAGTACCGATGATGATTGCCGGCTTGGTGTCGGGCAGTTCAATCAATGCAGCTGGTGGCATTGGAAACTTTGGGGCTGGTGCGGCAGTAGGGGCGGCTGTTACTGCGGCCAGCATGGCGACTGGTGGCGCGGCACTAGCAGGTAAGACAGTCATGGGCGCTGCAACCGGCGCCGCCGGTGGTGCAAGTGCCCTCCAGGCTGCGTTTAAGAGTGCACAGGCAGCAGAGAGCGCAGTCGGTGGTATGGGGGGTGACCTCATGTCATCGATGGGTGGCAGCTCCAGCAAGGGCGGGGATGATGCCGGCAGTGTGTTTGGCGATGACCAAAGCGACGGCCGTATCGGTGGTGAAAGCAGCGGCAAGGCCAGCGACTACGAAGGCGAGAGCAGCGGAAGGACCGGCGAATCCAAGGACGGCGAAAGCTCGAGCGGCAAAGCCGCTGGTTCTGACGCCAAGGGAAGTAGCGGCGACGGTGGGAAGTCGGGCGGCATGGTGGCTAAGGCAGGTCGGATCGCGGCCGGCACTGCTAGCACCCTGGTACAAGGCGTGACGTCCGCAGCCAGCTCGAAGTTGCAGGAGCGCATTGCAGATACGGCAGGGGGCGCCTTGCCGCATCGATCAGCGAGCACCGCTTGGGCGCGGAGAGTGCAGCAACCACCAGTAGTAACGACCTAGAGCCGTCATTCCAGGGCGATAGCTTGAGCAGTGGCAGCTTGAGTGACGAGGTGGCGGAGTTCGTGAACAAGAAACCGCCGCAAGAATAATCGCACCGGCCGGTTGCACCCGGCCGGCACTTCCAACACCCACATGCAAAGGATGTGAGCCATGGCAATTCAACATAGTACAGACGCTGCTCAAGCCATTCACCAGGCGGCCGTGAATCTCGTTGGAGTTAACTTTGACGGGTTGGATCACCAGGCCGTGCGTGATATGAAACCCCTGATTTCCGCTGTTATGGATACGCTGATGATCGTAGTTTTTCAGGCGGAGACAGGCGGGGCAAGTAGGGGAGATTTCACCCGGGCCAAGAGCGACATTGGCCGGGCTGTCAGGGTCAGGTCTTGATGTGAAGAGGGCGGCCAGTTGGTCGCCCTTTTCTTTAGCCGCTAAAAAGTGTTCATCAAACGGGGGGGGCTGGACTGTCTGGGCAGCCTGGTTTTTTCATCGCCCACAGGTACGGATTACGTTAAGATAGGCGTTAAGTTTTCTATGTCGCGGTATTGTCCATGAATCAACGCATAGGATACGCCCGTGTATCAACGGACGATCAGCACTTAGATCTGCAGCGTGACGCGCTCACGCAGGGCGGATGCAGCGTGATCTACGAAGAAGCGGCCAGTGGTAAGAACACGATCAGGCCGGAGCTGGAGCAATGCCGTAAGGCGCTGCGGGCAGGGGACACCTTGGTTGTGTGGCGGCTGGATCGGCTCGGGCGCAGCCTGCCCGACCTGGTGCAGATCGTGATCGATCTTGAGCAGCATGGCGTCGGCTTTGAAAGTTTGACGGAAAAGATCGAAACCGGCAGCGCGACGGGCAAGCTGATTTTCCAAGTGTTCGCAGCGCTGGCCGAATTCGAGCGTGGCTTGATCCGTGAGCGGACGCAAGCCGGTTTGGCCGCAGCGCGTGCTCGAGGTCGCGCCGGTGGCCGCAAGCCGAAGCTCGACGAACAACAGGTAAGAGAGATCAAAGCCTTGTTGCGTGATCCCGATATTCGGGTTGCGGATGTGGCCCGCCGCTATGGCGTGTCTCGGACCACGATTTATAAGCATTGCGGTGTCGTGCAGCCACGTCATCAATAGCAAAGAAACAAAAGAGAGAAAAAATTTCTGTGTCCAGACTGACTGATTTGATTGCCAAGGCAAAAGCCAAAGATTCGGCCCTGGGGGCTGAGTTAGATCGAGAATTCAAGATTCTCTCTTCGCGCCTTCCCTTTGGCTTGAACTTCGAACGGCATAGCCCCGAAGCGGTAGAACTTCCGCTGCGCCCGATACGCAAGGGCGACAAGGTTCGTTGTATTGCCGCAACGTGGCACAGCCCGCAAGGGCGATCAGCGGCTGTGGCAGGTGAAGACCATCCACAAAATGAAGAAGTCGGCTGATTTGGAGTCGTTGGGTACTGCCGAGGTCGAAACGCAGACTGTGGCGCTGGACGACCTGGTGGTGGTAGCCGAGTTCCGCGACACCATCTATCCGGGCCTAATCAATACCGGTAAGGTGCAGCGTAGTAGTGATAAGCCCTGCCACACAGTTATCAATGGTGAGAACTACCACGTCCTTAAGGCGTTGACCTATACCCATCGAGGCAATGTAGATGCCATCTACATTGATCCGCCTTACAACACGGGTGCGAAGGATTAGAAGTACAACAACGACTATGTTGCCGGCGATGACCTATATCGGCACAGCAAGTGGCTGGCAATGATGGAGCGGCGCTTGCTGGTGGCGAAGGAACTGCTGAATCCTGCGGATTCGGTGCTGATTGCGACCATCGACGAGAAAGAATATTTGCGATTGGGACTACTGCTGGAGCAAGTGTTTCCTGAGGCACGAGTCCAGATGATTTCGTCAGTCATCAACCCGAAAGGTGCAGCTCGCTCATCAGCGTTTGGTCGTACCGATGAGTATGTGTTCTTTGTTATGTTTGGCCGTGCCGCGCCGGCTCCTATTCCGTTATCTTCTGAGTGGAAAATTGTTCGAGATAAGCGTGCTGAGGGCCTTAGATGGGCCGATTTGCTGCGTTCTGGCTCACATCCGCTTCGCTCAGATAGCCCGAACCAATTTTATCCAATTTTTATTGAAAATAGTGACGATGGCCCAAGGTTTCATTCGGTTGGAGAAGCTTATTTTGGTAGCAATCGGGATGAAATTATTGCTCCTGAGGGAACGGTGGCTGTCTGGCCTATTCGTGCCAATGGTTCTGAAGGAAACTGGTCGAATAGTGCCATAAATGTTCGAATATTTGTTGAGAAGGGTTACGCGAGACTTGGTCGATGGCGCGGCGCGGATACTTCAGTTACATATTTGGCGAGAGGGGAGCAGAAGAAGGTTGAATCAGGAGTATTTCCGGTAATCGGTAGGAAGCAAGATAATTCGATCGTCGTCGATTCTTCAGAGTATATCCCGGTTTTTATTCCTGGTACTCAATGGCGAATTGCATCACACAATGCTGAGCAGGGCGGAACGAATTTGCAAAAGGCTATGATGCCTGACAGGAAATTCCCATTCCCAAAGTCATTGTATGCAGTTGAAGATGCGCTAAGGTTTTTCGTCACCAATAAGCCTGAAGCGGTTGTTCTAGATTTTTTTTCCGGTTCCGGTACTACTGCTCACGCTGTAATGCGTTTGAATCGACAGGATGGTGGCCGTCGTCAGTGCATCTCTGTTACTAATAACGAAGTCGCTGCCGACGAGCAGAAGAAATTGCGCGAAGATGGCTTGCGGCCCGGCGATGCTGAGTGGGAAAAATGGGGTATCTGCGACTACATCACCAAACCCCGCGTTGCCGCTGCCATAACCGGCAAAACGCCACACGGCGAACCCATCAAGGGTGATTACAAATTCACCGATGAATTTCCGATGGCCGATGGCTTTGAGGAAAGCGCTGAGTTCTTTACGCTGACCTATGAGACGCCGGTATCGGTCAATTACAACCTAGCGTTCAACAGGATTGCGCCGTTGCTGTGGCTGCGAGCCGGAGCGCGAGGCAATCGCATAGACAAGCTGCCCGGCGATGGCTGGGCGATAGCAGACGCCTATGGCTTGCTCAATAATGTGGATGCGGCCACACCTTTTATCAAGGCGCTGGGCAAAGCCGCTGAAATCCGCATTGCCTATATCGTCACCGATGACGACCGCCGCTTCCAGGCCACTGCCAAGCGCTTGCCTGATGGCGTCGAGCCGGTCCGCTTGTACGAATCGTATCTGACCAATTTCAGCTTCACCAATGGAGAGTAACGGATGAAGTTCACGCTCAAAGACTATCAGCGCGACGCCGTCCGCGACTCCTTGAATAACCTGGGTAAGGCTCGCCGCCTATGGCATGGCGAGAATGACCGGACGGCCTTCTCCCTCACTGCGGTAACTGGCGCGGGTAAGACCGTGATGGCTGCTGCCACGTTCGAGGCGCTGTTTCACGGTGACGATGAGTTTAGCTTCGATGCCGATCCTGGCGCAGTGGTGATTTGGTTCAGCGACGACCCTTCGTTGAACGAGCAGACCCGCTTCCGCTTTATTGAGGCCAGTGACCGCATCAATTACACCGACCTGGTGGTGGTGGAAAACACCTTCAACAGGCCGAAGTTCCAGGCGGGGAAGATCTATTTTCTCAACACCCAGAAGCTCAGCAAGAATAGCTTGCTGGTGCGAGGCCATGACCCTGAAGAGATGGCCACCAAGCTGGACGGCACCTTCCCG
Source organism: Bordetella parapertussis (assembly GCA_945903445.1). Taxonomy (GTDB): domain Bacteria; phylum Pseudomonadota; class Gammaproteobacteria; order Burkholderiales; family Burkholderiaceae_B; genus Schauerella. The sequence goes on from CAMDNZ010000048.1 coordinate 6,821, forward strand.
GACATGCGACCTGACCTGCGGGCTTACACGATTTGGGACACCATCCAGAACACCATTGAGGACCCGGATTTGACGCTATATCTGGTGCTGGATGAGGCGCACCGGGGCATGGGCGCTCAGACAGCAGCCAGTCAGAACGCCAAGAGCACCATCGTTCAGCGGTTGATCAATGGCGTGGGTAGCGTGCCCGGTATCCCTCCGGTGTGGGGTATTTCTGCAACGGTGGAGCGGTTCAATAAGGCCATTGAGTCGGCAGGCAAACACATCAAACTGCCGAATGTGGAAGTGGATGCCTCTAAAGTGCAGGAATCCGGCCTGATCAAGGACACCATCCTGCTGGATATTCCAGACGATGCTGGCAATTTCGATACAGTGCTGGTGCGGCGTGCAACAGATAAATTGAAGGAGTCCAGTCTTGCCTGGGGCGCTTACTCTAAGCAGCAACAGGAAGCCCAGGTTGTCGTGCCGTTGATGGTTTTGCAGGTGCCCAACACGCCTAACTCCGATGAAATTGGGCGGGCGCTGGATACCATTTTCGAGCGCTACCCTGAGTTGTCGTCTGCGAGTGTGGCGCATGTTTTCGGGGATCACACCACGCAGCGCTTCGGTAACCGCGACGTGCCCTACATCGAACCGCAGCGGGTTCAGGAATCAACCTGGGTGCGCGTGCTAATTGCTAAGGATGCTATCAGCACCGGCTGGGATTGCCCGCGCGCAGAGGTCATGGTGTCGTTCCGTGCGGCCAGCGACAAGACGCACATCACGCAGTTGCTGGGTCGTCTGGTACGTTCGCCGCTGGCCCGCCGTATCCCCGGCAATGATCGCCTGAACTCGGTCGATTGCTTATTGCCGAGATTCAATCGTAAGGCAGTGGAGCAGGTGGTCGATGAGCTGACAACCGGCAATGAGGCGGCAACGCCTGGGCGCGTGTTGATCGACTACATTGAGGTGCTGCCGAGCCCTGCTGTTGCGCCTGCGGTGTGGGAAGCGTTCGAGGCGTTGCCGTCACAAACGCGCCCGCAACGAGGTGCCAAGCCAGCAGTCAGGTTGACCGCCTTAGCGCACGAGTTGGCGTCGGACGATATTCTGTCCGGCGCAGGTGGATTGGCACATGCCGAGATGCACGCAGCTTTGGATGCGTTTCAGGCCGACAACGATGGCAAGATCAAGGTCAAGCGGCAGTCCGTGTTGGTTGTGGACGGCAAGACCGTGAAAGCAGACATGCTGGGCCAAGGCCGGAGTCTGGAGAAATTCTGGGAAGATGCAGATGTGGCAGTCATTGACGATGCCTACCGCCGTGCGGCGCGTATCTTCAGCCCGGCGGTTGCCCATTCGTATGTTGACCATCTGGCGAGTCAGGAAGCCGACCGTGACGAAAACCCGGAAGGCTTTCTTGAGGCCATCATGGAGGCCCGCGTAACCGTTGCTGGTTTGGGGTTGGTGATGGAGGCGCAGGCTTATTTTGATGCCGCGGCTGATAAGCTGGCCAAGGACTGGCTGGCCAAGTATGGGGCGGAGATCAAGGCGCTAAGCGATGATCGACGGGAGTCCTACAGACAGATCATCGAAATGAGCACGGAGTCGCAGGACGTGGGCTTGCTCAAGCCTGAAGCTCGCTATGAGGCGACCAAGGCGAACGAAAACGGCAAGGTGAGAGTGCTCCCGGTCTGGGATGACCACTTGCTCTGCAACGAGGCTGGCAAGTACCCCTCTGAACTGAATGACTGGGAGCGGACGGTCGTCGAGACTGAATCGGCAAAACCGGGGTTTTCGTTCTGGTATCGCAATCCACAGCAGCCTGGGCAGGCGTCGCTGGGTATCGCTTATGAAAAATCGGGGCAGTACGGAATTATTCGCCCGGACTTTCTGTTCTTTGCCACTCAGGGGGATGGCTCCCTTGTCGTCGATCTGGTTGATCCGCACGGACTGCACTTGAGCGACGCGCTGGTCAAGCTGCGAGGCTTAGCCCTGTACGCAGCCACACATGCCGATGCCTATCGCCGGATCGAATCCATTGCCCAGGTGAAGAGTACCGACAAGCTGCGGGTACTCGACTTGAAACGCCAGGAAGTACAGGTTGCGATTGCCGCCGCCGATGATGCTGAAGAGTTGTTCAGCAGCGGGCTGGCAAATGACTATCAGTGATCGTGCAAGCGCAGTGACGGATCAGATCAGCGACTATCGGAGCCACAACGCATGAAACGGAACAACACAAGCGAGCCGTTTTTCATCACCGAGGAGGTCGCGGCTGAAATGCTCGCCAGCGGCTACGAGTTCGAGCAGCCGCCAATTGCCTGTGCGGTGCGTCTGCGCGAAGTGCTGGAGGGTATGAGCGATGCCGAGCTGGCATTGCAGCCGGGCGAGATCGCCGACCGAGAGCGCGAGCGTCGGCAGAACAGGCCATTTTCAGCTGGCTAAGCTGAGCATGGTATTTTTCGTGGCATTACTAATATTTATTTTTATAGGTGATTGTAAATAAAGGAAATTATTAATTTATTTATAATTGAGTGGGAATGACGGAGCGTCTTTCGGGAGCTATCGCCAGGTATCTCTAATAGCGATGGCAGAGATGAAATCTTTTGACGACTTAGTGCAAGACGCGGAAGCGGCCGACGTAAGTGGTTGGGGCTTCGGGTGGCTGGCGGGGCGGGCGACAGAGGCGTGTCCGCCATGGGGCTATGCGCGGCTTCTTGCGCAGCGGTTGGCTGGCGTGGGTTCTGCGCTCGATCTGGACACGGGCGGCGGAGAGGTGCTGGGCGAGGCGCCCCAATTTCCTGCCATCCTGTGTGCGACCGAGGCGTGGCCGCCCAATGCGATCAAGGCGCGCGAACGCCTAGGACCGCGTGGCGTGAAAGTGGTGGAAGTGGCTGCCGACGCAGCACTGCCGTTTGCCGACGCGTCCTTCGATTTGGTGACGTCCCGACATCCCGTGCGCCCGGATTGGGCCGAGATTTATCGCGTCCTACGACCGGGCGGGAATTATTTCGCTCAGCATGTTGGGCCGGCGTCCGCCTTCGAGTTGATCGAGCACTTCCTGGGACCGTTGCCTGACCAGAGGCCTATGCGCGACCCGCACAACGAAGCTGCGGCGGCGGAGCGCGCAGGGCTGAGGGTGACTGATCTTCGCACTGCGCGTTGCCCCATGCTCTTTCACGACGTGGGTGCCGTCGTCTGGATTTTGCGCAAGTGTGTGTGGTGGGTGCCGGATTTTTCGGTAGTGAAGTACCGCAATGCACTGCTGGCGTTGGATCGTGAGATGCGACAAGGCAGGCCATTCGCTGCGCATTCGACTCGACATCTGATCGAGGTACAGCGCCCTTGGAAAAATCGTAGAAATCCATAGTTAGTGCGACTACGACGGATTCGAGCAAGCTAAATGCACTCTACACTCGACTGGTGCCGGGAACGCCGCTGATTTCGGAGGGCACTGAGCATCCCCACCGACTTGGCCGTTTAATGTATTTGGACAGGAGGCCCGCGAGCTCGTCGAGAGCGCCTAGAGGTGCGCACCGACGTGCTGCGCGGGCTTTTGCAACGCTGCACAAGTATCAGACCGGGCGTCTGTGCCTGCAGCTCGGCGGCAAAGGTTCCTTGCCTTGGACTGCCAAGCTCACCCTAGCGTCCGACAGGCAGCGGCCGGCACTTCCTGCGGCTCCCGGTCTCTGGCAAACCGGAGTGATTGCTATCAGGAATCACGTATCCCGAATAATTCCCCGGTAGTTGCTGGAAGTTACAACCCGGCTAAGCTGCAAAAACCGATGCAAAAAGTTTGCCGAGCAGGCCGACTGGCTTGCAACGCGGATATCTGTCCTATCTCAAGGCGGCGTTGACGGCGGTGTTGCCAACATTGCCGCCGCGATCGTTCAATAAAAATCCCTTTAACCAGTGTGTCAATCGAGCCTATATCCGATTTATTCGGATGCTGATAGGTCCGCCGTAGAGCGGCGCGTAAGGGCTCGTGCGTCTGTCCGTAGTCAAATCCTCAGACTCTCCCATTTGTAAAATAATAACGAGACAATTCAACATTGGAGAAATAACGACATTCAATACAGGCATTGAAGCGAATGTGGATGCCACTCGCGAAAATTTAGGGAAAGTATGGTTTCGATCCATGTGGATGGCGAAGACAAGACCGAAAAAATCAGCGACTGGACGATTTCCTGGAGCGACAAGTACGACGCTCTACAACTGACCTGTCACTTTCACTCCAAGAAAACCTACACACGTCCGCTAAGTGAATGCCGTGTCGTTCCTACTTGCGAATTAGGCGCGATGCTGCTTATCAAGTCAGGCAGCGCGATCGCGAAGCCTATCAAGAAGGCAACGATCTATGGCGAGCGATATGCCGTCGTGCATTATCGAAATTTAGATAAGCCCTATATCCATAAACTGAGCGACGTCGATTTTGCAGAGCAAACACTGCTGAAGGACGGGCCAATCTTCCACTATTTCGTTGCCGTAGCCGATGCTCGAACGGATCGTGCAGTCTCGGTGGCCAAACGCGCGATTGCTGCCAACGTTACGCGCCAACTGCATAGTCTGCCCGCCAGTGCCGACACCGCCTTAAACGCCTATTGCGTTGGACTCAACGGAACGCAGGCGCCCGGCATGGGTCTGATCTATCCATTCGGTGTGAACGAAAGTCAGCTCGAGGCGGTCGAGCAGGCGTTCCGCGCGCAGATCAGCGTAATCGAAGGTCCGCCCGGGACTGGTAAGACTCAGACGATTCTAAACATCCTTTCGAATATTCTGCTGCGTGGACAAACCGTAGCGGTGTTATCTAACAATAATGCGGCGGTGGAGAACGTCTACGAAAAGTTGGGGAAGCATAAGCTTGGCCACTTGGTAGCCAAACTTGGAAATCGGGAGAACCGGAAAAATTTCTTCGCCGAGCTACCGCCCTGGCCATCCACTGAGCCTGAGACAGCACCGTCCATGGTCGATATCCAGGCGCTACTGGAACAGCTCAAACAGCTTTTGCGCGATAGCAACCGAGCGGCGCAATTGCGGGCTGACATCGACGAATTGACCATCGAGCGGGGCTATTTGCAGCACTGGCAGGAAGACAACGCCGTGCAAACTGGTGCCTCATTAGACAAGTACGGATTGTCCCCGCGTAAGACCGTAGATTTGATGGCCTACCTGGCGTATCTAGGTGAGCAGAGGATCCGTCTCAAAGAGCGGGTCGAGCTGCTGTTCAAGTTCAGAGTTTTTCGCGCCGAGTCTTTTGCTGGGAAAGAAGTACGCCTGTCTGTCTTTCATGCCCTACAGATGCATTACTACGATAAGGCGCTGCGAAACAAGCAAGCGGAGTTGCAGGCGTGCCAAGAGTCGCTGGCACGTGGACACTACACATTCTTGCTAGAAGCGTTGACAACGGCGTCTATGCTTCATCTTAAACAGCATCTACATGCACGGGCCCAACCGTCGAACGAATTCGACGCGAAAAATTACCAGGAAAAGTTCGATGATTTCGTGCAAAGCTTCCCAATTCTCGGTAGCAGCACGCATTCCATTGTTAATTCGATCGCTCCTGGGATGATCCTCGATTACGTCATTATCGACGAGGCGTCACAGCAGGATATCGTGCCGGGTATCTTGGCGTTGGGTTGCGCGAGAAACCTGATTATCGTCGGCGATAGCCGTCAGTTGGCGCACATTCCCGTGAAGCTGGGCTTACAGGCACCTGCTGACGCCTATGATTGCGAGCGATACAGCCTTCTCGATTCGTGCATCCGTGTGTTCGAAGGAGATATTCCCAGAACGCTGCTGAAAGAGCATTACCGCTGTCATCCTAAGATCATCCAATTCTGCAATCAGCAGTTCTACGATAACGCGCTGGTGCCGATGACCCAGGACAGCGGCGCAGCGCCCCTGCGTTTGATCGTTACCGCTAAGGGCAATCATGCCAGACAAAACACAAACCTCCGCGAATTGGACTCCTTGCTCGCGGTACTGAAAGACGAGGGTGAGCCTATTGGGCTGGACGGCGACGGCCGTGGTTTCATCGCCCCTTTCCGGGCACAGGTCAATCTCTCCGGTCCGCATTTGCCAGCGGATTTCGTCAAAGAAACTGTGCACAAGTTTCAAGGGCGAGAGTGTGACGAGATCGTCTTCTCTACGGTGCTGGACAAAAAGCGCTACAACCAGGGAATCAATCGGCTAAATTTCGTCGATGATGCTCGCATGATCAATGTGGCCGTGTCTCGGGCCAAACATCGTTTCACTTTGGTGACGGGCGACGAGGTATTTACTGGTCACAATGCTCACATAGCAGCTTTGATGCGCCACATCGAATATTACGGGCAGGATGAGCAGATCGTGCGCGCTCCTGTAGTGTCGGCTTTCGACCTGCTATACAAAGAATACGATCAATCTTTATCGCGTCTGCAGGCAAAGCTGCGGCGCAAAGATTCACGTTACAAGTCCGAGCGGATCGTGGCGCAGCTGCTGCGGGAAACGCTGTCTGAGACCTCGTGCCAAGCGCTGATGTTCCATGCCCAGGTCCCCTTGGACCAGGTCGCGGCGTCGACCAACCCAGCCCTGTCTAAGCAGGAGCAGATCTTCATGATGCGTTCCAGTTGCGATTTCGTGGTTTATTTCAAGGTGGGTAAAACTCCGCTGGGAGTCATCGAAGTCGATGGAGGCTTTCACGACAGGCCCATTCAAGCGGCGAGGGATGCTTTGAAAAACAGTGTTCTTGCGAAAAGCGGGATTGCCATCCTGCGCCTGCGCACCGTCGAAAGCCATATCGAACAGAAAATTGCCGAGTTTTGCGCCCGCTGGGCAACTGCTGAACCGAATGCGTGATGTGGCAAGTTGAGGAGGCGAAGGAGGGCTACCCAGGCTAGATCACCCCAACGTTTAGTAGGTAGTTGTCTTTCAGTTATTCGACGTTTAGCTGAATCTCAGCTATTTCAGTATGACGTATCGCTGAGAAAGACAACGGCTTCGACACGCTCATCGGGCGTTTGGGTCGAGTGGGATTTGACGATGCGTTGGTCGGCGTTGAAAAACCGGGGCGTATGGCACTTGAGTCCACACGCGAAGCAAGCAGTGCCGACGCTGCTGTGGATGTTAGCGTGCATGCCAGATCCGCGTACTACTGCACCGGACACAGCGGCTGCTCATCGGCTCTAAGCGTCAGCACACGCACGCCGGTTTTCGTCACGGCAACCGTGTGCTCGAATTGAGCCGACAGCTTTTTGTCTCGGGTAACGACCGTCCAACCGTCGGCTTCGGTACGCACTGCTCGACCGCCTTGGTTGATCATCGGCTCGATGGTGAACACCATGCCTTCGCGCAGCGTAAGGCCGGTTCTGGGCGCCCCGTGGTGCAGCACTTGAGGTTCTTCGTGCATCTGGCGTTCGATGCCATGGCCGATGTCGCCTAACCGGGCACCGGGGTGTACTGCGGCGATCCCTTTCCATAGCGCTCGATAAGCCACCTCGACCAAGCGCTTTGCCGCATACGACACTTCACCGACGACATAGGTTTTGCTGGAGTCGGCGATATATTCGTTGTTTTCCAGGGTGATGTCGAAGCTCACGATATCGCCTGTCGCTAAAAGATCTGTTGTCGATGGCACGCCATGGCACACCACATTGTTGACCGAGGCGTTCAGCACATAAGGGAAATCGTATTGCCCTTTGCTTGCCGGCCGCGATTGCAAGTCTTCGACGATCATTTTTTCGACGAAGTCGTTCACTTGCATGGTTGTCATGCCGACGAGTGATAACTGATCGATCGCCTGGAAAACAGACGCCAACAACCGACCGCTCTCCGCCATCAAAGCGATTTCTTCCGGCTGCTTGGTCATGAACGCGTGCCGTGAAGCACGGGCGACTGTACACCCGCGGCACGCAACTCCTGCGTAACAAGTTCCTGGAAAGTCAGATCAGGGTTCAGCTCACACATCATCCCGATCCGAATCCAGAAGTTCGCCTGCGCATTGATGGATCGATGCGAGACCGTACACGCTCGGCGGATCTGGTCGTGCAGTTCGTCGTCGATGTTGACGATGCCCATTGCTTGTCTCCCTATAAAAACCATACGAAATATATGCGAATCGTATATATTCGACAAGACGAGGGGTTTGCGAAAGAATCAGCGTGCGACCTGCCGGAACCATTAGCGCGCTGCCCAATGCCTGAGTCATTCTGCTCGCCCCCAGTTGGTAAAGATTCTGGCTGACTGCACACAAAGCCGACCGACGCCGAAGATCGCGATGCCCATCAACACCTTTTGTTTGAGGGTAAGTTTGGGAAACAGGCTGCCGCCGAGGGGCGTGAACAGTGCCAGCGCGAGCACGTAGGTCGCCACCGAGATGGTCGCGGCGTCCACGCCTATATCCATGGCCGAAGCGATGGCCACCAGTGTCGGCGTCATGATGCTTGCATCCAGAACTTCGAGAAAGAATGCACCTGCGACGACCATGATGGACGAGCGCGATACCGGGAAGACGTAAGGCGTCATATACCGATAGCCACGCCGCTGCCGCGGCAGTCGGCCACGGCGAAGGGCATCCCGGTTTTCTTGTCGCGTCCCGCAGCCTGAACGATGCCGAGTTTCTCGGAGCGCTCGCCAGCGCTCTGGAAACGTTCATCCAGCGTCGGTCTCTCGCACAAATAACAGACTTGTTTCGTTTTGGCATGGACGCCCATATTGGCGTAGCGGGGCGCTTGTATCGCGTCATGCACAGTCTGTCGGCCGACGATGATGGCATTGATGATCGAGGCCAAGGTTTGTGACTGCACCGGACCGCCTGAGGTACCGATCAAAAATTCGAGCTCGTCAGTTTCTACATGGCCACAATTGTTTGTGTGGCTGACTGCGGAACCTGGCGCGAATTGTGCAGGCGGCGTTTGATTGAACGCATGACACCGGTTGGAAAGAAGAATGCCGGTGTTCTTGACTTCGAAGAACGCACCCAGGGGCGTGACAATAGAGTTGGTGATGCCGACGAGGTGTCCGTCGGAATCCGCGCACGCAAGGAAAATTGTATGCGCCTGCTTGCTGGGCTGACCTGTCGGGCGTGCCGACGCACTCGCGCTTACCGTGTCGAAAATGCGTCGAGCGACCGTACCGAGCATTGATTCTGTCTGCACGGTCGCCAAGCCGTCGTCGGCCAGGATGTTATCGATCAGTCCGGCCGCCGAACACAATTGCCCAGGCAGTAGCCGGGGGCTGGTCCGAGCCGACATTTCGTAGATGTTAAGCAATAAGAAAAGCGTTCGCCAGGGACTATTTGCACCGTGTGCGCTAATGGCGCTGCCCATAAAACGGGTGCGGCGGCATTCGGAATCATTGGGCGTGAAGGCGCTGAAATCCTGTTCTTCATACCGCTGAGGGTCGGCGGCACTGAGCGCTGCGTGAACCTGAGCAGCCAGATCGCCCGTGTAGAAAGACTGAAATCCTTCCCGGGCGAGGTGACGGATCGTTTGCGCATAGCCGTGAGACATACGCTCCTTGCCCATCAGGAAGCTGCTCCACTGTTTGAAGCCGCAGGTCGGATCGATTTCACCACGCGCATTGTCGTAGGTACGCGAGAGCGCTGGTGAGCGTACGATGCCGAGAGACATGTCGTTGACGATCAGGTGATCGGTCAGACGCTCGGGGTCGATGTCGTTTGTCCTGGACAAAGCGCTGATAGGCGGCGGGGCAGCCATACACCATCGTGCGGTAGACGCCACGGCGTGGAACCGAAGACAGCTTCTTGGCATGATAGGACTGCGCGTGCTGATGCGTGCCGGTTTCTCCAGTGCCGTTACAAGTGCGTAGTCGTGCACCGTTTTTTTGCATAATGATGGCATTGCCGCCAAAACCGCATAAATGAGGCAGATTATGGGTAAGCGAAAGTGCCGATTGGAACGCAGCCGACGGCAGACAGTGATTGCCCAGGTATTCGTTCACGCCCACTAGCGTCGACCTGTAATGCGGCGTGGCTAGGCAAAAGAAATTTCCGATTGCTAGGTTCGACATCCCGCTCCAGTTTCGAGGCGTATCGCCCGTGTGAGCGACAAGTATGGTCACACGCGGCTAGGCGCATGCAAAACTCACCAAAACGAAACAATTAGAGATTTCTCGCAGAGCGAGTCGCGTTTATGCGCGGGCAAGCCATTTGAAACACACTTTTTCGACAACCCGTGCATTGTGCTGTCGATTTCGGCAGCGCTAGGTTTAAATGGCGAGGCTTGTCGCCGATCCCGGACGTTATCTGCCCGAAAACCTCGCTGATACGCAGTGGTTTTCAGATGCGCTGTGCGAGGAGGGCGCCACGGTGACCGAGTTTATGATGTCGCTTCAAGCGCGGTCGAATCTCGGATAATCGGTGTATCCCTTTTCACCGCCTCCATACATCGTCGCCTGATCGGGCTTGGCCAAGGGCGCACCGGCTTGTAGGCGCTCGACCAGATCGGGGTTGGCAATGTAGGGCAGTCCGAACGCGATCAGGTCGGCTTTGCCTTCTGCCAGTTGCGCGTTGGCCAAATTCAAGTCATAGCCATTGTTTGCCATGTACGTATTCTTGAAGCGACGGCGCAGCGAGGCATAGTCGAACGGCGCGACATCTCGAGGGCCACCGGTCGCACCTTCGATGACATGCAAATACACCAGATCGAACGCATTCAATTCATCGACCAGATACTCGAACTGCGCTTGAGCGTCGCTACCTTCGACGCCATTGGCGGGCGATACCGGCGAAATGCGAATGCCTACCCGCTCGGCACCGATTTCGGCTACGACGGCTTGCACTACTTCCAATGTCAGCCGTGCGCGATTCTCGATGGAGCCGCCATACGCATCGGTGCGAACGTTCGCGCCGTCTTTCAGAAATTGATCCAATAAATAGCCGTTGGCGGCGTGAATCTCTACGCCGTCAAACCCGGCAGCGAGGGCATTGGCCGCCGCCCGTCGGTAGTCTTCGACGATACCCGGCAGCTCGTCCAACGCCAATGCGCGTGGCTCGGAGACTTCGACAAACGTATCGTTGACGAAGGTCTTCGCCTTGGCGCGAATCGCCGACGGTGCGACCGGTGCGGCGCCATCCGCTTGCAGATCGACATGCGATATGCGGCCGACGTGCCATAGCTGGACGAAGATGCGTCCGCCCGTGGCATGTACCGCATCGGTGACGGGGCGCCAGCCGTCGATTTGTGCTTGGGTATAAATGCCCGGTGTATCTTGATAACCCTGGCCTTGCTGAGAAATCTGAGTCGCTTCGGCGATCAGTAATCCGGCCGAAGCGCGCTGCGCGTAATACGTGGCGGCCAATGAGCTGGGTACGAAACCGGCGCTGGCGCGATTGCGCGTCAACGGCGCCATGACGATCCGGTTCGACAGCGACAGGGTGCCTAGCGAATAAGGCTCAAACAGCGACTTCTGAGTCATTTCCTCGATTCCTTGATAAGTTCGATGTCGGGCTCGGGCCATTCCAGGTTCGGACTTGGCCAGTGTCTGCACAATTACACCGTCGGGCTTTTTTATCGACCCCGGCAGTGCATGCGTAAACTTGCGATAGGATCACTTTACCGGACTGAAGCGCCTGGCATGAGGAAGACCATAATTAGCTAAGGATGCAGACATCGCTCGCATCTTCGATATTCGGACAAGCGTGCGAGAGAACCACTTGTCGCGTGCGCAACTGAACGATATGGGGATTACCGACGACGCAATCCGACACATGATCGAAACCGAGGATTGCATTTGGATCGCTGAAGTCGATGCGGTTCCTGTGGGTTTTGCGATCGCCGACTCGGTCGCAGGTAGTGTCTTCGCCGTTTTTATCCGTCCGCAGTGGGAAGGATTAGGCTTAGGTCGTCGATTGATGAACGAGGCCGAGGCTTTTCTTTTCGAGCAGTTCGAGACGATCTGGTTGGAGACCGATAATCGAAGTCGTGCCAGTGGCTTCTACACCCGTCTGGGATGGCGACTCGAAGTCATGCTCGAAGGCGATGATGTTCGCTTCGAAAAGCGTAGGCCACCGACCTGCAGAGGCAATTGCTAGCCGACGCATCGATCGCTTGCTTCGGCGCTATGGCGTGGCGGTTGATGCCGACTATGCTTGCTTGGCCGCTTGTTCTCACCGAACCGGCATGCGAGCGTCAATGGCGTCTTTGCTGGCGAATGCCCTCGTGCCAAACGTTGACCGCCAGTTCGAAAGTCGCATCCGTATCCAGCGCCACATACAAGGGCATCAGCTGCTTGGTTAGCGGAAAATCTCGATCAGACAGCTGCTCGACCTCGATCAGATCTTCCGCGGTGGCCTGACGAATCAATCCGTCGATTTCCGCCATGGCCAAACCGTAGACGGTCGCGTGCCAGGCTAACGACATTTTCGGAATGTCTTGTTCGGCGATGTGCGCGTCGCGAAACGCGCGGTGGGTTGTCTCGATTAGCCGAAAATCGGCCATGCCGGTGTGCAGAAAACGCTGCATCAAGCCGAAGGTGTTGGGATACTTTAATGCCAGTCCGCGATACTGATGCGCCAAATCGTGCAGTCGCCGATCCCAAGGCTGATCGGCATCGATTTCGACCAGTTGGGCCGTCAGCCAATCCGCCATGGCTCGATTCAACCCTTCCTTGGACGTGAAGTGATACAGCACAGTCATCGGATCGCATCCCATCTGCTGACCGAGTTTGCGCAAGCTGAAACCCGTTTCTCCCAGGGACTCCATCAGCTCGACAGCAGCCAGAACGATTTTCTCTTTGCTTAATCCCCGCGTCGATGACGGGCTTTTGGGTTTGTCGACCGGCATGCGGCGAATGCTCCTGGACAGGCGGACTCGTGAAATAGGCGTAGATGGCGATGATACAAACGGACTATAAACGATTTATTCTACGTCGTAGAGTAAATTCATTCCGCGTCGTGGAGATAGCATGAGCCAGTCGTACGCTCTCGATCCAATAGCGCCTGCTTACGTTCGATGCCCCAGCGATAGCCCGATAAGTCGCCGTTAGGCCTGACTACGCGATGACACGGAATGGCGACCGCGACAGGGTTCGCCCCACAGGCTTGCGCCACGGCCCTGGCGGAGGACGGTGAACCGATACGCGCTGCGAGCTGGGTGTAGCTGACGGTCGTTCCCACGGGAATGTCTCGTAAGGCTTGCCATACCCGCTCTTGAAAGGCCGTGCCTCGTATATCCAGGGGCAGATCAAGTCCAAGTGCGGGACGCTCGACGAAGCCAATGACCTGGGCGACGAGTTTCTCGAACGCGTGGTCGGCGCCGATCAATTCCGCCTTCGAAAAGCGGTTTTGCAAATTTTTGACCAGCGTGTCGGGGTCGTCGCCTATGAATATTGCGCAAATGCCTTTTTCGGTTTGTGCCACCAGAATCGCGCCCAAGCTGCATTGGCCGACGGCAAAGTGGATGCGAGCGCCGTGGCCGCCTCGGCGGTAAGTATTCGCTTGCATGCCAAGGCGAGCATCCGACGTTTCGTAGTAGCGGCTATTGGTATTGAAGCCGGCTTCGAAAATGGCGTCGGTGACGGAGGTTTTTGGCGAATCGAGGGCCAGACACAGTCTGCGCTGTCTATGGGCCGACGCGTAGGCTTTAGGCGTGACGCCCGTTTCGGCTTTGAACACCCGGTGAAAATGCGCAGGACTCATCCCCACATGGCGGGCGAGCTGGGTCAGATCGGGCGGCGTCTCAGCCGCTTCGATATGCCGGCAAGCCGTGGCCACGACATCGGCCCAGCGGCGGGACACCGCAGTTTGGTCTGCCAGTACACGACGGTTAGGTCGGTAGCCAGCCGCCTCGGCCGCTTCGGCCGTGTCGAAAAAAACGACGTTCCTGCGCTGTGGCAGCCTCGCAGTCGTGCTGGGCCTGGCATACACACCGGTGGTCTTGACCGCGTAGACGAAATACACGTCCGCGGCGGGTTGGCGGGCGAGCACGGCGGCCCAGCGCTGCTCGTCGTTCTCGAAAGACAGAAGGTTAGAAGCTCGGGCAGACATGAGATAAACGACCCCAAGGGTGATGAGTCCACAGCATAAATCTGTAACGGTGCTTAGGCACTCCGGTTCTTGCGGTCAAATTCGCACGCCTTATTTCCCCGATGCCATCATGGGTTTCAGCACAGGCCATAGGTTATCTAACAATTTGGCCTGAGCGGCCTCATTGGGATGAATGCCGTCGTCCTGGAAATACTGCTGATCCAAGGCGAATCCTTCGAAAAAGAAGGGCAGCAGAGGTGCCTTGGCCCCCTTAGCGACGTCGGCGAACATCTGTCTGAACTGATCGGTGTACACCCGTCCGAAGTTCGGTGGCATTTGCATGCCGATTATCAATGGGCGGGCGCCGGCATCTCGCGCAGCGTCGAGCATGGCACCTAGGTTTTTTTTCGCGACCGATAAGGACAGACCGCGCAGTGCATCGTTGGCACCGAGCTGCAAAATGACGATATCCGGCTTGTACCGGGCCAGAGCCGCCGGGGTACGCGACACGCCACCGCTAGTGGTGTCGCCACTGATACTGGCGTTCGCGACCCGGAAATTCAGCTTTTCGTCTTGCAGGCGTTTTTCCAACAGTTTGACCCAGCCTGTGCCACGCGCAATGCCATACTCTGCGGATAGACTATCGCCCAAGACCAAGATCGTCGGAGCCGAATTGGAACCTGTCGTCGCCGGTGCAGTCTGAGCATTAGCCAGTGACGTACTGATTGCCAGGTATGCGCATAACAACGTGTGACTCAAGATACGGATAAATGAAGACATGTCGGATAAGTACTCGATAGAAGTCAGCGGGCTAGGTAAGCGGGTGGCCGATGCCGGTGGCACCTTGTCGATTCTGGATGATATTAATTTCAGCGTCCCCGTCGGGGCGGCGCTGGCCATCACTGGAAGCTCGGGTTCCGGAAAATCCACTTTACTGGGACTACTCGCCGGACTGGATGTTCCCTCGACCGGTACCGTTGTACTGAGTGGTAACGATTTGTCGGCATTAGACGAAGATGGACGAGCCCGGTTGAGAGCTGAACATGTCGGTTTCGTCTTCCAGTCGTTCCAGCTGCTGCCGCACCTCACCGCGCTGGAAAACGTGATGCTGCCGCTCGAATTGGCCGGCAAACCTGCTCGTGTGGCTGCCGAGGCCATGCTGGCACGGGTGGGCTTGCAAGACCGCCTGCATCACTATCCTCGAACCCTGTCGGGTGGCGAACAACAACGCGTTTCCCTGGCACGGGCATTCGTCGTCGAACCCGCTCTGTTGTTCGCGGACGAACCGACCGGAAGCCTCGATGCTACGACGGGCGACAAAGTGATCGAGCTGATGTTTACCCTGCATCGCGAGTCAGGCACGACCCTGGTGCTGGTCACGCACGATCCCGCACTGGCGGCACGGTGTAATCAACAGTTGGTGTTGACGGCCGGACGTCAAATCCAGCAGGCCCCGACAGCATACGTGGCTGTCTGAGTGCAAGGTCGCGCAATCGTTGCCTGCGAGGGCGTCATCAAGACATTCGGTACTCATCGAGTGTTGGATCGTGTCGATTTGCAGGTTTATCCGGGCGAAATCGTGGCCTTGCTGGGCGCGTCCGGATCGGGCAAGACGACGCTGCTGCGATGTATCAACGCGCTGACGCCCATCGATGGAGGGCGTTTGACCGTTAACGGCTTGGATGTCGCGGGCAATGCCCGTACGCAGCGTCAGATCCGTCGTCGAGCTGGCATGGTGTTTCAACAGTTCAATCTGTTTCCTCACCTGACTGCGGTGCAGAACGTCATGTTCGGCTTGAAGCATGCACTTGGTCAGCGTCCTGCGGCGGCGCGTCGCGAAGCAGACCGCTGGCTACAACGGGTCGGTTTAGCCGACAAAGGCATGGCCTTGCCTCATACCTTATCTGGCGGGCAGCAACAACGTGTGGCCATCGCCCGAGCACTGGCCTGTCAACCGGCATTAATGCTGTTCGATGAACCCACTTCATCGCTCGACCCCAGCTTGCGCCACGAAGTGCTCGACGTGATGCGCGATCTGGCTCGCGCGGGCATGACCATGATCATTGTCACGCACGAGTTGGCGTTTGCCCGGGAAGCAGCCACACGATGGGTGTTTTTGGAGGCTGGGCGGGTGATGCACGACGATACGCCCGACGCGTTATTGCGCGATCGACCCGGCGCAGCTTTGCGCCGGTATCTTCAGCATCATCCGTTGTCCATGCATGCCGCTCAGCTTTGCGAGGCCAGCCGGACGGTTTGATTGCGCTGGCGCATCGCCGATATCGATAGCAAGAAAATCAGTGCAACACCGGCTATTAAAAAGCTCAGACTGATCGGTCGCGTCACAAATACCGAGAGTTCGCCGCGCGACAACAGCAAGGCGCGCCGGAAGTTCTCTTCCACCATCGGTCCCAACACAAAGCCCAGCAGCAGAGGCGCAGGCTCGAAGCGTAAGCGCATCAGCACATAGCCTGCCACGCCGAACAAGGTCACCATGCCCACGTCGAAGAGATTGTTGTTGGTGCTATATACCCCGACGCAGACGAAAAACAGCGCAGCCGGGAAAAGATAGCGAAACGGGACGGTCAACAAGCGAACCCACATGCCAATCAAGGGTAGATTCAGCATCAACAGCAACACGTTGCCTACCCAGAAACTGGCGATCAAGCCCCAGAACATGTCTGCGTGCTCGATCATCATTTGCGGCCCGGGCGGGATGCCATGAATAATTAACGCGCCCAGCATCAAGGCCATGACCGGGTCGCCAGGAATGCCCAAACTCATGGTTGGGATGAAACTGGTTTGCGTGGACGCGCTATTGGCGGCTTCGGGTCCGGCGATGCCTTCGATAGCCCCGCGGCCGAAGCGCTGCGGTTCGCGCGCTACTTTCTTTTCGACGGCATAGGAAATGAACGACGCGATGGTGGGCCCGGTTCCTGGCAGCACGCCAAACGCCGCACCGATCGCAGTGCCGCGTATCAACGCACCACGAGATTGCTTGATGTCGCCGGCTTGCGGTCGCATCGATCTCATACTGATTTTGCTGGAGCTGACCGTCGTCTCGTTACCGAGTCGATTGATGTTTTTCAAAAAATCGGCGACACCGAACAACCCCATTGCCAGAGCGACGATCTGAAAGCCATCGCTGAGTTCTAGAACGCCGAAATTAAAGCGCATGATGCCCGAGTTGACATCGGTGCCCACCACACCGAGCAACAGTCCGACTACCACCATGGCCACACCTTTTACGGCAGAGCCTTTGGCGAGCGTCGCGCCTGCAAGCAGGCCCAATAGCATCATCGAGGTGTACTCGGCCGGCCCGAATTTGAACGCCAGATCGACCAGCACGGGCGAGAATAGAATCATCGCCAAGATACCCACCGATGCCCCGCAGAATGACGAGAACATCAGCATGAACAAGGCCGAGCCGGCCCGTCCGCTTTTGGCGAGAGGGTTGCCGTCCAAACACGCCACGGCGTGCGAGGCCGTGCCAGGCAGGTTCAGCATGATCGAGGTAATGCCCCCGCCATACTGCGAGCCATAGTAAATGCCCGACAGCATGACCAAAGCCGCAGTTGGCGTCATGGTGTAGGTGAGGGGCAGCAAGATGGATATGGCGGCCAGGACGCCCATTCCGGGCAGCACGCCGATCAGGTTGCCCATGAAAACGCCGAATGCCGCCCACATCAGATTTTCGAGTGCGAAAGCGATCGAGAAGCCATGCACGAGATTATTTAAGATTTCCATGCCGTTTTTAGCCCCAGCGGAACAGGGGAAATTGCAGCTGCAAACCCCACGAGAAAACAGCAACGCCAATGACGGTGACGGCCGT
>CAMDNZ010000049.1 GCA_945903445.1 Bordetella parapertussis
TGCTGTGATTTCGGCCGACAGCGCGATGAACAGATAGAACAGCATGATGGTGAGCGTCAGCCCATACATGCCGCGCCCGTAGCGCGCCAGAATGAATTCGGTCAGCGAGTGGCCGGCCGGCATGACTTCGCGCATCCGCCGACCCAAAGGAATCATGGCCAGTCGGGGCGACATTGCACCGATGGCATAGCCCAGCACCGCGCCGATTCCACCCCACGCGGCAGCTTGCGCAGGCGAGAACAGAATCCAGCCGCCTAATGTGGACGCCAGCAAGGTGGCCATGGTGGCCAGGGTGTTCTGGCTATTACGTGCAACCACGTAATCTTCCAGACCGCCCAGCGCACGACGGGCGTACAGCACGCTGGCTAAAGCGAAGCCACCGCTGAACAAAATCAGCCAGGTAATAACGGATGCGGTAGTGCGCATGAGGACAGCCTGCGACAAAACACTTGCTGCCTGTCAAGCGCAAAAAGAGCAGGACGCTTGAAAACAGAGAGCGAAGTCGGTTGGAAAAAAACCGAGCAGGCACGCGCGAAGACGGACGTCGAATGATTTCCTTCCCTTCGCCGGCATGACCCGGATCAGGTTCAAAGGGTTACCGCGCGAAGCGGAGTCTCAGCCCAAACAGGACTCCCCCAGGAACAAGCGACAAAGATTAAGGGTTGCGTGGAAGCTTTGTCAACGCTCGGCCGTCGCGGCCTTCATGAATGTGATAATTTCGCGGGCGGCCATCGTCGGCCCAGGCGTGCACATCTTAGGACGGCCTTATGACTGCTTCCGCTTTGTCTCCGAATTTGAACGAACAACTAGTTCTGGTCACTGGCGCGGGCCGGGGGCTGGGCGCGCATATCGTACGCGCATTCCTGCGCGAAGGCGCAAGCGTCGTGGTCAACTATCTGAACAGCGAGGCTGCGGCTCTGGCGCTGGCCGGCGAGGCACCGGATCGGGCCTTGGCCATTGGTGCCGACGTGTGCGAGGCCGCCAGCGTGCAGCGCATGCTGGCGCTGGCTCAGGCTCATTTCGGGCGGCCCGTGACCACCGTCGTCAACAACGCTCTACCCGCCTTTCAATTCAACGGCGATGCTCGGCCAAACGCCGACTCGTTGACCTGGGAGACTGTTCATCGACAGATGGAAGGCACGGTTCGCGGCGCGCTGA
This sequence comes from Bordetella parapertussis, assembly GCA_945903445.1. GTDB lineage: Bacteria > Pseudomonadota > Gammaproteobacteria > Burkholderiales > Burkholderiaceae_B > Schauerella. Next base: position 1,159 of record CAMDNZ010000049.1, read on the forward strand.
ACACCACGCAAGCCGCCTTGTCCGGTATGCGGACGGCGCGATTTGGCCGCATCGTCAATGTGGGGACCAATCTCGTTCAGAACCCGGTCGTGCCGTATCACGACTACATCGCTGCAAAAGCCGCTTTGTTGGCCTTGACCCGTACGCTGTCGCAAGAGCTCGGCGGCGATAACATTACCGTGAACATGGTCTCGGGCGGATTGCTGCGGACCACCGATGCATCGGCTGCGACGCCCGAAGCAGTGTTCGATCTGATCGCCGCCAGCACGCCGCTCAAGCGGGTGACGACGCCCGCCGAATTCGCCGATGCGGTGCTGTTTTTCGCATCGCCCTGGGCGCGTGCTGTGACCGGGCAAAACCTGTTGGTCGATGGCGGCCTGGTCAAGAACTGAATCGAACGAGAGAGCGTCGTCCTATGCGTATGCTGCACCTGAACCTGTTCATTTTCGCCTGTGGGCATCATCGTGCGGCTTGGCGGCACCCTGATTCCAGCGTCGCTCGGTTGGGTGATATCCGGTACTACGAATCGCTTGCCCAACTGGCCGAGCACGGCAAATTCGATGCGGTGTTCTTCGCCGATGGCGCATCCGTGGACAACGTCGCCGACGGTCCGCGTTGGTTTCTGGAGCCGCTCACGGCCATGGCCGCCATGAGCCGGGCAACCGAGCGTATCGGCCTGATCAGTACGGTGTCCAGCACGTTTTTTACGCCCTTCCATGCCGCGCGGTTGATGGCCTCGCTCGATCATATTTCGGCGGGTCGCATGGGATGGAACGTCGTGACTTCGATGTTCGACGCCGAGGCGCGCAATCACGGTTATGACGCCATGCCGCCGCACGCCTTGCGCTACGCACGAGCCGAGGCGTTCGTCGATGCCGTTTTGCAGCTGTGGGACTCGTGGGACGAGGACGCGCTGATGCTCGACCGTCAGGGTCTGTATGCCGACCCGAACAAAGTGCGTGCCATCGACTACCGCGACGACTATTTTCGGGTCGATGGTCCGTTGACCGTGCCACGTATGCCGCAAGGCCATCCAGTGCTGTTTCAAGCCGGCGCGTCCGATCAGGGACGCGACCTGGCCGCGCGCCGCGCCGAGGCTATTTATGCGGTGGCCTACGACATCGACGCGGCGCGAAGCTACTACCGCGACATCAAGCGGCGGGTGCGCGAGGCGGGACGAACCGATCCGGTGCCGATCATGCCTGGTCTAGTGACCTATGTCGGTTCGACCGAGGCCGAGGCACGGGCCAAGCAACGCGAACTGGACGAGCTGCTGCCCAGCGATGCGTCCTTGCGGCAACTGGCCACCTTTATTGGCCAAGATTGCAGCGATTGGGCCTTAGACGAACCCGTGCCCGCCTTGCCAGCGCTGCACGAGTTCAAGGGTCCGCAAGGCCGCTATGGCACGATTCTGCGCATCATCGAAACCGAGCGCCCTACGGTGCGGGAGCTGCTGGGACGTTTGGCAGCCGGGGGCGGGCACTGCACCATGGTGGGCACACCCGAAAGCATCGCAGACCGCATGGCGCATTGGCTGCACAACGAGGCAGCCGATGGCTTTAACTTGATGCCGCCCAGCCTGCCGGGAAGCATCGAAGACTTCATCTACCATGTGGTGCCAGTTTTGCAAAAGCGAGGCTTATTCAGAAAAGACTACGACACGTGTACGCTGCGCGGCCACCTGGGGTTGTCGCGCCCGTAATGCGTTGTTTTGCCATCCTGGCCCTGAGCGTTTGTTTACATTGGGTCTTTAGTTGACGCCTAGCATGTTGAATTCGTGTAAGCATGAGTGGAATTCCGTATGACCGACTCCGTGTCCAACCTGCATCGCGCATCGACAGCGCGAACGAACGCCTCGGTCTATACGATGCCGATCGAGTCGGCTCGGCATGTTCGCACGTGGATGCAATGGCCCGCGCACGTCGCCATCTATGAAGAGGTTTACGACCTCGATCTAGTGCGCGCCGATCTGGCGCGTCTCGCCCAAACGATTGCGCAGTTCGAGCCGGTGATGATGTTGGCGCGCCCCGATCAGGCCGAGCGTGCGCAGCGTCGTTGCGGTCCGACCGTGCAAGTCGTGCCGATGGCCGTGGACGATCTATGGGCACGCGACAGCGGCCCGAGTTTTGTGCGTCATGTCAGTGGCGAGACAGTCGTTCTGGATTTTCAGTTCAGTGGATGGGGGCGTAAACAAGCGTGTGACGCCGATGCGCAGGTTGCACGCCGTGTCGCCGAGTATTTGTCGGTGCAGCATCTCGATGCGGGCTTCGTCGGCGAGGGCGGCGGCATCGAATCCGATGGCGCAGGCACGATTCTGACGACCGAAAGCTGTCTGCTCAATGCCAACCGCAACCCTGGGCGTACGCGCGAAGAGATAAATCTCGCCATGGCGGCTGGTTTGGGCGCGCAGTGCGTGGTGTGGTTGCCGGGCATGGCGGGTGTCGATATCACCGATGGCCATATTGACGGCATTGCGCGCATCGTCTCGCCGGGTGTGGTGCTATTCGAAAAACCGGATTCGGCTAAGGATGCTGTATGGGCCGCCATGGTCGAGGCGTCGATCTCGGTATTGGAAAACTCGACCGATGCGCGGGGGCGCTCTTTCGAGTGTCTGACCGTGCAATCTCCGCGTCATGTGCGTTCGAGCGAGCCGGAGTTTCTCGATGCGTATTGCAACTACTACGTGTGCAATGGTGCCGTCATCGCACCGCAGTTCGGCGATACGCGGGCCGACGCCGATGCCGCGGCCGTGCTGCGCGAGTGCTATCCAGGACGCGATGTTGTCCAGCTGAACGTCGATCGTATCTACGAGAATGGCGGTGGTATCCACTGCGCCACGCAGCAGCAACCCGAGTAGGGTGAGACGGCCTCGTGGCGGCCCGAGTCAAGGGCCGTCGATTGTTATTTTGGCTTGCATCGTTCAGGGGGGTGTTAGTTATGATGCGACTTGCCCTGACCGCCTGTGGAAGATCATGAAAATCGTCAAAAAAGCGCTTTATGTTTTAAAGCGAGGCGTGTTTCGCGTTTCACCAGCATGGGCTGCATCATTGGGTATCGATTTCCGTCTGCGTGCGCCAAGCCGGGCGTTCATGGAACACGAAATATTCGACTACATCAATCGACGTTTTAATCAAGCAAACGCTTCGTCTGCCCAATGTCTGTTCATCGGTCTAGACAAACACAATTGGCACTACAACCGTTTGCTTCATATGGATTTTCACTCCATCGATCTGAATCCGCGCAACGCGGTATACGGTCAGCCGGGTAAGCACGTGGTGGGTTCGGCCACCGAACTGTCGTCTTACTATGCGCCCGCCAGCTTCGATGTGGTATTTGCCAATGGCCTCATCGGTTTCGGACTGAACACCGAAGAAGCTTTCGACCAGCTCATGCTCGAATGCCGGCGAGTATTGACCGACGATGGCATATTGATTCTGGGCTACAACGACCGCCCGGATTTGCTTCGGTTCCGCCTCGAGCAGACCCAGGGGTTTCAGGTGTTCGAGACCTTCGCGCCGAGCATCGAGGGTGTCAACGGTGCGCGGCATAGCGTGGTCGACGAGTTTTGTCATTGTTACGTGTTTTTGTGCCGTCGATCTGCGCCGGTGGCTTGATCCTGCTGTGCGTGACCTAGCAGCCATGTAGACAATATGCCGTTCACGAACTCGGGTTTTTCGAGATTCATGATGTGAGCGGCGTCCGGCACCAAGACATAGCGGCATCCGATACGCTCGGCCATCAGACGCGATTCGGCGGGCGGACGGGGGACGTCGTGCTCGCCGCTCAGCACCAACGTGCGATCCGCCGACAGGGTTTCCGCCAAATGCAGAATATCGGGTCTCGAAAATATCATTTTGCCCAGGGGCACGAGGCTGTCTCGCAATACGATGGTGCTTTGCTGCATCAGACTCTGCCTGTATGCCTGCCGGTATCGAGGGATTGTTCTGCCGTTGGAATGAAAGACCATGGCCATGATGGTATCGATCACGGCAGTCTCGAAGCCCCCCGCGTCGGCAATCCGATCGAGAATATGAAAATAACGGGTTCGCATCATCGCGTCTTCGGCACCGAGATCGGTACCCATCAGTACCATTCGTTCGACTTTTTCGGGGTGTTCAATGGCGAGCCGGGCCGCCCACATGCCACCGATCGAGATGCCGACGGCATGGCATTTCTCGATGTTCAAGGCATCGAGAAACTTGGCGTGCAAAGCCGCCAGGTCGTCTAGCGATTCGCAAGTCGCAGGCAAACCATCGGATTCGCCATGGCCCCATAAGTCGGGTGCAAGAACCCTGAAGTGGCGAGATAGCGCGTCGATCTGGGGCCGCCACATCTCGCCATCCCACAAATAGCAGTGGCCCAGAAGCACCGGAAATCCTTCACCTTGATCGATGTAAGCAATCTGGCGACCGTCGATCTGGATATATTTTTTGGGTGAGCGGGGGGCGGTAGGACGATGATGAATCATGGTGGAAGCGAGGTCCGGTGTGAAAGAAATTCATCCTATCGCCCCACATTGCTCGACATACCAACAAACCCGTTCAGTTACGGTTGGCTGGCTAGCAGGGCGGCCAGCCGACCCTATGCAATTGCCGATAGCAAACCATTTCCTGACAGGCAGCCTCAGGCTGCGGGCCCACACAGGCCGCCTTGAAATCGATCGGTATGGTGTTCAGCGGTGTACCTGGTACGAGATCCATAAAGGCCAATGCGGCGCGTGCTGGCCTTCGACCACGATGCGCAGGCTGCGAGGCCGTTTTTGCCAGGGCGTCTGAGTGGCCATGACCGCGCTCGCCGTATTCGCGCGATTCGCGCAGTATCACGTCGAATCGATCTTTGACCTGGGCCAGCCAGTCATCCTCGGTGTGATGAAAGTCGAGCATCACCGTACGGCCGTCGGTCCCTTCGAGGCTGCCGGCTGTAAGAAGCGTGCTCGCCCTGTAGCAAGGGTGTTGCATGCTTCGCAGCAATGGCCATTCAGCACTCGAACGCCTGCGGGTCAGAAGCAGAAAAAACGTCCTATCCGCCAATAAAACGTCTTGAGTATTCTGGTGGAGCGAAGGAGGATCGAACTCCCGACCTCGTCATTGCGAACGACGCGCTCTCCCAGCTGAGCTATCGCCCCAGTCGGCAATCAATATATCATGCCCATTGTGCTTGCGCGTCTACGCAAAACTCCGCATGTCGCGCCTGGTGGTTACACCTTCAGCATAGCGATCACGGGCGTGTGGTCCGACGGCTGTTCATTGCCACGCGGGCTCTTATCCACCTCGCATGCCACGCAGTATGGCTTGAGCGCGTCGGACAGCAGCACGTGATCGATCCGCAATCCCGCGTTGCGCCGAAACCCGAACTGCCGGTAGTCCCACCACGTGAACGATTTCTCGGGTTGATCGAACATCCGAAAGGCGTCGGTCAATCCCAAATCCAGCAGGCTGTTGAACGCGGCACGCTCTGGCTCGGACACATGCACCATTCCCACCCATTTTGATGGGTTGTGTACGTCCTCGTCTTTCGGTGCAACGTTGTAGTCGCCCAAAATCGCCAGGCGCGGGTACTTGGCCATCTCCTGGTTCAGCCACACTCGCAACGCTTCGAACCACTGCAACTTATAAACGTATTTGTCGGAGTCCAGCGCCTGCCCATTCGGGCAGTACACGCAGATCACGCGAACGTCACCGTGATCCGAGGGCAGCGTCACCGCGATGACGCGCTGTTGCAAGTCCTCGAAGCCGGGAATGTTGCGCGTGACATCCAGAGTAGGCACTCGCGACAGGATAGCCACGCCGTTGTATGTCTTCTGGCCCGCCCATTGTGCGCGGTAGCCGATCTCTTGCAAGGCTTGCTCGGGAAATTTGTCGTGATCGAGCTTCAATTCTTGCAGGCACAAGGCATCGACCGGGTTGGCGGCAAGCCAGTTGATCACCTGAGGCAGGCGGACTTTGAGAGAGTTGACGTTCCAGGTGGCAAGACGCATGTGCTGATAACCGTTGAATTCATTTTAGCCGGCCATTCTATTTCAGCCAGCCCAAAAAAGAATGGTCGCGAGACGAAATGGCCGCAGGATGGCCGATAACCCCATTTGACCCATCCCCGCAATCGCCTAAAATGAGAGTAATTCTCATCGAGGCATTATGACCGACACCCCGCTGCACACCCTGAACACTCGCCGCTCCGTCAAATTCCTTCGCGCTCCCGCACCGCGTGATGCCGAGTTGGCGCAGATTCTTCAAGCGAGCATGAGCGCCCCCGACCATGGCGCATTGATGCCGTGGCGTTACGCCATCATCCGTGGTCCTGCCATTGCCAAACTGGCCGACGTCGCGATGAATGCCTTGAAGGCGGCCGGCGACCCGCGTCTGACGCCGGAGAAAGAAAAATCGGTGCGTGCGTGGCTGGCCGATGTGCCGCTGCTGATCGCGATTGCCCAACACATCGATCACGCCAATCAAAAGATTCCGCAGCAAGAGCGCTTGCTGGCGGTCGGCGCATCGGTCATGAACATCCTGAATGCCGCACACATGCTGGGCTATGGTGCATTCTGGAGCACGGGCGTGGGTACCTACGTCGAGGCCGTGCAGGACGCGCTCGGCTTCGATGCCTTGGACTATGCCTTCCTTGGTTTTGTCGCGCTGGGGACGCCGGGCTGCGCAGTACCCATGGTCGAGCGCCCGCATTTCTCGGCAGTGACCCGCGAATGGACCGGCGAGTGATCGCTCGCTCGATCTTGTGCGCGAGCGTAGACCGGGCGGCATGCCGTCTGACTTGTCACGCGCGCATACGGTAAAGCCGCCGAGCCTTTATCGAACGTGGCATCGTCGAAGCGCTTGATCGACTAAAACAACTGCGACTCCGAAATCCTCTCTGCCCGCGAGCCCGGTTGACGCCCATGCCGCGCTCGGCCACCCATGTTTTATCGGCTCTCGTCTGGCGTGAAGGCCAACGACTTTCGGCTCGGCAGATTCTCGCCCACGGTCTGATCGAGTCGAAACGAGGCCAGGAGTGCTTCGCGCCCCCCATAATCTGTAATGTGGCCAATCGCTTCCATTTGACCGTCGCTTTAAAACCCTGCCGTTATTGCTCACTGGCAGTCGCCCAATGACCAACTTCGGGCGCAGGACATTTGGAGATATCTGGACTGTAAATTCATGCTACATATTTGAGTTCGGACCCTAGCAACTGTCTGTCTGGGTGCTAACCAAATAGCGAGATAGAAGGGTATGAAAAAATACAGTTATAAATATAAAAAATTCCAAGCACCAAATAGAATTAATGGCAAAAACGAATCTGCGTGGGGGCGGGTCAGGCCCAACATGGAGGTAAGGGACTTAATGCCAGGCGCTTTTCTAGGATATAAGTGTTCTTCTTTCAAGGAATATAAGCCGTCGCTTGTTATGCCTCAAAGCGCCGAATGGGATGGGTTGTATATTAGTCCCGAGGCGGACGTAGCAAAGGGGTATGGCCCAGACTATGCTAATGATGGTGGGGATGGTCAATGCTATCTGTTTAAAGTGTATGCCAATGGTCCTCTGATTTTACTCAAATATAATAATTCCACTATGGCCAATAGTGATATTTCGGGTCACGCGAAAGCAATGTTGTGCAAGAGCGAGTTTGGTCTTTCGACAAGTGGTTATTTCATGCACGCGCTGGGCAGAAAGAATACGGTGTTCAGCTGCAGGCACGATGAAAAGGGAAATTACGAAATAATTCTGCCGAATTCTTTGGCGAGCAGTGTCAGTATGAGGCTGTCTGAGGTGGGTCTGATTAAGGACTTCGAAGTGACGTGGCGCAAGCTTCAATGAGTCTTGTCTTCGATGCTTTGGATTATTTCTTCCGTGGCTTTGTCGCATGTGGCAGGTCGGCCTGCGCAGTACCCACGGCCGAGCGCCCGCATTGCTCGGCAGTCACGCGCGTATTGGTCGGTGAGTGATCGCTCGTTCGATTTTGCAAGTGAGGGTCGACCGGGCGGCACGCCGTCTGCCCCGCTAGCGTATCGAGGATCGGGCAATCCGGCCTGTCGTCGCCCAGGCAGTTCGCGGCCAGATGCCGCAAGGCATCGGCCATGGCGCGTAGCGCTTCGGCCTTGGCGGTCAATGCGTCGATATGCGCCTGCGCCAGTTCTTTGACTTCGGCGCTGGCGCGCCTCCGGTCTTGCCACAAGGCAAGCAATGTACGGATCTGATCGATGGAGAATCCAAGGTCGCGCGCGCTGCGAATGAATGCCAGCGTGCGCAGATCCGACGGTCCATAACGGCGGTAACCGGCATCGGATCGTCCGGCCTCGGCCAACAAGCCGATCTGCTCGTAATGTCGGATCATCCGCGCCGACAGCCCCGATTCTTTTGCAGCCTGTCCGATATTCATGCGGCCTCCGCTTGCCGTTTGTCACGCCTATCGATCGTAGCCTGCCCGAATCGACGCAGGCGTAATGCATTGGTCAGAACGAACACGCTGGAAAGCGCCATGGCGCCTGCGGCAAACGCGGGTGCCAGCGTGATGCCGAAGGCGGGATACAGCACGCCCGCCGCCACGGGCACCAGTGCCGTGTTGTAGGCGAACGCCCAGAACAGATTCTGTTTGATGTTGCGTAAGGTGGCCCGGGACAGGGCGATGGCGTTCACCATGCTCATGAGCGAGTCGCGCATCAGCACCACGCTGGCCGTCTCGATGGCGACGTCGGTGCCCGTGCCAATCGCCATGCCGACGTCGGCCGTGGCGAGCGCGGGCGCATCGTTGATGCCGTCGCCCACGAAAGCGACTTTTGTGCCGCTATCGCGGGCCGATCGAACGACGTGTACCTTGCCCTCGGGCAGCACATCGGCATGCACTTCGTCGATGCCGAGCTGACGGGCAATGGCCCGTGCGGTGGCCGCGTTGTCGCCCGTGATCATCATCGTGCGCAAGCCCAATTCATGCAGCGCGGCAATGGCCTGTGCGGCATCGGCCTTGACTGGATCGGTCACGGCGTAAGCGCCGGCCAGTATGCCGTTTTCGGCCACGTATACCGCCGTCTTGCCATCGGCTTGCCAGGTCTGTACGAGGCCGCTCAACGCGGTGAACTCCACGCCCTGGCGCTGCATCAGCGCGGCATTGCCGCTGACCAGGCGATGGCCATCGACCTCGCCGGTGATGCCCGCGCCACGCTCAGCCTGGAACCCTGACACACGGGCATCGGCCAGCTGGGGTGCCGCGTCGGTGACTGCACGGGCGATCGGATGCTCGGAACGCGCCTGTAATGCGCCCAATCGGGCGAGCAGCGCATCGCTATCGGCAGCCTGCACCGCGACAAAATCGGTCAGGCTCGGGCGGGCCCAAGGTCAACGTGCCGGTCTTGTCGAACGCAACGATATCGACGTCGCGCAAGGCTTGCAGAGCGTGGCCCTGCGTAAACAGGATACCTAGTTCCGCCGCTCGTCCACTACCGACCATGATGGAAGTGGGCGTGGCCAGTCCCATGGCGCAGGGGCAAGCGATGATCAATACGGCAACGGCGGCAACCAGGGCATGTGTCAGCGCGGGCTGTGGCCCCCAGATCCACCACGCGGCGAAAGTCAGCGCCGCCACCCCCAGCATGACCGGTACGAACACCGCGGTCACCCGATCGACCAGCGCTTGCACGGGCAAGCGCGCAGCTTGCGCGTCTTCAACTAAGCGCGTGATATGGGCAAGTGCGGTGTCTGCCCCCACATGGGTAATGCGAATCGTCAAACTGCCGTTTTCGGTCAGGCTGCCGCCGATGACGCGATCGCCCACTGATTTATCGACAGGAATGGGTTCGCCGGTCAACATGGATTCGTCGACGTGGGCACTGCCATCGATGACCTCGCCGTCCAGAGGGACTTTTTCACCAGGTCGTACGCGCACACGGTCACCCACCGTCAGCGTATCGACATCGACCTCACGGTCGCCGTCGGCCGATAGCAAGCGCGCTCTGCGAGGTTGCAGATCGACCAGTCGGGCAACCGCTGCGCCAGTGCGGCCCCGTGCCCGGGCTTCGAGCATGCGTCCGGCCAGTATCAGCGTCACGATGACGGCCGCAGCCTCGAAATACACGTGCCGCGCACCGTCAGGCAATACGCCCGGAGCGAGCCAGACGACCATCGAATAGGCCCAGGCGCTGCCTGCGCCTAGCGCGACCAGGGCGTTCATGTCCGGTGCCCGCCGAGCCAGGGCGCTCAAGCCCAAAGTGAAGAACGATCGTCCCGGACCCAGCAGGACGAGTGTGGTCAGTACGGCTTGTATGGTGTGGTTCGGTCCTGCTCCCAGGGTGTGCATCACCCAGCCATGCAAAGCTGGAACCGCATGCGAGCCCATTTCCAACACCACAACCGGCAAGGTCAGAAGGGCCGCGATCACACTGAGGCGACGGGCGCGTTGGTAGGCTGCCGCGCGCGCATCGGCGAGCTCGGACGATGCCTGGATGCGCGCTTGGTCTGCAAGGGGTTGTGCGTCGTAACCGATATCGTTCACGGCCTCGGTGACTGCGCGAACCAGTGCGTCGTCAGGAACTTGCGCAAACATGACGCTTGCCTGCTCGGTGGCCAGATTCACCTCGGCGCGTTGAACGCCCGGCGTGGCGGCGATGGCCCGCTGCACTCGATTGACGCACCCGGCGCAGGTCATGCCCGTCACGACATAGCGCTGCGTCGCGCCGGGCTTGGAATTTGCTCGAGACGCTTGCATTGCGTCTAAAGATGAAGCGCTATGTACTGTCATAGGAATGGCCTCGTGTAAGTCGGTAGCAAGTTAGGCGACCGACAATGGCTCGGACGGGGAAACGATGGTGGGACAGTCGAGCGATGCCGCGTCAAGCTTGACCCGTCTAACCAGCATTGGCCTTCCCATCATGTTAAGGTCAACAGTGGGTATGTGGCGATCCGGGCCGGATGGCCGATCACAGGAGAACTTCATGACCATCGAGTTTCACGTGCCTGATATGCATTGCGAGCATTGCATCCGCGCCATTTCCCATGGCGTGCAGCGCGTCGCGCCCGACGCACAGGTCTCGGTCGATCTGGCTGCGCATCGCGTTACCGTGGCCAACGCGAGCAACCCTGAAGCCGTGCGCCAGGCGATCGCGGCGGCCGGTTACGCCCCCGCCAGGATCTGATACCTAAGGAGAACGCATGCAAATCCGCAAAACCGATGTGGCCGTCATAGGCGCGGGCACGGCCGGGCTGGGCGCTTTTCACGCTGCGCGTAAAGCGGGGGCCGACGCCTTGCTGATCGAAAGCGGCATATACGGCACGACCTGCGCGCGAGTCGGATGCATGCCGTCCAAGCTGCTGATTGCCGCGGCAGATGCCGCCTACGGTGCACGTCAGGCAGGCGGGTTCGGGGTGAAAATCGGATCAGTATGTGTGGATGCCGCGGCGGTCATGGCGCGGGTGCGCAACGAGCGCGACCGGTTCGTCGGCTTCGTCGTGCAAGACGTGGATGCATTGCCCGCCGAACTCAAGTTACGCGGCGAGGCACGTTTCAAGTCGGCGACTGTCTTGCAGGTGGGCGAACATACCGAGGTTCATGCCAAGGCCGTGGTGATCGCCACCGGTTCGCGACCGCTGGTGCCCGAGACGCTGAAATCGCTGGGCGATCGGGTGATCGTCAACGACGACGTTTTCGAGTGGAAAAGCTTGCCCAAGCGGGTGGCGGTGTTCGGGCCGGGTGTCATCGGCTTGGAGTTGGGGCAGGCTTTGGCCCGATTGGGTGTACACATCTGCATGTTCGGCGAGCGCGGCAGTGTCGCGGCATTGAGCGATCCGGAAGTCCGCGAGCAAGCCAAGCAGATATTCCAGCGCGAGTTTTATCTGGATCCCGATGCTCGCGACGTGCATGCCGAACGCGACGGCGACAAGGTGGTGGTGTCCTACACCCGTTTGGATAATCGCAAGGTGACCGAATACTTCGACTATGCCTTGGCCGCGACCGGACGTGCGCCGAATCTCGAACCCCTGGATTTGGAAAACACCGGTCTCGCGCTGGACGAAGATGGCGTGCCGGTGTTCGACCGTAAATCGATGCAGTGCGGCGACTCCTCGATCTTCCTGGCAGGCGATGTGAATGGCGACGTGCCGTTCTTGCACGAAGCGTCCGACGAAGGGCGGATCGCTGGCGCCAACGCCGCGCGATTCCCGGCTATTCGGAGCTACCGCCGCCGTGCCCCGCTGGCTGTGGTCTACAGCGACCCGCAGATCGCGGTGGCCGGGGCACGCTACGCCCAGATCGAAGATGAGGACATCGTCATCGGTAGCGCTTCGTTCGAAGATCAGGGCAGGGCACGCGTCATCCGGCAGAACCAGGGCCTCATCCGGGTGTATGCCCGTTGTGGCGATGGCGAATTGCTAGGGGCCGAGATGATCGCGCCCTCGGGCGAGCACTTGGGTCATTTACTGGCGTGGGCGGTTCAGCAGAAACTGACTGTCGCTGAGGTGCTGGACATGCCGTTCTATCATCCCACGCTGGAAGAAGGCATGCAGTCGGCCTTGCGCGATGCGGTCAGGCAACTCAAGCAGACCCGGCAGCAACGTGAGGAAGAGGCCGAAACCCAATAGTCGGATGTCGGGACAGATAAAACGAGGTCTCCAGCGTTAAGTGCCCTCAGAGCTTGGATCTAGGTCCAGCTTTCCGAGGGGCACTTCATTTGCTCGGCCTTTCTGTTTTTGAGAGCGGGCGGCGTCTGCCACGCTGCGCGTCGCCTTGGATCAGCTACTACGCTTGCCGCTGACCAAGCCGAAAATGAACAGCACGATAATCGCGCCAACTACCGAAGCGATCCAGCCAACCGGCTCGCCGGCGTTATACCAGCCCAGCGTGCGGCCCAGGAAACCCGCCACCACGGCACCCACGATCCCCAAGACGGTCGTCAAGATAAAACCCATGCTTTGCGTGCCGGGCATGATCGCACGGGCGATCAGCCCAACGATGAAACCCACGATGATCATGACGATGATGTCCATTTGCTTCTCCAGTGAGTATCGGACCGGTAAGGTTCGATCCGAACGCTCGATAGCAAATAGTGGGCCTGCGCGCCCGCTCGCAGTCCGGGTAGGCGGTGGCTGCTCTAGGATTTAACCGTTTCGAGTCAAATCGATGAGCTGTTTGATGTCGTGGGCAAGGGCGTCGGCCGATTCGGCATCGGAGGCCAGCAATCGAGCCCGCCCCCGATTATCGAAGACGTACACCCCTCGGCTATGGGTGACCTCGTAGCGATTCGCTTCGCTGCCGGGCAATGGTTTTTCGATCTGGTAGGCGACCCGGTAGCGTTTGGCCAGGCGCGCGACGGCGCGCGCATCGCCCGTCAGGCCGACAGCCTGAGAATTGAAGGCGTTCACATAGGCTTGAAGCAGTTCAGGGGTATCCCGATACGGATCGACGCTGACGAACAGGATACGAACGTTCTCGGCATCAGGCCCCAGGCGACGCAATACTTCCGACAGTTGCGCCATCGTGGTCGGACACACATCGGGGCAACTGGCATAGCCGAAGAATAGCAACACGGTATTGCCTTCGAACGCCGCTTCGGTCACCGTTTGCCCGCCCACGCCGTCCAGCGAGAATTTCAGGTCGGGCAGATGGCCTCGCACGTTGTAGAGGGTCCAGTCGATGCCACGGTCGTAGCACCCTACCAGCCCCGCAGCCAGCACGGCTGCGATGCTCATCGAGCGTGCAGCACGCCACACGCTCGAATTCGCAGTCGATTGTGCCCGAGCGCTCATGCCGAGTATTCGAGCGTCTCAGCCATGCCTTGGTGGCGCAATAAGGCTTCCAGGCTGGGGGCGCGGCCTCGGAACGCCACGAACGAATCGGCTGCCGGACGGATGCCGCCCACCGCCAGTATTTCGCGCTTAAAGCGCAGGCCGGTCTCACGCTGCAAGGTGTCGCCCTGGGCCGCTTGGGCCGCTTCTTCGAACGCGCCATACGCGTCGGCGGACAGCACTTCGGCCCATTTGTAGCTGTAGTAGCCAGCGCCGTAACCCCCTGCGAACAGGTGCGAGAACGCGTGGGGGAATCGATGCCACTGGGGCGGACGGGTGACGGACACTTCGTCACGCACCGCTTCCAATTGCGTCATGACCGCGGCGATGTCCAGGCCTTGCGCGTTATCGTGAATCAGCATGTCGAACAGCGAGAATTCGATCTGCCGCACGGTTTGCATGCCGGCTTGGAAGTTACGGGCTTGGACCATGCGGTCGAACAGGGCGCGCGGCAAGGATTCGCCGGTCTTGACGTGCGCCGACAGTTTTTGCACGACCGGCCATTCCCAGCAGAAATTCTCCATGAACTGCGAGGGCAGTTCGATGGCGTCCCATTCGACACTGGAAAAGGCCGATGCGCCCGGTTCGTCCACATCCGACAGCAGCGCGTGCAGCGCATGGCCGGTTTCGTGGAACAGGGTGATCACGTCGTCGTGTGTGAAGAGCGCGGCGTCGCCGCCTTGCGGACGCGAGAAGTTGCAGGTCAGGTAGACCACCGGCGTCTGCACCGAGCCCTGGATGACTCGGCGGCTGCGCTCGCTATCGACCCAGGCACCGCCTTGTTTGCCAGCGCGGGCGTACAGATCCAGATAAAGATAGCCCAGGGTCTGGCCGGCAGGGCTATCGACGCGCAGGGCGCGTACGTCGTCATGCCAGCGCGAGACCGCCTGATCGTGCAGGCGGACGTCGAACAGGACCTCGATCACTTCGACCAGACCGGCTAGCACGCGCGGTTCGGTGAAGTAGCGTTTGACCTCGTCGTCCGAATAGGCGTAGCGGGCTTCGCGCAGCTTTTCGGAGACGAAAGGCGTATCCCAGGGCTCGACCTTGTCCAACTCCAGGCTGTCGCGGGCAAAAGCACGAAGTTCGGCCAGATCGCGTTGGGCGTACGGCCTAGCACGACCGGCCAGGTCGCGCAAAAAAGAGGTGACCTCTGTGGACGTGCGCGCCATGCGCGTTTCCAGGCGTAGTTCGGCAAAGGTGCCGAACCCCAGCAATTGGGCTTCTTCTGCTCGCAGCGCCAGGCTTTCGGCGATGAGTGCCGAGTTGTCCAGGGCCGCTTCGCCGTGCTCCGAGGCCACCGTGCCGTAGGCGCGATACAAAGTGGCGCGCAATGCGCGGTCTTCGGCGTACTGCATGACCGGCAGATAGCAGGGCATCTTCAAGCTCAGGCGCCAGCCTTCGACACCAGCGGCTTGCGCGGCCTCGCGCGCGGCGTCCTGGACATCCTGCGGCACGCCTGTCAGACGGCTGGCATCGGGCAAGTCCAGGGTGAACGCATCGATGGCATCCAGCACGTTTTCCGAGAATTTCTGCGAGACTTCGGCTTCGCGTTCGGACAGGGCTGCATAACGCTCGCGGGCTTCGCCTTCCAATTGAACGCCGCTCAAGCGAAAATCGCGCAATGCCAATTCGACGATGCGGCGGCGCACTTGCGGCCACTGCGCGAAGTCGGGCGACTCGGCCAGGCGCTGATATTGGGCATACAAGCCGACGTGCAATCCTACCCAGGTCGAAAACGCCGTCACCTTGGGCAGCGCTGCATTGTATGCCTCACGCAGTTCGGGCGTGTTGACGACGGCATTGAGGTGGCCGGCGACCGACCATGCACGCCACAGCACTGCCGAGGCCGTATCGGCAGGGGCGACCACGGCGTCCCAGGTGGCGGGTAGCGCGGAATCGGCGGCATGTTCGATGGCGCTGCGGGCGGTGGCCAGCAACTGATCGATGGCGGGCTCGATATGCGCCGGTTGTACCGTCGCATAGTCGATCAGCGAATCGATGGGGGCGAGCAGGGGATTGAAGGTCATGGGTAGCGAGTCGATGTGAATGGAGTGAAGGCTAAGACCGCCTAAAAGCGAGGGCGCCCTGGAGGGCAGCCTCCGAGACGAGCGATCGATTCACTCGTCTAACGAACGATCAGGCTAGCAGACGTCGCTCGGCGGCTTCCAGCGTGTTGACCATCAGCATGGCGATGGTCATAGGGCCAACCCCCCCCGGTACAGGTGTAATTGCGGCAGCGACTGCCGACGCGCTAGCGAAATCGACGTCGCCGCACAGCTTGCCGTCTTCACCCCGATTGATGCCCACGTCGATGACGATGGCGCCCGGTTTGATCATCTCGCCGGTCACCATGCGCGCACGGCCGGTGGCCACTACGACGATGTCGGCACGGCCTGTGTGCGCGGCCAGATCGCGCGTCTTGGAGTTGCACAACGTGACTGTCGCCCCGGCGGCCAGCAGTAGCATGGCCATGGGTTTGCCGACGATGTTGCTGGCGCCCACGACCACGGCTTCGGCGCCGCGCAGCGTGACGTTTTCCGATTCCAGCATTTTCATGACGCCGTAAGGCGTGCACGGGCGGAACAGCGGCTGGCCGGTCATCAAAAGACCGGCGTTGCTGACATGAAAGCCATCGACGTCTTTCGCGGCCGCGATGGCTTCGATCACTTTGTGGGCGTTCATGTGCGCGGGCAAGGGCAACTGCACCAGAATGCCGTGGATCGAATCGTCGGCGTTCAACGCGCGCACGCGTTCGAGCAATGCTTCTTCGGTCAGGCTGGCGGGATAGCGCTCCATAACCGAATGGATGCCCGCTTTTTCGCAGGCGGCGACCTTGTTGCGCACGTAAACCTGGGAGGCCGGATCTTCGCCGACCAGTACGACCGCTAAACCGGGGGTCACGCCACGCGCTGTCAGTTGCGCGGCGCGTTCGCCCACTTCGGCGCGAATCTTTTGCGACAGGGCACTGCCATCGATAACGCGAGCGGTCATGCGGCGCCTTCGGGTTTGGCCAGAGCAACCTTCATCAGGTCGGCCACGGTGGTGACTTCGAGTTTTTCCATGATATTGGCGCGGTGCGCTTCGACTGTTTTGATACTGATGCCGAGGTCGTCGGCGATTTGTTTGTTCAGGCGACCCGCCACGATGCGCTCGAGCACTTGCTGTTCGCGTGCGGTCAAGCGACCCAGCATGGCTTCGTGGTCGCGCTGCGCCTGAAATCGGGTGGCGCGCTGCGACGCTTGTTCGAGCATGCGGGCGACGATTTCGCGCAGGTCGCTTTCGTTAAACGGTTTTTCGAGAAAGTCGATGGCGCCTTTTTTCATCGTGGTTACGGCCATAGGCACGTCGCCGTGGCCGGTGATGAAGACAATCGGCAGGGGCGCCTTGCGGGCGATCAATTGCTCTTGCAGTTCGAGTCCGCTCATGCCAGGCATGCGAACGTCGCAGATCAGTACGCCGACCTGGTTCGGGTCGTAATCGTCCAGGAATGCCTCGGCACCCACAAACGTGCGGACGCGATAACCATTGGCTTCCAGCAGCCAGCGCAACGAATCGCGCACGGCCTCGTCATCATCGACGATGAACACAGTGCTGGGGTTGGGTGACGTAGTCATGCGGGCAACTCCTCGGAGGGATCGGACTGCGACCGCGCTTGTGGCACAGCGCTTGGCAAGGTGAACCGGAAAATGGTGCCGCCGGCGGGATTGGGATCGGCCCATAAGCGACCGTGATGGGACTCGATAATGGTACGGCAGATGTTCAGTCCCATTCCCAAACCTTGGGATTTGGTACTGAAAAACGGCTCGAACAGCCGTTCGGGTTCGGCCAGGCCGTGACCGCGATCGACCACGGCCACTTCGATGTGCTGTTCGTGCGGAATGATAGCGACACGCAGCTCATCGACCGAACTGTTTTCCATGGCTTCCAATCCGTTCTTCAACAGATTCAGCAACACTTGTTCGATCAGGATCGGGTCGGCCAGCACGTCGGGCGCGGTCGAGGGAATGAAGGGTTCGATGCGGATGCGGCGCTTGCGTGCATCGATTTCGGCGAAGCCGATGGCGTTGTCGACGATGCGCTTGATGGGCACCACCTGACGCCTGGGCTCGCTGCGTTTTACGAATTCGCGGATGCGGCTAATGATCTTGCCGGCGCGTTCGGCTTGTGCTGCCGCTTTTTCCAGCGCGGGCAACAACATGGTCGGGCTGGTGTGGCCAGCCTTGACCAAAGCGACTGCGCCCATGCTGTAGTTGGAGATGGCTGTGAGCGGTTGATTCAGTTCGTGGGCCAGGGACGATGCCATCTCGCCCATGGTGGTCAGGCGGCTGGTGAGCTGGATCTTTTCTTGTTGAACGCGCGAGGCTTCTTCGTGCGTGCGGCGCTCGGTGATGTCGCGTGCCACCTGCATGCGAACTCGCCGTCCGTCGGTCCAGGCCAGCATGCGGTGATGGACTTCGAACCAACGTTGAACCGAAGGCGCAAATACTTCGACCGATTCGTCGGTGAAGCGGCCGCGACGGCCCGCCAATAGTTCGTCATGGCCGCCCGTCTGTGCGCCGAACACCCGGCGATAGGTGCGATTGGCGAACAGCAGTTCCAGTCCTTCGGGCGTATCGGCCGTCACCGAGATGGCGTCGTCCAAGCCTTCCAACACCGTCATGAAGCGTTCGTGCGCGGCGGTCAAGGCTTCGCGGATGCGCTTGGGCTCGGTGATGTCGGTCATGGAGGTCATCCAGCCGATCTGGTTGCCGTTGGGGTCGAGCAGGGCCGAGACGTACATGCGGGCCACGAACCGCGATCCGTCGCGCCGCTGGGCCTCGACTTCCAGACCACTGCTGGGCGTCTTGCCGGACGTCAAGGTGTCCAGCGTGCGTTGGTGTTGTTCGTGCCGACCGGGAACCCAGTAGGGGAACGGGGGGCTGCGACCGATGAGGTCGGCTTCGTTCCAACCGATCATTCGACAGAACGCCGGGTTCACATAAGAGATGCGACCGTCCATGTCCAGCACGCGCATGCCGGTGGACATGGAGTTCTCCATGGCGCGACGGAAACCCGTCTCGGCGATCAAGGCGGCTTCGGCGTGCGAGCGGAAGCGGGTGTATCGCCACAACATCAGCAAGCTGATGACAATGACGCAGGACAGCGCGAGAACCACCCAGATCAGGCGCTGCTGGCGCAACTCCTGATCGATGGTTACAAACATCACACTGTCGTCATGGATGCGCTGCAACCAAAAGAACGCGCCCATCACGCACAGATACAGCACCAGCACCACCACAGGCGTCAGCCAATACACGCCACGGCGGCGAGCGCGGGCATGATCGTGAAACGGTGTCGGTATCGAAGAAGTCTTAGGACTGGCCATATAGAAAGGGTGCGGGCCGAGGTTCCGGCTATCCCTGCGCGTCGAAGCGTGCGCCGGAGCTTATATTTTAGACTGTGTTTCAGAATCCATCATATTTCACATTATAAAATTCCGTACCGCAACATGAAATATTGCTTGCTTCACCTGTTTTTTTATTTCTAGAATGCGAGGATTACTAGGTCTTGCAGGCCGGTGCTCGTCTGGGCGTCGCGCGATGCACGGCACGTCATGACCGCCCGGGCGATGCGCGGGTGCCAACAGATTCCTCAGGAGACACCCGATGTCCTCTTCCAATCAGAACAGCCCTGTCCTGGCGCACGACGATGATGCGCAAGAAACCCAGGAATGGCTGGAGGCGCTTGCCGCCGTCTTAGACCGTGAAGGTCCTCAACGCGCCCACTTTCTGCTGGAACGCTTGATCGACGAGGCGCGCCGCTCGGGTGCTCATATTCCGTTCTCGCCGAATACGGCCTACGTGAACACGATTCCTGCCGGTCACGAGCCGCCGCATCCCGGCAACCTGGAACTCGAATCGCGCATCCGTTCCTACGTTCGCTGGAACGCCATGGCCATGGTCGTTCGTGCCAACAAGCATGCGCCCGAAGACGGCGGCGACTTGGGCGGTCACATCGCATCGTTTGCCTCGTTGGCCACCATGATCGGCTGCGGTCAGAATCACTTCTGGCATGCCGAATCGGAAGAGCACGGCGGCGATCTGGTGTACTTCCAGGGTCACACTTCGCCCGGCATGTATGGCCGTGCCTACATGGAAGGCCGTCTGACCGAAGAACAATTGAACCACTTCCGTCAGGAAGTGGATGGAAAAGGCTTGTCGTCCTACCCGCATCCGAAGTTGATGCCCGATTTCTGGCAGTTCCCGACGGTGTCCATGGGCCTGGGGCCTCTGATGGCCATCTATCAGGCCCGGTTCCTGAAGTATCTGCACGCCCGAGGCATCGCCGATACCAGCCGCCGCAAGGTCTGGGTGTTCTGCGGCGACGGCGAGATGGACGAACCCGAATCGCTCGGTGCGATCGCCCTGGCCGCGCGCGAAAAGTTGGACAACCTGGTGTTCGTGATCAACTGCAACTTGCAGCGTCTGGACGGCCCAGTGCGCGGCAACGGCAAGATCATCCAGGAGCTGGAAGGCGACTTCCGCGGTAGCGGCTGGAACGTCATCAAGCTGATCTGGGGCGGTTACTGGGATCCACTGTTGGCGCACGATAAGGAAGGCATCCTGCGTCGGGTAATGGAAGAAACCGTCGATGGTGAATATCAGGCTTACAAGGCCAACGACGGCGCGTTCGTGCGCAAGCATTTCTTCGGCAAGCATCCCAAGCTGTTGGAAATGGTCAGCCGCATGAGCGACGAAGACGTCTGGCGCTTGAACCGTGGCGGCCACGATCCGCACAAGGTGTATGCCGCGTTCGACGCCGCCACCAAGCATCAGGGCCAGCCCACGGTCATTTTGGCCAAGACCATCAAGGGCTATGGCATGGGCGCCATCGGTCAGGCCAAGAACCCGACTCACCAGCAGAAGAAGCTGGACCTCGATGCCGTGCGCGAATTCCGCGACCGTTTCGGCATTCCCATCCCCGACGATCAGTTGGAGAAACTGCCGTACTTCAAACCGGCCGAAGATTCGCCCGAAATGAAGTACCTGCACGAGCGTCGCCAAGCGCTGGGCGGCTATCTGCCGCGTCGTCGGGTGAATGCCGACGAGAAACTGAAGGTGCCCGAGTTGTCGGCATTCAAGGCCGTGCTGGAACCCACCTCCGAAGGCCGTGAAATTTCGACGACTCAAGCTTTCGTGCGCACGCTGAACGCCATTCTGCGCGACAAGCAAATCGGCCCGCGCGTCGTGCCCATTCTGGCCGACGAGTCGCGCACCTTCGGTATGGAAGGTCTGTTTCGTCAGATCGGCATCTATGCCCCCGAAGGCCAGAAATACATTCCGGTCGATAAAGACCAGGTCATGTACTACAAAGAATCGGCCGACGGCCAACTCTTGCAGGAAGGGATCAACGAAGCGGGCGCCATGAGCTCCTGGATCGCCGCGGCCACGTCGTACTCGACGAACAACCGCATCATGATTCCGTTCTTCATCTACTACTCGATGTTCGGGTTCCAGCGCATCGGCGATCTGGCCTGGG
>CAMDNZ010000050.1 GCA_945903445.1 Bordetella parapertussis
TTACTCAAGCCACGCCTGGCGCTGCCCGATCAACAGATTATGCGCCATGGCAAGCAAAGTGCCGAAATGTGTTTCGTGGCCTCTGGGGCAGTCGTGGTGCATCTGCCCGATGGCACCGAGGTCGAGTTGGGCAGTGGCGAGTTCTTCGGCGAACTGGCGCTGTTGGGGCATGCCGAGCTGATTCCGCATGTGACCTCGCTGGGCTATACCAAGCTGTTGTTTTTGACCCAACGCGATTTCGATGCCCTACTGGCGAACGATCCGGATTTGCGCAGTCGCATTCAGATCGTGGCAAAGCAGCGACTCCGTGCAGTGGAGGTGTGGCGGCAGTTTTCGGAAGCGGCCAAAGTCGCAGAATCGTCGAGCGCGACGTCCGAGAAGCCCTAGGTCCGATCTCGCGCGAGCAGGGCACCTGCGCGCATCATGTCTTCGACCAGCACCAGCGCCGCTTCGAGCGTGAAGGCGCCTGCGTCCAGCATGTCCAGAACCTCGGCCGGGCTGGCGACCGCGATCTCCTCGACCTCACCGTCCCGGTTCGCAGGCGTCACGCCCGCTGCCAGCACGCAATCGGCCACCAGTAAATCTTCGACCTGATAGCCTTCGGGCAAGCGGCGGTGCATACGCAAAATGGTGCGTAAGGGCGCGCGATGGGCGATGTCGGCGAGATCCAGACCCGCTTCTTCATCGCATTCGCGCACCAATGCTTCGTCCAGGGTTTCGCCTGCGCCCACCAATCCGCCGACCAGCGTGTCCCACATACCGGGATCGGTCGATTTGCTCATGGCACGGCGGGCGATCCACAATTTGCCGTCCGGCGTCCAGGCATTCAGATGGACCGCGCGGGTGCGCAGTCCGAGCGGTCGAGCTGCGGCGCGTTCGATTCCACCCACCACATGCTTGCCGCCCCATACATCCAGGCGTTCGTCGCGCCAGCCGCGCAGGCAGTCGGCGTCTCGTAGACGTTGTGCGATTTCCGTCAGGCAGGCATCGACCTCCTGGCTGCCCGCAGGGAGATCGGATGCGATATGCAGACCTTGCGCATCGAGCCGAACGCAAGCGAGATCCTGAAGTGCGTCGCACGCGGCCTGGGTCGCCCATCCGCAGGCCGTGCCTGCTATGGTGACGGCATCTGCCCGACCGGCAGGTTGTTCTTGTGCGCGCAGATTGAGCTGGGCGTACCGGCCGGCGAGCGTGGTACGCGCTCGAGCCAAATCGAAAAGCGAATTTTGCATGCTGGCATTTTAGTGCAGGGCACCCGAACGACCTATTAGAAGTGTGCCGATTGCCGCGGCGCGTCAGGCGGTTGTACAGCACCCCGAGCGATCCGGTCTGCCGTTCGGAACGAGGGCGCATACAGCGACGTTGCGCGACGTAAGCTGCGAGTAAGTTTCAGATCAGCCTTTTGTCAGGCTCGATGCCGAATTTTTGGTGCGACGCAATAGATAAAAATCGGGCGGATTAGTTCCCCAGATTTCCCGTGCAGCGGTAACTTAGCGTTTCCGCTCCGCTATAATCTTCCGGTTTCACACTTAGATTCAAGCAGATCTTGCATGCCGCAGGGCACCATAGATGCCTCGGATCGCGGCTGTGCCGGTTCTGTATATTCAATCATTGCGCGTGCCAAGACACGTGCTGCATTTTGAGGTCAGCATGACAAAGTCGAGAGGGTTACTGGGGGTCTGTGCGATGCTGGTTGGCACTGCAGCCACCGCGCAAGTCCAGGACATGCCCGGGGGCCCCAGAGTCAACCAGCTGAATCTGCATGAGGGCGTCACCGCCATCGCGCGCGACCAGGTTTGGTTGCACTGGATGATGCTTTCGATTTGTCTGGTGATCTTTCTTGGCGTCTTCGGCGTCATGTTTTATTCGATCTGGGCACACCGCAAGTCGCGTGGTGCCAAACCGGCCACGTTTCACGAGCATCTGGGCGTCGAAATCGCCTGGACGGTCATACCCATCATCATCGTGATCGCCATGGCCTTGCCGGCCACCCGTACGGTGGTCGCCATGAAAGACACCTCCAGCGCCGACGTGACCGTCAAGGTCACCGGCTATCAGTGGAAGTGGGGCTACGAGTATCTCGACGGCAATGCCGAAGGCATCAAGTTCCTGTCGAACTTGTCTACCCCTCGCGCTCAGCTCGAAGGCCGCGAAGCGCCGGGTCAGTTCTACCTGATGGAAGTCGACAACCACATGGTGGTGCCGGTCGACAAGAAAGTGCGTGTCGTTCTGACGGCGGCCGACGTCATCCACTCGTGGATGGTGCCTGAATTCGGCGTCAAGCAGGACGCCATTCCCGGCTTTTTGCGCGACGCGTGGTTCCGCGCCGACAAGATCGGCACGTACCGCGGTCAGTGCGCCGAGCTGTGCGGCAAGGATCACGCCTACATGCCCATCGTGGTCGATGTCGTGTCGCAGGCGGATTACGACGCCTGGGTCGCCGAGCAGAAAAAGGCGCTGAGCGCCAATGCCGACGATCCTAGTAAGGAATGGGCCGAAGAAGAACTCGTGGCACGTGGCGAGAAAGTGTATGCGGCCAATTGCGTCGCCTGTCACCAGGCGACCGGTAAGGGTTTGCCGGGTGCGTTTCCGGCGCTCGATGGCGACGCTACCGTGCTGGGTCCGCAACAGCCGCAAATCGACGTACTGCTCAAGGGGCGTGCCGCCATGCCGCCGTTTGCCGGACAATTGAATGACGTAGAGATCGCTTCGGTCATCACCTATACCCGCCATGCTTGGAGCAACGCGGGCAAGGGCGAAGACGCCACGGTTCAACCCTCGGCGGTCGCCGCCGCGCGCTAAACGCGCAGGGCAGCACCCCAACGAATTCGTCACCATCACGATCAAAATACCTGCCACTTCCCTGGACCGGGGGCGGCGACAAGGAAGGAGTCCACCATGAGTAGCGTCACTGCCGATCATCTCTCGCCGGGCCACGGGCACGACGATCACCACCACGCCACCCCCACGGGTTGGCGTCGCTGGCTGTTCGCCACCAACCACAAAGACATCGGGACGATGTATCTCATCTTCTCGTTCGTCATGCTGCTCGAAGGCGGCACCCTGGCCTTGCTGCTGCGCACCGAGCTGTTCGAGCCGGGCCTGCAATTCTTCCGTCCCGAACTGTTCAACCAGTTCACCACCATGCACGGCCTGATCATGGTGTTCGGCGCGATTATGCCGGCCTTCGTGGGTTTTGCGAACTGGATGATTCCGATGCAGATCGGTGCGTCAGACATGGCGTTCGCTCGGATGAACAACTTCAGCTTCTGGCTGTTGCCCGTGGGCGGCATTATGCTGACGGCGTCGTTCTTCGTGCCGGGCGGTGCCACGGCCGCCGGCTGGACGCTGTATGCGCCGCTGTCGCTGCAAATGGGCCCGGGCATGGACCTGGCCATTTTCACGATGCACATCCTGGGCGCCTCGTCCATCATGGGCGCGATCAACATCATCGTCACCATCCTGAACATGCGCGCGCCTGGCATGACGCTCATGAAGATGCCGCTGTTCTGTTGGACGTGGTTGATCACCGCCTTTCTGCTGATTGCCGTGTTGCCCGTGCTGGCCGCCGCCATCACGATGTTGCTAACCGACCGCCATTTCGGCACCGGTTTCTTCAACGCCGCCCTGGGCGGCGATCCGGTGCTGTATCAGCACATTTTCTGGTTCTTCGGGCACCCCGAGGTCTACATCATGATCTTGCCTGCCTTCGGCATCGTCTCGGCGATCGTGCCGGCGTTCTCGCGCAAGAAGCTGTTCGGCTATGCCTCGATGGTGTATGCCACCGCCGCCATCGCGGTGTTGTCGTTCATCGTGTGGGCGCACCACATGTTCACCACCGGCATGCCCGTGACGGCGCAGCTGTACTTCATGTACGCCACCATGCTGATCTCGATTCCGACCGGTGTGAAGGTGTTCAACTGGATCGCCACGATGTGGCGCGGCTCGATGACCTTCGAGACGCCCATGCTGTTCTCGGTCGGCTTCATTTTCGTGTTCACGATGGGCGGTTTTACCGGCCTGATCCTGTCGGTCGCGCCGATCGACATCCAAGTCCACGACACGTACTACGTGGTGGCGCACTTCCATTACGTGCTGGTGGCGGGTTCGCTGTTTGCGCTGTTCGCGGGCACCTATTACTGGCTGCCCAAGTGGACCGGCCGCATGTATAGCGAAACGCTGGGCAAGTGGCACTTCTGGCTGTCGCTGATCTCGTTCAACGTCACGTTCTTCCCCATGCACTTCATGGGTCTGGCCGGCATGCCGCGCCGCTACGTGGATTACGCCGCGCAGTTCACGACGTTCCACCAAGTGGCCACCATCGGTGCGTTCGTGTTCGGTCTGTCGCAATTGGTGTTCTTGTGGGCGGTTCTGCGCTGCTATGCCGGCAAGGGTGAAAAAGCCCCCGCGAAGCCGTGGGAAGGCGCCGAAGGACTGGAGTGGACGGTGCCATCGCCCGCGCCCTTCCATACCTTCGAGACGCCGCCCGAAGTGAAGTAATCGCTGTATTGGAACTGTCATGACACCTGAACAACGTCGCCGTAATCGAAAAGTAGGTCTGGTCTTGCTGGTGATCGTGCTGGCCATCTTTGCCTGGGTCATCTATCGCGGGCCCGGCATGCTGGGCGGTGCGGCCGGATTGACCGGGCGTTATTAAGGATTGGATATGTCCGACGACTTGCGTGAGCTGTCCCAGAGAAAACCCAACTTCTTTCAGACGCTGAAAGCCGTGTTGTGGGGGTTTCTGGGGGTGCGTAAGGGGTCGGGCTACCAAGATGACATTGCCAAGCTGAATCCGGTGCATATCGTCATCGCCGGTATTCTGGGCGGCATCATTTTTGTCGGGGTGCTGCTGGTGATCGTGAAACTCGCGATTTCGAGCGTCTCGTAGAACACTTAAAAACTATTCGGATCTGGGAGAACATCATGAGTGCGAGCCACTCGGTTCATTCGAAAGAGGCGCCTTACTACTACGTGCCGGCAGACTCCGGCCATCCCGTGCGGATGGCCGTGGCGCTGCTGGTGATCGGCCTGAGCGCGGCCGCATGGGTCAACGGCATCGCCGCCGGCAAGTGGACCCTGGCGGTCGGCTTCCTGATGTTCTTCGCCGTCATGTACTACTGGTTCTCCGACTCGATCGGCGAAGCGCGTCAAGGCTTGTACAGCAAGCGCATCGACGTGTCCTATCGCTGGGGCATGGCGTGGTTCATCTTCTCTGAAGTGATGTTCTTCGCCGGATTCTTCGGCGCCTTGTGGTACGTGCGCGTGGTGACCACCACGTGGTTGGGCGATTTGGATCACCGCCTGATGTTGTGGCCCGATTTCGTGCCGACCTGGCCCAACCTGGGTCCGGCTGGCGTGGTCGAGAAATTCCAGGCCGTGGGCCCGTTGTGGTTGCCGACCATCAACACCGCGCTGCTGCTGGCCTCGGGTGTGACCCTGACCATTTCGCATCACGCGTTGCGCTTGAATCAGCGCGGCAAGACCATGTTCTGGCTGGCGGCCACGCTGGCACTGGGCTTCACGTTCGTCGGCGTTCAAGCGTACGAATACGTCCACGCCTACACCGAACTCAACCTGCGCTTCAATTCGGGTGCATTCGGTTCGCTGTTCTACATGTTGACGGGCTTTCACGGTTTCCACGTGCTGCTGGGCGCCATCATGCTGAGCGTCATCTTTTTCCGTTTGGCGAAAGGTCACTTCACGGCCGATAACCACTTCGGTTTCGAAGGTGCCGCATGGTATTGGCACTTCGTGGACGTGGTCTGGCTGGGCCTGTACCTGTTCATCTACTGGTTCTGACCGCGTATTTGCCGACCCTGCGTCGGCCGGGTCGCCGGTACGGTTAAAATGCGGCAACTCGCCTCAGGCGAATGCCGCATTTTTTACATCGGGCGGCGTTGTCAGCGCAATCCCGTGCTTTGGATCCACCCCATCTGGTTGGCAAACAGCACGAATAGGAACAGCGCGACCGACAGGCCGATACGCACGGTCAAGGAGTTGACCATGCGGTTGCTTTTTCCCTGGTCCTTCATCATGAACACCAGGGCACTTGCAAGGCTTCCCAGGATGCCGATGAAGGCCAGAATGACGAGGTAACGCATATGTGGCCTCCGAAAACGGAAATTATTGTAGATGGTTCGCCCGCATTCGACTTTACGCACTTTGGCCGCGCTTGTGCTGTTAGCCGCTGCTGCCATGGTGTTGGCGTCGCTCGGGCGCTGGCAACTGCAGCGCGGCAGTGAGCGCCGCACGATCGCGGCTGCCATCGAGGCAGGGCGCGAGGCGTCGCCGCTCGTCTTGAACGCCGAGATCGAAGCAAGTGCGCTGACGCCCTGGCGGAGTGCGCAAGCGTCGGGCCGCTGGCTGACCGACAAGACGGTGTTGATCGACAACCGCAACCATGAAGGCCGACCTGGATACTGGGTGGCGACGCCATTGTTATTGGAAGCGTCGCGGGCGAATGCCTTGAGTGCGGGAGCGAAGGGTGGGCATGCGCTAGCGCCGCGCAGCACGGGCCAGGCCACAGGCATGCCGGCTGAGGCCGGCCCTGCCGTGCTGGTGTTGCGTGGCTGGTTGCCCCGGGTGCTGGGCGGCAACGCACGGCCTGCCGCCGCGCCGCCACCCGAAGGTATCCAGCACGTTCGAGGCGAATTGGCACAGCGCGTGCCGCGCCTGTTCGAATTGGGTGGGGGCCAATACAGCGTGCTGCCCACATCCTGGCCTAAAGCCGGACCTGCGCCCTTGGTACAGAATCTCGCTTTGGACGATTACGCCCGGGCGACGGGCTTGTCGCTCATGCCGGTGGTGCTGCAACAGTTGCAGTCTTCTGACGACGGTTTGGTGCATCAATGGCCCCAGCCGTCTATCGATTACAACCAGAACCGGGGTTATGCCCTGCAATGGTTTGCGTTCGCAGCCATTGCCGCGGGGGCATTTCTTGTCGTGATGGTGCGAGCGCTCAGGCGTCGCCGTCAGGACGCATGAGTACCGTTTCTTTCACAGGATCTGTTCTGCCGTGACCTCTACACCTCGTCCGACGCCCACCGCTACGCCCGCCGCCGCCAAGCGGTCGTTGACGCCCATGATGGCCGTGTTTCTCGTCACCCTGGCACCCATCGTGGCGGCCGTCGTGCTGTACTTCAATCCGCAATGGTGGCCGTCGGAGCAGCAAAACTACGCCATTCTCGTTCAACCGCAACGCAATGTGCCCGACGCCAGCACCTTGCCGCTGCGCACCCTGGACGGCCAACCCTTCGACCTGAACAGCCTTCAAGGGCGATGGTTATTGGTGGTAGCCGACGACGGCGATTGCGGCGACGACTGCGCGCGCAAACTGTTCATCGCCCGCAACGTACATGCCAGCCAGGGCAAGAACGTAGATCGCGCCGCCCGGGTGTGGTTGATCACCGACGATCGGCCGGTGCCGCAGCGAGTGCTCGATGCTTACGAAGGCACGATCATGCTGCGTGTCGATCCGGTCGCCGCTGCGCCGTTCTTGTTGGGCGCCGACGCCAACGCGCGCGATCGAACCGAAGTCATGCGCGCGTTGAACGCCCCCATTTGGGTGATCGATCCGCTAGGCCACCTGGTGTTGCAGTTCCCCGAGAACGCCGACCCGGTCAAGGTGCGGGACGACTTCCGCAAGCTGTTGAGAAATTCGCGCATCGGATAATCAGGGTCATGGAAAAGATTCTTCGCCGTTATCGCCGGTTGGTGTTCATTACCGGTTTCATCACCTTGGACCTCATCATGTTCGGCGCATTCGTGCGCCTGAGCGATTCGGGCCTGGGTTGCCCCGACTGGCCCGGATGTTATGGCTCGGTCACGCCATTCGGTGCCATGCATCACATCAACGAGGCCGCGGCCAGCATGCCCTACGGTCCGGTCACGCTGCCCAAAGCCTGGATCGAAATGATTCATCGCTATGTAGGCGCTGCCTTGGGGATGATGATCATCGCCATCACCTACATGGCATGGCGTTACCGCGCGCAATTGGGTCGTTCGCCGCGTCTGGCCGCCGCCGCGCTGGTGGCCGTCATCGTGCAAGGCGCGTTCGGCGCCTGGACGGTGACGCACAAGCTGATGCCTGCCGTGGTGACGGCCCATCTGTTGGGCGGCTTGCTGCTTCTGGCATTGATGACCTGGTTGGCTGCGCGGGAGCGAGGCCATCGCCCCGTGGCGGCACAGGCGATTCGCTGGCGTGCCTGGACCACCATTGCCTTTGTGTTGTTGATCGTCCAGATCGCCTTGGGCGGGTGGGTGAGTACCAACTATGCCGCGCTGGCATGCATGGATTTTCCCACATGCCATGGTCAGTGGGTTCCGCCTATGGATTTTCAGGGGGGCTTCTCGATCATCCGTGGCTTGGGCGAATTGCCTTCCGGCGAGATGATCTCCCAGCACGCACTGACGGCCATCCATTGGGTTCACCGCAATTTCGCATTCCTGGTGTTCGTGGTGATGGGGGGCGTGGCCCTGTGCCTGCGGCGCGACCGCGGCTTGCGTGGCCCTGCCAACTTGATCCTGTTTCTCCTGTTGGCCCAGCTCGTGACGGGTTTGACGACCATCTTCTTCCAGTGGCCCTTGCTGATCGCGGTGTTGCATAACGGCGGCGCGGCCGGCCTGGTGCTCGCGTGCACGACACTGCTGGTGCGACTGTCTACGGCGGGCGGCCCGCCTGTGCGGCCCATCGGCGCACAAGGCTAAAATACCGCCATGTCCAGTCTTGCTTCCCCAACGCCCGGCCTGTTGCGCCAATATCTGGTGTTAACCAAACCGCGCGTGACCCAATTGGCGGTGTTCTGCGCCGTGATCGGTATGTTTCTAGCCACGCCGGGTCTGCCCGACTTGGGTGTAGTCGCCTGGGCCACCTTGGGTATTTGGCTTCTCGCCGCTGCGGCCTTTGCCGTAAACTGCCTGATCGAGCAGGAAGTCGACGCACGTATGCTGCGCACGGCTCGCCGAGGCACGGCCCGAGGCACCATCACGTCTGCGCAAGTGCTTGGATTGTCGGCGCTATTGGGGGGCACGGGCATGCTGGTGCTGCACCAAATGGTTAATCCGCTGACGATGTGGCTGACGTTCGCCACCTTCGTGGGCTATGCCGTCATTTACACCGTCATTCTGAAGCCGCGCACCCCGCAGAACATCGTGATCGGCGGGCTGTCGGGCGCGATGCCGCCCGCCTTGGGTTGGGCGGCGGTGGCCGATGCGGTGCCTGCCGAAGCCTGGATTCTGGTGCTGATCATTTTCATCTGGACCCCGCCGCATTTCTGGGCGTTGGCCCTGTATCGCAATCAGGATTACGTCAATTCCGGGTTGCCGATGTTGCCGGTCACGCATGGCCAGAAGTTCACCCGCCTGCACATCCTGCTCTATAGCCTGGCCTTGGTCGCCACGACGCTGCTGCCATTCGCGGTGCGTATGAGTGGTCTGCTGTATCTGGTCAGCGCTTTGCTGCTGGGTGCCTGGTTCGTGCGTTTTGCCGTTCGCCTGTACCGCGAATATAGCGATCTGCTTGCGCGCGCCATGTTCCGGTTCTCGATCATTTACCTGGCGCTGCTGTTTTTGGCGCTGCTGCTGGATCACTGGGTGAGTTTATGGATAAGCGCATGACGAGCGGCACGGCAAAGGCTTGGATCAAGCGTCTGAGCGCTGTGCTGGCGTTCGGCGCCGTCATGGCCTTGGCCGGTTGCGGACCGGCCAACCCGGATTTCAAGGGCACTGATATCACCGGCACGCATCTGGGTAAGGATCTCGCCCTGAGCGATCACGATGGCAAGCCGCGCACGCTGACCTCTTTTTCGGACAAGGTCACCGTCGTGTTTTTCGGATTCACGCAATGCCCCGACGTCTGTCCGACGGCGTTGTCGGATATGGCGGAAGTGATGCGCCGCCTGGGCGACGACGCCGATCGCGTGCAGGTCTTGATGGTGACGGTAGACCCGCAGCGCGATACGCCCGAGGTCCTGCGTGCTTACACGACCGCGTTCGATTCGCGCTTTCTGGGATTGCGCGGCGACGAGGCGGCCTTAAAGAAGACAGCGGCATCGTTTCGCGCGTATTACGCTCGAGCACCGCAGACGGCGGGTAGCGATCCGTCGCGCTATAACGTCGACCACACCGCATCGTTCTACATCATCGACAAACAGGGCGAAGCCCGTGTGTTGGCGGGCAATACGGCCGGTCCCGACTCGCTGGCTCACGATATTCGCGCATTGCTCTAGCGTTCTTGCAAAGCGTCACCTTCGCAACAGACCGAAACCGGGCTCGGGTGCTATACCGACAGCCTCGATTCGACGAAGGAGGCCAGCATGGCACATCCCAATACTCCCCAGACGGGCCGCCGCGGCCTGCATCCACTACTAACCGCTGCCGCCGTGGCGGTCATCATCGCCAGCACGGCAGTGGTCGGCAGTAGCCTGAACCTGTGGCCATCGGTTGGCGCGCAAGAACGCACGGCAGATCAGCAGACGGCCGATGACGCTCAGGGTGACGAGAGCGCGCCTCAGCAGGCCCAGGGTGTGGCAGGCGGCGCGCAAGCCAACGCCGACGCGCAACGCCGCGCTCAGGCCGCTGCCAAGCCCGGCGACAAACCGGCCAACCCGCGCGTGGCGCAAACCGGTTCGACCGCTACAAAATCCGCTGCATGTAGCCAGTGCGGCACCATCGAAACCATCCGTGAGGTCAAGGTGCCTACCGGGCAGCAAAGCGGTGGCGACCAGCACAATATCCTTGGCACCGTGGCAGGCGGCGTCGCGGGCGGTGTGATCGGCAATCAATTCGGCGGTGGCAGCGGTCGCGACGCGTTGACCGTGGTAGGGGCCGTAGGCGGCGCTTTGGCGGGTCGTGAAATACAGCGAAACATGCGAACGCAAGAAACTGTATCGCGCTACCAGATGAACGTTCGCATGCAGGATGGAACGCTACGGACGGTCACGACCGATGCCGTGCAATTCGCGTCGGGCGACTATGTGCGCTTCGTCGACGGGCGCATGGTGGCGCGTTAGAAAGCGAGCCAGACCGATAAAAAGCGGGCAAACCCGATAATATGCAAGGGTCGTGTCCTCGACCCCTACTTTTTGCAGGAGCTGCCGTGTCGAACACCAAAAACCCCTTTGTGTTGCCGGGCATGGGTCAGAGCAACGCTGATCTGGCGGGCAATCCCTTATTCGCCGGCTTGGAAATGATGCGAAAGGCGTGGAGCAGCCTGGCTGGCGCGCAGGGCATGACGCAATCTTTGCCGATGTCGCCCATGTTGAACATCGAAGAGCTGGATAAGCGCGTGGCCGAACTGAAGTCGGTCGAAAGTTGGTTGTCGTTGAACCTGTCCATGCTGTCCAGCACCATCCAGGGCATGGAGGTGCAGCGTGCCACCTTGACGACCTTGCGTTCGTTCGTGGACGCGGCTTCGCACGTGCCCGGTACCACCACGGACGGGCGCTCGCCACTGGAGGTCGTGCTGGGCATTCGCGCGCCGGCTGGCGACAAGGCTGCCGCCGACCGGACGTCGGCGGTGTGGCCTGGTATGGGTCGCCAAGCTGGCACGGGGAACCCAGCGGCGGTGGCCGGCGAGTCGCAAAGCCTTGATTCCGAGCAGACCGCATCGTCGATTGGATCATCGAGCGCTTCGTCGGCGGGAAAGTCGCCCAAAAATCCGGCCGATGGCATCGACGCCCCAGCGGCCGCTTGGCCCGGTGCCGACGCTGCCGGTGCTGCAAGCGAGCAGGTGATGCAAGCTTCGCAGGCTTGGTGGGACATGATGCAGCAGCAGTTTCAGAATCTGGCGGCGGCTGCGGCGGCGTCGGTGCCTGGACAGGCGGCTGCTGTACAGGCGGGCGCTGCCGGGCAAGCATCGAAGGCAGGTCGTGACGGCCAGAAAGCAGCCAGCGCTGGAAACGCGGCAGACAGTGGGCGGACACCTGTTTCGCCCGCGGACAACGGCCCTCGTTCGGCTGAAAAACCTTTCACTGCGCCGCTCACGCCCCGTGCTCGTACCACGCCGACGACAAGCGCGGCGACAAGGCGAGCGGTGGCCAAAACACCGGCGGCGGCTAAGCGCGCCGCTCAGGCCCCCGCTGCCAGTGCCGCGAAACCCGCGGCAGACAGCGGCCCTAAAACCGCTTCTGGCGCGGCAAGCGCTTCGCGTCGCGCCAGCGCGCCTAAGCCGCGTGCGCGCAAAAGCTGACCCTTCTTGTGAGCGATTCGGCTACTCTATATCCCTCCAATCTTTTTGATAAAAGCCCTGTGTGAGGGCATTCAAGCCGCATGCTTAACGTTGTCATCCTCGCTGCCGGACTCGGCAAGCGTATGCAGTCCGATCTCCCCAAAGTGATGCATCCTCTGGCTGGTAAGCCGATGCTCAATCACGTATTGGACAGTGCTCGCGCATTGGCTCCCGAGCGGGTCATCGTGGTGGTCGGACACGGCGCCGAGCGTGTCGAAGCTGCTTACGGTCGAGATAGCACCCTGGCCTTCGCTTTGCAGCGGCCGCAGCGCGGCACTGGCCATGCCGTGCAGCAAGCCGTGCCTCAGCTGGCGGGCGGCGATGGCGCGGGCGACGTGACGCTGGTGCTGTACGGCGACGTGCCCCTGGTCACGCCCGATACGCTGCGTGCGCTGTTGGCGGCGCGCGGCACGGGCATGGCGGTGCTGACCGAACACCTCACTGACGCGACGGGTTATGGCCGTATCGTGCGCGATGTGCAGGGCCGGGTTCAGCGCATCGTCGAGCACAAAGACGCTACCGAGGCCGAGCGTGCGATTGGCGAGGTCAACACTGGCATTCTGTGTGCGCCCACTGGCTTGTTCAAGCAATGGCTGGGCAGGCTGTCCGACGACAACGCGCAGAAAGAGTTTTATCTGACCGATGTAGTGAGTTTTGCGGTGCAAGACGGCGTGGCTGTGGGCGCAGCCCACCCTGCTGCGGGCTGGGAGACGCTAGGCGTCAACAGTCGCATTCAGCAAGCTCAACTGGAGCGCGTTTACCAGCGCGAGCAGGCCAATCGTTTGCTAGAGGCGGGTGTTACGCTGGCCGACCCCGATCGTTTTGATCTGCGCGGCACTCTGGTATGCGGTCGCGATGTGAGCATCGACGTGGGCTGCGTATTCGAGGGCACGGTGCATCTGGCCGATGGCGTGCGTATCGGCCCGCATTGCGTGCTGCGCGACGTGACGCTTGGCGCAGGCACCGTGGTCGAAGCATTCAGCCATCTGCATGAAGCGGAAGTGGCCGATGCCGCACGTATCGGCCCTTATGCGCGTTTGCGTCCCGGC
Source organism: Bordetella parapertussis (assembly GCA_945903445.1). Taxonomy (GTDB): domain Bacteria; phylum Pseudomonadota; class Gammaproteobacteria; order Burkholderiales; family Burkholderiaceae_B; genus Schauerella. The sequence continues at coordinate 13,279 of CAMDNZ010000050.1, forward strand.
GCTCGACTGGCGTCGAACACACACGTGGGCAACTTCGTCGAGATCAAGGCGAGCACGCTGGGCGAGGGCAGCAAAGCCAACCATCTAGCGTATCTGGGCGATGCGTCCATCGGTGCGCGCGTAAATATCGGCGCAGGCACCATCACTTGCAACTACGACGGTGTGAATAAGCATCGCACCATCATCGAAGACGATGTGTTCATTGGGTCCGATTCGCAGCTGGTCGCTCCCGTCACGGTGGGTGCGGGTGCGACATTGGGTGCAGGCACCACGCTGACGCAGGACGCCCCGGCGGGTACGTTGACGATTGCACGGGCTCGGCAGCTCACCAAGGAAGGCTGGCAACGACCGGTGAAGAAGGTGTGAAAGAGCCTCCCGAACCTCCCGAACCGAAGCCGCCAGCGACTTACGATGGTCTGCCTGCGCCCAGGCGTTATTGGGCGGCCGCTACGCTGATGACGGCCCTGGTGTTGTCGGTGGTCGATGCGACCATCGCGCATGTCGCCTTGCCCGATATCGCCCACGATCTGAATACCACGCCCGCTGCTGCCGTATGGATCGCCAACGCCTACAACCTGGCAGTGGTGATGCTGTTGTTGCCCCTGGCCGCTATAGCCGAACTCATCGGCGCGCGTCGCATGTTCGCCATCGGGCTGAGTGTGTTCACGGTCGCGTCGCTTTGGAGCGCGTTGTCGACCAGCTTGACCATGCTGACTATCGGCCGAGTGTTGCAGGGCATCGGCGGCGCGGCCATCATGTGTCTGGTGGGCGGGTTCGTGCGCAATATCTATCCCCTCAAAAGCCTGGGGATGGGCATGAGTCTGAATGCGACCACGGTGGCTGTCAGCTCGGTCATCGGGCCGACCCTCGGGTCGGCGATTCTGTCGGTGGCGTCATGGCCTTGGATCTTCGCGGTCAATGTGCCTATCGGTCTGATTGCCTTGTTCGGTGTGCGGTACTTGCCGGATGTGCCGCGCAACAATGTGCGCTTCGATAAAACCAGTGCCTTGGTCTGCATGGTGGCCTTGGCGTCGTTCGTTCTGGCGGTGGATATGTTGATCAGCAAGCCCTTGCGAGCAGGTGGCCTGTTGCTGGTGTTCGCGTTATCCACCGTTTTTCTGTTTCGCCGTGCGCGGCACCAGACTGCGCCGTTGGTGCCCGTCGATCTGTTGCGTATCCGGCAAGTGGGGTTCGCGGTGGCCGCCTCGTGGTTGACGTTTGCCGCGCAGATGGCGACTTTCGTCACCATGCCTTTTTTCTTCACCGCGGTCATGGGGCGGCCTGCCATCGAGGTGGGACTGCTGATGGCCAGTTGGCCGGTCGGCACTGCGTTGGTCTCTACATTGGCCGGACGGGCGTCGGATAAGTACTCGGCGGCCGCGTTGAGCGGAATCGGGGCGGGTGCGATGGTGGTGGGGCTTGTCGCCTTGCTGCTGTTGCCGCTGGATGCGTCGCGGCTGGCTATCATGGCGTGTCTGCTCGTGGCCGGGATGGGCTTCGGTTTTTTTCAAACCCCTAACAACCGGTCGATGCTGACGGCCGCTCCGCGCTCGCGCAGTGCCGCAGCGGGTGGGTTGCAGGCGACCACCCGGGTGTTCGGGCAAAGTTTCGGTACGGCGCTGGTTGCCGTAGCCTTCGGGCTCAGTGTCATGCAGGGGCCCGTCGTCGGGCTGGCTCTGGCGGCGTGTTGCGCGGCACTGGCAGTGGCGGTCAATTGGGTCCGCGTGAAAGCCATGCCGCATCGGTCTTCTTAATCAGGCGTTTCCAGTGACGATGGTATTCGACCTGACGTTTGCTACGCAGGCGCTGACACACGTCAGGCCAAAGTGCGTGCTACCTCGGCGGTCGAGGCGGCTATGGCGTTTGGACGGGCAGTGCGGTAAGCGGACTAGGCATTGGACCGATTCAGCATGAATTTCAGGGCAGACTTGGCCATTGAGATCCTACGTAGTCGCTATTTTGATCGCACGGTGGCTGGCGCACCTAGTTTTGTTGCTAGTGACTTGGCGTTCAATCCGTTTAGATTGGGCGATTTTTTGAGCTTGCGTTTCATGGCACGGTGAACCTAGGATTAGTCTACGCGCTGATTTCATCGGTTTGTAATACTCCATGAGGCGCTGCATCTTGAGCCAGTGGCACTATTTTCCGACCAAGACTAAGCCATCGGACCACATCGAATACGGCGACTTTGACTTAAATGATCTCGGGTGCTAAGCGTTTTTGCATTTGATCGGCCATCTTTCAATGTCGCCTCTTATCTCCCCGTCACCAAGCCAATTGAAATTTATCTTAATGAAACAACGGCATTCTTTTCTAAAAAGGCAAAATTTAATTCTTAAAATTTTTCCAATAGGTTTGCCATGAAAATTCATTTCGGATTGTTTTTTGTTGCATTGACATGGTCTTCATATGTCATGTCGGCAGATGATGCCTCAAATTATGTATATGACGGTTATGTCTATCGTGTGGACATAAGGCCATTCACTACGGTTTTTAATGATGGTTTTAGGCCGTTGGGAATTGACGACGATCTAGGCCGCGCAGCACTCGCCGAAAACTGTAGGGCGCTTACACGTGGCCAGCAAGATACTTCGCAATTCGTGGAGTTTAGCATTAATCGGCAACTTATGAATGCTTATGCACGACATGTTAGCCAAATGAGACCTCATGAAATTGTATCAGTGTATCGAGTTCGAATGACGTCTGAAATGTATCATTTGCGTCGTTCGATTCGGCATCATGAAAATTTGCACCAAATCCCTATAATTTTTTCATTGGAATTCGCGGCCAATCCAGATTATTTCATTACGCCAGTTCATGTTCTGGGGCAAGATGTTCAGAGTGCCGATGAGTACTTAAACGGTAATTTTAGATCGTCAAGATTCAATCAAAACACTACTAGCGAAATTCCTGATTTAGATATGCGAATTTACGAACAGTCAGAAACCACTTACTCATTGACGGAAGAAGCTTCGCTACGTTTTGATGCCGACTTCTATCGACAGACTCGGCGCGAAGTTACAGCGTGCTTGGCAAATATAGATGATCAAGCATGCGCAGATTCTAAGCCAATGTTTAGCTCTTTAAGTTACGGATCTACATCCAAATTTGACTATTGTGCGCCAAGACAAATTAATATCGTCGAGAAACCTATTTCGCAGGTGAAGGCAAGAAATTTACTTCCGATTCTTTTCTCAGCCGCAAATTAGCTTGGCCAGGGTAACAACTGTTGCTTTGGTGTTAATGGCGGTCAATTTCGTCCGCTCATAACCATGCCGCATCGGTTCTCTCGATCAAGATAAGGTAGTCATGACAGTTTTCGATCCCATTCCCACAACTCAAACGCTGGCGAGTGCCTGGTATGCCCGGGTGCTGATCGACGCTTTGCCGCCTGCGCAGCAGCCTGCCGATCTGGCTCAAGCTTATGCGGTGCAAGCCTGCTTGCGCGAGCGACTGGGCGAGGACGTCGCCGGTTGGAAAGTCGCCGGGGCCAGCCCAGCGGGCTTGCGCGCCAGTCAATTTGGCGTGGCATTGTTCGGTTATCTGCCATCGATGCGCATGCATACCTCGCCAGCAAGCCTGGCGCTGCACCCTGCTGGGCCGTACACCCTGGAGGTGGAGGTGGCTGTCGTATTCGGTCGAACGGTTCGGCCCGCGTACGAGGCATTGGATATCGCCAGCATGGTCTCCGGCGCGCATTTGGCCATCGAAATCGTGCGCAGCCGTTATGTCGATCGTACGAAGGTGGGCGCGCCCAGTTTCATCGCCGATAACTCGGCCTTTCATGCCTTCGTGCTGGGCGATGCTTTGCCCGGCGAGTGGGACATCGCTGCGCTGCAAGAGCGTGCCGCGTTGATGCGCGATGGCGTCGAGTTCGCATCGGCTTTGAACGGCGATGCCTTGACCAATCCTGCGGCATCGCTGGCTTTGTTTTGGGAGCATGCGGCGCAGCAAGATTTGATCGTGCCGTCGGGAGCCGTCGTGACGACGGGAGCGTTGACGGTGGCGACCGACGCCCATCAGCCGGGTGACTACGAGGCGCGGCTCGGGCCTTGCCGAGTAGCGCTACGATTGACGCGATAGCTTGCCGCCAGCCATCCTAATTGAAATTTTGCGGTTCTGAAAAAGGTTTCGCTGCCACCTGAATCGATACTGCGTCCTCAAAGTCATTGCCGAGGCCGTTATGTGGAAATTCTTACGTAGTTCAATGGTCGTGGCGTTACTGCCCACACTGTCTGTCGCGGCTCAAACATTCGCAGATTTACCTGGCGGGATATCGCCATACGGCGATGTGTATCGGGTCGAATTCGCGGCACCGAGCGACGTCTTTGTACATGGGCTGCAGCCTGCTGGCGTCAACGATAGCGTGATCGATGCCTGGCTCGGCGCCAGTTGCGACGAGCATGCCGGTGTGACCCCGGTGGGGTCGTCGATTTTTGTCATGGCCACTTCGGATGGCGAGGCGATGCATCGCTATGCAGCCAGACAAAGTACGTTCCGCTCTCCGGCTGAGGGGCCAACTCGTCTGGCCTATGTCTATCACATCAGATTGAATCAGGAGATGTACAACTTGCAGAGGTCTGTGGAGGCGACTGAACAAGGTCAAGGAAACGCACCTTATCTGGGCCTCCACCAGGCGGTGGAACCTGAACTTTGGATCAGTCACGGCGCTATCGCTCCCGAACATATCGTCAGTGCAACGGCCTACCACAGCGGAAGTTTATCTGGACAGTGGCTTAACCAAAGCCCACCGTACGAGCCAGGTTATGACGGCCGCCTCGCTGTCATTAACGATCGGCCCTACGTTTCGGCTGAGCGAGAGCCCATCGTCAATATGGACGAACGTATTCTTTTCGATGCTTCGCTTGAGGATCGCCGCGACGAGTTGGTGTTGTTCAGCTTGATCCCATTGCCGCCTACGCAAGTCGCCAGTTACTCCGGAGTATCCTACGGATCGAACGGCACACAGTGCTCGAAGCCGCAGGTGCAGCTGAGCAGCATGAAAATTCGCCAGTTGATGGCGCTTCAACTTTTTCCGGTGTTGTTCGATGATCTTTAAGCCGGTACTGCTCTGGTCTGTCTCGCGGCGGGTGACAAGCAACGCTGCTCACCCGCCCGGGCGTTGATAGCCTGCGCGTCAGGCCAAAGTTTCGATCAAATATCGTCGAAGCCACCGCCGTCGTCGAAATCGCCGCCATCGTCCCAGCCTGCGTCTTGATCAGGCAGTTATTCTACGTCGGTTTCGGCGGCCGCGCCTTGGCCGCTCGCCTCGGCACCCTCTTCCGGTGTCGAGGCTTCTGCGTTAGTGCCGAACAGACCGCCGAGCATGTTGCCCAGCATTACTCCGCCTGCAACGCCTAGAGCTGTTTGCATGGCGCCCGCCATAAAGCCGCCGCCTGCGGGTCGCGTCTGCTGACCTACGTTATTGCTTTGGCCATTGCCTTGCCCGCCGAAGCCCAAGCGCTGACCTGGACCCGCGCCTTGGTTGTCCGAGTCGACCGCGCCTGCGCCGACGCCATTCTGCAGGGCGGGCGTACCCGGCGTCGAAGCGGCGCCGTTGACGCTGCGTCCGAAGCCGTAGCCTAGACCGCTCGCGCCAGCGGCCGCTGTGTTAGCCGAAGACGCCGCTGGTGTGGCAAAACCTTGTTCCAATGCCTGAATCTTCTGTTGCGCGGCGTGCAGCGCCTGCTCTTGCACCATGACGGTTTGCGCCAGGTAGTAAGCGCTGCCCGGCTGTCCGTTCAAGCGTGATCGGATATGGGCTTCGGCCTCGCCATCGCGGGCCGGACCGGTTTTTTCGACCTCTGCCAGACGGGTGAAAATGCTGTCGATGGCTTGGCGATCTTGTTGGTTCATCTCATGACCCTCTCGTATGTTGCGGCAGATCAGGGCCCGCTGCCCCGATGCCGTCGATATATGTGCCGATCGTATTGGAACGCCAGATACTAGCAAAGTTTGCACCTTAGGGTGCGCTCACGTTTGGCGCACCAAAGTATACTTGCCGAAGAGGCTTTCTACCAGCTCCAGCATCTCCTCGGCACTGCGGTTGCCCGAGTCGCGGGCTGGATTCAGCTCGACGATGTCCAGCGAGGCCAATCGACCACAGTCGGCGATCATTTCCATACAGAGTTGGGCTTCTCGATAGGTGGGGCCGCCTTGCACCGGCGTGCCTACGCCGGGGGCCAACTGCGGGTCGAGGAAGTCGACATCGAAGCTGACATGGAGGTGAGTATTGCCGGTCAAGCCTTTCAGTGCATTCGCCATGATCGACCGCATGCCCAATTCGTCGATGGCACGCATGTCGTAGACCGCTATCCCCGCGTGGTACAGCGCGCTGCGCTCGCCATCGTCGACGCTGCGCACGCCAATCTGACGAATCTGTTGCGCCTGCAATGCGGGTGCGGGGCCGCCTAGCGACACGAGCGCGGGCGGGCCGTCGCCGCACAGGCAGGCCACAGGCATGCCGTGCAGGTTGCCCGATGGCGTCAATTCGCGCGTGTTGAAATCGGCGTGGGCGTCCAGCCACAACACGCGCAACTCGCGCTCCGTCCTGCGGCAATGCTGCGCCGCAGCACTAATGCTGCCGATCGCCACGCTGTGATCACCGCCGAGCAACACGGGAAGATGTCCCGCACGGAGCTCGTCGGACACCGCACGATGCACGAGCGTATTCCACTGCGTGACTTCATCCAGATGGCGATACCCGTCGTGGTGTGACGCAGGTCCAGGATAAGGTGGGCCTGCCAGATCGCCTCTGTCGATCACCGCCAGGCCGCGTCGCAGCAGCGCCTCGGCCAATCCTGCGACGCGCAGTGCGCCAGGCCCCAGGCACGCCCCGCGCATGCTTGCGCCCGCGTCCGTGGGTACGCCGATCAAGGCCAGGGTGGAAGAAACGGGAAACGAGGGCATCGAAGTCTCATCAGGAAAAGGTTCTGCGCGAATCTGGCGTAAACCTGCAACGCTTTCTAAAGTGAACCTGCGACGATCTTTTTGTACGGCATCGAGTTAGTGGTCTGTTACCTCTTAATGGTTTCCTACGAGTATTGCCCAGGGGCCTCACCCTACAACATGCCGCTGAGCTATATGGGTATGGGTTTTCGATGATTGACCCGTCCTTGAGCTTGGGCGACTATTCGTCACTTTTTTAAGCCTGATGTCAGGAGAGCACCATGTTTCGTCGTTCCGCAGTTGTGATTGCCATGGCAGCAGCGCTGGCCGCCCCCGTCCTTGGCCAGGCCAAGCCGTTTACCTGGTCGAGCCAGGGCGACATCCTGACATTCGACCCACATTCGCAGAACGAAGGCTTGACCATCGCTGCCAATAGCTATGTCTACGAGCCGCTGCTGGATTACGACAAAACCTACAAGGTCGTGCCAGTGCTGGCCACCTCGTGGGAACAGACCAGCCCAACCCTGGTGCGCTTCAAGCTGCGCGAAGGCGTGAAGTTCCATGATGGGGCCAAGTTCACGGCCGACGACGTAGTTTTTTCGATCCAACGCGCCATGGCGCCTACCTCCAACTATCGTGCCTACACCACGGGCATCAAGGAAGTGCGTCGCGTCGACGACTTCACCGTCGATATCGAGCTGTCGGCGCCGAACCCGGTGCTGTTCAATCAACTGACCAATGTGTTCATCATGAACCGCGCCTGGGCAGAGAAGCACAACGTCACCCGTCCGCAGGATTACGTCAAACAAGAAGAGACCTTCGCTGCCCGCAACACCAACGGCACCGGTCCGTTCGTGCTGAAGTCGCGTGAAGTGGACGTTCGCACGACCTTCACGGCCAACGCCGAATGGTGGAACCAGGCGAATCGCGAAGGCAACGTCACGTCCATGACGTACACCCCGATCAAGCAAAACGCCACGCGTACTGCGGCGCTGCTGTCGGGCGAGGTGGATTTCGTGCTCGATCCGCCGGCACAAGATCTGGATCGGTTGCGCAAACAAGCGAAGATCGTCGAAGGCAACGAATATCGCACCATTTATATCGGCTTGGATCAGAAACGTCCCGAGCTGCTGTATTCGACGTGTCCTAGCCACGATTTAATCTGACAGTACAACTCTATTAAGCGCCTAAAGAAGGAGACGGTGTCGGCATTGTCCGATTCAACTGTTTATCGAGAGCGAGTTGTTTTGACTCCTGGAAGGTATGCCATGGTGTTTTACCAAAGCAG
>CAMDNZ010000051.1 GCA_945903445.1 Bordetella parapertussis
AGATGGTGATGCCTGGTGACAACGTGCAGATGCAAGTGACCTTGCTGGCCCCGATCGCCATGGAAGACGGTCTGCGCTTCGCCATCCGCGAAGGCGGTCGTACCGTTGGCGCCGGCGTCGTCGCCAAGATCACGAAGTAATTGTTTGAAGTGTCGGCCGGGCGGTGCGCAAGTGCCGCTCTGCCGACATTAACTGCCGCGCAGGGATCGTCCTCTTATCGTTCCTGCCACTCGTTCTTTAGGAATCACCATGAAAAACCAGAAGATCCGCATCCGCTTGAAAGCTTTTGATTACAAGCTGATCGATCAGTCCGCTGCAGAAATCGTCGAAACCGCCAAGCGCACCGGCGCCGTGGTTCGTGGTCCCGTGCCGCTGCCCACCCGCATTCGGCGCTACGATCTGCTGCGTTCGCCGCACGTCAATAAGACCTCGCGCGACCAGTTCGAGATCCGTACGCACCAGCGCCTGATGGACATCGTCGATCCTACCGACAAGACCGTCGACGCGCTGATGCGCCTGGACTTGCCGGCTGGCGTGGACGTGGAAATCGCACTGCAGTAATCGCCGTTACCGGTCTTGTGGCCGGTGCAGCAGATGGAGGCCCGCTTCGGCGGGCCTTTGCTTTGTATTCAATTACAACCGGCCGGACGGCCTGTTTAATAATACGCTCGTATGTAAATTGAGTGTTTTATTTGATTTGTTTCGTCTTTATTCGACCGTTGTAAGGATACGTATGAACCCCCTTTCGATTCGCAGGACGCTGGCTTTCCTGCCCCTGTCCCTACTGTTTGCCGTCGGTGCCAGCCAGGCATCCACGCCTCGCGACATTCGCGGTCTTCAGCATACGGATTACACACGGCTGCCGGGCGTTGGCCTGCTGGTCAACGAATCCATGCTCGGCACGATGGACGAACGCCTGGGCATGGATGCCGACGCGCGCAGCACCGAGCGGAAGTTTTGGCTGCGTTACGGGTCCGAAAGTCAAGGCGGCGGTAAGGGCGTAAATAATCGCGCTCATGCAGGCGGTCGTTACTCGGCGGTTTCGCTACAGCTGGGCACCGATTTCTATCGTACGAGCACCGACCGCGCGGGCGTGTTCGCGAGTTTGGGCGCGGGGGGATTCGGTAAATCTGTCGATGTGGGCAAATACTCGTTGGACCGCCCACGCGTATCCGGCTATGGGCTGGGGCTGTACTACAACCACAACAGCCTTGCTGGTTGGTACGTCGATGGTGCGATTCTGGTCAGCCGCCTGTCCGGTGGGTATGGCCAGACCGGCACCTACAACCTGGATGGACCCGGCTCCCCCGTCGCGACTCGGGCGAACACTGCAGATGTAAGTACCACCGCCGTGGCGCTTCAAGGCGAAGTGGGGTATCGGATGTCGTTTAGCAGCGGTGCTAGTGTCACACCGAAGTTGCGAATCGACCATCATCGTATGCGTTTGGGTACCGCAAAAAACAACCGCATACTCGGCGAGACTCGATACGGCGCCCTGAACAAGACTGGGATCTACTACGGCGCGAGATTGGCCCAGGATTGGCCGACCGCAAGCGGCAAAATACGGGTCTGGGTCGAGCCGGGTATCACCCACACGCGCGGCGCGCGCGTGGCGTTCACTCACATCGACTTCATGGATCAGAACCGCGATGCCGGTACGCGCAATTTGAACGCGACGCGTATTGGTCTGGGCTTAGGCGTAGAAGGCAGCATTACGCGACCTCAGGATCTCCGCTTGGAAGGGCGTATCAACAGAGCGGTGGGAAAGAGCAATGGGGGGGGGAGCGCAGTCATGGCTTCATGGAACATGCGCTTCTGAGTCACATTTGGGTATTGGCACAATGTGCCAATAGTTTGTCATGGGGTTGGCCGCATAAGTGGTCAGCCCTTTTTTGTTTTGGGGCGAACGAGGAGTCTGTTCGCCACACTGCACGGAATGCAGCGTCCAAACCTGCGGCAGTCGTAACATTTACAAACGGGTTGATGTGAAATGTAAAAATGATCCTTCGTCTGGGGGAAGCCATCTCGTTTTGTGCTTTTGCCTATTGGTTTTTCATCTATTGGATCGTCACATGACTCACCTCACATTTCGCCGCGCCTGTACGTGGCTGCCAATGATTCTGGCCACCGCTGGCGGCACTGCTCAAGCTTCGAACAATTTAGCTTCAATACAACGGGAGGCCGAGCAGTTACAGCGTGATATCCAGCGCCAAGGCGAACGGATCGAGCGAGTCGGTGCCGATATCGACCGCAGAATGGGGGGGCATATCGCCCGGATCGACCAGATCATCGAGAGGGAGCGAAACAACCGTGCAGCCTTCGACCAAGCGTTCGCTCAAGACGCGCGCGGCCGTCTACAGAAGATCGAGCGGGTCCGGGTGCGCGCCGAACGCGAGGTCGAGCAGGCGCGGCAAGCTACTGAAGCGGCCGAAAATGCATTTCAAGCCCAAGCCGTTCGAATCGAGAACGATTCGGGACAGACTGCGGTAGAGAAAACGCAAGCGCTCGCTACGTTGGCTGCTGCGCGTGATCGTCATTACACCGAGCATCGTGCTGCATTGATGAAGCACCTGGCTCGTTTCAACACCGAGCAGGCCGAATTAGAGGCTGCATTTGGGCTGACAAGTAAAGAGATCGCGGCTGCATCCGAATACGACAAATTTGTTCAAACGAACGACAGCGCCAGCCGCAAGGGCGTGCGCAGGAGTGTGGAGCGTACCGTCGATGAGGCAAACGTCCAGGACGCCCGTTCCTACCGTAGCGATTACACCCGCTTGCAAGGTGCAGGATTACTGCTGAGCGAATCGATGCTGGGGTCGATGGACGACAGGTGGGGGAGCGGAGCATCGGCCTCGGATACCGACAAGCGCGGATGGGTACGCATCGCCAACGCGTCCGAAGGCGGCGGTGGCGCAGGCCGTCCGAACGCAGGTTTCCGTAACAATGGCTCGCGCTATCAAGCCGGCGCATTCCAGTTGGGCGCAGATCTGTATCGAACTGCCAGCGATCGAGCTGGTGTGTTCATGAGTGGCGGCTATAGCAGTTTTGGCAATGGGCCACGGCATGGCGCTAGATTGTTGGAAGTGCCGAATGTGTCGGGCGTCGCTCTTGGCGGTTACTACAACCACACGAGCGCGACAGGTTGGTATGTGGACGGAGCGATGCAACTGAGCCGACTGCGTGGAGAATTCGGGCAATACGGTGAGCGTTTCGTGTTCGACAAAGACACCGCGAATCATCGCGTCGTGCGCAACAACGAAAAAGTGAAAAGCGCCGGAATGGGCTTCGCGCTGCAGGGCGAAGTCGGCTACCGCTATGCCATGAACCGAGGGGTCAGTATGACGCCCAAACTGCGTCTGGATCACCATCGCATTCGATTGAGCGGCGCGAACGGCACCAAGGAACTGGGTTCGACGAGCTTCGATAGCCTGGGTAAAACCGGTATTTACTATGCCCTGCGAATGGCCCAAGAGATGGAAACATCACGCGGGACGCTGAACCTCTGGGTCGAACCGGGCATCTCGCACACGTTGGGTGCAAAGGCCAAGCAGACGCATACCAACTACTTCGATAAGCGGCGCTTGCAAACCGAGCGCAATCTGAACGCAACCCGACTGGGTTTGAAGGTCGGCATCGACGGCGACATCACCAAAACGCAGAGTTTGCGTTTCGAGGCCGGTATGACTAAAGGACTCGGGCGTAAGAACGGAATGGGTCACACCGCCATGGCCGCCTGGAGCTTGAAGTTTTAAGCCATTTATCTCGACTGCGGATGAGATGGGTAGGAGGGAGTGGGCCCAGGCGTAGGGGTTGGGAAAACGGCGGCCTGTCGCGCTAGCGGCAATACATCATGTCGAGGCCACAAAGGGCGGCAAGGTCAGCATATTTACAACCGGCTGGACGGTAGGTGTGAAAATATGTTTCGTTTGGCGAGGCAGTGAGCGTAGCTGGACGCATCTCTCATGCACGATTGAATATATTTTGGAACATGTTATGAAAAAGACTGCACTGCGCCACGCTCTGATGTGGCTATCGGTTCCCGTTGCGTTTGGGGCGGGAGCCGCTCACGCGGTCGAACCCGCACTGTCCAAGTTAGGCTTGAAGATCCCGACGGGTGCGAGGGTGGTCGCCGACAAGCCGGCAAACGATGGTGCTGGCCGTGCCGCTATGATGGTATCTGCCGATTACTCCCGCTTGCAAGGTGCCGGGCTGCTGTTAAACGAGACCATGCTGGGCACCATGGACGAACGCCTCGGTATGGATGCCGAGACCCGGAGCACCGAAAAACGCATCTGGGTGCGGCTCGGCGGCGCCTACCAAAGCGGCGGGGGGCCTAAGGGTAAGACCAGCCACAGCGTCAACGACAAGGGCAGAGGCATCGGTCAATCGAAAGGCCGCTATGAAGCCGCCGCACTTCAACTGGGTGGCGATTTCTATCGCACCGCGACCGATCGGGCTGGCGCCTTCGTCAGCATGGGTCGCAGCGACTTCGGCAACGATGTTCGTATCGAGGGCAGAAAGTTGAGTGGGCCGCAGGTCGGAGGGGGCGGCATCGGTGTTTACTACAACCACGCCAATCCTGCCGGCTGGTACGTCGATACCGCAGCGCAGATCAGCCGCCTAAGGGGCGAGTTCGGCCAGACGGGCGCAGAAGGCGAGCTGAATGCGGATGGATACAGCTCGACCAAACGGATCAAGCGTCAGGATGCTCGGGCTTCGGGCACGAGCTTCGCGCTACAAGGCGAAGTGGGTTACCGCTATGCCATGAGCAGCGGATTGAGCATGACCCCGAAACTGCGGCTGGATCACCATCGGGTTCAGTTAGGAACGGCCGAAGGTGCGCGAGCGCTGGGCAAGGTCAAGTACGACGGACTAAGCAAGACGGGCGTCTTTTACGGCGTGCGCATAGCCCAAGATTGGGACAATGGCCCAGGCAAAGTGCGTGTGTGGGCCGAGCCGGGCATCGCGCACACGATCGGTGCGAAAGCCAAGTACAGCCACACCGGCCAGATCAACAACGGCCGGTGGACAGGCGAGCATAATCTGAACGCGACCCGCCTGGCCCTGCGCGTGGGTGTCGAGGGCAACCTCACCAAGCATCAGAACCTGCGCCTCGAAGGGGGCATGACCAAGGCGCTGGGCCGAAAGGGTGGCCCGGATGGCGCGGCTATGGCTTCGTGGAACATGGGATTCTGATCCCGACAAAGCGTAGCGTCGCTGCTTAGCGACACATTGCAGGGGGTTGGTTGCTGACGCAGCTAACCCCTTGTTCCATTTAAAAAAGCCGTGCTATGATAGCAATCTTGCCCTTTGTGGGCAGGTTTCGCTTTGGCGAGTTGGAATGAGTGGCGGTGTTTTGCAACTGCATTTTGCAACAGCGCTGGCACGACATACCAGCCCCGAACAGTGGGTGCAGGCCATTACCCTGTGCCTTAAATTTAGCCCCGACCAATCGTAGTCGGGAATGGAGAAAACGATGTCGAATCCGACACCCACGCCTGCCGCCTATCGGCTGGGTCTGGTGGGCCGCAAGGTCGGCATGACCCGCATTTTTACCGATGATGGCGAGTCCATCCCGGTAACCGTGCTGGACGTGTCCAACAACCGCGTGGCTCAAGTCAAGTCGCTGGAAACCGACGGTTATGCCGCCGTCCAGCTGGCCTACGGCACCCGTCGCGCCTCGCGCGTGACCAAGCCCGAAACCGGTCACTTTGCCAAAGCTGGCATCGAAGCCGGTAGCATCCTCAAAGAATTCCGCCTGGATCCCGCACGCGCCGCCGAGTTTTCGGCAGGTAGCGTCGTTGCCGTGGAAAGCGTGTTCGAAGCCGGCCAACAGGTCGACGTGACGGGCACCACCATCGGTAAGGGTTTCGCCGGCACCATCAAGCGCCACCACTTCGGTTCGCAACGCGCCTCGCACGGTAACAGCCGTTCGCACCGCGTTCCCGGCTCGATCGGTCAAGCGCAAGATCCGGGTCGCGTGTTTCCGGGTAAGCGCATGTCGGGTCACCTGGGTGACGTGCAGCGCACTGCTCAAAACCTCGACGTGGTTCGTGTCGATGCAGAACGCGGTCTGTTGCTGGTCAAGGGCGCTGTCCCCGGCCATGCAGGCGCGGACATCATCGTTCGTCCCGCCATCAAGGCTCCGGCCAAGAAAGGAGCATAAGCCATGGATCTTCAGCTCCTGAACGAACAAGGCCAAACAGGTACGTTCGCCGCGCCCGACACGGTTTTCGGCCGCGACTACAACGAAGCCCTGATTCACCAGATCGTTGTCGCCTTCCAGGCCAACGCTCGTGGTGGCAATCGCGCGCAAAAAGACCGTGCCGAAGTCAAGCACAGCACGAAGAAGCCCTGGCGCCAGAAAGGCACCGGCCGCGCTCGTGCCGGTATGACGTCCTCGCCGATCTGGCGTGGAGGCGGTCGTGCATTCCCCAACTCGCCTGACGAAAATTTCAGCCAGAAGGTCAACAAGAAGATGTATCGCGCGGGTATCCGTTCGATCCTGTCTCAGTTGGCTCGTGAAGGCCGTATCTCGGTCGTCGAATCGTTCGATCTGGACACCCCCAAGACCCGCGACGCAGCTGCGAAGCTGAAGAGCCTGGGTCTGGAGTCGGTGCTGATCATCACCGACGCCGTGGACGAAAACGTCTACCTGGCCACGCGCAACCTGCCGCACGTTGCTGTGGTCGAAACGCGTTACGCCGATCCGCTGTCGCTGGTCCACTACAGACAAGTGCTGATCACCAAGCCGGCTATCGCTCAATTCGAGGAGTTGCTGGGATGAATGCAGAACGTTTGTTGCAAGTCATTCTGGCCCCGATCGTGACCGAAAAGGCCACGTTCGTCGCCGAAAAAAATCAGCAAGTCGCTTTCCGTGTGGTGGATACCGCCACCAAGCCGGAAATCAAGGCTGCCGTCGAACTGCTCTTCAAGGTGCAGGTCGAGTCCGTGCAGGTTCTCAACCGCAAGGGCAAGGTCAAGCGCTTCGGCCGATTCGTCGGCAAGCGTCGCAGTGAGCGCAAAGCCTACGTGTCGTTGAAGGACGGCCAGGAAATCGACTTCTCGGAGGTGATCTAATATGGCCCTCGTTAAAACGAAACCGACCTCGCCCGGCCGTCGTGGCATGCTGAAGGTCGTTTCTCCCAACCTGCACAAGGGTGAGCCCTTTGCTCCGTTGCTGGAGAAAAAGATCCGCGGCTCGGGCCGTAACAACAATGGCCACATCACTGTGCGCCATCGTGGCGGCGGTCACAAGCAGCATTACCGTGTCATCGACTTCCGTCGCAACGACAAGGACGGCATCGCCGCAACCGTCGAGCGCCTTGAATACGATCCTAACCGCAGCGCGCACATCGCTTTGTTGTGCTATGCCGACGGCGAGCGTCGTTACATCATCGCGCCGCGTGGCCTGGAAGTAGGTGCCAAGCTGGTCTCGGGTATCGAAGCTCCGATCCGTGCTGGCAATACGCTGCCGATCCGCAACATCCCGGTGGGTTCGACCATCCACTGCATCGAAATGCTGCCTGGCAAGGGTGCGCAAATGGCGCGTTCGGCCGGTGCATCGGCGGTGCTGTTGGCGCGCGAAGGCGTGTACGCTCAAGTGCGTCTGCGTTCGGGCGAAGTGCGTCGCGTGCACATCGAGTGCCGCGCCACCATCGGCGAAGTCGGTAATGAAGAACACAGCCTGCGCCAGATCGGCAAGGCCGGTGCAATGCGTTGGCGCGGTGTCCGTCCGACGGTTCGTGGCGTTGCCATGAACCCGGTCGATCACCCGCACGGTGGTGGTGAAGGCCGCACCGGTGAAGCACGCGAGCCGGTCAGCCCATGGGGTACTCCGACGAAGGGTTACAAGACCCGTCGCAACAAGCGGACGAACAATATGATCGTCCAACGGCGCAAGCGCAAGTAAGGGGCGAACATAATGTCACGTTCTGTCAAGAAGGGTCCGTTCGTAGACGCGCATCTGATCAAGAAGGTCGATGCAGCCGTCGCGGGCAAGGACAAGAAGCCGATCAAGACCTGGTCGCGTCGCTCGACGGTATTGCCCGATTTCATCGGTCTGACCATTGCGGTGCACAACGGTCGTCAACACGTTCCCGTCTATATCAACGAGAACATGGTCGGTCACAAACTCGGCGAATTCGCGCTGACCCGTACGTTCAAGGGTCACGCCGCGGACAAGAAGTCGAAGAGGTAAGCGATGGAAACTACTGCGATTGTTCGTGGGGCACACATCTCTGCGCAAAAAACCCGTCTGGTTGCGGACCTGATCCGTGGCAAGAAGGTCGGTCCCGCGCTAGAGATCCTCACTTTCTCCCCCAAGAAAGCTGCCGGCATCCTGAAGAAGGCTGTCGAGTCGGCCATCGCCAACGCCGAGCACAACGACGGCGCCGATATCGACACCTTGCGCGTGACCACGATTTACGTGGACAAGGCGCAGTCGATGAAGCGTTTCTCCGCACGCGCCAAAGGCCGCGGTAACCGTATCGAGAAGCAGACTTGCCACATCGTGGTCAAAGTCGGCGCTTAAGGAGCAGCAATGGGTCAGAAAATCCACCCGATTGGGTTCCGTCTTGCGGTGTCGCGTAACTGGTCGTCCAAGTGGTATGCGGACGACAAGAACTTCGGCGCCATGCTGCACGAAGACATCCGTGTGCGCGAGTATCTGAAGAAGAAGCTCAAGAGCGCATCGGTCGGCCGCGTGCTGATCGAGCGTCCCGCCAAGAATGCACGCATCACCATTTACTCGGCTCGTCCGGGCGTGGTGATTGGCAAGCGCGGCGAAGACATCGAGAACTTGAAGGCTGATTTACAGCGTCTGATGGGCGTGCCCGTGCACGTCAACATCGAGGAAATCCGCAAGCCGGAAACCGACGCTCAATTGATCGCCGACTCGATCACGCAGCAGCTCGAGAAGCGGATCATGTTCCGTCGTGCCATGAAGCGCGCCATGCAGAACGCAATGCGTCTGGGCGCCCAGGGCATCAAGATCATGAGCGCCGGTCGTCTGAACGGCATCGAAATCGCACGTACCGAGTGGTACCGCGAAGGTCGCGTGCCGCTGCATACGCTGAAGGCCAACATCGATTACGGCACTTCCGAAGCACACACCACCTACGGCGTCATTGGCGTCAAGGTCTGGGTTTACAAGGGCGACATGCTGCCCAACGGCGAAATGCCGCCCGAAGTGAACGTGCCTCGTGAAGAAGAACGTCGTCCCCGTCGCGCTCCGCGTGGCGACCGTCCTGAAGGCGCTCGCGCTGGCCGGCCGGGCGCTGGTGCAGGTGGCCGCGGACGTGGTGGTCCTCGTAAAGCCGATGGCACGGCTGGCGCCGCGCCTGAAGGAGAATAAACATGCTGCAACCGTCACGCAGAAAATACCGCAAGGACCAGAAAGGCCGTAACACCGGTCTGGCCACGCGCGGCACCGACGTGTCGTTCGGCGACTTCGGTCTGAAGTCCACCGATTTCGGTCGGTTGACGGCTCGCCAGATCGAATCCGCTCGTCGTGCGATCAACCGTCACATGAAGCGTCAAGGCAAGACCTGGATTCGTATTTTTCCGGACAAGCCGATCTCGCAAAAACCTGCCGAAGTCCGTATGGGTAACGGTAAGGGCAACCCGGAGTACTGGGTTGCGCAAATCCAGCCGGGCAAGGTGTTGTATGAACTGGGCGGCGTGAGCGAAGAAATTGCTCGCGAAGCGTTCCGTCTGGCTGCCGCCAAGCTGCCGATCCGTACGACGTTCGTTTCGCGTCACATCGGTGCTTAAGGAGCTCTTAAATGAAAGCCACTGAACTCCGTTCCAAAGACAATGCCGAGCTCCAAACGGAACTCGAGAGCCTGTTGAAAGCCCAATTCGGTCTGCGTATGCAGCGGGCAACCCAACAGCTTGCCAACAACAGCCAACTGGGCAAGGTGCGTCGTGACATCGCGCGCGTCAAGACCGTACTGGCAGAGAAGGCAGGGAAATAATCATGAGCGAAACTCAAACCACCCCCGCCGTAAAGCGTCAACGTACGCTGGTTGGCAAAGTCGTCAGCAACAAGATGGATAAAACCATCGTGGTGCAAGTCGAAAGCCGGGTCAAACACCCGATTTACGGCAAAATCATCACGCGCCGCAATAAGTACAAGGCGCATGACGAAAGCAACCAGTACAACGAGGGCGATACGGTCGAAATCGCCGAAGGCCGTCCGCTGTCGCGTTCCAAAGCTTGGAATGCTGTGCGTCTGGTCGAAGCCGCCCGCATCATCTAAGGCGACTTAAGCGTGTGCCGTTCTTGTGGCGGCACACGACTAAAAGGCTGCATCCCGCGAGGGATTGCAGCCTTTTTGTTTGCTTGGCGGTCGATCAGATCTGGGTGATGAACTTGGTGACCAGGTAGCCGTCGAACGTCTCGGTGCCGCCTTCGCTGCCGATGCCGCTATCCTTCACTCCGCCAAAAGGCGTTTCGGGCAGGGCGCTGCCGAAGTGATTGATGTTCACCATGCCCGACTCCAGGCCGTTGCCGACTTGTGTGGCGGTTTGTGGCGAATTGGTGAATACATAGGACGACAAGCCGAACGGCAGGCTGTTGGCGCGGCGCAAGACTTCGTCGGTATCGGAAAACGGCACCACCGGTGCGATGGGACCGAAAGGCTCTTCGGTCATCAGCATGCTGTCTTCCGGTAGGTCGGTGACGATGGTCGGCGCAAAGAAGTTGCCCGGTCCGTCGATCGCCTCGCCCCCTAAGACGATCTTGCCGCCTCGGGCGCGGGCGTCGTCGATGAACTTGGCCATGGCGGGCACTCGGCGCGCATGGGCCAGGGGCCCCATCTCGACGCCCTCGTCCAGACCGTTGCCGATTTTGGTCTGGCCCAGCACCTTGCTGAATGCTTCCAGGAAAGGCGCGTAGGCTTTCTTTTGAACATAGAACCGAGTCGGCGAGACGCACACCTGGCCGGCGTTGCGGATCTTGAACTTCGCCAGCATGGTGGCGGCTCTTTCGATATCGACGTCGTCGAACACCAGAACCGGGGAGTGGCCGCCCAGTTCCATTGTGGCGCGCTTCATGTGCTGACCCGCCAGTGCGGCCAATTGCTTGCCGACGGGCACCGAGCCAGTGAAGGAAATCTTGCGCACAATGGGTGAACGGATCAAGTAGTCGGAAATCTCGGCGGGCTCGCCCCATACGACGTTCAACACGCCCTTGGGCAAACCGGCATCATGAAACAGGCGGGCAATCGCCATCACTGCACTGGGCGAATCTTCAGGGCCTTTCAGGATGATGGTGCAGCCCGCGCCGATCGCAGCCGACACTTTACGAATGGCCTGGTTGTAAGGGAAGTTCCAAGGCGTGAATGCAGCGCACACGCCTATCGGCTCGCGCACGACGAATTGGCGCACGGCCGGATTGCGTGGCGGAATCACCCGGCCATAGATTCGGCGGCACTCTTCGGCATGCCAGTCGGTGTGATCGGCGCAGGCCGTGATCTCGCCGATGGCTTCAGCCAGGGGCTTGCCCTGGTCAAGCGTCATGTTGCGGCCGATGGCGGGTGCCTGCTCGCGCGACAACTGGCCCACCTTACGCAAGATCGCCGAGCGCTCCATTGGCGAGCTGTGCTTCCAGGTCTCGAATGCCCGCTGGGCCGCGGCCAATGCGCGGTCCAGATCTTTCTGGGTAGCATGGGGAAGGGTGCCGACCACCTCGCCAGTGGCGGGGTTTAGTACCGCCTGGGTTTTGCGCCCTTCGCCAATTTGAAACTCACCGTCGATATATAGGGAAAGCGTCTCGTACATGGAAATCCTCGTCGAATGTTGCGTAAGTGCTGCGCTCGTGCAGCATAAACCACGTCCCTGTCGCCTGCCGAGCGCCTTGTGTGGGCACTTGGCATAAGTCGTTGACCCAGCGAGAAAATCCATGGTACATTGACAGACTTCCTCGCGGGCAGGTGCGCCTTGCGTATGTGAATACGTACGGTGAACATACGTACGTATGGATGTGCAAAGACAAATACAAAGTCAGCGTGCATAGCTAGGTGTGAAGCCTTTCCGAAGAGAATAAATCGACAGTAAGCCCGGCAGTAAGCCGAAGCAGTTCAGTAGTATGTGCAAGCAGTCATTCAGCCCCGAGCACTGTCATGTCGGCAGGGCTTTACGGGACCAAAACTGGCGGAAATCAGGATTTGGCTCGCTGTACGAGCCGGGGCCGGGTTTCAGTTAAGTTGGAATAGGAAAAATCATGATCCAAATGCAGACCACGCTGGACGTGGCCGACAACACCGGTGCGCGTCATGTGATGTGCATCAAGGTGCTCGGCGGCTCCAAGCGCCGTTATGCCGCCATTGGCGACATTATCAAGGTGACGGTCAAAGATGCAGCCCCGCGCGGACGCGTGAAAAAGGGCGAAATCTATAACGCCGTCGTCGTGCGTACCGCCAAGGGCGTGCGCCGTAAAGACGGCTCGCTCATCAAGTTCGGTGGCAATGCCGCCGTGTTGCTCAATGCCAAGCTGGAGCCCATCGGCACCCGCATCTTCGGACCCGTGACGCGCGAACTGCGTACCGAGAAGTTCATGAAGATCGTGTCGCTGGCCCCGGAAGTGCTGTAAGGAGCCCGAGGCAATGCAAAACATTCGCAAAGGTGACGAAGTCATCGTCCTGACCGGTCGCGACAAGAAGCGTCGTGGCGTCGTCCTGGCTCGCCTGGATGCCGACTACGTCCTGGTCGAAGGCGTGAACATCGTCAAGAAGCACACCAAACCCAACCCGATGGCGAACAACCCGGGTGGCATCGTCGAAAAAGCCATGCCCCTGCACATCTCCAACGTGGCCCTCTTCAACCCGGCGACCGGCCGCGGCGACCGCGTGGGCGTCAAGCAAGTCGAAGTCGACGGTAAGACGAAGAGTGTGCGTGTGTTTCGTTCCAACGGTGCCGAAGTCGGCGCCAAGGCTTAAGGAGCGATAAGAACATGTCCCGCTTTCAAGATTTGTATCGCGACAAGATTTCTCCGGCCCTCGTAACCGAATTCGGCTACAAGAGCGTCATGCAAGTGCCCCGCATCACCAAGGTCACCCTGAACATGGGCGTGTCCGAGGCTGTGGCGGATAAGAAGGTCATCGAACACGCCGTGTCCGACCTCACCAAAATCGCCGGTCAGCGTCCCGTGATCACCAAAACCCGCAAGGCTATTGCCGGTTTCAAGATCCGTGAAGACTACCCCATCGGCTGCATGGTGACCTTGCGTGGTCAGCGTATGTACGAATTCCTGGACCGCCTGGTCACCGTCGCGCTGCCGCGCGTGCGTGACTTCCGTGGGATCTCGGGTCGTGCTTTCGACGGCCGTGGCAACTACAACGTCGGGGTGAAAGAGCAAATCATTTTCCCCGAAATCGAATACGACAAGATCGACGCGCTGCGTGGGCTGAACATCAGCATCACCACCACCGCCAAGACCGACGACGAAGCCAAGGCCCTGTTGAAGGCCTTCAGCTTCCCGTTTCGTAACTAAGGGGCGATGACGTGGCAAAACTCTCACTCATCAATCGCGATATCAAGCGTACCAAGTTGGTCGAAAAATTTGCAGCCAAGCGCGCCGCGCTGAAGGCCGTGATCGACGATCAGTCCAAGTCTGACGAAGAACGGTACCAAGCTCGTCTGGCGTTGCAGCAATTGCCGCGCAACGCCAATCCGACCCGTCAACGCAACCGTTGCGCTGTGACCGGCCGCCCGCGCGGTGTTTACAGCAAATTCGGTCTGACGCGCCATAAAGTGCGTGAAATGGCGATGAAGGGCGAAATCCCCGGCATCACCAAGGCCAGCTGGTAGGAGAAATATTATGAGCATGAGCGATCCCATCGCCGATATGCTGACTCGCATTCGCAATGCGCAGCAAGTAGACAAAGTCTCGGTGACCATGCCTTCTTCCAAGCTGAAAGTGGCTATCGCCGCCGTGCTGCAGGACGAGGGTTACATCGACAGCTTCCAGATCAAGGGCGAGCAAGCCAAGCCCGAGCTGGAAATCACCCTGAAGTACTACGCCGGCCGCCCGGTGATCGAGCGCATCGAACGCGTCTCGCGTCCCGGCCTGCGCAGCTACAAGGGTCGTCATAGCATTCCGTCCGTAATGAACGGTCTGGGTGTGGCGATCATTTCGACCTCGCGCGGCGTCATGACGGACCGTAAGGCCCGTTCGACCGGCGTCGGCGGCGAAGTGCTGTGCTACGTGGCGTAAGGAGCAATTCATATGTCACGTATCGCTAAATACCCCGTCGATCTGCCCAAAGGTGTCGAAGCCACCATCGCCGCAGGTCTGATTTCTGTCAAGGGCCCGCTGGGTGCCTTAGAACAAACCCTGACCGGCCACGTCGTTGTGCGCCAGGAAGGCTCGCAGCTGCAATTCACGGCAGCCGACGAGTCGCGCGAAGCCAAAGCCATGTCTGGCACGGTTCGCGCCCTGGTCAACAACATGGTGACTGGTGTCAGCAAGGGTTTCGAACGCAAGCTGACCCTGGTGGGCTTGGGTTACCGCGCCGCTATCCAGGGCGATGCGGTGAAACTTCAACTTGGTTTCTCCCACGACGTGCTGCACAAGCTTCCCGCTGGCGTGAAGGCTGAATGCCCGACCCAGACCGAGATCATTCTCAAGGGCAGCAACAAGCAGGTCGTCGGTCAGGTGGCCGCGGAAATCCGCGCTTACCGCGAACCCGAACCCTATAAGGGCAAGGGCGTGCGGTACGCAGATGAGCGCGTGATCATCAAAGAGACCAAGAAGAAATAACCGCACTTAGGACGAATCATGGACAAAAAACTCTCCCGTTTGCGTCGTGCGGTTCCGACCCGTCGGAAGATCACCGAAATTGGCGTTCATCGCCTGTCGGTGTTCCGGTCGAACCTGCACATCTACGCAAACATCATCGCCCCGGAAGGCGATCGGGTCATCGTCAGCGCATCGACTGTCGAACCCGAAGTTCGTGCCCAGTTGGCCGACAAGACTGGCAAGGGTGGCAACGCCGCCGCTGCCACCTTGGTGGGTCAGCGCGTGGCCGAGAAAGCCAAAGCCGCCGGCATCGAGCTGGTCGCCTTTGATCGCTCCGGCTTTCGTTACCATGGCCGCGTCAAGGCGCTGGCCGATGCCGCGCGTGAAGCCGGCCTGAAGTTCTAAGCGAGGTTGTCAAATGGCTAAAGTACAAGGCAGAAACGCGCCCGAACAACCGGACGACGGTCTTCGCGAAAAAATGATCGCGGTCAACCGCGTGAGCAAAGTGGTCAAGGGTGGTCGCACCATGAGCTTTGCCGCGCTGACCGTGGTGGGCGATGGCGATGGCCGTATCGGCATGGGTAAGGGCAAAGCCCGCGAAGTGCCCGTGGCAGTCCAGAAGGCAATGGAACAAGGCCGTAACGGTCTGTTCAAGGTTGCCCTGAAGGACGGTACCTTGCATCACACGGTCGTCGGCAAGCACGGCGCCGCCAAGGTGCTGATCTCGCCGGCCAGCGAAGGTACCGGCGTGATCGCCGGGGGTCCGATGCGCGCCGTGTTCGAAGTCATGGGCGTGCGTAACGTGGTTGCCAAGAGCCTCGGCTCGAGCAACCCCTACAATATGGTGCGCGCCACGCTGAACGGCTTGCGTGCATCGATGACCCCTTCGGACGTTGCTGCCAAGCGCGGCAAGACGGTCGAAGAGATCCTGGGGTAAGTCATGGCTCAGAAACAAATCAAGGTAACGCTTGTGCGTTCGGTCATCGGCACCAAGCAGTCCCACCGCGACACCGTTCGTGGTCTGGGCCTGGGCCGTATCAATAGCAGCCGCGTGCTGGTTGATACGCCTGAGTTGCGTGGCATGGTGAACAAGGTGTCCTACCTCGTCACCGTGGCCGAAGTCTAAGGAATAGCGATGTCGGATATTTCTCTCAACTCCATCGCGCCCGCAGTCGGCGCGAAGCACGCCCGCCGCCGCGTCGGCCGTGGCATCGGTTCGGGTCTGGGTAAAACCGCCGGCCGTGGTCACAAAGGTCAGAAGTCGCGTTCGGGCGGTTTTCATAAAGTCGGTTTTGAAGGCGGCCAGATGCCCCTGCAACGCCGTCTGCCCAAGCGTGGTTTCACCCCGCTGGGTCAGCATCTGTACGCTGAAGTCCGCTTGTCGGACCTCCAGGCCATGACGGCTGACGAGATCGACGTGCAAGTGCTGAAGTCGGCCGGTGTGGTCGGCCAGCAAGTGCGTTACGCCAAGGTCATCAAGTCCGGCGAGCTGAACCGCAAGGTGACGCTCAAGGGTCTGACCGCTACGGCCGGCGCTCGCGCCGCTGTGGAAGCAGCGGGCGGTTCGCTCGCTTAAATGCATAAGGTGACGTAGTGGCTAAAGCGCAGGCACTGGGCAAGACAGGTCCCCGATACGGCGATCTAAAGCGTCGTTTCGTTTTCCTGATCCTTGCCCTGATCGTCTACCGACTGGGTACGCACATCCCCGTCCCGGGCATCAATCCGGACGAACTGGCGAGCTTGTTCCGTCAGAACGAAGGCGGGATTCTTGGCCTCTTCAACATGTTCTCGGGCGGCGCACTTTCGCGTTTTTCGATTTTCGCTCTCGGGATCATGCCGTACATTTCGGCCTCCATCATCATGCAGTTGATGTCGGTGGTGGTGCCTTCCCTTGAGGCGATCAAGAAGGAAGGCGAGGCGGGGCGTCGCAAGATCACGCAGTACACCCGTTACGGCACGGTCGTGCTGGCACTGGTGCAGGCGGTGGGTATTTCGGTAGCGCTTGAGTCGCAACCTGGCCTGGTCATCGACCCGGGCATGTTGTTCCGCTTCACGACGGTCATCACGCTCCTGACGGGCACGATGTTCGTCATGTGGCTGGGTGAGCAAATTACCGAGCGCGGGTTGGGTAATGGTATTTCCATCCTGATCTTCGCCGGTATCGTTGCTGGTTTGCCGTCGGCTGTCGCCGGGCTGTTTGGCCTGGTGGGCACCGGCAACATGGGTGTGGTGTCACTGTTGTTCATCGTGGCACTGGCAGTGGCGGTCACCGCGTTCGTGGTGTTCGTCGAGCGCTGTCAACGCAAGATCACGGTCAACTATGCCAAACGGCAAGTGGGCAATCGGATCTACGGCGGCCAAAGCTCGCATCTGCCGCTCAAGTTGAACATGGCAGGCGTGATTCCGCCGATCTTCGCTTCCTCGATCATCCTGTTCCCGGCAACCATCACCAGCTGGTTCTCCAGCAACGAGAACATGCGTTGGTTGGGTGACCTGGCCGCAGCGCTCGCGCCGCGCCAACCGCTGTACATCACGCTGTACGCAACCGCGATCATCTTCTTCTGCTTTTTTTACACGGCTCTGGTTTTCAACAGCCGCGAAACGGCGGATAACTTGAAGAAGAGCGGTGGCTTTGTGCCCGGCATTCGTCCTGGCGAGCAGACTTCGCGTTATATCGACAAGATCCTGATGCGTTTGACGCTGGCCGGTGCGTTGTACATCACCTTGGTGTGCTTGCTGCCGGAGTTCATGGTGATGCGCTGGAACGTACCGTTCTATTTTGGCGGCACTTCCTTACTCATCATCGTGGTGGTAACGATGGACTTCATGGCGCAGGTTCAGGCCTACATGATGTCTCATCAATATGACTCGCTGCTCAAGAAGGCGAACTTTAAAGGCTCGAACCTGCCGGTACGATAAAAAGAGATGGCTAAGGACGACGTCATTCAAATGCAGGGCGAGGTTCTTGAGAACCTCCCCAACGCGACATTTCGCGTCAAGTTGGAAAATGGCCATGTGGTTCTGGGTCATATCTCCGGCAAGATGCGAATGCATTACATCCGGATCCTGCCGGGCGATAAGGTCACCGTGGAACTCACACCATACGACCTGACCCGTGCAAGGATCGTATTCCGCTCCAAGTAGCGGCAGGGTTACGGAACACTAGGAGTTCATCATGAAAGTAATGGCATCAGTCAAAAAGATTTGCCGCAACTGCAAAGTTATCAGGCGCGGCCGCGTGGTTCGGATCATTTGCACCGACCCGCGTCACAAGCAGCGTCAAGGCTAATCCGGGTGACCGGTATTCGCCCCAACGCATCGTAATTATTCAAGGAACACAGTCATGGCCCGTATTGCTGGCATTAACATTCCGCCGCAACAACACGCCGAGATCGGTTTGACCGCTATTTTTGGCATCGGTCGAACGCGCGCCCGCGAAATCTGCGAAGCCGCCGGTGTGCCTTTGACCAAAAAAGTCAAAGACCTCAACGACGCCGAACTCGAGCGAATTCGCGAACAAATCGGCACGTTCACCGTTGAAGGCGATCTTCGCCGCGAAGTTCAACTGTCGATCAAGCGTCTCATCGACCTGGGAACTTACCGCGGCTTGCGTCATAAGCGCGGTTTGCCTGTGCGCGGTCAGCGCACCCGCACCAACGCTCGCACCCGCAAGGGTCCGCGTCGCGCTGCTGCCTCCCTGAAGAAATAATCTAGGACTCAAGCACAATGGCAAAAGCATCTGCGAGCGGCGCTTCGCGCGTACGCAAAAAGGTCAAGAAGAACGTCTCGGACGGCATCGCACACGTTCACGCGTCGTTCAACAACACCATCATCACCATCACCGATCGCCAAGGCAACGCGTTGTCCTGGGCCACGTCGGGCGGCGCCGGCTTCAAAGGCTCGCGCAAGTCCACCCCCTTCGCCGCACAGGTCGCTGCCGAGACGGCCGGCCGTGTCGCGTTGGAATACGGCATCAAGACGCTGGAAGTGCGTATTAAGGGCCCCGGTCCTGGTCGCGAATCTTCGGTGCGCGCGCTCAATGCGCTGGGCATCAAGATCTCCAGCATTGCTGACATCACGCCGGTACCGCACAACGGCTGCCGTCCGCCCAAGCGCCGTCGTATCTAAGGGGAATCCAACATGGCTCGTTATACTGGACCCAAATGCAAACTCTCGCGTCGCGAGGGTACTGATCTGTTCCTGAAGAGCGCCCGTCGCTCGCTGGATTCCAAGTGCAAACTGGATTCCAAGCCTGGCCAACACGGCCGCACTTCGGGTGCCCGTACGTCGGACTACGGTCTGCAACTGCGCGAAAAGCAAAAGCTCAAGCGCATGTACGGTGTGCTGGAAAAGCAATTCCGCAAGTACTTCGCCGAAGCCGAGCGTCGTCGCGGCAATACGGGTGAGACCCTCATCCAGTTGCTCGAATCGCGCTTAGACAACGTGGTGTACCGTATGGGCTTCGGCTCGACCCGCGCTGAAGCGCGTCAGCTCGTCAGCCACCGTGCTATCGAACTGAACGGTCACACCGCCGACATCCCGTCGATGCTGCTCAAGGCTGGCGACATCATTGCCGTGCGCGAAAAGTCGAAGACTCAAGCGCGCATCAAAGAGTCGATCGACCTGGCAACTAGCATTGGTCTGCCCCAGTGGGTCGAAGTGGACACCGGCAAGTTGACCGGCACGTTCAAGTCGGCTCCGGATCGCGCCGATGTCGCGCGCGACGTGAACGAATCGATGGTTGTCGAACTGTACTCGCGCAACTAATCGTTTTGGCAGGTCTCGCAATAACCCGCAATCCTGCCTTTTCGGTCGGTTGCGGGTTTTGCGATTGAGTAGGTTTTTTTTCATTCCATCAGCCTTATCGGTGTAACGAGCCGAGGGTATTGAAAAGGAAATAAGAGATATGTCCACCCAAGGTTTCCTGAAACCGCGCAATATCGAAGTCGAACCTGTCGGCACGCATCACGCAAGAATCGTGATGGAGCCGTTCGAGCGCGGTTATGGCCACACGCTGGGCAACGCCCTGCGCCGCATTCTGCTGTCCTCGATGACCGGCTACGCACCCACCGAAGTGCAAATCACCGGTGTCGTGCACGAGTACTCGACCATCCCCGGCGTGCGTGAAGACGTGGTCGACATTCTGCTGAACCTGAAAGGCATCGTGTTCAAGTTGCACAACCGTGACGAAGTCACGCTGGTGCTGCGTAAGACCGGCGCTGGCCTGGTTCGCGCAAGCGACATCGAATTGCCGCACGACGTCGAAATCGTCAACCCGGATCATGCGCTGTGCAGCCTGACCGACGACGGCAAGATCGAAGTGCAGATCAAGGTCGAGAAAGGCCGTGGCTATGTGCCCGGCAACGTGCGTGCCCTGACCGAAGACCGCGGCCACACCATCGGCCGTATCGTCTTGGACGCTTCGTTCAGCCCCGTGCGCCGCGTGAGCTACTCGGTCGAGAGCGCTCGAGTCGAGCAACGTACCGATTTGGATAAGCTGGTTCTGGACATCGAAACCAACGGCGTGATTTCGCCCGAGGAAGCGGTGCGTCAATCGGCTCGCATCCTGATGGATCAGATCTCGGTGTTCGCTGCGCTCGAAGGTGCTGGCGATGCATACGAAGCCCCGGTCCGCGGCGCGCCGCAGATCGATCCGGTGCTGCTGCGCCCGGTCGACGACCTGGAGTTGACGGTGCGTTCGGCCAACTGCTTGAAGGCCGAGAACATCTACTACATCGGCGACCTGATCCAGCGTACCGAAAACGAATTGCTTAAGACCCCGAACCTGGGCCGCAAGTCGCTCAATGAAATCAAGGAAGTGTTGGCCGCGCGCGGTTTGACGCTGGCCATGAAGTTGGAGAGCTGGCCGCCTTTGGGCCTTGAGCGTCCCTAAGCTTTGACGCCGGGCGGTTCAGGTGAAGTTATCTGGATCGCCTTGTGGCATGCCCGACCGGACCGCGGCCATTGGGGCCGATAGAAGAGCCGGATTAACCAAGACGATGGCGACATCGTCATTAGATTCGAAGGAAACTTATCATGCGTCACCGTAATGGCTTGCGTAAACTCAATCGCACCAGCAGCCACCGTCTTGCCATGTTCCGCAACATGGCCGTCTCGTTGATCCAACACGAAGCGATCAAGACCACGCTGCCCAAGGCAAAAGAACTGCGCCGCGTCATCGAACCCCTCATCACGCTGGGCAAAGAGCCCACGCTCGCCAACAAGCGCCTGGCTTTCGCTCGCCTGCGCGACCGCGATGCCGTGGTCAAGTTGTTCG
>CAMDNZ010000052.1 GCA_945903445.1 Bordetella parapertussis
CCCGCTCAACACCAACCAGAACGCCTGGGCCATGAAACCACCGAACACGACCTCTGGCGGTGCGATGCCAAGCACCATGGCTGCTGCGAAGAACAGCATGGCGGTCAGATATTCGGGCAGTGCGGTGGTCGCCCATAGCAGGATCGTAACCGTCACGACCAAACCGGCAAGCCAGATCGTATCGAAGGGAAGGGACATGAGCGATGCAGAAGCAGATTTAGAGGCTGATGACAGGCTTACCCGCCATCGGCAGGTCGATCGCGAGCAAGTCTTCGACCGGTAGCGCCCGCTAAGATACGCCTTTACTCGTGTGAATGTACATATATGTCCGAGTTCTTGGGGTTATCGCATGTCTGCGTCGTCGCTTGAGCGGCATCAGGTGTGGTTGTACCTGGCTGCGGTGTCGGTCGGCGTAAGTGCCGGTCTCGCTTCGTCGTCCGTGGGGCCGATCAGCGACTGGCTGGTTTGGCCATTGTTGGCCGCCTTGCTGCTGGCGACTTTTCTGCTGGTGCCGATGGCACATGTGCGTCCAGCGTTGGCCGATCGGCGGTTCGCCTTGGCCGTACTGGTGGGCAATTTCATCGTGTTGCCGTGCGTCGTCGCGGCGTTGATGACGGTCTTGCCCGACCATCCTCCGCTGCGCTTGGGCGTCATGCTGGTGCTGCTGGCGCCTTGTATCGACTGGGTCATCACTTTTGCGCAACTGGGGCGTGGCGACCCCGCTCGAGCCCTTGCGGTGATGCCCCTTAATCTGCTGGGTCAGATTGCGCTGCTGCCTGCGGCATGGTGGCTGGCGGGGCCCCACGCACGGCCCACCCTATCGGGCGATGTTTTGATGTTGGCGATTGCCGTGGTCGCGGCACCTCTGATCCTTGCATTTACGCTGGACCACTGGATTGCGGCCGCGCCCGGCGCTCGCGGCATCTGGCGCGCGCGCGCGTCTCGGTTGCCGGTGCCGCTATTGACGGCAGTGCTGGCGTGCGTCGCTGCGGCCCATGCCGACGCATTGATCGATGCGCTCGAGTACGTCGTCGGCAGTGGCTTGATATACGCGCTGGGCGTGTTCGTGGCGTTTCTCGTGCTGGCCGCCGTGGTGGCCAAAGTATTGGCGGTCGTCTGGCGCTTGCCTACGGCGCAAGGCCGCACGCTGGCGTTTTCCTTCGGCACCCGCAATTCGTTCGTCATCCTGCCGTGGGTTCTGGCGCTGCCGGCGGGCTGGGAGCTGGCCGCAGTCGTCGTCGTGCTGCAATCCCTGGTGGAATTGCTGGGCATGATCGCTTATCTGTGGCTCATCCCGCGCACACTGTTTCCGGACTAGAAACCGGCCAGCACATGTTTGCCGATGGCGCGGCCGCTTTCCAGCAACGCGTGTAGCGCTCGCAGATGGGCCGCATCGATGCGGCCATGCTCGCCGTTCAGCGTCGTGCGCAATACTCCGGCGTCCACCAAGGCGGCCACCTCGGTCAGCAGACGGTGCTGCTCGATCAAATCGGGCGTCCGATACAGCGACCGGGTAAACATCAATTCCCAGCTCACGGTGATCGACTTGCGCTTGAGCGCCACGATGTCGAACCGCTGCGGATCGTCGATCAGCGATAGATGGCCTTGCGGTGCGATCAGTTCGACGATGGCGGGCAAATGTGCGTCGGTCGCCGTCAGCCCTGCGACGTAGTCGGCCGGCGGCAGTCCTGATGCGGCCCAGCCTTCGTTCAGGGGCCGATGGTGGTCGATGACATGGTGTGCGCCCATTGCCTTACACCACTCGGCTGTTTCGGGTCGCGATGCCGTCGCCACCACCGTTAATCCGGTCAGCCGTCGGGCCAGTTGAATCAATATGGATCCCACACCACCCGCGCCATTGATGACCAACAAATGACCTGCGTCGGCTTTGACGCCGTAGGGCACACGCATCCGATGGAACAGCATTTCCCAGGCGGTAATGCTGGTCAAAGGTAGAGCCGCCGCTTCGGAAAACGACAGGCTTCTGGGTTTGAGGGCGGCAATGCGCTCGTCCACCAAATGCAATGCGCTATTGGCACCAGGACGGCCGATGTCGCCAGCGTAATACACCTCGTCGCCGGGTTGAAATAGCGTGACCGCCGAACCGACGGTATCGATTACGCCTGCGGCGTCCCAACCCAGAATGCGCGGCGCGTCGCCAGTCGGTGCTGCATTTTGCCGAATTTTGTAATCGACGGGATTGACCGAAACGGCTTTGACCTTCACCCGGATGTCGTGAGGGCCTGGTGTGGGAGGCGGGAGGTCGAAGTCCTGAAGTGAATCTTCTGCGTCGATGGGCAAGTTGCGTCGATAACCAATCGCTTTCATTTGGCGCTCCCAAAAACCTCAGGCTATCAGCCCGGTGTATCGCCGTGCCATAAAGCCCATCCTGGAGGCAGGGCAAATCGCTCGATTTTTCCCGAGTAAATGTGTCTTTGCTGCGGCGCGGTTAAAATTGGTTTCATGATGGCTCGTCCGACCTCGCTTCGCCTCGCAGCATCGCCCCGCATTTTATATGCATGGTGGTTGCTGGCGTGCGCGGTCCTTTTGCGTGCATTGATTCCGGTGGGCTTCATGCCGGACGATGCCGCGCTGAAAGCGGGTCGTCTGGCGCTCATGCTGTGCCCTCAGGCCGGGACGTTCGGCGCGCATGCGGAGCATGGCAAGCATGCGCGGCACGGGTCCGCTCTGGGCGTCGCCGCGATCGATGCTGCTGGCGCTGAACCCATTGCGCCGTATCGGGGTGACGATTCCGCCAGCCATGCCGATGCTCACGCGACCGGATTGTCCTGTCCGTTCTGGCTGACCGCTCAAGCGGCATGGCCCGCGCCGGCCGTGCCCGCGGTCATTGCGGCGGGCGCGGTGCTGTTATGGCGGCTGCCCAAGTCGCCGCAATGGGCGCCTCCCGCTCGGCGGCTGGCTTCTGGCCCGCCGGTCGGTCCACGAGCGCCGCCTCACCATCGAGTGCGATCTTGATGCCACACCTGTCGGCGCGCGGGCAATGCCTGTGCCGCTACAGGTGTCTTCCTCGACGTGTTTGCAAGTCCAGCCGGGCAAGACTGTCCGTCGGCTGCGCACATGCATGCTTGCCTGGTGATACGTATGACTTCGCTTTCTTCTTCCGCAGCCGCCGAGCGCGCGCCTGCTCGCGCCAATCCCGGCCCTATCCTGGCCTTGATCACACGGCTTCATTTTTATGTCGGCCTGTTTGTCGGCCCGTTCATCCTGATCGCCGCGCTTTCAGGCGTCTTATATGTGTTCTCTCCCTCCATCGAGTCGAGCGTCTATAGCGATGTGCTGACCACTGCATCGCGTGGACCCGCGCACGACCTGCGCGCGCAAGTCGATGCCGCGCTGGCGGTGGTTGGCGCCGATTCCAAGCCCATTGGTTTGCGTCCGGCGCGGGGCGAGGGCTACACCACACGGGTGATGTTCGATGCGCCCGGTCTGCGTGGGGGCGAATCTCGCGCCATCTTCGTTGACCCGGTCACCTTGGCCATTACGGGGGATACCGTCGTTTATGGCACCAGTGGTTCGCTACCGGTGCGAACGTGGTTGGATCACCTTCATCGCGATTTGCTGATCGGTGAATGGGGACGTTACTACAGCGAGCTGGCGGCGTCGTGGCTGTGGTTGGCTACGTTGGGCGGGCTGGTGTTGTGGGCCTGTGGCGGTCCTCGCAATCGTGCCGACGTCGCAGCACGGAGTCCGCGCTTACGGGTGCGCCGTTGGCATGGCCGACTTGGCCTGATCATTGCGGTAGGCTTGATATTCATCTCGGCTACCGGGCTGACTTGGTCGAAATGGGCCGGCGACCGCATCGGTGTGGCGCGTCAACAATTTGGTTGGGTCACGCCGCCACTGATCACCCAATTGCCTGCATCTGCCGCCATTGGGCACGGCGCGAACCATGCCGGATCCGCGGCGCAATCGCCGGCAGACGAGCACGCCAGTCATGGCGCGAATGCAGGAGCCGCCGAGCATGGTGCACATGCGCCGCCGGCGACGCACGCCGATCATGCCGATCATGCCGGGCATGTGCCGGCAGGGCCGGTGGGCGCAGCCAAACCCGGGACGATTCGACAGACGGCGGGTCTGTTCGACGGCGTGTTGATGACCGCACGCGCGGCGGGCATCGATGCCGCTTTGCTGGAGATTCGTGCGCCGAAGCGTGCAGATCAGGCTTGGACCGTGCGCGAGGTCGATCGAGCTTGGCCGACCCAGGTCGATGCCGTTGCCATCGATGCGCGTTCGATGCAGGTGGTGAGCCAGGCGAGGTTCGCCGACTTTCCCGTAGTAGCCAAATTGATTCGCTGGGGCATCGACGCGCATATGGGGATTCTGTTCGGCCTGCCGAACCAGCTGGTATTGGCGGCATTCGGTCTCTCGCTTGCCGCCATGGTGGTGATGGGCTATATCATGTGGTGGCGGCGCCGTCCGGCAGCAGGCACCCGTGGTGCAACGCTGACCGATGCCTGGCGTCGTTTGTCCTGGATCGGTCGAGGCGTGACTGTAGCCCTTGCCATCGTTTTAGGATGGAGCATGCCCGTCATGGGTGTCAGCCTGGCCGCCTTTGTATTGGTCGATGTGGCGCGCACCTATCGTCGCATGCGGCAAGATCCTGCTTGAAGACGCCCTAGCGTGTCGCGGCAGTCCGCTCGGACTGCGACGCGGCACGCGGGTTGCTCGAACACCGCATTGATGTTTAAGGGGGCCCGTCATGAACCGTTTCTTCTCATTACTCGTGGTACTGCTGGCCGGCGCCACGACGCTGCTGGCGGGTTGTAGCCATGACTCTCCCGCTCAACGCGATGTCGGTATGCAGGCGAATGCACCGGATCGACAGCCTCAGCGCCCTCGAAGTTTCAGCGATCCGGGGCCGAACTATCCTGATACGGGTCGTTGAGCGCTTCCAGCAGTGCCCCGATTCGGGCCATGACGCTATCGGAGTCGTTATCGTCGCTTTCGACACCCAAGTCTGACGCTCGTGCCAGCGCCGCAGTTAATAGGTCGGCGGCAGCGTCCGGTTCATCGAGACCCAAATGACAAATCGCCGCGTGGTAATAAACCGATAGCGCGGGCGCCATGCTAAGTGCGGCCTCGTAATATATCAAGGCTCGATCGTAACGACCCAGGCGTTGATGCGACGCCGCTAATTCCAGTATGTAAGCCGCGTTATCCGGGAAGGACAGGACCAATCGACCCAAAGCAGCCTGCGCAGCCGGATAGTCGTGTTGCGCGAGATAGGCGCGGGCTTCTTCTTCAAGTTTCAACGTGCCGGGATGCGTATCGACTAATAGCACATCGCCTCCTACAACCCGCAGCGCGTCTTGTTTGACGCGGGCTAGCATATCGCTCAGTGCACGATCCATGCTCATGGGTCCACTCAGAATTATTGCAATCTGCAATCCTAGTATGCATGGTCGTCGGCGTTTGGACTTGCAGCCCGACTATTACATTGAGACTTTAAAATCACCGAAATAATGGTCGTATCGATATGCCGGTTTCGAGGTGCTAAAATCCGGCCTCCTCATTGGGGAGTAGCCTGCTTCCGGGTTCGCCGGAAGCGCCCGCATCAACAGACTCGGCCGTCAGACGCCGTGGTGCGGGTAGCCGGAACGGGTTGGCGAGACCAAAAGGCATGCGTGCGACAGCGTCGGGCGCGCGTGCGCTTTTGGCCGGCCCGACTGTTTGGCAAAGTACTTCATGAATCTTGCTTCCACTGTGCTGCTGGCACTTGCCATGTCCGCGGACACATTTGCCGTCGCGGTCTGTAAAGGTGCAGCTTTGCATCGCCCGCGCTGGGGTGAAGCCTTGCGCACGGGTTCTATTTTTGGTGTGATCGAAGCGTTGACGCCTATCGCGGGCTGGGCCGTGGGACAGGTGGCTGCACCCTATGTGCGGGGGTGGGATCACTGGATCGCCTTCGGCTTGTTGCTAGGCTTGGGCGTGCGTATGGTGACTGCCGGCTTGCGAAGCGCGCCACCGGACGCATTCGATCGGAAACCTGCACGGCATGCGTTCTGGATGCTGGCGCTGGCAGGATTGGCGACTAGCCTGGACGCTTTTGCCGTGGGCGTCAGTTTGGCCTTTTTAGAGGCCGCCATCGTGATGACGGCTATCGCCATCGGCTTAGCGACCCTGGTCATGGTGACTTTGGGCGTCATGCTGGGCCGCGTACTGGGCGGCATCGTCGGAAGGCGTGCCGAGGTGCTGGGCGGGCTGGTGCTGATCGGTATCGGCAGCTATATGCTGGCGCCCCATCTGTGATGGGACGCTAGCGATCGAGCCGGTCTAGATCGCAGTACGATGTCGCTGGTCGATCAGCCGCGCGCCGGGCGGCTGATCGACCGATGATCGGCGCGCAAAAGCCGCCACATCAGTATTGCGCTAACCGTCAGCGTCAATATTTCGGTGCTCAGGAACGCGTACCAGATGCCTGCTGCGCCCCACATTGCGGTCAGCGCCCATAGGGTGGCGAGCAACAGCACCCAGCTGCGCAGCACTGCAATCACCGCTGAGGGGACGGGGCGCTCGATGGCGGTCAAATAACCCGCGGCCAGCAAGTTCAGCCCTGCAGGAATGAATGCCAACCCGTACCAGATGACGGCGTTCTGCAAGATCGCCCATGTGGCCGCACCTTGTGGCAGAAAAACGAAGGTCAGCGTTTCCGCCAGAAACCACGTGGCCATCGCCGCTAGCAGCGCCATGACACCGACCGCGTTGGTAGCCAGTCGCAGCGCCTGTCGCATGATGACCGGGTTGCCTGCGCCACGATGGAAGCTGACCAGGGGCTGCATACTTTGCACCAGCGCGATCATCACGACCGACGCTGCCAGAGTGATGTATTCGAGCACGGCATATGCAGCCAGACCCGCCTCGCCCATGTGAAAGGCGATCACCCGATTGAAAGCGATCACCACCACGGCGGGCGCGAGCGCGGCCAGGAACTCCGACGAGCCGTTATAGAGCATGAGCCCCAGGCAGCGAATCTGCATCATTCCGCGCCATAGCGGCCTGACTTGGCGAGCGTAGCGGAAATGATAGGCCAGCATCGTCGAGCTCGATGCCATCATGGCAATTCCTGTCGCCAGGGCGGCACCTTGCATGCCCCAACCCCAATGCGCCATAAAAAGAAAGTCGAGCGCCACGTTGGCCACCGCGCCGACGCACATGGCCAGCAGGCCAAAGCGTGCGGCGGCCGGACCCTCGGCTCGTAAGGTCAGTTCGAATGCATACAGGGCCGAGGCGAACACCGCGAAGGGAGCATAGTTCAGCAGAAACTCGCTGAACAAGCCTTGTAGCGAAGCGGGTGCGCCCAACAGCGCCGGCAGAACTGGCAGGGTAACCAGTAGCACCACCGTGAACGTCAACCCCAGCCCAACGATGGCCAGAATCGCCCAGGCGAACACGCGCTGGGCATCTTCGCGTTGCCGCTCGCCCAGCATTCGGGCGATGAGCGTCGCTGCGCCTACGCCGACCATCATGCTGATAGCATAGGGTACGTACAACAGGGGCACGGCGAGATTAAGTGCGGCTAAGCCATCGGCACCAACATAGCGCCCGATGAAAATACCGTCGATGATGCTGTATGTGCTGTATACCAATGCAGACAGTACGGTAGGTATAGCCAGCGCAATGTATTGGCGCGTAAGCTGGGACAAACGAAAAATCAGCGGCACAAAGCCATCCACATCAATTAAAGACCAACTGGACGGTATCATTCGGTTAGGGTTAGCGCAAGTTGAGCGCCTGTTTTGTTACATGCTACATGCTACTTACTGCGACGCGCACGGCATGACAGACCGCCAGCCGCTTATTGAGGGGGTTGGCCGTTGGACGCCGATAAGCCTCCGTCCACCGGCAAATTCACACCGGTAATAAAACGGGCATCTTCGCTCGCCAAAAAAGCGATTACGTCCGCGATTTCTTCGGGCTCGGCTGCACGGCCCAAAGGAATGCGCTCACGGAATTTAGCCATTAACGCTTCGTTGTCGAACATATCGGCGGTCAACTCGCTTCGAGTCAAGGACGGACACACTGCATTCACCCGCAGGCCATCCGCAGCGTGGTCCATGGCCATCGATCGTGTCAGATTGGTCACCGCGCCTTTGGCCGCGTTGTAGATACCCATATTCCAGTCGCCGCCCAAGCCGGATACCGACGAGACGTTGACGATCGATCCTCTGGTCCGGATCAGGTCGGGTATGAGCTCTCGGCAGGTATAGAACACGCCATCCAGATCGATCGACATGACCTGACGCCATTGCTGATCGCTGGCCTCTGATAACCAGATCGATCTCGCGATGCTGCGTAATCTAATGGCGCTGTGGATTGTGGTACGTATGGCCTATGTGGCGTGCTATTTGGCCGACAAGGCTGCACTGCGTTCGTTGGTCTGGCTCGCGGCCTTGGGACTGAATATCGCCATTTTGTTCATGGCTGTCTGATTGCATCGAGGCGACTGGGCGCTGGGTGGTCAATCCAGGCGGTATCGGCGCCAGCGCGACGAGCGTTTGGATGACGCAGGCGCGTCGCAGCTAAGCGTCCGAGTGCTTGGACGAGCTTCACCACGATCAGTCGTCGGCGTCCATACGGGCACGCTTGGCGATGCGCGCTTCGATCCGGTGCAATACGCTCAAAACGAATAGCGCCATCAGCGTCGCGATCAGTGCCAGCATCTCGCGACCCATGCCTGCGGTCACCCCCAGCGCGGCGGTCAACCAAATGCTGGCTGCGGTGGTCAGCCCTTTGACGTCGCCGACGCCGCGCGCTTTGATGATCGCGCCAGCGCCTAAAAAGCCAATACCGGCAATGATGCCTTGCGTCACCCGGCTCAGATCGGCGACCGCCATGCCGCTTAGTGTGGGAGCCAGCACGAATAGCGCCGAACCCAGGGCCACCAGCATATGGGTGCGCAGCCCGGCAGCTTTGCCTTGCAACTCGCGTTCGACACCGATCAGCCCGCCCAGAATGATCGCAACGCTCAGTCGAACTACAATTCTGACAGCGTCCTCCACGTCGCTGATGTCCGAAAACTCGCGCTGTAATGCGGCCATAAGCGTCGACCAGAAGTCATCCATGGGTGTGCGTGTCCTTTGCGGTCATGACGATTTGGGCAGCATATCAGACCGTGGCGCACGACCTGTTTCTTCATCCTACCGATCCTAAGTACATGCTTGCACCTCTCTCGATACGCGACGCCACGCCCGATGACATCGCTGCCATCACTGCTATCACCAACCAAGCCATCGCCGACACCACGTCGAACTGGAACATCGCACCGACGACCGAGCCCATTCGTCTGGCGTGGATGTTGAATCGACAAGCACACGGCCAGCCGGTGTGGGTCGTCGAGCGCGATCGCGAAATCGTGGCGTTCGGCACCTATGGCGATTTCCGTGTGAACACGGGCTATCGGCACACGGTGGAGCATTCGCTTTATGTGCTGCCACATGCGCAAGGCGCGGGTATTGGCCGGCAGCTGCTGGATCGACTGATCGAGCACGCCAAATCGCAAGGGGTACATGTGATGGTCGCCTGCATCGATGCAAACAACGACGGTTCGCGCGTGTTGCACGAGCGAGTCGGCTTCGTTCAGACCGGACTCATGCCGCAAGTGGGACGAAAGTTCGGTCGATGGCTGGACTTGCTGATCATGCAGAAAACACTGAATGCGACACCGGACGACGCCTGAGGCGCAGCGCCTGCGTGCTTACTCGCCCAACAAGAACTGTTCGATGCATCGATTGAACGCTCGGGGATTGCCGATGTTCATCCCGTGCGACGAGCCTGCGATCATGTGCAGTTCGCTGTCCGGTAACTCGGCGTGCAGGCGCGACAAAATGCCTGGGTAGGGCGCTGGACTGAGTCCCCCGCCGATCAGCAGACAGGGCAGTGTCAGCGCGTGCAGGGCCTGCGGATCGACGGCAACAGTGGCTTCCCGGATCTGACCCAGCACGGTGCTCGCGTTGTCGTGCGCCATCGCTTTGAACCATGGCACCATGCGCTGCCACGTCTGCGGGCCCGTCACGGTGTCGACAAACACCGCCAGTCCCTCATCGACTCGACCCTGTGCGATGTGTCGTGCCGCGACTTCCCGAAAATCGTCCCGCTGGTCGATGGACGACGAGGCGCTATCGGCGGCCCCCCGGCTCGAAGACAATCCGGCGCACCGCTCGCCAGCACGGTCGTCGTCGCGTTCCCGAGTCACTGGTCGATCTCGCTCGTCGGCGAACACGACGCCGGGATCGGCCAAGCTCAGACTCGCCAGCGATGCCACATCGGACAGCGCCGCTTCCAGCGCCACGCGGCCCCCGCGCGAGTGACCGACCCAATGGGCGCGTTCGATGCCCAGGTGACGCAGTAGCGCGATCACCCCGCGAGCATGCGACGCCACCGTGAATCCATTGCCCTGGCCGTCCCACTGCGCGGGGCAGTAGTGCTCGAGCGAAGGCGCAATGACGCGGAAATGGGCGCGTAGCGCTTTGATCTGCGCGTCCCAATATCGACAATCGCATAGCGAGCCATGTATCAGCACCAGCGCAGGACCAACACCTTCGTCGATGTAGTGATGCGATTGGCCCGCCACTGTGGCGTGCCGTACTTTTAAATCGGTAGAGAGTCGCATTGCGGCACAATCGGATCGCGCCGCGGCGTCATTGCTACAGCCGCGCCGCGACCCGCATACTTCCTTATGGCAGCAATTGGAGGCGGTTTTTGGCCGTGCCAGCCGCTTCGGCTTTGGGATAATCGCGTACCAGACGCTGCAAAGTGTTCTTTGCGCCTGCGCGGTCGTTGGTCTCGATCTGGCTGCCGGCGATCACTAGCAACGCGTCGGGCGCACGCGGATTGTCGGGTGCGGCCTGAACCAGCGCCTGCATCTGCGAGATAGCGCCCTTGAAGTCCTTTAGCGCATAGCGGCTGCTGCCTTGGTAGAACAGCGCGGTGGGTGCCAACGGGCTATTGGGATAGAGCGAAATGAAGCTCGCCAGTGCTTCGCTGGCCGGTTGGTACTGCGCCGTGCGGAACTGATCGATGGCCGCATCGAACGAGGCCTGCTCTTGCGGGTCGTTGGCCTGCACGCCAGCGGGATTGTTGGGATTCTGTTGTTGGCCGCCCGAGGCCGGCTGTTGGCGAGAGACCAGTTCGAGCTGGCCACGCAATTGCATCGCTTCCTGCTGCAAGGATTGCAACTGGTCGGAGAGCTGTAAACGGGCACGGTTGTTTTGTTCCGACATCTGACGCACCTGTTCGCGCAACTCCAGGATGGCGCGCCGCGCTTCATCGTCGGAGAAGGCATAGCTGGGTGCCGCGAATACGGCCAGGGAAAGCCCGCAAGCCAGCGCGAGCCGACGGTAGGCAGGAGCAAGAACACGCATGGATGACATCCCTTTAAAAATAGAAAACGCCGGGACGGCGGTAAAGCCGTCCCGGCGCCTGGGGCACTATTGTAACGCGAGCCGCTTAGCGCTGATATTCGATATCGGCGCGACGGTTTTCAGCGAAGTCGGCTTCGCTGGAACCGGTGGCTTTCGGGCGTTCCTTACCGAAGCTGATCGTTTCGATCTGACCGCCGCTCACGCCCAAAAGCGTGAACATTTCGGTAACGGCTTGCGCACGACGTTGGCCCAGCGCGAGGTTGTACTCGGCGCCGCCGCGCTCGTCGGTGTTGCCTTGGACTTGAACGCGCTGTTGCGGGTTCTTGGCCAAGTAGCCGGCGTGGGTTTCCACCAGACCGCGATACTGTTCCGACACGCTGTAGCTGTCGAAGTCAAAGTACACCGAGCGCTGTTGCGCCAGGATGCTTTGAGGGTTGAAGGGGTCAAGAATCTGACCTCCCATTCCACCGGCGGTACCGCTACCGGTGGTGCCGCTGCCCGAACCGGCCCGGTCGTCCAGAGGTACGGAGCTGCAGGCCGCCAAAACGGCCGCCAGGGAGGCAATAGTCAGGCTTTTGGCAATGCGCGATCTCATGATATGTCCTTTGTAAAGAGAGTCACACGTGTTTTATCGGGTAAAAGGGCCCCAAGTTGGTTCACGTATTTCCCCGTTTAGAACTGAAAGCGTCGTACGGACGCGTCCGTCGCTCGAAACACCGGCAAGCACGCTACGGCCGTTCTGAACAGCAGCGTAGAGGACTTGCATGCCGTTCGGCGCGAAGCTTGGCGACTGATCGTCACGACCATCAGTCAACAAGGTCTCCGAGCCGCCGGCTAGGTCCAGCGAGGCGATGCGAAAAGCGCCGTCTCGTCTTGAAACGTACAGCAGCCTCGTACCATCGGGGGAAATTCGGGGTGAAATGTTGTAACTTCCGTTGAACGTGACACGATCGGCGCCGCCGCCATCGGTGCCCGTACGGTAGACCTGCGGGCCGCCGCTGCGGTCGCTTGTGAAGTACAACGAACGCCCATCGGGCGAGAAGGTCGGCTCGGTGTCGATCCCGGGAGAGCGGGTCACACGGCGCAGATTGTTGCCATCAGCACCAACGATATAAAGTTGGGACAGGCCATCGCGCGTCAGGGCGACAGCCAATTGCGAGCCGTCCGGCGACCAGGCGGGCGCGCTATTGTTGCCCTTGTAATTTGCAACAGGTGAACGGGCGCTGGAGGCCAAATTGTGCCGATAAACAACAGGTTTGCCCGACTCGAAGCTCACATAAGCGAGTTGGCTGCCATCCGGTGACCACGAGGGCGAAATGATCGCCTCCTTCGAGCGCAAGGCCACTTGAGCCTGCTGACCGTCTGCGTCGGCGATCTGCAATTCATAGGTGCCGCCACGTTTGACCACATAGGCGATGCGGGTCGAGAACACGCCGCGTACACCCGTGATTTTTTCGTAGATGCGGTCGGCGATCTGATGCGATACCCGGCGCAGTTCTTGTTCGGTGCCCGAGAACGCCACGCCATCCAACTGGCTTTGGCGACCGTTGTCGGCCAGACGGTAACGCACGTCGTAACGACCGTCCGGGGTGCGCAGCACGCTGCCATAGGCGATGAAGTCGGCACCGCGCCCGGCCCATTCGCCGTAGTTGACCGGCGAATCGACGTTCAGCCCGGCGTTGTTGGCATCGACCATGCGGAACTGGCCAGTGCGGCTCAGGTCGGCACGGATTACGTCGGCAATCGCGCGGCCATGGGCGTCATCGACAGCAAAGTCGGCCACGGCGATAGGATATTGCGTCGCACCGGTGCCGGAAATATCCACGCGCAATTGAGCCATGGCCGTGCTGGGGACTGCCATGGCAATGGTCGCCACGGCGGCACCAGCCGCAAGGGCCAAACCGCGCCAAACGCCACTCCAATTGGGCGCGCTTACGCCCGTCGCGCCTGCGTCGAGGCGGCTGAAGGCTGAATTCATATCGAACGATCTCCTATCAGTCGTACATGCGGTAGTTAACATCGATGAGCGAATCACCCGTCGTCGGACGGGGGAACGGATTGCAGGCACGAATCCCACGCTCCACCGCAG
Organism: Bordetella parapertussis; assembly: GCA_945903445.1. GTDB lineage: Bacteria > Pseudomonadota > Gammaproteobacteria > Burkholderiales > Burkholderiaceae_B > Schauerella. Next base: position 13,471 of record CAMDNZ010000052.1, read on the forward strand.
TGTCGAATGCCGGGTTGCCAGACGACTTCGTTAACGTAACACGAGTGACCGTACTGCCCGACCCCAACTGGACCTGATATTGTGCCGCAGGATTCGACCCGCCGCTACGTGGTGGAGGTTGGAAAATGACGCGAGGCTGCACGCACGCCCGCACCCGGGCACCGTAGCCGCTGTCGCGCCCCCCGCCTGCCTGGTTGCGGTCAGCGGTGCCGCCAGGGATACCGGCGGCGCCCATGGCTGAGTCGCGGAAGGCATCTTTCAATGCTTGTTCCTTGGCAGCGGCTGCCTTTTTGGCGGCAGCGGCTTTTTCTGCTGCGGCCTTCTTTTCAGCGACAGCTTTCTCGGCGGCAGCCTTTTCAGCTGCGGCTTTTTTTTCTACCGCCGCTTTTTCGGCTGCAGCTTTCTCGGCCACTGCCTTCTCGGCAGCCGCTTTCTCCGCAGCCGCTTTTTCTGCGGCAGCCTTTTCGGCCGCTGCTTTTTCTGCAGCCGCTTTCTTCTCGGCTGCCTTCTTCTCGGTAGCGGCCCGCTCGGCGGTGACGCGCTCTTTCTCCAAGCGTTGTTTTTCCGCCAGTTCGGCTTGCTTGCGCTCTTCTTCCAGTCGCGCTTTTTCCTTCGCCGCCTGTGCGGCACGCTCGGCCTCTTCCTCCTTCGCGCGCTTCTTGCGCTGCTCTTCGAGCGCGATCTCGGGATCGGGTCGCTCGGGGGGCTGTACCGTGGGCTTCGGTGGCGGAGGAGGAGGCGGTGGAGGTTCGGGCGGCGGCGGGGGCGGCGGCTCAGGAGGCGTAGGTGTCGGCTCCGGCTGCGGCTGGGGCTCTGGGGTCGGCTCGGGCGGCCGGGCGTCGGGCGACACGCCATCAGCCCATAACTCGACCTGAACCGGACCGGGCGTCTCCGATTGCCAGTCCATCCCGAATATCAACACCAGCAACAGCAGAACGTGCGCAGCCATCGCCAAGGCGAAGGCCTTGCGGTTGTCATGCGCTTCCGGTCGGCTGGGCGGCGCGGATTGCGGGTCGTCAAAAGGGGGGGGCGTCATCGATCTCGTATCTCGAAGAGGGCGTGCTCAAGGCGCGTCGGTTCAGCGCGCAGCCGGCGGCTTGTTCGGCATGGTCTTGGGCTTGTTGCCCGCATTGCCCTGATCAACCAGCAAGCCCAGCCGGCTCACGCCGCTACTGCGCAGCTCGTCCATGACCGCCACGACGGTCTCGTAGGGCACCTTGCCATCGGCGGCGATCACCACCGGTGTGGTCGAGGTAATGCGCGACTGCACCTGGCTGACCAGTTCGGCTCGGGCGATGGTTTGCGGCGTCGCGCCGGGTTCGCGCATGCGCAGCGCAATGGTGCCGTCGTTCGACACTTGGACTTCCAGCGGCTTCGAAGGCACCTCGGCGGCCTGGCCGACCGTGGGCAGCTCGATCAAGCCCGGCGTCACCAGAGGTGCGGTGACCATGAAGATGATCAACAGCACCAACATCACGTCGATATACGGCACGACGTTGATGTCGGCTTTCATGCGGCGGCCATGACGGCCGCCAGAGCGGACCGAAGGCATTAGCGCACCTGGCGTTGAAGGATGTTCAGGAACTCGTCGACGAAGCTGTCGAAACGGATCGCCAGTCGGTCGATGTCGTTGGTGTAGCGGTTGTAAGCGACCACGGCGGGAATGGCGGCGAACAGACCGATAGCGGTGGCGATCAATGCCTCGGCAATACCGGGTGCCACGGCAGCCAGCGTCGCTTGCTGCATGTTGGACAAGCCCATAAAAGCGTGCATGATGCCCCAAACGGTGCCCAGCAGACCGATATACGGGCTGACCGAACCGGCCGACGCCAGAAAGTTCAAGTGCGATTCCAGCGTATCCATCTCGCGCTGGTAGGCGGCGCGCATGGCGCGGCGCGGGCCGTCCAGTGCGGCGTTCACGTCACCCGCCGGGGCCGTGCGCCGCGACTTCAGGAATTCGGTCATGCCGGCGTCGAAAATGCGGGCCAGCGCGCCTTGCTCGGCCCGACGGCTGGCGACCGCCTGTTGCAGCATCGACAAATCGCCGCCCGACCAGAAATCGTCTTCGAAGCGGCGGGTTTGCTCGTTTGCTTTTTTCAGCGCAAAACGCTTGCTGAAAATATAGGTCCACGACAGGATCGAGATGCCCAGCAGCATCACCATGATCAGCTGGACGGGCAGGCTGGCCTGCGAAATCAACGAGTACAACGACATGTTGTCGGGGGCTTGCATGATTATTCCTGGAAAACTTTCAGCTTGGAACGGATCTCTGGGGGGATTTCCGCAGTTTTGAATTCCGCCGCGTCGATCGTACAGACTTGGATATTGCCCTGCGCGAGCAGTTCCCCGTTTCGTACGGCGGTTTGAGCGAAGTGTACCGAGGCGCGCCCAACTCGCGTGATGGTCGAGCGGATGGTCAACAAATCGTCCAGGCGCGCCGGTCGCAAGTAGCGTATATCGAGGCTATGCACCACAAAAATACGACTCAGGCGCTGCGCGATTTCCGATTGGTTGACACCCAAGGCACGCAGCCACTCGGTACGCGCGCGTTCGAAAAACTTCAAATAGTTGGCGTAGAACACGACCCCGCCGGCATCCGTGTCCTCGTAGTACACGCGCACGTCGAATTCGAACGCTCGCAGTTTCGCGCGCTCGGCATCGGTCTCGGGGGCCAAATTGGGGGTAGGTGCGTTCAAAGGGTTTCCAACTGCACGAGTACTTGAGCGAGGGCGTCTTCGGCAGGCAGGCGGGTGGCCTCCTCTGCGCGACGGGATTGCAATTCCACCACACCCTCTTTCAGTCCACGTTCTCCAACTGTTACCCGTAAGGGGACGCCAATGAGTTCCCACTCGGCAAACATCACCCCCGGGCGGGCGTCGCGGTCATCGATAATGACGTCCACGCCATGGGTTTTCAGGGCTTCGTACAAGGTGTTGGCAGTGTCACGCACCGTTTCACTTTTGCTCCAACCCACGCAACAAATCACCACCTCGAAGGGCGCGATGCTACGCGGCCAGATAATACCCTTTCCGTCGTGATTTTGTTCGATCGCCGCACCCACGATACGAGTGATGCCGATGCCATAGCAGCCCATCTGCATCAGAGCGGGTTTGCCCGTTTCGTCCAAGAAAGTGGCTTTCAGCGCTTCCGAGTATTTGGTGCCCAAAAAGAACACATGACCCACCTCGATACCGCGTTGCAATGCCAGGGGGCCGCCGTCGTCCGGCGCAGCGTCGCCTTCGACGACGTTGCGCAAATCGGCCACATGGGCCGGTTCAGGCAAATCGCGGGCCCAGTTCACGCCTGTGAAGTGCGCGTCTTCGTGGTTGGCACCGCAAATGAAGTCCGCCATATTAGCGACCGTCGTGTCGGCGACCACCTTGACGGGCAAGGCCGTGCCCACCGGTCCGAGGTAGCCCGGCTTGCAACCGAAGTGTTCGACGATCTCGGATTCGGTGGCAAAACGAAAGCCCTGGTCTAGGCCGGGCACTTTGGCGGCTTTGATCTCGTTCAGTTCGTGGTCGCCACGCAGCAGCAACAGCCAGATTTGCACCTTGCCTTCGGCCCGCTCGCTGGCCAGCACGATCGATTTCACTGTCTGGGTCAAGGGCACGCCCAACTGGGCGGCCACGTCGGCACATTTGGCTGCGCCCGGGGTGGGCGTGTCGACCATCGGTGCGCCCGGCGCTGCGCGGGTAGGCAGCAGGCAGCATGCCTCGGCCAGTTCGATGTTGGCGGCGTACTGGGTGCGCGGGTTGTACACGATCAAGTCTTCGCCCGTATCGGCCACGACTTGAAACTCGTGGCTGCGCGAGCCGCCGATCGAGCCGGTGTCGGCCGCCACAGCACGGAAAGTCAGCCCCAGGCGTCCGAAAATACGCATGTAGGCAGCAAACATTACGTCGTAGCTGTGCGCAGCACCCGTTTCGTCACGATCGAACGAATAGGCGTCTTTCATTGTGAATTCGCGTCCGCGCATCAAGCCGAAGCGGGGGCGGCGTTCGTCGCGGAATTTCGTCTGAATGTGAAAGAAATTGACCGGCAACTGGCGCCAGCTATGGATTTCATTGCGGGCGATGTCGGTGATCACTTCTTCCGATGTGGGCTGCAACACGAAGTCGCGGTTGTGGCGGTCCTTGATGCGCAGCAGTTCCTGGCCGTATTGCTCCCAACGCCCCGATTCTTGCCACAGCTCGGCGGGTTGCACGACCGGCATCAGTAGCTCGAGGGCTCCCGCGTGCGTCATTTCTTCGCGCACAATGGTTTCGATCTTGCGAATCACGCGCAGCCCCAGGGGCATGTAGCTATAGATCCCGCCAGCCAGTTTTCGGATCATGCCCGCACGGGTCATGAGCTGGTGGCTGGCAATTTCCGCCTCGGAAGGCGCTTCTTTCAGTGTGTTCAGGTGGTAGTGAGAGGCGCGCATAGTGTGGTTTCAGCAGATACGTATAATCGAATGTAATTGTATTGAATTCGGTGGGGGTGGCCATGTTGGACCGCGAAGGCTACCGCCCCAACGTCGGCATCATCCTCGTCAATACCAAAAACGAGGTCTTCTGGGGTAAGCGTATACGGGAACACGCTTGGCAGTTTCCGCAGGGTGGTATCAAGCACGGAGAAAGCCCCGTGCAGGCAATGTACCGCGAGCTTCACGAAGAAACGGGCCTACGGCCTGAGCATGTCCGAATTTTGGGGCGAACACGAGACTGGCTACGCTATAACGTACCAGACAATTTTGTTCGTAGAGAATGGCGCGGACACTATAAAGGGCAGAAGCAGATCTGGTTTCTGCTTCGCTTGACAGGGCGCGACTGCGATGTGCGGTTGCGGGCTACTCCGCATCCAGAGTTCGACGCCTGGCGGTGGAGCGAATACTGGGTGCCGCTTGAAGCGGTCATCGAGTTCAAACGCGATGTGTATACGCGCGCCTTGAACGAGCTGTCCGCCATACTTTTCAAACGACAACAGGAGACGCGCTATTTGCGACAGCGCGTGCATGGCTCGCGTTCGCCCGAGCCGCCGCCAGAGGATACAACTACACATGCGGGTTTTGCTGGTTGAGGACGAGCGCGACATGGCGTCGTGGCTGGTGCGGGCGTTGGCGCAAAGCGGTTTCGTGCCGGATCATGCGGCCGACGCCCGCGCGGCCGAAGCATTTATGGCCGGCACCGAATACGACGCGATCATCTTGGACCTGCGTTTGCCGGATAAGCACGGCCTGGTGCTGTTGCGCGAAATGCGCGAACGCGACGACCGGACTCCCGTGCTGCTGCTGACCGCGCAGGGGGCGTTGCAAGATCGCGTGCGGGGTCTAAATCTGGGCGCCGACGACTTCCTGACCAAGCCCTTCGCACTCGAAGAGTTAGAAGCGCGCGTCACGGCATTGGTGCGTCGCAGCCGGGGCCGTCAACATCCGCGTCTGCAATGCGGTTCCTTGAGCTACGACGCCGAGAGCCGTGCATTTGCACTGGATGGCAACCTGTTGTTTCTAACCCCTCGCGAACACGCCGCACTGGCCGCATTGCTGACTCGCAGCGGACATCCCGTGGACAAGGCGCAATTGTTCGGCAAGGTGTTCAATCACGATAGCGACGCCAACCTCGACGCCATCGAGGTCGTTTTGCATCGCTTGCGTAAGAAGCTGGCAGGCAGCGATGTTCGCATCGTGACGGTGCGTGGGTTGGGCTATATGCTCGAAAGTGCCGAAAGTGCGCCTGTCTGAGGTCTCTTCCAGTGCGTCGAGCAAGGCTGAGCCGGACAGCGGCGATCGCCCGGCGAACAAGCGCAGACGTAGCGCCCGACTGAGCATTCGTGCGGTTCTGATCGCACTGCTCGTGCCTGGCCTGATTGGTCTGTTGGCGATAGACAGCTGGAACGATTACTGTACTTTGGCGGCCATCACGCAAGATGCTTACGACAATGCGCTGCTCGAACCGGCACGCGTGCTGGAATCCAGCATCGAAATGGATCACGATGGCGAGTTGCGGCTGACCGTGCCGCTTTACGCGCAAGCCATGCTGGAATCCCGCGCGGGCTTGCGCAAGTACTTCAGCATCGAAGCTTATCCCGATGGACAATGGCAAACACGCCAAGGCGCAGGCATGGTGTTGGCAGGCCTGTCCGAGATGCCGCGTCCGCCCCGACATCTGCTGGGCGAACTCAATGGCGATGGCCGCCCCGTTTACTACGATGCGGTCTATCGTAACGATCCGGTCAGAGTGGTGGCCATGGTGCGCGATATCTATCGCGGCGGTCGGGTTCGTCACGTCGGCATCATCGTCGCTGAAAGCGTGGGCCGCCGCGACGAGGTCGAACAGGCGGCGCGCAGCTCGGAGATTTCCCGCGATCTGCGCATGCTGGCGCTGGTGGCGGTGCTGGTTTGGTTCGGCGTCGCCTGGGCCATGCGGCCTTTGGCGCGGCTGCGCAACGAAATCCGATCGCGCTCGGCCGACGACCTGACACCTTTGGACGCGGGAGGGGTGCCGATCGAAGTCGTGCCCTTGGTCGAGGCGGTCAATCACCATGTCGAACGCCATCGTCGAGTGCTCGACCAGCAGACTCGTTTCCTGGAGGACGCCTCGCATCAACTGCGCACCCCTTTGGCCATTATGTTGACCCAGACCCAGTTCGCCTTGCGCGAGAAAGATCCCGCTGCGATACGCGAGGGGCTATCGGCCGTCGTTCGACAGTTGGGTCAAACCCGGCGATTGACCGAACAGCTGTTATCGATCGCACACGCCAGCCAGGAAGCGCCCATGGCACGCGAACCTCGCGATTTACGGCAGCTGGCGCGTCAGGCAGTCGTACAGTATTTACCCCTGGCGCGCGAGAAACAGCAGGATCTCGGGTGGTCGGGCACGTCCGACGATTCGGAGCCGGTATGGGCCGTGGTGAACGGGGCGGAAGTGCACGAAGTGCTGTCGAACTTGATTTGTATTAGTCAAAACTTAATCTGACATTTTCGTTAACCTAGGGCAAGAGCCCTGAAAGGAAAAGTCAGAGATGAACATGGCCCAGAATCATAAGGTAATCCGAAACAAGATAGGGCTGCTGAAGCTAGCCGAGCAGCTGGACAA
>CAMDNZ010000053.1 GCA_945903445.1 Bordetella parapertussis
ACATTGTCCAGCTGCTCGGCTAGCTTCAGCAGCCCTATCTTGTTTCGGATTACCTTATGATTCTGGGCCATGTTCATCTCTGACTTTTCCTTTCAGGGCTCTTGCCCTAGGTTAACGAAAATGTCAGATTAAGTTTTGACTAATACACAAACAACTAGATGGAGACAACCCCATGCTGCGTCCTTGGATAGCGTCCTATTCTCCTGGTACCCCGGCGGACATTTCGCCGGATCGCTACAGCTCGCTCGTGGACATGCTGGACCAAGCCTGCGCCAAACACGCGCGCTCGATTGCATGCACGGCAATGGGTGCCGACATCACGTATGAACAACTCAGTGCCTGGGGCGATGCGTTCGGTGCGTGGTTGCAGCAGCGTGGCGTGACGCAAGGCGATCGCGTGGCACTCATGATGCCGAACGTGCCGGCTTATTTGGTCGGACTGCTGGGCACCTTGCGTGCCGGTTGCGTGGTGGTCAACGTGAACCCGCTATACACCAGCGACGAGTTGGCGCGCGTGCTCAAAGATAGCGAAGTGAGCACCATCGTCATTCTGGAGAACTTCGCGCACACCCTCGAGAGGGTCAAGGAGCGTGCCACGCTCAAGCATATTGTGATCACCACACCAGGCGATCTGCTGGGCGGCCTCAAAAAATTCGTGGTCAACGCCGTGGTACGTCATGTGAAACGCCTGGTGCCGTCGTGGTCCTTGCCCGGTCATCATGCCTTCTCGCAGGTGCTGTCCGAGGGTAAGACACTGTCCTTGCGCCGCCCCACCATCGCCGCCAACGATCTGGCGATTCTGCAGTACACCGGCGGTACGACGGGCACGCCCAAGGGCGCGATGCTGTCGCATCGCAATATCGTCGCCAACGTATTGCAGCTCGAGGCTATGGCTCGACCGGCGATGCAGGGCGCATCCAAACAATTGGTCGTGATCAGCGCGCTGCCGCTCTACCATATCTTCGCGCTGACCTTGTGCGGTTTCTATGGCATGTATGCAGGCATGCGCAACCTGCTGATCATCAATCCGCGCGATCTGCCAACGCTGATCAAGGCTTGGAAGCAATTGCCGGTCAGCGTGTTTCCCGCGGTCAATACCCTGTTCAATGCATTGGTGCATCACCCCGATTTCGCCAAACTGGATTTCAGCGACCTGCGCTTGAGTTTGGGCGGCGGCATGGCGGTGCAACGCACGGTGGCCGATCGTTGGAAGACGCTGACCGGGCGGCCATTGATCGAGGGCTACGGCTTATCCGAAACCTCGCCGCTGGCAACCGCCAATCCTACCGATGCCACCGAATACTCCGGCGCTATCGGCCTGCCCGTACCCTCTACCGACATCGCCATTTTGGACGATGCCGGTCACGCTATGCCCATTGGCGAGCAAGGGGAAATCGGCATCAAGGGGCCACAGGTGATGCAAGGCTATTGGCGCAACGAGGCCGAGACCCGTGCCGCCATGACGGCCGATGGGTTTTTCCGAACGGGCGATATCGGCGTCATGGACGAGCGTGGATACATACGCATTGTCGATCGCAAAAAAGACATGGTGCTGGTGTCGGGCTTCAATGTCTATCCGAACGAGGTCGAGGAGGCGATGGCGGCGCACCCTGGCATCATGGAGTGCGCGGCAGTGGGTGTGGCCGACGAACATTCGGGCGAGGTGGTGAAGCTGTTCGTGGTCAAAAAAGATTCTGCCCTGACCGAGCAAGAGGTGCTCGATTGGGGCAAGAGCAAATTGACGGGCTACAAACGCCCCCGCCAGGTCGAGTTCCGCACTGAACTGCCCAAGACTAACGTTGGCAAGATACTGCGCAGGCAGTTGCGCTAATTGGTTGGCACAAGCCGGGCGCCATGTGTTTCAGGCGCCATCGATATTTAGGCGCGTTGTTTAGGCGCGATATGCAGGTGCGTCGCATAGGCACGTTCAGGTGCCTTGTTTAAGCGGGTTGCTCAGGTGCGGATCGATCATCTCGGTCAGTGCTTGAGCGACATGCTTGTTGCCGCTGGTGACGTAACCGCCGATCGGCCAGCTGTCGGCACCGAACATGTCGTGCGCGACGCCACCCGCTTCGCGCACCAGCAGGGTGCCTGCGGCCACGTCCCACGGCGCCAGCCCCATTTCCCAATAACCATCGAAGCGGCCGCATGCCGTCCATGCCAGATCGAGGGCGGCCGCGCCATTGCGTCGAACCCCCCGGGTATGGGCGATGGCGTGGTTCAGGGTGGGCATGTACTGATCGGCAAAGCTGAAATCGCGGAACGGGAAGCCGGTGGCCACCACGCTATCGGCCAGTTGGGTCGTTCGCGAACATTGAATGCGCTGCTGGTTCAGCCAGGCGCCCACGCCATGCACGGCGGTGAATAGCTCTTCGCGGCAGGGGTCGTACACCACCGCGACGACTGGGGTGTCCACCGTCAAAGCGCCGGTGCCGGCCAGCACGGTGCCCGCATGGGCGATCAGCCCGATGGACACCGCATAGTGCGGGATGCCGTGCAAAAAGTTGGTCGTGCCATCGAGCGGATCGATATACCAAGTCGCTTCGCCTTGTGCCAAGCCGCCTGTTTCCTCGGCCACGATGCCCAGGGCCGGCGCGCCTTCGCGCAAAATCTGGACGATAATCTGCTCGGCTTCGCGATCCGCCTGCGAGACGAGATCGTTGCGGGCCTTGTGGTCGATGATCAGGTCGCTGCGATTACTGGCGTAGGATTGCAAAATAGCGGCACCGTTGTGGGCGGCCTGCACGGCTATGCGCAGTAGGGCGCACAGGTCGAGACTGGAGGCTGGACGACGGCTGGAATCGGATGCAGACATGGGTTGTACCTTATCAAGAAGGCGGGTTGTACCTGGCCTCGCCCATTCTAGGGCCGCCGCATGAGCTTTGTATAACCGGAGTGTTGTTTTGAGCTCGTCCTATCGTCCGCTGGAGGCGGCTCCTCCTGCATCGCCAGCGTCCGATCGGGCGGCAAGCAGTCATGATGCGACCCTCGGCGGCGTGCTGGCTCGGGCCGTGGCTGCCGGGTGGGGCGAGACACAGCCGCAGACCTGGTGTGACACGGCTTTTGGCGCGGGCTGGACCTTCCTGGCGCTGTGGCGCGCGTGGCAGCAGGCCGACATTCGGCCGCGACGCTTACATGTGGTTGGCGTGGTGGATCGGCCCTACACCCGGGCGGCCCTGGCCGAGGTCTGGTCGATCAACAGGAAGAAAAAAGACATAGGATGGACCGGGTGTGCACATGCACTGCTCGCGCAATGGCCCGACGTATTGCCCGGGCAGCACCGGCTGACATTCGACCAGGGCAGGGTGAGCTTGACGCTGTTGTTTGGCGATCCGACGCAAACCCTGCCGCGTGCCGGGTTTCTTGCCGATGGTTTCCTTAGTGTGAACGCGGGCGGTGGCCATGAGTCGTTCGATGGCGTCGTTGCCTTACTGGCACGCCATGCGGCACCGAACGCCCGCTGGTGGGCAGCGCCCGATCCGGCGCTGCATGCGGCATGGCGGCAGGTGGCATTCGTTCCTAAGCGGCTCGCAGACGATGGCGATGGCGAGGTCGGCAAACTGATGTTGGCGCAGCGGCGAGCCGAGGTGCCTTTGCGCGGTCAGGCCGCGCTGCGCCCCCGTGCCTGGGATGGCGAGCGTAGCGCCGTGGTCGTGGGCGCCGGGGTGGCAGGTGCTCATGTTGCCCATGCGCTGGCTCGACGAGGCTGGCGTGTCGCGGTGCTGTCCTGCGATCGTCCGCATGACGGCCACACCTGTGCCGCCGTCACCCCGGTTGTCGCCCGCGATGACGATGCGCGAGCACGTCTGACCCGCGCAGGCGCGGAATGTGCTGCCAGCGTTTGGCGACAATTGGCTATTCTTCGGGATAAACGCGGCAAGTCAGGGGCCGCGAGTAGGACTGAGATTGGCGCTGGCGCGTTTGAATTCGGCTTGACGCCGCAAGTACGGTGGAAGGTCGATGCGCCGTTACAGTCGAAGTTGGAGGTGCCGCCGCCGGATTCGCCCTCTGCCGACGACCTCTCGCCATTCTGGGTCTGCGGTACCGTCCAGGTAGATAAACCCACCGGACGAGCAGGCGATTTAGCCGACACCTTGACTCATCTTAATTTCCCATCGGAATGGGTGCGTGCAGTAGACCGCGACACCGCATCGCAACTGGCCCGGATGCCGCTCTCTCGGGGCGGGCTTTATTTTTCCAGTGGTATGCGCGTGCAGCCCGCGCTGCTTCTCGAACAACTGCTGGACCATCCGAACATCACCCTGATCACTGGGCAGGCCAACGCGCTGAAACGCGTCAATGGACACTGGCAGGTGCTGGACGCCGTCGGCAGCGCCTTGGCGCATGGCACGCAGTGCGTCTTGGCTGCTGCTGCCCACACCCCCGATCTGTTGGCGACCAGTGGTTTGCTCGACCCGCTGCCGGTGCTGGCGGCCATGCACCGGTTGGCCGGTGAGGTGACTGCCGTGCCTGCCATTGCACTCGATGGCGGGCCTGCCTGCGTGGTGGCCGGCGAGGGTTATGTTTTACCCGCGCTGGACGGTGAGGTGCTTATCGGCAGCACCTACGTGCGCAGCGCAAAAGCAACCCAGGTCAGTGCGGTAGGCCAGCGTGTGACCTTGGACAAATTGCAGGCTTTGGTGGCGCACCCGGCTGTCGATGCACTCGTCCAGCAGGGCGCAGGGCAAGCATCGCCACAGTGGCCTGGCTGGGCGGGTTGGCGGGCCGTGGTTGCAGGGCGTCTGCCGCAGGTGGGCCCGGTTTCGCACGCACCCGGCTTATGGCTGGCGACCGCGTACGGGTCGCGCGGGTTGACTTGGGCGGCATTGGCCGGGGAAATGATCGCGGGATCACTCGACGGGGAGCCCGATATCCTCGATACGGATCTGGCGCGTCAGATCGCACCGCGTTAAAAGTCTTCGATGCCCGACGCGATGACGTTCGATGCGGATCCGATTAGGGTCCACGCCGACACGATAAAATCCGGCATTGGCGCAACCCTTATCCTCGCCCAAACGATGGAATTTCGGCTCCGAAGCGATGAACTTCGGCCCTGAAACGAGCCATATCGCCCCCGAAATGACCAATATGCTCAGGGCGTGAAAAAATAATCCACGTGCGGCAATATACCGGCAATTTACCCACCAGCGATCTAGTTGGCACCCCGGCGAGCCTTAATTGGCGCGGGTCTGAGGGCTCCGGGCTGTCAGCGGGCAGCCTGCGTAAACGACGCAATGACCCGCCTTATAGCGCGATTCCCGGGCCCACAAACGCTTTGCGAGTTTATTTCACCGGCCAAATCCGTCAAAATAGCGTCTTTTGACGTTTTTTGGCTATAGCCAGGGGACCCTCTGTGCCGCCCGAGTACGACTATGACCACACGAACCAACTCGACGCCGTCGAGTTGTTGACCACTCGCCCCGCGCGCGTCGATTTCGATGCGGGTGAAGGCATGCGCCTGATAGTCGAAGCCCATGCCCCTGGTGTATTCCGATTGCGTTGCGGCCAGACCGCCCGCTTGGAAGACGACAAACCCAGTGCCCGCCAACGGGCGCTGATCGACATGCTGCTGGCCCGCGAAGAAGCTGTGGGCGAGGCTGCCGTCACGCCCACCGATTCGAGCGAAGGCTGGCGCATCACGCATGGCGACTGGACGTTGCAGATCGACAATTATCCGCTGCGGCTGACCTTGTTGCGTGGCGATCAGCCGGTGCTGTCTTCGACGGCTTCCGAGCATTCGCCGCCGTTCGGCCACTTCGCGCTGGACGAGACCGACGACGCCACCTGGCGCTTCAATCTGGCCCTGGCCGAGGGCGAGCCGGTGTACGGCCTGGGCGAGACGCCGGGCGACATCAATCGCCGCGACGAAGCCGTGGTGTCCGACGACCCGCTGCACAGGGCGCTGCCGCTGGCCTGGAGTCCGCGCGGTTGGGGTATTTACGTCAATACGGTTCGCCGTGTGCACCACGATGTCGGTACCGAAGATCATCCCGACGCCTATTTGATTACCGTGGACGACAGCATCCTGGATGTGTTCGTGTTCGGTGGCGATCCGTCCGAGATTTTGAATCAGTACTCGGCCTTGACGGGCCGCGCCGGTCAGCCGACGCTCTGGGCCATGGGTGCGTGGCTCGCGCAGGCGCGTGGCGAACCGGTCGCGCAGACGTTGAAAATCGTCGAGCGTATGCGCGCCGAAGGCATTGGCTTGGATGTGGTGACCTTGGCTGCGCCTGCCGCCTGGGGGTTTCAGGCCGACAAGTCGGTATTCGATTGGGACGCCACGCGTTTCGACGATTCCCGCTCGATGTTGGCCCGATTCCGCGAGGCGCACGTACATATCGTCGCACAGACCTTCCCGGGCGTGCTGACAGGCACCGCGCTGTTCGAAGAGCTGGAAGACCGCGGCTGGTTGCTGACGCGCGACGAAGATAGCAGTGCCCAGGTGTTCGAGGGTCTGGACGTGACCAGTGGCCGTCCTTACGGCCTGCTCGATCTGACTTATCGCGACGCCTACAACCTGTGGGTCGATCGTCACCGCCAACTGATCGACGAAGGCTTGGGTGCCCCCGCCAGCGATTCGCAGATGGCCATTCCCGATGGCGTGTCGGCGCGTAATGGCGAGACCGGTGCAGCCTTGCGCACGCTTTACCCCTTGCTGGCCAGACGTGCCTTGTTCGACGCGGTGGCCGGTCACAAGGTACCGCCAGAGGGCGTGGTGCCCAGTACCGATCTGTTTCCGGCAGCCCAACGCCTGCCTTGGCAGGTCGGACCGGCCGTCACCAATGACTGGGCAGGCTTGCAGCATTCGCTGCGCACCGCCTTGTCCATCGGTGCCAGCGGCTTGCCGGTGCAGACCCATGTGGTGGGCAACCCGGACGCGCCCGTCGATGGGGTGACCGCCGAATTGTGGTTGCGTTGGCTGACGATGGGCGTGTTTTCGGCGAACTTGAGCTTTGCGGGGCGTGAAGGCTTGCTGCCTTGGTCGTTCGACGAAGCAACGCTGAACTCGGCTCGAATCTGGATGCAGTGGCGTTATCGTCTGGTGCCCTATGTGCTGGGCGCCATCGAAGACGCCGTGCGTACCGGCCTGCCGGTCCAGCGCTCGATGGCCATGGCGTTTCCGGCGGATGCGCAGGCTCGCGCCTGGGACGCGCAATATCTGCTCGGTCCGGCGCTGTTGGTGGCACCCGTGCTCAAGCCCGGCAAGGTCGTCGAGGTTTATCTGCCCGAAGGCGAAGCCTGGTGGGATTTGAACACTGGCCATCGCTACGAAGGCGGTGCCATTTGGGCGGTCGAGTGCGGACCCGATCAGTTCCCGGTGTTCGGGCGCGAAGGTCACATGCTGTGTCTGGGGCCTGCTGCCCAGCACACCGGCGAGTTCAACTCCGCCCGCATCCTGGACGAGGTCTGGATGTTCGGCATGCCCGTTCATAACCCCGTGGGGATGCGCAACAAGATCCGTGTCATGCAGATGCAAGGCTCCAGCTACATCAAGGGTCTGGAAGGCTTGCGTATCCTGCCGTCGGAGGGCCTCGAGGTCAAACGGCGCGGCGCAGAAGTTCGTATTTCCCGCGCACGGTAAGCTGGATCGAGCCCAGTCCATCCACGCGGTCGAGGCGGTAAGCAGGTCGCATTGTCGACGACAGGCTTACCGCCTTTCTTTATTACTTGAAGCTATTAACGGGCGACGAAACAGTTGTTTATTTTTGTTAACGCCCCCGGCACAATCCCCTCGCCATGATTCACATTGACCAACTGTATAAAACGTATGACTCGCCGCAGGGCCGTTTCGAGGCGCTGGCGGGCATCAGCCTGGATGTCAAGAAAGGCGAAATTTTCGGCATCATCGGCCCCAGCGGGGCGGGTAAGAGCACGCTGGTGCAATGTATCAACCTGCTCGAACGTCCGGACAGCGGCACGATTCGCATCGGCGATCAGACGCTGACAGGTTTGAGCGAGTCGGCCTTGCGCCGCGAGCGCCGGCGTATCGGCATGATTTTTCAGCACTTCAACCTGCTGTCGCGTCGTACGGTGTATGAGAACGTGGCATTGCCGCTGGAAATCGCAGGTGTGGCGGGGGCTGAGATTCGCGCGCGTGTCGAGGCCTTGCTCGCGCTGGTCGGATTGGAGCATCTGAAAGATCGTTTCCCCAGTCAGATCAGCGGCGGCCAAAAGCAGCGGGTGGGCATCGCTCGCGCATTGGCCAACGAGCCGGACGTGTTGTTGAGCGACGAGGCGACTTCGGCGCTCGACCCCGAAACCACGCATACCATTCTGGCCTTGCTACGCGACATCAATCGCAAGACGGGCGTGACGGTCGTGATGATTACTCACCAAATGGAAGTGGTGCGCGAGATTTGCGATCGGGTGGCCGTGCTTTCGCACGGTCATGCCGTGGAAGTAGGTCGTACGCTGGATGTGTTCTCCAGCCCCACGCATGAAGTGACCCGGGCCATGGTGTCGGCGGCGACGGCTTCCGATCTGACGGAATCGACGCGCGAGGCGGTACGCGCCCGCATGCAGGCCGAGGCCGCCGCGCATCCGACGTCGAGCGTACGATTGCTGCGTTTATCGCTGTCCGGCTTGAGCGACACCGATTCGGTGCTGACCTCGCTGGCCGGTGAATTCGGACTGGGGGTTCACGTGGTTCAAGCGCGCATCGAGGACATCCAGGGCGCGTCGGTTGGGACGCTGTTCGTGACGGTGCGCGGCGCACCGGACGCGTTGGATCGCGCGACGACGGCCTTGGGGCAACGCAAGATCGACGTGCAGGAGGTGGATCGTGTGTGATGCATCGTGCGCCATGATCGCGCACCGCTCGTCGTTACTTGCTTTGAAGGTCTGACGCTATGTTCGAGAAAATGTTTTCACCGCAGATTTTGAATCTGCTCCAGCAATCGCTGCTGGAAACCCTGTATATGGTAGGCCTGTCGGGTGCCATCGCGGTGCTGATCGGTATTCCCCTGGGTGTTGCGCTGGTGGTCACGCATCGCGGCGCCTTGTTGGAATGCGTGTGGTTTAACCGCGCCTTGGGCCTGGTCGTCAATGCGACGCGGTCTGTGCCGTTCGTGATTTTGATGGTCGCCATCATTCCGTTCACTCGCTGGGTCGCGCAAACCTCTATCGGCACGACGGCTGCGATCGTGCCTTTGGCCGTGGCCGCTATTCCTTTTATGGCTCGCATCGCCGAAAATGCCATGCGCGAAGTCGATCGCGGATTGATTACGGCGGCTCGTGCGATGGGAGCCTCGCCCATGCAAATCATTGCCAAGGTGATCTTGCCTGAAGCCATGCCGGGTCTGGTGGCCGGCACCATCGTGACGCTGGTCAGCCTGATCGGTTATTCGGCCATGGCGGGCGCCATCGGTGGGGGTGGCCTGGGCGATCTGGGTATTCGATATGGCTATCAGCGCTTCCTGCCCGAGGTCATGTTGGCCGTGGTGGTGGTGCTCGTGTTGCTGGTGCAGGCGGTACAAAGTTTCGGCGATTGGCTGGTTCGCCGGATGTCTCATCGTTGATTTTTTTTCTTCGTTTTTCTCTCAGGACTTTTCGTCATGATCTCTTCCATTCTGCCCAAACTGGCTGTGGTCGCATTGGCATCGCTGATTGCCGCAGCGCCCGTTGCCGCCCAGGAAAAAACCCTTAAGGTTGGCGTGACTGCCGGCCCCCACGCCCAGATCATGGAAGTGGTTCAGCAAGAAGCAATGAAAAAAGGCTTGAAGCTGGAGATCATCGAGTTCTCGGATTACGTTCAGCCCAATGCCGCACTGGCCGGTGGCGATCTGGACGTCAACAGCTATCAGCATCAGCCTTATCTGGATAACGCCAACGCCGACCGTGGCTATGGTTTGGTCAGCATCGCCAAAACTGTGATCTACCCCATCGGCATCTATAGCAAGAAGGTCAAATCTTTGGACGAGTTGAAGTCGGGCGCTCGTATCGGCATTCCGAACGATCCCACTAACGGCGGTCGTGCTTTGCTGCTGCTGCAGGACAAGGGTTTGATCAAGGTCGATCCGAAGGTCGGTCTGAAAGCCACGCCCATCGACGTGACCGAAAACCCCAAGAACCTGCGTTTCGTCGAACTGGACGCGGCCCAGCTGGGCCGCTCGCTGGATGAAACCGATGCATCGGCCATCAACACCAACTTCGCCATCGAAGCGAAGCTGGATCCGGCCAAGGACACCATCGCCAAAGAGGCGCCCGAGTCGCCCTACGCCAACGTCTTGGTCGTCCAAGGCAAGCGTCGCGACGAGCCTGTTTTCAAGACGCTGGTCGAGAGCTATCACAGCCCCGCCGTAAAAGCCTTCATCCAGCAGAAGTACAACAACAGCGTGCTGACCGCGTGGTAATCCAGCCAGATAGCGTCGGCTCGCAATAAATTTGAGCGCCAACGCAATCCAGTGGTTGACACCTCGGCCGAAATTGGACATAATTTCGGGCTTCGGTCGGGGTGTTAGCTCAGTTGGTAGAGCAGTTGACTTTTAATCAATTGGTCGTGGGTTCGAGTCCCGCACACCCCACCACCGATACCACCGCATCGTTCTGATCCGGTATTGCCTTGCGGTCCTTCCGCCAGCGCGTCTCGTTCGAGCTTTTCTCCTTTTTTGCCTTCCGCTGTTACGGCGATTTTCTTGCGACCTCAGGTGTTTTCGATGTCGGCTTCGACTCGGGCCTATGTTGCGGTTTTTCGTCGACCCATGCAACGTTGAAAAGTCACTACATCCAGCATTCTCGTGGCCTGCCGCAAGTACCAAAGTGGGGCATTTTGTCCCATTGACTTTGTGCTTTCGGCCTAAAAAGGTTACATTCGGTCTGTAAGATCTGAGTCAGTAGTTAAAGCGCGTCCTTCAAGATCGTTACGCTCACTGAGGAGCAATCCAGACGGTCAGGTAGGGCGCGTTTTCGTTTGTATGCAGTATCTGGAGAAGCCAAAAGTCATGTTGAAAAAAATAACCGCAGCACTCGCACTGTCGATTCCTTGTGCCATCGTGCCGCTGTCCGCTCATGCCAAATCGACCGACGTGGTCGTCGCGTTGAGCAAAACCGATTCTTTGGGCAGCGTGCTGACCGACTCGAAGGGCAAAACGTTATACGTGTTGCTGACCGACTCGAAGAAGGCCGACGAGAAAAAAGCGGCGCTGGCTGCTTGCGACACAGCCTGCCAAGACAAATTCGTCCCTGTCGAAGCCAGCGAGCGTCCGAATGCGCGCAACGTCGTACAAGGTCTGTTTGGCGTCACCAAAGGCGCCAGCGGCAAGAGCCAAGCCACGTTCAACGGCTGGCCTCTGTATGTGTTCGCCGACGATGCCAAAGCGGGTGACTTGAACGGCCAGGGTTTCCAGAAAGTAGCCTACGTGATCAACCCAGTCGGCGAAGTGAACAAGTCGGCTCCCCAGGCGCCCAAGAAAGCTAACGCGGTGACCAAGCCCGTCGATCCAGCCGTGATGGCCGCAGGTCAAGAAAAGTACGCAGCGACGTGTGCAGGCTGTCACGGCGCGGCCGGTCAAGGCGCTTTCGGTGCTGCATTGGCTGGTTTCGACCGTCTGGCTAATGACAATGCCTACATCAAGCAGATTTTGGTGGGTAGCGGCGACATGCCCGGTTTTGCTCCGATGCTGACCGACGCCGATGTGGCGGCCATCGCGACGTTTACCCGCAATAGCTGGGGTAATACGTTCGGTCCCATCGAGGCCGATCAGGTCAAGGCACTGCGTAAATAATTATTTAGAAATAGAGCGTACGGGCCGCCGCGACGTGTCGGATCTGTGCGCCACTGGAGTACTACTGCAATGAAACTTCTGAACCTCATTCTGGCCGCCAGCCTTGGCGCGCTGAGCGCCACCGGCGCATCCGCTGCCGACATCTCGAAGTACCGTTCGGTGACGGATAAGGAAATCCTCCAGCCCTCGGACGCCGATTGGCTGATGTGGCGCCGTACGGTGGATAACCAGTCGTACAGCCCCCTGAATCAGATCAACACCAAGAACGTCGACAGCCTGAAAATGGCCTGGTCGTGGTCGTTCCCCGAAGGCGGTTTGCAAGAAGCCGCTCCGCTGATCCGCGACGGAGTGATGTTTTTGGGCATTAACCGTGCCGTGGTTCAAGCGCTGGATGCCACCACCGGCGACCTGATCTGGGAGCACCGTCAAGCGCTGCCCGAGTTCAAAGGCGGCTATCACGCCAGCCAACAAGACCGCCAGCGCAACAACATCGCGCTGTACAAGGACAAGGTCTACCTGACCACGCCTGACGCCAAACTGGTCGCCCTGGATGCAAAGACCGGCAAGGTCGCATGGGAAACCCAAGTCCTCGATTGGGAAAAGGGTTTTAGCTACACCGCCGGCCCGATGGTCATCAACGGCAAGATCTTCACCGGCATGTCCGGTTGCACCATCACCGGCACGGCCGGTGGCTGCTTCATCATGGCGCACGATGCCGAAACCGGTAAAGAATTGTGGCGCTTGAATACCTTGTCCGATCCGCAGAACAAGGAAGTCGAAGATTCGTGGAACAAGATTCCGCCCGAGAACCGTTACGGCGGCTCGCCCTGGATCACCGGCGCCTACGACGCAAAGCGCAACACCCTGTACTGGGGCGTGGGCATGCCCCTCCCCTGGTCGGAAGTGCTGCGTGGCACGACGGGTGGCTCGGCGTTGTACACGAACTCGACGCTGGCTATCGATGCCGACACAGGTAAGGTCAAGTGGTACTACCAACACTTGCCGCGCGACGACTGGGATCTCGACAGCCCGTTCGAACGCGTGCTGGTCGAAAGCGAAACCGCCCCCAAGGCCGCTGATGTCAAGTACTTGTCCAAGGACGTGAAGCCAGGTAAGAAGTACGACGTCATCGTGACTGTTCCGGGCAAGTACGGCACGACGTTCGTACTGGACCGTGATACCGGCAAGCTGCTGTGGGCCCGCGATACCGCGTTCCAGAACGTGATCACTGGCTACACGGCCGATGGTCAAGCGATCCCTAACGAAGCACTGATCGCCAAGACGCCCACCGAAACCGTCAAGTACATCTGCGGCGGCCGCGGTCTGGGTAAACTGTGGATGGCTGGTGCCTACAGCCCGCTGACCCAAACGTTCTACGTGCCGGTTAGCGAGTCGTGCCGTGACCTGACCCCGCGTGCGGGCGAGTTCCGCGAAGGCGAAAGCTTGGGCTTCCAATCGTCGGGCAAGGCGCAATACGCCCCCAACGAGACCAGCACCGGCCGTATCTATGCCGTAAACGTCAAGATCGGCAAGATCGACTGGGTTCAAAAGTAAAAGCCGATCTTCAGCTCGTCGCTGTTGACCACGGCCGGCGGCCTGCTGTTCGGTGGCGATAGCGCCCGCGAATTCGCAGCCTATGACCAGAAGAGCGGCAAGAAGCTGTGGAGCATCAAGCTGAACACCACGGTGGCCGGTTTCCCCGTGACCTACAGTGTCGCTGGCAAGCAATACGTTGCCGTGCCGACCGGCCCGAACGCGCAGACCTCGGCTGCCGCTGCGCTGGATCCGGAGCTGAAAAACGTGGTGGACGGCGGTCACTCGCTGTTCGTGTTCGAACTGCCCAAGGCAGCGAAGTAAGTATGAATGCGGTCAACGTGTCGTAACGGCGACCGCAACGTGACGAAAAACCCGCTCGAGCGATGGCTCGAGCGGGTTTTTTTTGGGCCTTGCCAAGTATGGATTTCCGAGGCCATGCTTTTTATATGGAGGCGCCCGGACGGGTTACATGCAGTGGGTTTGTCGCCTAGCAATGCGATAATCATGAATAAATCGCAGTTCGCAACATTAGCCATACACTCCATTCAATGACATGAAGAAGCGATCCAGGCATGAAACGGCAGTCAGACATTACACGTAAATCTTTGCTGGCCGCAGCACGAAGCATCGTGGCCAAACAGGGCGCGATCAATTTCACGCTCGAATCGGTAGCACAAGCTGCTAGCGTCAGCAAGGGCGCGTTGTTGCATCACTTCCCGACCAAGAAGGCGTTGGTCGAAGCTATGGTGCGAGATCTGGTCGAGCGGTTCCATGCGGCGTGCGAGGCGCATGCAGCCAAAGATCCCGACGCCAAAGGCCGGAGTGCGCGCGCCTATGTTCGTGCCGTAGCCGCCCAAACCGAGCAGGACAGCGAGTATTTCGCCGCGATGAGCGTGGCGTTCCTGTCGGATATGTCTTTGATGCATCTTTGGCGCAGCGGTGTGGCCGAGGCCATGAAAATCGATGCCGCCGAGAACGAGGATCCTAGCGATGCACTTATCGTGCGTTTGGCCGCCGACGGTATTTGGAACTCCGATCTGTACAACACCTATGGATTCGAAAGCGCACGGCGTAAACAGATTCTGGACAAGCTGGTGGCCATGACCCGGTCCTGAGGACACAGGGCGTTGCTGGCAGCCGCCGGTCCGCTCATGGAAATACGTAAAAACGAATACAAATATTACAATTAGTTTGAAATAGCGTTACGCTTTCTGCTTCGTCATCCCGCATTGTCCGTCGATTTCCAGCAATTTGTTGCTGGGCATGACAATTGCTACATGTCGAGGTCTGTTAAGTTGCAATTGGTGGTGACCGAATAATTAGGTCAGTCTTTTGCTTGAGTTTTTATTTTTTCATGAGGCCGCAGCGCCCCAAGATGACGTCTACACCGCCGCAAACGCCTTCGATGGTGACTCTGCAGAACTGCGATAGCGAGCCCATCCATATCCCCGGCGCCATTCAGCCCTCCGGCGCTTTATTGGCAATGGATGTCACGGGGCGCCTGGCGTATGCCAGTGCCAACGCTGAAGCGGCGCTGGGCCTTCGATTGGCGATGGACGAAGCGCTCGATCTGAGTGGTTTCGAGTCCGACACACGGGAGCGTCTTCAGTCCTGGATCGACGATCCGGACAACGATTTCGAACCGTTCGTGATCAAGCACGGCGAGCATAGCTACGACGTAATCGGCCACCTGAACGAAGACGGCCTGATTATTGCCGAGTTCGAGCTACAACGCGAATCCATGGATGTGGTGACGCCCGCGTTGAGCCGTGCGTACCAGAGCATAGAAAAACTGAAACGTCAGCGCTCGATCGAAAGCCTGTTGACGATGGCGGTTGCCGAGATTCGTGCATTGACCGGATTTGACCGGGTCATGGCTTATCGTTTTCATCCCGACGATAGCGGTGAAGTGATGCGCGAAGCACGCTGCGAGGATTTGGACGACTGGCAGGGTCGACGTTACCCGGCTAGCGATATTCCCGTTCAAGCGCGCCGCATGTATGTGAAGAACACGCTGCGGCTGATCGGCGACGCCTCGTACGTGCCGATAGCCGTTACGGCCGCGCCCTCGCATCTTGCCGTACCCCTGGATCTGAGCGCTTCGGTATTGCGCAGCGTGTCGCCGATTCACCTCGAATACATGGCCAATATGGGGGTGCGTGCGTCGATGAGCATTTCGGTGGTCATCAACGGACGGCTTTGGGGCATGATCGCCTGCCATCACCTGACGCCGCGTCATGTGGCGTTCGGTCTGCGCATGGCCTGCGAGGTGTTGGCACAAATTCTATCGGCCACCATTGCCAGCTTCGAGGCGCAAGCTCGGGCCTCGAAAATCAAGGAAGCGCTGGCTGTCGTCAATCGAATCGTTCTGCGCGTCTGGAACGACGACGATATTTTGGCTGCCTTAACTCAGGAGGCACCGACGCCTGCCGCGCTCATGCCGCATGATGCCTGCCTGTGTCTGTGGGGCGGCGGCATCACGGTATGCGACGGCTTGGCGCCGCGCGGCGATGCGCGTTCGCTGGTCGAGATCTTGTCTGCAACTAAACGGCGCGTGGTGAGCAGCGCCAGTATTGCGCACGATTTTCCCGAGATGCACAGCGCGTTCGTGCCCTATGTCGGCTTGCTGGCGTGTCGCTTCGATGCCAATAACGAGGGCTGGATCGTCTGGCTGCGCCGCGAGCAGTTGGAAACCGTGGTGTGGGGCGGTCGACCGGAAAAAGTCTATCGAGTGGGTGCCAATGGCCCGCGCCTGACGCCGCGTGGCTCTTTTGCAGAATGGCGCGAAGTGGTGCGCGACACCAGCAATCCGTGGCTGCCTGAAGAGCAGCAAGCGGCCGAGAGTCTGCGCGATGAATTGGCGCAGGTTTGCAATTCGCGTTCGGCCGAGATGGAACGCGCTCGCACGGCCTTGTTGGCCATGTTGGGTCACGATTTGCGCGATCCGCTGCAGTCAATTTCTGTGGCTGCGCAGTTGCTGTCTCAATCGGAAGAGGGGCGCGGCGCGAAGATGGGCGAGCGGATTCGAACTTCCAGCGACCGGATGCAGCGCTTGATTTCGCAGGTGCTGGATCTGTCGCGTTTGCAAGGCGGCTTGGGGCTGGGCATGCAGCCCGAGCGATGCGACATCGCGCCCTTGATTCTCGATCTGGTCGAAGAGGCAAGGCTGGCTCAGCCTGCGGTTCGTTTCGAGCTGGAAGTGGCTGACAGGCTCGAGCTGGTGGCCGATGCCGATCGCATCGCGCAAGTCGTTGCCAACTTGCTGAGCAATGCCGCCAAGCACGGCAAGCCCGGCGCGCCGATTCGTGTATCGGCGCAAAAATTCTATGACGAAATCACCTTGTCGGTGATCAATGCGGGCGAGCCCATACCTGCCGAATTGATGGATCAGCTGTTTGCCCCGTTCAAGCCGCATTCCTTGCGTCAGGCGCGAAACCGAACGGGTTTGGGCTTGGGTTTGTATATCGCCGATCAGGTGGTCAATGGCCACGGCGGCCGTATCGACGTGCGCTGCGAAGGCGGCGAGGTGACGTTTACCGTGATCTTGCCCGCACCTTCGCCGGCGCTGAGCGATGACCGGTTGCGCGCGGTTTGAGCGGCGACGAAAAGAACTGGTGGAGATGAGATGAGTAAAGCACGTAGTGTATTGATCGTCGACGATAACGAGATGGCGTCGGAATTGCTGAGCGAGTTCCTGGAGATCTCGGGGCACGACGCGCGCGTGGCGCATTCGGGACAGGCCGCATTGGCGGCCGCACGCGATAGCCGTCCGGATGTGTTCATTGTCGATATCGTGCTGCCCGATATGGATGGCTACGCTTTGGCGGCGGCGCTGCGCAGTCAAGACAATGCAGCCAAGATCATCGCCTTGAGCGGTCTGCCGCAAAACATGCGACGTGGCGATCCGGTGTTGTTCGACGCATGGCTGGAGAAGCCCGCCAATCTCGATGCGCTAGAGAACATGTTGGTGACGATTTGAATTACCTGTGGCGGAGGTCATGATGGCGACGGATACGAACCAGGCCATGTTGCTGGCTCAGGGCATCCAGTTTTCGGTGTTGGCACGCGCTTTTCCGGTGCTGCGGCACGATGCACTCAAGCCGATCGCCAACGCCAAGATGGCGGCTGCCATGATGCAGCGGGGTGCGGGCGAGGACGTGGCCTATAGCGACGATCGTAATCAACAGCTGTTGTCCGATGTCGATTTCATGTTGGATGAAGCCGTGGATTCGGTTCGGCTGCTGGCCGATTGGTTGACCGACAGTGGACGCAATGTAGGCGTACACGCCTTGGTGCGCGAATGCGCCAAGCTGCTGTTTACCGATTTGCTGTTGTCGGGTAAGAAGGTCGTCGTGGGCGATCTGAATGGCCTGCCTAACGTGCCCGAATATACGGGTCGTTACGTCGTGCTGGCATGGTTGCTGTGTATGGTCGAAGCCGCGCCCGATGGAAGCGAGTTGACAATTTCCAGCGCAGCTCATCGACTGCATGCCCGCCTCGATGCCGATGCCGGTGGCGCGATCATTCGGCCTTCGGCATCGAACAGCACACCGCTATTGACCTTGGAAGCGGTACAGACGCTCGCGTCGTATCGAGGCTGGCATGCCGGTCGGCAGCGCGACGGTCTATGGCACCTGGACTTGCCGGTGACCTCGAAGGATTGCCGAGATATCGCAGTGAATCGCGCGGCGTGAAGCCTGAATTGTTCGGTAAGTGGGCACTCAAATTGCTGGCGTAAACCCTAGGCGTCTCCGATAAGTGCGGCGCATCTGAGGAGGAAGCCATGTCACGGACGGCGAAGGTTTTCGTATGGGTGATCGGGGTGCTGGCCTTACTGGTCGTCGCGCTGGCGATTATCGTAGCGACGTTCGATTGGAATCGTGTCAAGCCCACCATCAACGAAAAAGTGTCTGGTGCATTGGGGCGTCCCTTCGCCATTAACGGTGACCTGAGTGTTCAATGGCGGCGTGAGCCTTCTGAACCCGGTTGGCGGCGCTGGGTGCCGTGGCCATGGGTGACCGCAGACAATATTCGATTGGGCAACACCGACTGGGCACGCGAGCCCGATTTCGCTCGACTCGACCGCGCCGTGTTCGCCATTTCGCCGCTGCCCTTACTGGCCAATACGGTGACGATCCGCAATGTTCAATTG
The DNA here is from genome assembly GCA_945903445.1 of Bordetella parapertussis. Taxonomy (GTDB): domain Bacteria; phylum Pseudomonadota; class Gammaproteobacteria; order Burkholderiales; family Burkholderiaceae_B; genus Schauerella. Next base: position 18,412 of record CAMDNZ010000053.1, read on the forward strand.
ACCAAGCCGTGGGCCGACCTCCAACGCTTGCCCGACGGGCGTGCGAACTGGACGTTCGAGATGGACTCGTCTGGCGAACCCTCGCCTTGGGTGATCGACGTCAATGCGGTGGGCTTCGATCAGGGGCGAGTGGGCTATCAGGATGCCATCACGAAGGCGGATCTCGAAGTGATGATCGATCCGCTAGGCAGGCCCGTGCCTTATACAGAAATAGTCGGGGCGGATTCGCGCACTGCAAAGGGCGACGATGTACCGACGGAGCCTGCGCAGGAGGAGGCCGAATCTCGGGATGCCAAAGATAAGGCTGTGACGAAGGATCAACCGACGAGCCAGGCGCAAGCCAGTGCGAATGAGCAGGCGGCGGTCGAGACCAAGGCTCAGGCCGCCGCAAAGGCCTCGACGAATGCCCAGGCTCAGGTCGCCACGCCGCCACAGCTCGAGCCATTTGTGTTCGGTTGGAAGGTGGCGGGTAAATACAACGACCAGCCGCTCAAGGGCGATGGCAAGATCGGTGGAATGGTCACCTTGCGCGATGGCATGCGTCCGTTCCCGGTGCAGGCCGATGTGCGGGTGGGCCGCACGCGCGGTCGGATCGCTGGCACCGTCACTGATCCCTTGAAGTTCGGAGGGCTCGATCTGGACTTGGATTTGTCCGGTGCCAGCATGGCCGATCTTTTCCCGTTGATCGGCGTGACCTTGCCCGATACGCCCCCATACCGTACCAGCGGGCATCTGATCGCTCGGCTGCAACGCGCCGAAGGCCCTTTGTTCGAGTACCGTCGCTTCACGGGAGCGGTGGGCAAGAGCGATATCGGCGGCACGCTGAGCTTCTCGATGGGGCAACCCCGTCCAAAGCTGACGGGTACTTTGCGGTCCAAGCAACTGCGCCTGGAAGACTTGGGGCCGCTGGTGGGTGTTCAATCGGGTGGGGCGGCCAAGCCGACCGATCAGGCCAAGCCTCAACCCTCGGCTAAAGCCTTGCCTGTCAATGAGTTTCGTACCGAGCGCTGGGCCGATATGGACGCCGACGTGAAGCTGGCGGCTGGCCGAATCGTTCACGGTTCCAAGCTGCCGTTGTCCGACTTGGATACTCACGTCATCATGGACGCAGGCCGTTTGACACTCGATCCCTTGCGGTTTGGGATGGCAGGCGGCACGCTTAGCGCTCGCATCGATCTGGATGGCGCGCGCTCGCCCATGGCGGGGCGCGCCACTTTGCGCGCGCGTCGTCTTCAACTGAAGCAGTTGTTCGCCGACGCCGAAGCCATGCAAAAGAGCCTGGGCCAGATGAGCGGCGACGCCGTGATCGCCGGACGGGGGAATTCAGTGTCGGCCCTGTTGGCCTCGGCCGACGGGGAAGTCAAAGCCTTGATCAACGACGGCGTGATCAGCCGAAGCCTAATGGAAATCGCTGGTTTGAACGTTGCTAACTATGTGGTCACCAAGATGTTCGGCGACGATGAGGTCAAGATCAATTGCGGCGCGGCCGATCTGATCATCAAGGACGGTTTATTGCGCACCAATGTATTCGTCTTCGATACCGAAAACGCGTTGATTCAGATCGACGGCACGGCGAATTTCAAGAGCGAGGCGCTCGACCTGGACATCACGCCGCGCAGCAAGGGATTCCGCGTGTTTTCGTTCCGTTCGCCCTTGTACGTCGCGGGCACGTTTAAGAAGCCAGATGCGGGTGTGAAGGTATTGCCCCTGGCGGCGCGGGGAGCCGGTATGGTTGCTTTGGGCGCATTATTGACGCCCGTGGCAGGTGTCTTGGCTTTGATCGCGCCCAGTGCGGGCGAAGAGGCCAATCAGTGCGCTGACCTGATGCGGCAGCTCGAAGGCGCACCTAAAGTGCCGGCTCGCAAGTAAACCTGGGGTCGCTGG
>CAMDNZ010000054.1 GCA_945903445.1 Bordetella parapertussis
CACCTTGCTCATACAGGTCTTTGATCCGGTAAAAACTGTCCCGGCTAAAGCCCATGATCTTGCAGGCTTTGGACACATTGTCCAGCTGCTCGGCTAGCTTCAGCAGCCCTATCTTGTTTCGGATTACCTTATGATTCTGGGCCATGTTCATCTCTGACTTTTCCTTTCAGGGCTCTTGCCCTAGGTTAACGAAAATGTCAGATTAAGTTTTGACTAATACACTTCATTCACCGTGCATGTCACCTGTTCGGATCAGGTCGATCGCCGATGCGCGCTGCGTCATGACACGGTCTCGGAAAATGCCGTGCCGGTCGACGTCCATCTGACGTTACCGGGGTCTCTGGCGTCGTCAGATGGACCGCTGCCCGTCGCCGAACCTCACGCGCCTAGCGGAACGGGCACGCGCTACACCGCCGAACGCACGCTACAAAATGTCGAGGGTAGCCTGAGCGTCTCGGTCGATGCGCGGCACGCGCGCGACATGCGTCAAACGCCCGGACGATATAGCGGTCAACTGTCGGTCGTATTCGATGCGTCGCCGCCCGATTGAACGAGAATGCGAGCCGTTCCGATCGAGCGCTTGTGCGTCGTCCGATCGTGGACATCACAGATCGGAACCGTCCTTCTCGCAGATATCGGTCAGCGTCGCTTGACTGACCACACTGCCCGCGGCGACGTCCTTGGTGATCCAGACATTGCCGCCGATGACGGTCCCCCGGCCGATGATCACTCGGCCCAAAATGGTCGCACCGGCGTAGATAACCACATCGTCTTCGACGATAGGATGGCGCGACAAACCCTTGGCCAAATTACCTTTATCGTCCTGCGGGAAACGCTTGGCGCCCAAGGTGACCGCTTGGTAGAGACGAACATTGGCACCGATGATGCAGGTCTCGCCGATGACCACACCGGTGCCGTGATCGATGAAGAAACCGGGGCCGATGCGCGCGCCGGGATGGATGTCGATGCCTGTGGCAGAATGCGCCAACTCGGCGATCATGCGCGGCACCAGCGGCGTCTGATCGCGATACAGCGCGTGAGCCAGCCGATGATGGATGATGGCGGCGACACCCGGGTAACACAGCAGCACCTCATCGACGCTTCGCGCCGCCGGATCGCCATGAAAAGCGGCCATGACGTCGCGATCCAACAAGCGGCGCAGGGCGGGTAAGCCCTGCGCGAAGCTTGCGACGATCGCCCGCGCCCGGTCGTCCAGCTCGGCTTGAGTGGGAATCGAGCTGGGATCGGTCACCCGAGCGGCATGACGCAAGGCCAGCCGAACTTGCAGGAACAGCGCATTGAGCGCCGAATCCAGACTATGACCGACGTAAAAATCTTCGCTTTCTTCGCGCAAATCGACCGGTCCCAAGCGCATGGGGAACAAGGCGCCGCACAAGGCCGTTACGACGTCTTGCAGCACCTCGCGCGAGGGCAGCTCACGCCCACCGAGTTCTCGCGTGCGCGCAGTAGAGGCACGCCAGTCCATGCGGGCTTCCCGCAGCCCTCGAACGATCTCTTCCAAATGCCAATTGTTGGCCGTGACTTCGCCTGATTGAGCAAGCGACATTGTGCCGGACACAGTGCGACCGAGAGGATCGCCGGGGGGCTTGGGTGTGGTGTTGTTCATGCGGTGCGCGAATAAAGAGGAGACCGATCCGACTATACCAAGGCATCGATGGTTTACACGCCAGACGCCGGTCTCATCGTAGGCTATTGGCGGAAAAACAATGTGGGCGACTGCTACCATGGCAGACCAACGCACGGGGCAAGGTCGAGGTAGCCTGACTACCAGGGCGATAGAATTCACCCTTCGTCCCTCGTTTCCGCTCAAATATTAGACTGTCTAATACAAGCATGTCGCAAACCATCGATTCCAAACATACCCCCATGATGCAGCAGTACTTTCGCCTCAAACAAGAGGCCGGAGAACTACTACTGTTCTATCGCATGGGCGATTTTTATGAAATGTTTTGCGATGATGCCGAGCGGGGCGCCCGCCTGCTCAATCTCACGTTGACCAAACGAGGCAGCAGCAACGGCGAACCGATCCCCATGGCGGGTATTCCGGTTCATGCGCTGGAGCAATATCTCGCCAAGCTGGTCGCGGCAGGCGAATCGGTCGCCATCTGCGAACAAATTGGCGATCCGGCCACCGCCAAAGGCCCGGTCGAACGGGCCATCGTCCGCATTGTCACACCGGGCACGCTGACCGACGACGCCCTGTTACCCGCGAAGGCCGACCGGGCATTGGCTGCCGTCTGCCTGCCCAAGTCCAGCCGGGACACCCGAGTCGGTCTGGCCTGGTTGAACCTGGCCAGCGGCACATTCCGTTTGGCCGAATGCGCGACGTGCCAGCTGGAATCGGAACTGCATCGCATCGACGCCGCCGAATGGGTGGTGGCCGACAGTGCTCAGCTTCCCTGCCCGCTCACCGGCGCACGCAGTCGCGTGCCCGATTGGCACTTCGACACCGATGGCGCGCGCGCTCATTTGACCCAACACTTCGGCACCGACGATCTGGCAGGTTTCGACGTCGAAGACATGCCCATGGGTGTGCGTGCCGCAGGCGCGTTGCTGCGCTACGCCACCCGCACTCAATCGGCTGCTCTGGCGCATGTGCAATCGCTGACCGCCGAACGGCCCGGTGCTTACGTGGTGCTGGATCCGGTCTCGCGGCGCAACCTGGAACTGACCCAGACGCTGTCGGGCGAAGAATCGCCCACCCTGTTCTCGGTACTCGATGGCTGTCGCAGCCCCATGGGCAGCCGCTTGTTGCGGCGTTGGCTGCATCACCCTTTGCGCGAAAATGCACCTGCGCTCGCCCGCCAAACGGCCATCGCGGCATTGTTGAACGGCGACGCCACGGTGATCCAACCGGACGGCGCGCAACCCATGCTGGCCGACCTGCGTCAGACCTTGCGCAGCATGTCCGACGTCGAGCGCATTGCCGCCCGAGTCGCTTTGCGTTCGGTTCGCCCCCGCGAATTGGCCAGCCTGCGCACGGCCCTGACCGCCTTGCCAGCCGTCGCCGACTTGATCGCCCCCTTGAAGCCCCAGGCTCCACGCATCGCCGAACTCCTGACTTCACTGGATATCGACGCTGCACTGGCCGACCTGCTCGCTCACGCCATCGCTCCCGAACCCGCGCAGGCGGTGCGCGACGGCGGCGTGATTGCAGAGGGTTTCGATGCCGAGCTGGACGAGCTGCGACAACTGGCATCGGACAACGGCGAATTTCTGGTGCAACTGGAAACGCGTGAACGCGAGCGTACCGGCATCGCCAACCTGCGGGTCGAGTTCAATCGAGTCCATGGCTTCTACATAGAAGTGTCGCGTGGGCAAGCCGATAAGGTGCCCGACGACTACCGCCGCCGCCAGACGCTCAAGAACGCCGAGCGCTACATCACACCGGAGCTGAAAGCCTGGGAAGACAAAGTGCTGTCGTCCCAGGATCGCGCGTTGGCATGCGAGAAAATGCTGTTCGAGCGCGTGTTGGACGCGCTGGCGCCGTTCGTCCAGGCCATGTCGGCGGCCGGTGCCGCACTGGCCGAAATCGACGTGCTGGCGGCCTTGGCCGATCATGCGCAAACGCGCGCTTGGGTGGCCCCCGAGTTGTCCGAAGCAGCCGACATCGAGATCGATGCCGGACGCCACCCCGTGGTGGAGCGCAGCATCGAACGATTCACACCCAACGGTGTGCGCTTGAGCGCGACTCGGCGCATGTTGCTGGTGACAGGCCCCAACATGGGCGGCAAATCGACGTATATGCGCCAGGTTGCCCTGATCGTGCTGTTGGCGCGCATCGGCAGTTTCGTGCCGGCTGCCTCGGCCACGATAGGCCGGATCGACCGCATATTCACCCGCATCGGCGCAGCCGACGATCTGGCCGGGGGCCGTTCGACCTTCATGATGGAAATGACCGAAGCCGCGGCCATTCTGTCGGCCAGCACGCCCAATAGTCTCGTGTTGATGGACGAAATTGGCCGCGGCACGTCCACCTACGATGGCTTGGCACTGGCGTGGGCGATTGCCTGTCGCTTGCTGACCCACAACCGCGCACTCACTTTGTTCGCCACGCATTACTTCGAATTGACGCGCCTGCCTGCCGAGCAGCCCACTGCCGCCAATGTGCATCTGGCAGCAGCTGAATCCTCGGGCGGGATCGTCTTTTTGCATGAGGTACAAGACGGCCCCGCCAGCCGCAGCTACGGCATCCAGGTCGCTCAGCGGGCCGGCGTGCCGGCCGCAGTCATCCGGCAAGCGACCCGCGAACTCGAACGACTCGAAGCCCAGGGCGCACCCACGCCGCAACTCGGCCTGTTTGCAGCGCCCGACGCCGACAACGCAGCGCTAGACGCGCAAGACCACGCCACTGAAGAGGCGGCCCGCGCGGTGGCGCTATATGCCGAATTGGCCGCGGTCGATCCCGACAGCCTCACCCCCCGCGAAGCGCTGGACGCACTCTACCGATTGAAGGCCCACCTGTGATTGATCCCGACCGCCCCTTAGCCTTACTTGCCGGGCTGACCCCGGCCGCCTTTATGCACAAGCATTGGCAAAAAGAGGCCCTGCTGATTCGTCAGGCCATCCCTGCGTTCAAACCGCCTCTTTCGTTTGCGGGCATCAAAGCGCTGGCTCGCAGCGACGAGGTCCAGGCTCGCCTGATCTGGCAAGACGCCGACGAGTGGCAGATGGAACACGGCCCCTTCAAACGCCTGCCCACGCCACGCGACACCCATTGGACTGTCCTGGTTCAAGGCGTCGATCTGCACGACGATGCCGCGGCGGCCTTGCTGCATCGGTTTCGTTTCATTCCCGATGCGCGGCTGGACGACATGATGATCAGCATTGCCGGCGATGGCGGCGGCGTCGGTCCCCATTTCGACAGTTACGACGTGTTCTTGCTCCAGGCCCAAGGTCAGCGCCGTTGGCGCATCGGCCGCCAGAAGGACCTCAGCCTTCAGCCCGATATCCCATTGAAGGTATTGCAGCACTTCACTCCCGAAGTCGAATATGTGCTAGATGCCGGCGACATGCTGTACCTTCCCCCACAAATAGCGCACGATGGCGTCGCGATCGGCGAATGCATGACCATCTCGATTGGCTTCAAATCGCCCAGCCAGGTCGATCTCGCTTGCGGCATGTTGGAGGCGGCAGCCGACCAGATCATGGCACGCAGCGGCAAGGCTGCCGGCCCCTATGCCGCTCCGCCCCTCATGGGTCCGAGCTTCACGAGGCTTTATCGAGATCCAGATCAAACCGCTACCCAGACACCAGCCAGCATACCCGAACCGCTGGTCGCAGCGGCGCTGGCGGCAGTGGGCAAAATCGGTTTCGACGATGCCCTGGCTCAGCGCTTTCTGGGCTGCTGGTTGACCGAACCGCACGCTAGTGTGCAGTTCGGCGCGCCCGACGATGACACGGGCGATCTCGATCTGTTGAGCAACTGGCCCGCCAGCGGCGCCATGGCCTTGGACCGGCGCACCCGGATGCTGTATCGCGGCCGATCGGTGTACATCAACGGTGAACTGGCGCCAGCACCCTTGAGCGCGGCGCTGCGCGAATTGGCCGACCGACGCGTGTTGGCCGTGGATTCAGCCATCGGACGACGCGCCAGCGAAGCTGCCAGACAGTGTCTGGAAGCGTGGATCGCCGCAGGTTGGGTGCACTACTTACCGACTTTTACGGCCGAAAAGTAACATCAAGAAAGGAACGACATACTTGAGCAAGAGCTGTTGCGTTTGGGATGCTCTCGCTCAACTTTCCATACTTATCTAGGACGCTCCTTGGGTTAGTCTTGAACCGTAGACAAGGGGTTTCCCTCAAACAGGTTTCCCCCAACTGAACCCAAGAGCAATACGTTTTCAATCCTGGAAGGAGTACAAGTATGTTGACCAAAACCCTGATGGCTGCATCGGTTATCGCCCTGGGCCTCTCGGCTTGCAATAAGGCTGAAGAGACCTCGCCGAACTCGACCCCCTCGCCCGCCGCGACCTCGCCAGCACCGGTCGGTGGTTCGAGCTCGACCACCATGCCGGCACCGGCCACCCCGGGTTCGACGACGGCTCCCAGCTCGGGCGGCACGACCACGCAGTAATCTGCGACGCGTCGGTTCGATGCGCCCCGGGATGCTTCGACCAAAAGACCACGGATGCATCCGTGGTCCAGGCTGTAAATAAACCCCTGTTTATTAAGCAGGGGTTTGTCGTTTTCAGACCATGCCGATCCAAAGCTGGCAAGGACGCACCCACGTCAGCCAGGTCGTAGTGGGCCGGGAGTTGCGTCCTCGGATATTGACGGGCGACGCAAGACCCGGCGAAAATTTTCGACTTCAATTCTGAAAAAATCCAAATCAGAAAATTATCGCCACGGCATTCCAAAAAAATCAGAACCAATCGTCTTTTAAATAAGCTTTTATTTAAATAAAACTATTGATTGCGCGCGTAAAAATATTTTGAGAAGGAATATAAAAAATATCAGAAATCATTCCAGCTCCCAGACCATTTTTGAACGACATCGTCAGCATTTTTTACCCGAAACCAATGCAGGTTTGCGAGCGTGATCGCTGAAAAAACGGCGGACAAGGTACGATAGATGACCGTATTGCGCACGAAAACATCCTCATGGACCGCGCGACCCGCAGCGCATCGACGAACGCGCGATCAGGCACACAAGCTCCAGCGGCCAGCACGGCCGGGAGATGCCCTTGGCCGTGACCTTATGAGCTGCTGAACGGATGAATTGGGGTGGGGTCTCGGTCGCGTATTGCTACAGCGCACCCCTGGATCTCGGGCACGGCCCTGCCCGGACCATACGTGGCGATGGGTTGATCGTCAAAGCGGTAGAGCGCCGCTCGTACTCCGGAATAGACAAGGTATCGAAGCTGCCATAGCGGGCACGCGACGCTTCGGTACGCAAAAGCCCCTGTCCGGTGAGTACCCTCTTGAAATCATTGCCGTTGCGCCGATTGGCGAGCGCATAAATTGTTCGGTCAAGCCAATCGACACGGATCAGAACGGTCGGATGATCAAAGCCTAAGCCGCCGCGACTGCCGCGGCGACCTGCAGACCTCACATCTTGTCGCGCAGCACGCCCAGCAATCGGACGGCGGTGGCGCTGCCGTCAGGTTGACCGGTGGCATCCAGCACCGACACGATGGTCTGTTCGCCTTGACCCGCCAGCTTCACACGGTACTGAGCCGCTTCGGCACGCTTATCGCCACCGAACATCCGGCTGAAGAAACCAGGCTGCTCGTTCTGAACGCCAGTGTCGGTGTCGACATAGCGCACGAAGTACTCGCCTGCGCTGCGATCGCGATCGTCCACCGAGAAACCGCCCGAATCCAGCGCAATGCCCACTCGACGCCATGCACGGTCGAACGACTCGCCGACGCGCAAAGTCGCACCCTCGACCGTAACCAATTGAACCGCCGGCTTCTGCGGCGTCTGCTCGGCTTTCGCCACGACGCTGCGAGCACGTTCGATATCGGTGCCCAGGAAAACCATCAAGCGTGCCAGCATGGCTGCGTTCAGACCGGGATCTTCCGGCGCATGAGTCCACTCGACCTGACCATTGTCGCTGCCGAACCGCTTCTCCAGCATCTTGCGATGGCTGATGTAGATTTCAGTGCGGTTGCCCACGCGCTCGACGCGGGTGCGGAATTTCTCGCGTTGACCGCTGTCGTAAGCGCTTTCGAGCAGCACGCCCAAAGCCTGGCGCAGCCAGCTTTCGGGGATGTTGGCCCGGTTCTCGGCCCAATTGGTTTCGATCAAGCCTGCTTTGGGACTGTTCTGTTCGAGCGAAAACCCCGTCTCGGTCCAGAAGTCGACCACGCGTGGGAACAACTCTTCAGGCGGACGATCGATGACCAGCCAGCGCAGATCGCCATCGCGCTCGACCCGCATTTCATTGCTTTGCGGCAAGACATTGGACTGCCGTGCCGTGGCGTTCTGTTGCACGGTCTGAGTCTGGTTCTGATTCTGGAAATCGGAAAACGTGGCCGTACCGGCCGTATTGGCACGGTAACGGGGATCGTTGGCTGCCTGAGTCAGGTCGGGGGGAATGCTCAAGGGATCGCGCCGGGGCGCGGTGCTCTTGTAGTCAATGGATTCTTCGCGACCCATAAACTGATTCACGCTGCTGCAACCAGCCAGCATCAGCATGGCCATCAATGCCGAAACGCCGGCATGACGAGTATTCATACGCATCCTCATAATATTAGGGAAAGCACGCGGGCGCCGTGAATTGCAGCAGTCCGGCGTCGTCGAGCGCCGAACGCACCGTCTCATGGTGCGCGACGCTCAAATCTGTCAAGGGCAAGCGCATGCCCAGCGGGGTGTTGTGTAACTGGGCAAGTGCCCACTTGACGGGAATCGGGTTGGCTTCTACAAAAAGTGCCCGGTTTAGACGCGCCAACCTGCGATTTAGTTCGCGAACTCGAGCGACATCGCCCGCGAGGGCAGCTGCGCACAGATCGTGCATCAAACACGGCGCGACGTTGGCGGTAACCGAAATATTGCCACGTGCGCCCAGCAGAATCAGCGCGGCGGCAGTAGGATCGTCACCGCTATAGACTTCGAAATCGGGACGTATGTCGGCCAACTCACGCAGCAACAGGCCACCTCGGGCAATATCGCCGGTGGCGTCCTTGATGCCTATGATGTTGGGGATCGCGGCCAGGCGCAGCGTGGTCTCGATGGACAAGTCGGCAACGGTACGGCCCGGTACGTTGTACAGCACGAACGGCAGATCGACCGCTTCGGCGATCGTCTTGAAATGGCGGAACAAGCCCTCTTGCGTGGGACGGTTGTAATACGGCACGACCGTCAGGCCTGCTTGAGCACCAACTCGCAAGGCATGCCGCGACAGTTCGATCGCTTCATGCGTCGAATTCGCGCCCACGCCAGCGATCACCGGAATGCGGCCTGCGGCGTGCTCGACAGCGATGCCGATCAGTCTGGCATGCTCCTCCATCGTGACAGTGGGCGACTCGCCCGACGTACCGACAACCACCAGCGCATCGGTTTTTTCCTCAACGTGCCAATCGATCAACTTGCGGTAACCCGCCAGATCGAGCTCGCCATCGGGAAACATGGGCGTCACCATGGCAACCATGCTGCCTTGGAAAGTAACGCCTGCGGGTGGTACGGCAGAGGCCATGTGAGCACACTCCAAAGACGGCCGAGCCCGGATCGGGCAAGGTCGGATATCGAACGACGGATTAAACCGGGCAGTTTACGCCAATCTGCCCCAGACGTACCGAACTACGCGTATCGAACTAGACGAACCAGAAGACGATCCAGCGCCCCAGGGCCAGCAGCGGCGCGAGCAAGGTCCACAGCACGCCGGTCGCCAACAGCACCAACACGATGATCAGGCCGTAGGGCTCGATTTTGGCGTACTGCCACGCCAATCGATGCGGCAACAAACTGAATGCGATTCGTCCACCATCCAGCGGCGGCAACGGAAACAGATTCAGCGCCATCAGCACCAGATTGATCTGCACGCCCGCCAAGGCCATTTGCGCCCAAAACGAATCGGCATCGTAATCGGAAAATCGCAAGGAAACGGCCCAGGCGATGGCCATGGCGAGATTGGACGCAGGCCCGGCCAATGCCACCCAGGCCATGTCGCGTTTGGGCGAGCGCAAGCGGTTGAAATCAACCGGCACCGGCTTGGCCCAACCAAACAGCAAGGGCGGTGCCCCGGCCAGCTTGGACATCAGCAAAATACCCAGCGGCACGAGAATCGTGCCGACCGGATCGATATGCTTGAGTGGATTGAGCGTCACCCGCCCCAGTTGCCATGCCGTGGGATCGCCCAGCATGCGCGCAACGTAGCCGTGCGCGGCCTCGTGCAAAGTGATCGCAAAGATGACGGGCAGCGCCATCACCGTAATGAGTTGAATGAGTTCGTTCATGTGCGGCGATTGTACGCTGGGAAGAAGTCAGCTTATGACGTATGTCGGCATCGGGTTAAATGGGTTCGACCCGGGCTAATGCGTGGCGTCGACCCACGCGTCGTCGAATCGATGCGAACTCATGCGAACTCATGCGAACCGATTGGGACCGTCAGTCCAGACCCAAGGAAGCGGGATTGCCCCCGCCACGTCGGATCACCACGGGAGGGTCTTCGACCAGATCGATCACGGTAGTAGGCGTGGCGGGGCATGCACCGCTATCGAGCACCCCCATCAACACCCCTTTAAAACGCTCGGCGATTTCTTGCGCATCGTTGAGCGCATCGGCTTCGCCCTCAGGAATCAAAGTCGTGGATAACAAGGGTGCACCGAATTGCTCGAGCAAGCCAAGGGTGACTGGATGCTGGGGAATCCGAATACCGATCGTGCGCCGCGAAGGATGCGACACTCTGCGAGGTACTTCTTTAGTGGCTTCCAGAATGAATGTCCACGGACCAGGCGTGGCGGCCTTCAACAGACGGTATTGCCGATTGTCGATTTTCGCGAACAAGGCGATTTCGGTCAGATCGCGGCACAGCAGCGTCAAATGATGACGGTCGTCCAGACCGCGCACTCGCCTAAGCGCTGTCGCAGCGTCGCGGTCGTCCAGCCTCGCGATGACGGCATAGGACGAATCGGTGGGTACGGCCAACAAGCCACCTTGTTCGATCAGGCCGGCGGCCTGTTTGATCAATCGCGGCTGCGGGTTATCTGGGTGAAGGTCGTAGACGATGGTCATGCGTCGATCCTAACACCGTAAGACCGACCCTGCCTACCCACCTGCCCTGCACTTAGCTGGCCACGATGTTTCCCTGGATGGCTTCGACGATGTCGCAGCCGTGAGCGATGGCAATATGAACTGCGTCCCGGGGACTATCGGCATGGTCGCCATCGGCGAATGCCGGGGGCATGAAGGGTTCGCCGTGACGTTGAATCATATCGGCCGGCGCGACGGTGACCGCCGCGACGAAGCGCGGTCCGCTTCCCTGGTCGTCGAGCCGCTCGACCTGAGCCGTCAATAAATAACCTTTGTATACCGTGTTGTTGCGATGCACTAGCGCCTCCCTAATGGCCTTGGCCGTGTGCGCCTGGCCCCATGACCTACAGCGCGCGCGACATCTGCACGGAACAACCGCCGTGACTTTCCACGACATCCGGCCCCCCATCGTAGCGCTGTTGCCACGCGCTAATTCACCGAATTAAAGCCGAATTGACCCGATGGGTAACGTTTGGTATTCTTGTTCCACTTTATAGAACTATAGTTCCGTTTTTCGGAACATTAAATTTTGAGCATTCTCGTCAACGTCCAACGCGTATTGCAACGTTACGCCGAAGGGGCGACCTGCTTGAGTTTCAGCGAGGTTGCGGCGCAGCTGGCCTTACCGAAAAGCTCGGCGTCCCGACTGCTGTCGCACATGCACGCCTATGGCTTGCTGGAGCAAGACGCCACCACCCGCCGCTATCGGCTGGGCGCGTTGGTGGTGCAGGCGGTTCGCGCCAGCGTCCCAGCCACCCCCCTGGACGATGCGTGCCGGACGGTATTGACAAAGCTTTCCTGTGCATCGGGCTACACCGCCTATCTATCGACACTGGTGAATCGGGAAACGGTCGTGCTGCAACGCTTGAATGGCTCGCATCCGATGCAGGTGTTGGCGCCTCCCGGCGCTCGCCGAATGGCATCGGGCACCGCCATGGGCCGCGCCATGCTGTCGCGTTTGCCGCAAGGCGCGTTCGATCGTCACTACGGTGCGATCGGCTCGGCCCCCATCCCCTACGAAGGCCCGGGCACACCGCGCACCCGCGACGATTTGGCCGCACGCGTCGAGCAAGTGCGACAGGCGCGCTGCGCGGTCGCCATCGACGAAGCCATGCCGGGTATCGGTGCAGTGGCCGCTGCCGTGCGCGACCCACTTTCTGACGAGGTGCGTGGCTTGTGCGTGTCGTTCGTGTCGGGCCAGCACTCGGTCGAGGACATCGAGCGGCTGCGCCAGTTGCTGGTCGACGAGGTGGGCGCACTGGGCCGACGCATCGGCGACACATATTGGCATCTCCCGCCGACCGACAACGATCACTCCGCATCTGTTTCAGAGCCTGTCTTGACATTATGAACCTTCTTCTTCTCAGCAATTCCAGCAGCGAAGCCGGATATCTCGTCCATGCCAAGCCCGCCATTGCCGCGCTGTGCGCGAACCTGCCTGCCGGTGCGACTGCTGCATTCTTGCCCTATGCCGGTATCACACGCGACTGGGACACCTACACGGCGACGGTAAGCGATGCATTGGCAGATCTGCCCATCGTCGTCAAAGGCGTACACCTCAGCGACGACCCGATCGCCCTGATCCAGGCGGCACGCCTGATCGTCGTGGGCGGCGGCAACACGTTCAATCTGCTGCGCGAGACGCGCAATGCAGGCCTTCTGCCCATCATCACCCAGCGTGTGCGGGCGGGCGAAGCCGCCTATCTGGGCTGGAGCGCAGGCTCGAATCTGGCATGCCCCACCATTCGCACCACTAACGACATGCCGATCGTCGATCCTGGCGGCCTCGACGCCCTGTCGCTGGTGCCTTTTCAGATCAACGCCCACTTCACCGACGCACATCCGCCCGGCCACCGAGGCGAGACGCGCCGCCAGCGGCTGGCCGAATTCTGCACGTTGAACCCGACCGTGCCGGTGCTGTGCCTGCCCGAAGGCAGCGGATTGCGTATAGAAGGCCGCAGGCATGCGCTGACCGGCCCACACGATGCGCTCTGGATGCATGGCACCACGACGCCTAACAACCTGCCGCCCGGCAACCTGGATCTGCCCGTATGAAACAAGTGATCGACACCATAGAACTGCTTTCGTCGGCAAACGTCGATGGCCAGACTGTGGCCCAAGCATTGCGCACCGCCGGTGACTGCACGGTCGAGGTAACGACTCTGGCCCGCGATGGCCTGTCCACCGATTTCCTGAGCATCGAAATTCCTGGCAGCGACCCCGACGCCCCGCAAATGGGCATCGTCGGCCGCCTGGGCGGCATTGGCGCGCGCCCGACCGTGACCGGATTGGTGTCCGATAGCGATGGTGCGGTCGTAGCCATCGCGGCGGCCTTCAAGCTGATGGCCATGGCCCGCGCGGGCGACGTATTGCGCGGCACCGTGCGTATTCGCACGCACATCTGCCCCCGTGCCGGCACCCGCCCCCATCATCCCGTACCCATGATGCGCTCGCCGTTTCCGATGCGCGAAATGATGTCCTATGAAGTCGATCCCAAGATGCAGGCGATTCTGTCGGTGGACACCAC
This sequence comes from Bordetella parapertussis, assembly GCA_945903445.1. GTDB lineage: Bacteria > Pseudomonadota > Gammaproteobacteria > Burkholderiales > Burkholderiaceae_B > Schauerella. The sequence goes on from CAMDNZ010000054.1 coordinate 13,243, forward strand.
GCGCGGCAATCGATTGGTGAATCATCGCGGCGTGGCGCTGACGCCGGTCGCCAAACAAGGCTATCTGTTGCGCATTCCCGATGTCATGCTGGACATCATGAGCTGGACCAGCGGCGAATTGCCGGTCACTCTGCCCCTGACCACGCAAGACATTACGCCCTACGAGAACGGCCTGCATCACGTCAATTCGCTGATGCAGCCCACTATCGTGACCGACGCCCCCGTCGTGGGTGTCGCCCTGACCGCGCAAAGCGCCGTGCCAGGATGCGCCACGGGCGTCACCAATGCAGTCGATGCTGATCTGGCGATGCGCTTTTGCATCGAAGCCGCGAAGATGTTCGGCGACGGCACGCTGCGCTTTGTGGACGAAGCCGAATGGCAGGCGTTGCAAGGCCGTTATGGTTCCTTGGCCTATCTGCAAACGGTGGGTCGGGGGCCGTCGGCATGAAGCCGCCCATCCGTTTGGCGTTTTTTACGATCGGCGAATCGCCGCGCGTAGACGTGATGCCGGACATGCGGCGCATCTTGGGCGAGCATGTCCAGATCGACGAATTCGGCGCGCTCGACGGCCTAACACCCGAGGCCCGCGAAGCTTTGGCCCCGCGCGCAGGCGCGTATCGTTTCGCCACCCGGCTGGCCGACGGCAGCGCTATTCAGTTGGATCGCGATCTGACCGAAGTCCGTTTGGCCGAGGTCATGCGAGCGGCAGACAGCGCCGGCTACGACGCGTTAGTACCGCTGTGTACCGGTACTGCCCTGCCCCCGATGAACACTTTCATGATCGAACCTCAGCAGGTCGTCGATCATGCCTTGGTGGGGCTGACCCGCCATTGCCGCAAGCTGGGCATCGTGGTGCCCCTGGCCGCCCAGGTCGAGCACTTTCATTTGCTTGCACCATTGCCGTGCGAAACCGCTCTGGTACACGCTTCGCCATACGATGATCCCGACACGGCGCGCCAGCGGCTGGCTGACGCCGGGCAGCAACTACGCGACTGCGATCTGATCGTCATGCATTGCATGGGCTACCAAGGCTGGATGCGTGACGTCCTTTCGCAGGCAGCAGGTGCACCCACCTTGTTGGCCAATCGCCTGGTTGCGACCTGCCTGTCTCAGATGTTCGAACCGGCCGACGAGCCGGGCTGAATTCATAACGATTCCACCCTTTATCCGGAAGAGACATCCTCCCTTTCACCTGTTTCGAGATAACCGCCATGACTTCGTCCTTGTTTAATCGCGCTGCCGGCGCATTGATTGCCGCTGCCGCATTTGCCGCCCCTGTTCAGGCCGCCGATGCCTGGAAGCCCAACAAACCCGTGCGTCTGCTAGTCGGTTTCGCGCCGGGCGGCTCGGCCGATACGCTGGCGCGCTTGTTGGCCGACCCGCTGGGCAAGCGCCTGGGCACCCAGGTTATCGTCGAAAACCTGGCTGGCGCAGGCGGCAACATCATGGCCTATCGCCTGACCCAGGCACAGCCCGATGGCTACACCATCGCCATCGCTGCCGCAGGCTCGCTGGCCATCACGTTCGCCATCAACCCCAGCACCAACTACAATCCGACCGACTTCACGCCGATCACGATGGCCGCTACCCAGCCTAACGTCGTCATCGTCAACAACGACGTTCGCGCCACCAACATCGCCGAATTGACGGCTTACATCAAAGCAACCCCGACAGCCACGTACGGCACCGCCGGCGTCGGCATTTCGAATCACTTGATCGCCGAAACCATGTTGCATCGCATGGGTGTGAAGATGGAACACGCCGCTTACCGTGGCGCGGCACCTGTCATCACCGATTTGCTGGGCGGCCACATCGCCATGACGGTAGACAACATCTCGACTGCTGCGCCCCTGGTCAAAGAAAACAAAGTCCGCGCCATCGGAGTGACTTCGATGACACGCGCCCCTCAACTGCCCAACGTACCGACCCTGGACGAACTGGGCCTGAAAGGCTTCGACATGCCGACGTGGCAAGGCATTTTTGGCCCGGCCAAATTGCCCAAGGAAGTAGTCGATGCGTATTACGCCGCCATGCAAGACGTGCTGACGGATCCCGGCACTATCGAAAAGATTGCCACTTTGGGTTCGCAGCCGGTAACGGGTGTCACGCCTGCCGAGTTCGACAGCTTCCTGGTCAACGATCGCAAGCAATGGGCCGATACGGCAAAAGCCGCGAACATTTCGCTGCAATAACGCAGGTAGCCTGGTCGTCAACCCTAAGGGTTGGCGACTGGCAACCAATCTGCGAGCCAATCATCGGCCGATCTGTCTGGGCAACTTTGGGTAGATCGGCCGATGATGATTGGATCACGTGCTCGCATATCGATCAGTCTCTCCTCCAAGGCGCCACGGCCTCTTCTCAATGGGTCAGCACGCCTTCTCGACGAGTCAGTGCATCAGCGCTAGCAGCCTTCACCTAATGGTTTAAAATTCGGCCTCACATTCTTCTCTGGCTTGCCCATGCTCGCTCGCTCTGCCCGCTGGACCCGACTCGGTGCCGTCTGTGTGCTTACCTTCGCGCTCGCTGCATGCGCGGTTCGCGGCGGCGTAGCGACATCTGTCGGCACGGATGAGTACGAAGTCAGCTACAACGCGGGCTTGCGCAATATTAGCTGGGTCGAACTGAAAAACATCACGCTGCGCGCGGCCGAAGAACACTGCACGTCGCTCGGTCGCAAATTGGTGGACCCTCGCGTCACCTCCAACGGTGCAACCGGCCTGATTCCCAAAAAAGCCACAGCGCGATTTACTTGCCAACCCGTAGAAGCGCCTAAATAAGCGCCACTCCTTAGCGATACATACTAAGTTGCACTTGGATTGTTGCAACTTGAGCGAAGTTCGCCCATACTGCGCACCTGATCTGTCATCGCACAGTCAAATTCGTTGCTCAAACTAATCTAAAAAAGCAACGATTATCCGATCCGGATGGCCCACTGGTCGTCCTTATCTCATTAGCAGTCATAACCAGAATCGTTGCTGGCAAGGCGTATATCGCAAGGCCCAAGCGACAAGACGCTCGCTTTCAGTCTGGCTTCGTTACGCCTGTTGCCGCCTATCTGGCGACACGTGGCGAAAGCCTAATCTGTACGCCAGCTGTAAAAATAGGAATAATCATGAAAGCCATTACTCAACGCGACCTCGTTCGCCGCGCCCGTCAACATCACCTCGACTGCCCTATCCGCGTAGGCGATACCGTGCATCTGCGCCTTGCCGATGGCACCGCCAGCCGTAGCGTGGTCATCTACGACACGCCGTTTCTGGGCGAAATCACCTATACCGCGGACGACACCGAGCGCGGCCTGCGCGCTCGCTTTTCCGAAACTGCCGTTCACGCTGTCGAATCGCTCTGGCCCGTCAGGCACGGCACTTGCTAGCCCTGGGCCGTCCGCTCTAGAAGTGCGTATCGACTCGGTACGTGCCGTCAGGGGCTTAGTACGACCGGTCCGCAGAATGAACGCTTCGCTTTGCAGCATCCTCGCTCGTCTTACCGTCATGGCGGTCGATGACGAAGAAACTATACTCAGCTTGATCGTCGAACTGCTCCAAGACCTGGGATACACCCCAGTATCCGCCAGTCGAGGCGATTGTGCTTTGGCACTGCTTGCACAAGCCTCTCAACTCGATTTATTGATCACCGACATCCGCATGCCCGGGATGAGTGGCATCGAGCTGGCCGAGCACGTTCGCCGCGACAGACCAGAATTGCCGGTTATTTTCGTGACGGGCTATGCCACTGAATTTCAGGCCAGCGATCGACGCCTGCCAGAACGCACGACCTTGCTGACCAAACCCTTCACGCTGGATGCACTGGCTCAGACGGTGCATCGCATGATGGCTACCGCTCATTGAGCGATATCTTCGGTCCGAGTTTGTTTACCGCGGCGTATCCCTAACACGGCAAACAGCCCCCCAGTGACCAACATTGGCACCGACAGCAGCAGCAATGCGCTAACCCCGGTAGCCAGCCAACTGACAATCAGTACGACAAAAATCGCCAGCATGGGCAATGAAATCAGGATAAAAGCGTCGATCGGTGCTTTGCCAGCCATAAAGGAAAAACCTGTATGAGGCGAACACGATTGGCATGCCGCACAATCGTCCTCGCTAAACTTAGGATTATAGATAAGGCGATGCCAGCCAGATCAGCTTGTTGCGCAAGCGTTTGAAAAACGCCAGCTTATAGAGTGTGCCCAGGGTCACCTGATTACCGGACAGCATCAAACGATCGACGCGTGCGCCCAGCCATTGCGCGACCTCAGTATCGTAGATTTCGGAATCGAGCTCGAAATTAAGGCGCAAGCTACGCGGGTCAAGATTGGATGAACCAATATACGACCATGCGTCGTCCACCACCATGATCTTCGAATGGTCGAACGGCCCCGTAGCTCGCCATACGCGGCAACCCGTGCGTATCACTTGGTCCAACTGCGCGGTCATGGCGTAATCGACCAATTTCAGGTTGTTGGTACCTGGAATGACGATGTCCACCACGACACCCCGGCGCGCAGCGGTGGCCAGTGCGCCGATCAGGGTCACGTCGGGCAGGAAATACGGCGATTGGATGCGGACCCGGCGCTGAGCCACCGCCAGCGCACCCAAAAGCATCTTGTGAGTGCTGCCGATGTAGCGGTCCGGACCGGCAGGGATGCAACGCATGGGGACATCGCCAGCAGGTTGTAGCGTGGGTTCCTGCGCCAGCGTTTCGTTCGCGGACGGCTCTTGTCGATCAAGATTTGGCTGATTTAACTGATTCTGCTGAATCTCCGCCTGGGGCGATTTAAACCATTGCGCGCCCTTCAAGCTTTCGCCCGTGGTGAGATCCCAATCGTGAGCGAATACCGACAGCAATTGATGGACGACCGGTCCGGCAACGTAGAAATGCGTGTCCTGAGCTGGCGCAATGCCGTCGCCCTGGTCGACGAACGCCCGACGAATGTTCATACCACCAGTAAAGCCCACTTGCCCGTCGATCACCAATACCTTACGGTGACAGCGCAAATTAGCGTAGGGCATGCGCCAGAAAAACAGCGGATTGGGATTGAATAGCGCGGTGGGAACTTTGCCGCGATTCAAGCGAGTGACGATCGTCGGCATCGAATACCGAACGCCGACTGCGTCGATCAACACACGAACCTGCACGCCCCGCTCGCGGGCTTCGATCAGCGCGTCGGCAATTTCACGACCTACCGAGTCGTTATCGAAAATATAGGTTTGCAGTGCAATGGAATGCGTTGATCGCCGGATAGCCTCCAGCATGGCCCGATAGGTTTCGCTACCCCCATCCAGCGGGCGCACCGCGTTACCGCCCGCGATGTTGAAACGACTAACCCGGTTCCCCAGAGTGCGCAATGAGGCGAACTGCGGACCGCAACGCGCTACCAGCTCGTCCACCGGCACCTGCTGGACGTAAGCGTGCTGCAGCATCACTTCTTCACGCATCAGCCCTTTGCGAGTCGAGCGCACTCGATTGATGCCGGCGATCAAATAGAACAGCGCGCCGAAGAGCGGCGAGAAGATGCTGATGCCGACCCATCCGATAGCGGCTCGCACGTCGTGCTTGGTCATCGCAGCGTGTACGGCCGCGACGGTTCCGCCAATCACGCTGATGGCAAAAACGATGTACGGCCAGTACTGCTCGATAAGCGTGCGCAGGGCATCCATAAGTATGGTGTAGAGGTGACCGTCCGGCGGCAATTCGCCCTAAGCTCGCTAGGATAGCAAGGCTGCAACAAAACGGGGCCAGACTACCAACGAGACTAAGTCCCGGGTCTATTTGACGCCACTGATTTCTATGCTAATATCTCGCTTCTTCGCAGGTCAGCGGTGGCTGTAGCTCAGTTGGTAGAGCCCTGGATTGTGATTCCAGTTGTCGTGGGTTCGAGCCCCATCAGCCACCCCACTTTTACTAGCTTTCCAAGCCAGTTGGGGAAAAATCGTCGTGGTGACATGCCGCCGATTTGGTGACTAGTTCAATCTGAAGCCTCTGCAAAAGAATCTAGGGCCGATCAATTTGGCCCTATTTTTTCGCCAGCCATACTGGATAAATAACCAGTATATTGCCATGGCCTACTACCCGCTCCTCACCCAATCCCAGCTGCGAGTGCGCCGCGACAGCGTTCACATTCGGCACTGCCTAGAAGCCGTGGCCGGTGCTGCATCATCCTTACTGACTACGTG
>CAMDNZ010000055.1 GCA_945903445.1 Bordetella parapertussis
TTGTCCAGCTGCTCGGCTAGCTTCAGCAGCCCTATCTTGTTTCGGATTACCTTATGATTCTGGGCCATGTTCATCTCTGACTTTTCCTTTCAGGGCTCTTGCCCTAGGTTAACGAAAATGTCAGATTAAGTTTTGACTAATACAAATCATACGGTACGCAGAGCTTACGAGGGAACTGCTTGGACGTTTACCGCTACTTATCATCCGAGCTCCGCTTAGCGATCGGACGCGATGGATGAGTAACTGGCAAACCTACGCTGGCTACGACATTGGACATAATGCCGACACTGTATCCAGAACACACTATCCTATAGCCGAACAACCTATCGGCACCAGACTCGTGATAAATGCCACGACGACGCCAATACCCTTAAGTGCTTCGTGCCTAGGCGTCAGCACTGCATCCACTTCAAGTGGCCTGTCGCTTCACACCGAACTACTATCGGCGTCACCCGCCCGGTGCCCTGGCTTTCAATCCATGCGTACCACGCAAGATCTACGACCCCACTTTGAAAGTTCTCACGATTGGCGATTTCGACGACTAAATCCGCCGATCTTTACTTGACCTTGATTTCGAACCTATGTTGGAATTTTCTGGGTTGTAACTATTTTCGCCATCGGAGAGCCATGTGAAGATTAGAAAAATCTAAACATTATCTGCCCCCCAAACAGAGCCACTATCTATGTGAAATTTCACCAATATTGTGTTTTTCGATGAAACCAGCTCGATACGAAATGCTCGGGAGATACCGCAACTCAATTTTCATCAAGCAACCGACGTGGTTTCTTGGTTTGAATGATGCTGATTTTCCCGATCCGACATCGCGTGTACACAACCGGAAAGCCGACCGTCACAACCAAATAACCTGCAACGCCAAAACAGTCTCCAGCCATTTCTACCCTAGGACGAAGACGCCATGACACTCGGCCGGTGATTACCGATACGGTGGTGACGAACGACGCCACTACCGCTAAATGCCCCATGCCTGGGTATCGATCCCGGGTTTTTCTCACATACGCCATCGCGTATACAAAGGAGTTTTTTCTATGCTGCGGGCATTTGCTACTGCCGTTTTCCTGACAACCAGCATCCCGGTTTCGGCCTTAGACGCCCATAATGCCGTCTACAGACTTGACGAACGTTCGCCAGCAGAAATACGCAAGGATGGTGGAATATGGCCTTCGACAAGGCAAGGTTCTCGGCTGGACGACAGCCTGATGAACCATTACGAAGGACGATCGGTACGGAACGGTACAAGTCACTTCGTATCTACCTGGAATCTGCCCTATGCAGTGACATACGGAATAGCCGGATTAGACACAAACTTCGACAGCGGGGAATCGTCCGATGGTTTCAGATTGTGGTTCGAAGATTCGCGCCAATTCTATTTGTATGAAATCAGACCAGGAAACGAGTTTTTCGATGTTCGGCAGGCCTTCGTTAATGCCCGAGAATTAGCGCCTACCGAAGCGGAGCGCCGCAGATTTCGGAGCGCGGACGTCCCCCATTCATCTTTGCACTACAGCCAAGAGGTTGTCGCGAGAGATGGATTTGGCCATCGACGAATCGTTCGCTCGGCGGTGCTGACTGGAGCAATGCTTAACGCTTACATCAACCACTCCAGTCCCAACATAACGGAGCCGAGCTTTTGGACCACACGCTGGCAGGATAACGACTCCTATGAACGAACCTTCAATGGCGACACGGTATCGGCGCACCCCTATCCACTTATAGAACGCCCTTTCGGAACAAGGCTGGTCGTTCACAACGCGACATCCACTACGACTCCCGCACCCCTAAGCGCCTCATGCCTGGGCGTGAGTTTTGGGCACCCCTCGAACACGCTGTCGCATCGCACCGAACCGCTATCGGCATCGCCCGCCAAATGCCCCGACGTTCGAGCCCTGAACATCACGCAAAAAATCTACGACCCCGCCTTAAAAGCGCTTGCGCTAGATGCATTCGAAAACTGAACGCATTGGCGCAGCATCCAATCGATAAACTCAACGCCTGGCAAGGTAATCGGCGTCCAGCGAAGCCAAAAACTCCAACTTCTGCTGGATCTTGATCTCCAATCCCCGATCGGTCGGATGATAGAACCTCGCTTGCAGACCATCGGGCAGATACGTTTCGCCCGCAGCGTAAGCATGCGGTTCGTCGTGGGCATACCGGTAAGCATGACCATGGCCCAACTGCTTCATCAACTTGGTCGGCGCATTGCGCAAGTGATTCGGCACAGGCGCACTGCCGTTCTCAGCAGAAAACCGGCGTGCCGCGTTATAGGCGTTATAGACCGCGTTGGATTTCGCAGCGCACGCCAGATACACCACGGCCTGCGCCAATCCCACCTCGCCTTCGGGTGATCCCAAACGCTCGTAGAAATCGGCACCGGCCATGGCGATATCGGTGGCACGCGGATCGGCCAGTCCAATGTCCTCGACTGCCATCCGCATAATACGCCGCGACAAGTAGCGCGGATCGGCCCCACCGTCCAACATCCGAGTGAACCAATAAAGCGCAGCGTCGGGGTCCGAACCGCGAACGGCCTTGTGCAGGGCGCTGATCTGATCGTAGAACGCGTCGCCGCCTTTATCGAAACGGCGCAAATTCTGCGACAGCGCGGTTTCCAGCCAGGCGCTATCGACCGTGGTGCGACCCGCACCCAGGGACGACTCGCCCACTACCTCGACGGCGTTAATGACCCGACGCGCATCGCCATCGGCCCAAGCGGCCAGCTGAGCGATCGTCTCTTCGGCGAACGTCACTCTGTCGATGGTTTTTTGCTCTACGATATTGTCGCCGTCGGAATCGCCGTCAACGGAAGCATCGGCAGCGATACCGGCATTGAACGCATCGACCGCACGACGTACCAGATCGGTCAGCTCCTCGGGCGTCAGCGATTGCAAAACATACACTCGCGCTCGCGACAGCAAGGCGGAATTCACTTCGAACGACGGGTTCTCAGTTGTCGCGCCGATGAAGGTGAACAAGCCGCTTTCGACATAAGGCAAAAAGGCGTCTTGCTGCGCTTTGTTGAAACGGTGAACCTCGTCGACGAACAAAATGGTGCGCAAGCCTTGCCCGCGCGCCACTTCTGCCTTGACCACCGCATCGCGAATATCTTTGACGCCACCCAGCACCGCCGACATGGCAATGAACTGGGCGTCGAAACCGTCGGCCATCAATCGCGCCAACGTCGTTTTGCCGACACCGGGTGGCCCCCAGAAAATCATGGAGTGCGGCCGGCCCGATTCAAATGCGACGCGTAGCGGCTTGCCAGGTCCGAGCAGGTGGGTCTGACCGACGACATCGGCCAGGCTACGCGGACGCAGCCGTTCGGCCAGCGGAATGTGGCGGCTGTTGATGGCCCCACCAGAGAAAAGGTCGCCGTTCATCTATAAGCTTAGAAAATACTGATCCACCAATGCGTGCAAGCATCGCGCCCACCCAAGCTAGCATTACACCACGCACTTTGCGAGTGCTTGGCCCCCATCCGGCAAGGTAATTGCAGCGCCCACGGCATCACCGCATCGGCGATCATTTCAAGGATTACGCATGCACCGCTACGCCTACGTCGGAACCTACACTCGTGCCGCCCCGGGCGGGGCTTCCCCCGGCGCGCAGTCGCGTGGAGTTCATATTTACGACACCGACGCCGAACCCTGGCGCGAGGTCGCTTGCCTGCCTGCCGCAAACCCCTCGTTTTTAGCGTTGCATCCCCATCTCGATGTGCTGTATGCGGTGAGCGAGGTCGACGAACACGCAGGCCAACCGACCGGTGCGATCTTGGGATGGCGCTTGGGCGATCTTTCTGCCCCCCTGTTTCGACTCGCTCTTCCCCCCGGCGCTTGCGGCCCGGCACATATCGCCATCGATCCGGCCGGACAACATCTGATCGTGTCCGCGTACAGCGGCGGGGTATTCGTCGTACAAGCGCTGAACGCGGAAGGCCGCCCGCATGGCGAAGCCAGCACGTTCGGATTCGGCACCCCCGGCCCGAACGCTGCCCGTCAAGACGCGCCCCACGCCCATTTCGCTACACCCCTGAACGCTACGGACGATTGGTTGGTATGCGACCTGGGTACCGACACGGTGGCACGGCTGTCGCTGGCCAACGGTCGGGTCACCGACCATCAACGCCGTCATAGCGTCGCTGGTGCCGGACCGCGCCATGCGGCTGTCCATCCAGATGGCACCTGGGTCTATGTATTGAACGAATTACACGCCACCTTGGATCACTACCGCTATAACGCCGAACATGGTCACCTGCATGGAGGTCCGTTCAGCGATGCCCCCGCCCACGCGGGTGGCCAGCAAAGCCTCGATCTGCTGCCCGAGGGATACGCTGGCCCACGTAACGGATCGGCCATCGTGATGCATCCCAGCGGACGTATGTTGTTCGCGAGCACCCGACGCACAGGCGATGCGCCACCCGAAGCCGACAGCGTGACGGCTTGGACCATCGATGCCCGCAGCGGTACGTTGGAATACATGGCGCGCTACACCGAAGGCGTCACGGTGCCTCGCGCACTGTCCGTATCGCCTTGCGGCGACACGCTGTTCGTCCTGAACCAACGGGCGGGTACGATCGCAGCATGCGACATCGAAATCACTAGGGGCACACTGGGTAAGCCACGAGTCGTGGCAGTCGCGCCGACGCCGGTGAGTCTGGTGTTCTCACCCGTTGGCCCGGCCTGAAGCAGCATCACATCTTCACGACGTCCACACCCTCGGGTGGAGTGAAGACGAACTCGCTGGCGGGCAGGGTAGGATTGGCTGTCATGCCCGATAGCGTCACTCGGGTGGTCTGACCGAAGGAATCCAGCAATTCGATGCGTTGCGGCACATTCGCATCGAATCCCAAATCGACCCGCGAAAAACCTGCATCGGCCGTTTTAGGCGTGGCGCGTAACCACTGCAGGCCGTCGCGTTCGGGCAGCGCCTGAACGTTGAACGCCTGTTCGAGCGAACCCGATCCAAATAAAATGGCGGCGGGCGACGTGCCGATCGCGGCATCCACATTACGCTGCGTAACTTGCGCCAGATCGGGGTCGTATTGCAGAACCTGCCTGCCGTCCGAGACGATCAATTGCTCGTAGGGTTTTTGCACTTGCCACTTGAAGCGCCCCGGACGCTGAAACGAGAACACACCCGACTGTGCCGGTTGAGTGCGGCCTTGTGCGCCCACCGTGGATTGCGTGAATTGGCCCGTGGCCGCTTGCACCTCACGCACGAAACGCTTGAGCTGCACGTCGGCGGCATCGCCGGCGTGGACAGCCACCGGTGCATACATCAGCACCGCCGCACAACCCGATAGCGCAGCCATTCGTAGCGAATTCCAATTCATCATGCTTCCTCTCTGGCGGGAACAAGGATCTCCCGGTTGCCGTTCGACTGCATAGACGAGACCATGCCCGACTGTTCCATTTGCTCCAGCAAGCGGGCTGCCCGGTTGTAACCAATGCGCAAATGACGCTGCACCAGCGAAATCGAGGCGCGCCGATGCTTGAGCACCACTTCGCACGCCTGATCGTACATGGGATCGGATTCGGCATCGGCCATGCCCGTCACGCCATTCGCGCCATCGCCGGTTTCGCCTTCCAGGCCGCCTTCCAGCAGACCCTCGATGTAATCCGGCTCGCCTTGGGACTTCAGATGCTCGACCACGCGATGCACTTCTTCATCGGAGACGAACGCGCCGTGCACGCGCACCGGAAAACCCGTGCCTGGCGGCATATACAGCATGTCGCCCTGCCCCAGCAGCGTCTCGGCACCCATCTGATCGAGAATGGTGCGCGAGTCGATCTTGGACGACACCTGAAACGCGATACGCGTTGGGATGTTGGCCTTGATCAAGCCAGTAATCACATCGACGCTCGGACGTTGCGTGGCCAGCACCAGATGAATTCCCGAGGCACGCGCTTTCTGAGCCAGGCGGGCGATCAGCTCTTCGATCTTCTTACCTACCACCATCATCAAATCGGCCAACTCGTCGATGACCACGACGATCATCGGCAGGGGCGCCAAGGGTTCGGGCGCATCGGGCGTCAGCGAAAACGGATTGGCAATGGGTTCTTCGCGCTTGATGGCATCGCGAATCTTGGCGTTGTAGCCCGCCAGATTGCGCACGCCCATCTTGCTCATCAGCTTGTAGCGTTTCTCCATTTCGCCCACGCACCAGTTCAGCGCGTTGGCGGCATGGCGCATGTCGGTCACCACAGGTGCCAACAGGTGCGGAATACCTTCGTAAACGCTCATTTCGAGCATCTTGGGATCGATCAAAATCAGGCGGGTATGGCTGGCGTCTGCCTTATACAGCAAAGACAGAATCATGGCGTTGATACCCACCGACTTACCCGAACCCGTTGTACCGGCGACCAGTACGTGCGGCATCTTGGCCAGATCGGCCACCACCGGGTTGCCCGCGATGTCCTTGCCCAGGGCCATCGTCAGCACCGAACTGCCTGCGTGATAGGTTTGCGAACCCAGAATTTCGGACAGGCGCACCATCTGGCGTTTGGGATTGGGCAACTCCAAACCCATCAGGTTCTTGCCCGGAATGGTCTCGACCACCCGGATGCTGACCAAACTGAGTGCACGCGCCAGATCCTTCGCCAGATTCACGATCTGACTGCCCTTCACGCCCGTGGCCGGTTCGATCTCGTAGCGCGTGATCACAGGGCCGGCCTGAGCGGCCACCACGTTGACCGACACGCCGAAGTCGGCCAGTTTCTTCTCGATCAGGCGCGAGGTGAATTCGATGGTTTCCTGCGACACGGTTTCTTGCGTGACTGCCGCCGGATCGAGCAGACTGAGTGCCGGTAGATCGCCCTCGCCGACAGGCGGGGAAAACAGCGTTTGCTGCTTTTCTTTCTCAGCCCGCTCGGAGCGCTGGACCGCTTTAACCGCAGGTTCGATACGAACCGGTTCGTGGACGAATTTCTCTTGCTTGGCCACCACTTGCTCGCTGCGGGCCGCCTTGGCCACTTGGCCGGCACGGCGATCCTCCCGCGCAGCGTACGAATGACGCACCCGGCTGACCAAGCGCTCGATGGCAATACCGATGCGTTCGGCCAGTTGCAGCCACGAGAAAGAAAAAAACAAGCTCAAACCCACCGCCACCGAGACCAGCAGTGCCAGCGTTCCCCCCGTGAACCCCACAGCTTCGGCCAGCACCGTCGCCAGCAAATGGCCCATGACCCCACCGGCACCGCTGGCGCCATCGGAGGCGCCGGGCAGATGCGCCCCCAACGTATACAGCCGCAGCGCTTCCAGCCCCACGGAACCGATCATCAACAACACGAAGCCTACGCCCTGCTCCCACTGCACGCGCGGCAAAATCTCGGGCTCGCGATTATTGGTGGCACGCAGATGAATGGCTAAGCGGCGATAGCCCGCATACACCCGGTGCAACAGCAGCACCACCCACCACCAGGCCGAAAAACCGAACAGATACAGCAAGATGTCCGATAGATAGGCGCCTAGCATCCCCCCACGATTGTGAACGATGACATCGGCCACCGAATGCGACCAGCCGGGATCGTCGGGATGCCAGGTGGCCAGCACCATTCCCAGCCACGCCGCCAAGGCGGCAAAAAGGATCCAGCGCGCCTCGCGCAGCAGGGCAGACATGCGCTGCTGGAGGGGCGACGGACCGTTACGAGTGTTGCGCGAGGCGCGCGGAGAGGCAGTTTGAATTCGCGGCATATGGCCTCATTATAATGAGACCACCTAAATACGAGTTACAGGTAATGACCTCCATTGTTAGCCTTAAGCACGCCAAAGTCATGATTCTGGGTTCTGGCCCCGCCGGTTACACCGCTGCCGTCTATGCCGCGCGCGCCAACCTCAAGCCGATGCTGATCACCGGCCTGGCCCAGGGTGGTCAGCTGATGACCACCACCGACGTCGACAATTGGCCCGCCGATGCCGCTGGGGTACAGGGTCCGGACCTAATGGCGCGCTTCCTGGAACACGCCGAGCGCTTCGAAACCGAAGTGGTGTTCGACCACATCGCCGAAGTCGATCTTTCGAAGCGTCCCTTCACCTTGACAGGCGACACGGGCGACGTTTACACCTGCGACGCACTGATCATCGCCACTGGTGCGTCGGCCAAATATCTGGGCCTGCCCTCGGAAGAAGCCTTCATGGGACGAGGCGTGTCGGGTTGCGCCACGTGCGACGGTTTTTTCTACAAAAACCAGGACGTCGTGGTGGTCGGTGGCGGCAACACCGCCGTAGAAGAAGCCCTGTACCTGTCGAACATCTGCAAGACGGTCACCGTCATTCATCGCCGCGACAAGTTCCGTGCCGAACCTATACTGATTGACAAGATGATGGACAAAGTCGAAAACGGCAACATGCGCTTGAAACAGTTCTCGACGTTGGACGAAGTCTTGGGCGATGCGAGCGGCGTGACGGGCGTGCGGATTCGCAGCACCCAGGACGAGAGCACCGAAGATCTGCCGGTCACCGGCGCTTTCATCGCCATCGGCCACCAGCCCAACACCGATCTCTTCAAGGGCAAGTTGGAGATGACCGATAGTGGCTACATCGTCACGCAAAGCGGCTTGAAAGGCATGGCCACCTTGACTTCGGTGCCCGGCGTCTTCGCCGCAGGCGACGTGCAGGATCACGTCTATCGCCAAGCCATTACCAGCGCCGGAACCGGCTGCATGGCGGCCCTGGACGCACAACGGTGGCTGGAGAATGCCGAGCAGTAAAGCCGCCAAGTCCAGCCAGGCGAAAATGGGGCTGGCCGATCTCAAACGCTTGACCGCTGGGCCGACAGACGAGGCCCCGCCCAAAGCGGTTTCCCCTCCGAGTCGGGCGGCGAGGAAGTTCCTGCGGCCCGGCGAAGTCGCGCGCCCTGGTCGATCTACGGCGTCCCAAAGCGGGGGGACGCCTGGGGCTGCCGTTTTGTCCCGGCAAACAGATTCCGTTTCTTCCCGAGCCACAGGCTTTTTCAGGGCCGATGGATCGCAGGTTGCCGCGGCAGAGCACGTCGAACTGTCTTCCGAAGACCGGGGCTTGTTTCGCCGGCTGGCCGGCGCAGTCGAGCGCGTGGACACCCGTAATCGACGTATGCCGGAAGCATCGCCCCAGGCATTGACGCACCTGGAACGGCTAAAAGGAACGCCACACAAGCGCGCGGAGCGAAGCGATCGCTCGGCGCAAGGCCAGCCCGTCGACGATGCCCAAGCGGGCACAACCGACCACGGTTTATCGGATGCCGATGTGTCGCATCTACTGCGTGATGACGGCACAGCGTTCTTGCGCCCGGGCGTCGGTCTTGACGTTCTCGTTCGTATCGCCCAAGGTTTTTGGCGTCTGGAAGCCAATCTGGATCTGCACGGCCTATCGGTCGAGCAGGCCAGGCCCCGCCTGGCGGCCTTCGTGACCCAGTGCGTCGCCTACGAAGCACGCTGCGTGCGCATCGTCACAGGCAAAGGGTATGGCTCGGTTCAAGGACAATCGGTGTTACGCGATCGCGTCCGCAGTTGGCTGGTCGGATTGCCCGAAGTTCGTGCGTTCGCACAAGCGCCGGAGCGCGAGGGTGGCGCGGGCGCGATCGTGGTCCTGCTGGCCATAGACGCTCGGCGGGCACGCGATCGACGCGACGATCCGCGCCAGTAAATGTCTAGCGCTACTTGTCGGACCCCTCGTGCAGCACGGTTTCCCCTGCCGAGGGCGGCATACCTGCTTCCGGATAGCGGATAAAATCCACCAAAGCATCCGTGGCGGGATCTGGGCGCGGCGTCAACAGGGACACCACGACAATGGTGGCGAACGCGGCGGGTGCACCAAAAATGCCCGCTGCAATCGGCTCGATACCGAACCACAGCAGCGAGGGCGCATCCAGGGGTAAATCGAGCAAGGTATAGCGCATGAACGTGCTGTCCAAGGACATATACAGCGCGGTAACCGCGAGTCCTACGACCATGCCGCAAATTGCTCCCCATTTGTTGGCACGCTTCCAGAAAATACCCATGACCAGCGCTGGAAAAAACGAAGAGGCCGCAAACGAGAAGGCCGCAGACACCAACGCCAGAATATTGGCATCGACCCGGGATGCCCCCCACGCCGTCAAAAACGCCACTAATAGCAGCAGTCCCTTGGAAATCAACACGCGTCGGGCTGCGTGCATACCGGGCGACCAGAAGCGGAACCACACATCGTGCGACAACGCGTTCGATACGGTCAGCAACAGGCCATCGGCCGTCGATAACGCGGCGGCCAGTGCGCCCACCGCCACCAAGGCCGAAACGACGTACGGCAGCCCCCCCACGTCGGCCAGGGCCAATACCACCATGTCGTTGCTCAGAACGATTTCGGCCAGCTGCACGACGCCGTCGCGATTCAAGTCCACGACATCCAGAAGCTGGACGTCCAATCGACTCCATCCATTAGCCCAAATCGGTAACTCGTCGAAGCGCGTTCCCACCAGTTGGGTGTACACCTCGAACTTAACGAACAGTGCCATGGCAGGCGTGAGCGAATACAGCAGCAGGATGAACAGCAGGCACCAGAATACCGACCGGCGCGCGCCACTGACCGAGCGGGTCGTATAAGAGCGCATCAAAATGTGCGGCATGCCGGCCGTGCCCAGCATCAGGCAGAACGCCAGCGCCAGAAAATTACGCTGTTGCAGCGCACGTGCGTCAGGGTCGCCACCTGGAAACGGTGGCCCTTGGGCGGTCGGTGGTGCAGCCCGTGCCCGATAGGTATTGCGCGCCTTGATCCATTGGTCACGAGCCGCAGCCGCATTCTCGGGATAGCTGGCCAGTTCGCGTTCGAGAATTCGAATGTCCACCCATGACGAGCGCTGGGTCTGCAAGGATTGCAGTTCAGCGCGCATCCGTGCCCGTTCGGTCGCCCACGACTGCGGTAAAGCATCGAGTCGAGCCTGCATGGCGTCGGCCCGCGCCGCCCACAGGGCACGTACTTCGATTTCGCCGGGATCGCGCAGCACCTCGTTGTTCAAAAGATCGATCGTGGGCAACATGCGGGTCGCCGCCACTTGCGGTACAGGCGTTTGGGCATGCTTGACCGACAACCACACCACGGGAACCAGATAGGCCACCAGCATAATGATGTATTGCCCGACCTGGGTCCAGGTGACCGCCCGCATCCCACCCAAAAAGGAACACACCAGCATGCCGCCTAAAGCGATCAGGATGCCCAGTTCAAACGACATAGAAGTCAGGCGCGAAGTGATCATTCCGATGCCATACACCTGAGCGACCAGATAGATCAACGAGCACAGCGTGGCACATAAGACGCCTGCCATACGTGCCATGTTGCCGCCGTAGCGCGCGCCCATGAAGTCCGGAATAGTGTATTGGCCAAACTTGCGCAAATACGGTGCAAGTAGCAAGGCAAGCAAGACATAGCCACCCGTCCATCCCATGACAAAGGCCAAGCCGTTATAGCCCGTCATGTATAGCGTGCCAGCTATGCCCATGAACGACGCCACCGACATCCAGTCGGCGGCCGTGGCCATGCCGTTGTAGAACGCCGGAACGGCGCGCCCCGCGACGTAATACTCACGCGCATCGGAGGTTCGACAGATGATGCCGATGAACGCATAAAGGCATACGGTGGCCAGCAGAAACGCGTAGCCCACCCACTGGCCAGGCAGGCCACGCGACTCCTGCCAACCCAGCACCAGAATCAGCACCACGAAGCTCAGGGTGAAAATAATGTACGAGCGCCGCAAACGTGCGGCGAAAGAGCCGGACGAAGAAGATTGCGAAAAGCCTGTCATGGCCGACGGCGATGCTTACGCATCAACCAGAGATAGAGGCCTATCAGGGCCAAATACGACATTGGAGCCCAGTAGGCCGCGACCCAATAAGCCCGTCGGCCCGCCACTGCACCGCTCTCGAAACAATCGGCCCGAAGCACCACACCGACGTTGATGGCCAGCCATGCCGAAAGCAGCACAGCGATATAAATAAGATTGCGTCGCCACGTGACGGGACGCGATGCCGTGAGGCGAGAACGGGTGCGGAAAAATCGCGCGAACATGCCGACGTTTTACCTTGTGAAACTGGCTACGCGCTTACAGATGGTAAAGCGGGGCAAAGATAGCGGCTTTAATGCGACAACGGCCGACACTTTTGAGTGTCAGCCGTCGCGCATTTGCTTTTATGGATACTGCCCATCTTCTCTTTTTATTAACCGGTGCCGCCGGTTCGGCTCTTTAAGAGCCTGTTGTCTCCCACCTGCATGGAACGTATTCTGCACCATTAGTGGGCCAACAACACTAGGGGAATGCCCTAATGAAGCGCATTTCCTGATAAACACTTGTTCTAAAGCAACAATCGCGCACCATATTGGTGCCTTTGTGAGAAAAAAAAACCACCCCGACAGGGGTGGTTAAATAAGGAGATGAGCCCCGACTCTGATCTAAAGGCCCATCTGTCAAAACTAAGACTTTAGAACAGGTGACGAACACCCACGCCGACTGTCGAAGCACGGTTGCCGTCGATGAACGCGTGGTTCTGAGCGTACGAACCGTAGGCATAGACGTTGGTGCGCTTGGACAGCGTGTGGGTGGTGCCCAGGCTGTAGATGTTGGTGGGGGTCAAGCCTTGGTTAGGCTTGGCACGTTGCCACGAACCGAACAGCGAGGTCGTCGCGCCCAGCGGGGCCGAAGCACCCACCATGTACGAATGAGTCTTCAGCTTGTCCCAGCTGAATTCGCCGGTGGTCGAACCAAAGTCTGGGCTTTGGCTACGGCCTACAGCCAGCGGCAGACCGGGGCCCGAGAACGCAACGTCCTTACCATAGCCGTAAGCAGCGCTCAGCTTGAAGACTTCGAAGTCATACGCAGCACCCACGATGGCTTGCATCGGACGAGGCTGGTTAGGCTTGCGATATTGCTGGTCCCAGGTCAGCGCGACGGTCAGCGGGCCGCCGACATAGCGCAGACCGGCCGTGATGGCACGGTTGTTTTCTTTGGTGCGGAACGCAGTCGTGCGGTCGACCGTGTCGTAGGCGAACGAATAACCGCCGGCGAACTGGAAGCCGCTAAACGACGGCGATTGATACATCACCGTGTTGTCATAGCGCACCGTGTTGGCGGCGCTGAAGGTCGAACCCATGTTGGCCGAGTAGAAATCCAGCGCGAACGGGTCGATGGCTTCGAAGTAACGCGAAGCGACGTTGGTTTGGCGACCCAGGTCGATCGAGCCCAAGTGGCTGCTCAGACCCAGCGTAGCTTGGCGACCGAACAAGCGGCTCTGCTCGCTACGGCCGTCGCCGCTATTGAAACCGCTTTCCAGCACGAAGTTGGCGGACACGCCATTACCCAGATCTTCGATGCCGCGCAGGCCCCAACGCGAACCACTCTGCTGGCCGCCTTGATAACCGATCTTCGATTGATAGCTGCCACCGTTTATAGGGCGAGCGTCGTCGGTACGACCGACTTTGGCACGTTGATAAACCAGACCGGAGTCGATCAAACCGTACAGGGTCACCGAGGTTTCGGCCACGGCAGCGCCCGAAAAACCCGCCACCAGGGCACCAACGATTAATGTTTTGCGAACTTGCATGTTCCGTTCTCCGCGAAATTTTGAGCCTGCTGCTCAAGTCTGCTGGCCCCCGAGGTGCCATACAAGTAAGTAAGTAAGTTATAGCGATTGCCGACCCGAATGTAAGTCTAGATCAATAAATATTTCCAATCGAAACTTAGCTTCCTATGCAAAACTTCGATACCTCCTATGACGCATTGCGGCAGAACAACCCGAGGCTGGTAAATCAGTTACAAGTAGCAGGGCTTTTCCCTGTGTCTTGAAAGCGACACATTAGGACAGCAGTGTGAATTTCCTTTGCGTTCAAGCCTGGATATTTTCGATCATCACTCGCCCGAACCCCGAACAAGACACTTGGATGGCGCCCGGCAACAGCCGGGCGAAATCATAGGTGACGTGTTTGGACAGAATGGTTTTTTCCATACTGTTAATAATGAGGTCGGCCGCCTCGATCCAGCCGATATGGCGAAGCATCATCTCGGCCGACAGGATGACCGAACCTGGGTTTACATAGTCTTTGCCAGCGTATTTTGGCGCGGTGCCATGGGTGGCTTCGAACATCGCGACGGTATCGGAGACGTTGCCGCCCGGTGCGATACCGACGCCGCCCACCTGGGCCGACAAAGCATCGGAGATGTAATCGCCGTTCAAATTAAGTGTCGCAATGACGTCGAACTCCATCGGACGCATCAGGATGCGCTGCAGGAATGCATCGGCATTGACGTCTTTGACGACGATATCGCGACCGTTACGCGGATTTTTCACCTTTAACCAGGGACCACCATCGATGGGTACGGCGTCGAACTCGCGCGCCACCAAGGCGTAACCCCAATCGCGAAACCCCCCTTCGGTGAACTTCATGATGTTGCCTTTATGGACCAGCGTGACCGAGGCGCGATCGTGATCGATGGCGTATTGCACCGCCTTGCGCACCAAACGCTCGGTGCCCTCGCGGGAAACCGGTTTAACGCCGATGGACGACGAGTCGGGAAACCGAATTTTCTCGCCCTGCCCGTCTTTTTGAAGAAACGCGATCAGCGCCTGGGCTTCGCGGCTACCCGCCATGTATTCGATGCCCGCATAGATATCTTCCGAGTTCTCGCGGAACACCACCATATTGGTACGCTCGGGCTCGCGCACCGGCGAAGGAACGCCGGTGAAATAGCGCACGGGACGTACGCAGGCATACAAGTCGAGCTTCTGGCGCAAGGCGACGTTCAGGGACCGGATACCTCCACCTTTGGGCGTGGTCATCGGCCCCTTGATGGACACCACATACTTTTGAACCACGTCCAAGGTCTCCTCGGGTAGCCAAGCATCTGGACCGTAGACCCGAGTCGCTTTCTCGCCGGCATACACCTCCATCCAGTGAATCTGGCGAGTGCCGCCGTAAGCGCGGGCGACTGCCGCATCCACTACGGCCAGCATGACCGGCGTGATATCGGCGCCAGTGCCATCACCCTCGATATAAGGAATGACGACCTGATCGGGCACGACGAGCGTGCCATCGCCATTGACCGTAATAGCCTGGCCTTTCTCAGGCACCGTGATGTGTTGGTAAGGCATGAAATGCTCCGATGGCTACATACATGTAGCGGCGACGATGACAGCGAGGATTCTATCGGATCGTAGAATAGGCGGCATCGATCGATCGCCCAAGAGCCCAACGATGTACAACCCTTCACGCGAACAAGTTCGCGACTTCTTTATCGAAACCTGGCGCAAACACCGCGCATTAGAGGTCCTGACCCCGCTGGAATCTATGGCACTGGACTGGATCATCGAGCATCCCGAGTATCACGCGCTGCTGGAAGATCCGCAGGCACGCGAAGCTGAATTTTCGGTGGAAGCCGGACAAACCAATCCTTTCCTACATCTGTCGATGCATTTGGCCATCGCCGAGCAAGTCTCCATCGATCATCCGCCCGGCATTCGCGAAGCCTATCGCCAACTGACGGTTCGCAGCAACGCCCACGATGCCGCGCACGACATCATGGAATGCTTAGGGCAGGTGGTATGGGAGGCCCAACGGCTAGGCACGCCATTGGACAGCGACACCTATATCGATTTGATCAGGCGCCGTGTGAGTACGCGGTGAAAATGCGGCGACCTCGGGACCCGGGCCGCGCAGCGGCGGCTACGCCGGCCCTGCTCCAACCAGGGGCGAGGTTGTCGAACCGGAGTTACCGACGAACGCCCAGGTCGCTGGGCAGACGGGACAGCCAGGCCGACACATCGGCGATATCGCGTGCCGACAGTTGGGAAGCGAATGCACCCATGATCGGATTGGCGCGGGCGTTAGTCGCACCCGGACCTGCCGCGCCGCGCTGATAGGCCTTCAAGGCATGCGCGAGATAGTCGGCGTGTTGACCGGCCAGTACCGGATAGGCTGGCAGCAGCGAGGTCTTGGCATCGACACCATGACAGGATGCGCAGTTGAACTTCTCATACACGGCCTGGCCCGGATGCATCTTGGCATCGGCCGTGTCGGCCGCCTGAACGGCAGGCGCCAAAGCAGCGCCGAGCAGGGCTGCGAAAGTCATTGAAAAGCGATTCATCTCGGCCCCGCGATTATTTGAGATTGGAATAGTAAGCGGCCAGATCGGCAATATCCTGGTCCGTCAGACTTTCGGCAATCGCGCTCATGCTGGGATGATTGCGTGCCCCTTTGCGATACTCGTCCAGTGCTACCGCGATGTACTCGGCGGTCTGGCCCGCAATTTTCGGCACGTGGTAGACCTCGGGGAAGGTCGCTTTGTAACCGGGAATACCGTGACAGCCAATGCACATCGACACTTTGTCGCGCGCGGCTTGCACGTCGCCTTGGGGCGCTTCAGCGGCCAAAGCCTGGCCGCCGATCGAACAGGACGCCAGGACTGACGCGGAAAACGCGTGAAATAAGGATTTGGGCAACTTCATAATTGGGCTCTTAAAGCGCTTGATTATCGTGACGCCCCCCCCTCTGGCCGAGGGCATCGTAGAACCGGCAGATTGTACGATAATTAGAGATACTGTTACTTTCGACCGATTGTGCAGTGCCACCATGACGTATTGGTACAGTGCTTCAGTCGATCAACTCGGTTCCCACGTGAGCGCCCATGACGTCAGCTCCTTTCGCATCATCGTCCACAAGCTTGTCCACCCGCTACGACGGCAGCGATCGTTACGTCGCCACGCCCGACCTCAAATTGGCGGTAAACGCCGCGCTGACCCTGCAACGCCCTTTGCTGATCAAAGGCGAACCTGGCACGGGTAAAACCATGCTGGCCGAAGAGGTGGCCGCCACGCTGGGCAGACCGCTGCATCAGTGGCACATCAAATCGACGACCAAAGCGCAGCAAGGCTTATACGAATACGACGCCGTGTCCCGCCTGCGCGATTCGCAGCTGGGCGACGACAAAGTCCACGACATCGGCAACTACATCCTGCGGGGTGTGCTGTGGGAGGCGTTCGAGGCGCCCGAGCCCGTCGTGTTGCTGATCGATGAAATCGACAAGGCCGACATCGAATTCCCGAACGATCTGCTGCGCGAGTTAGACCGAATGGAATTCCATGTCTACGAAACGCGCCAGACCGTCGCGGCCCGCCATCGCCCCTTGGTCATTCATTACATCCAATAACGAAAAAGACCTGCCAGACGCGTTTCTGCGCCGCTGCTTCTTTCATTACATCCGTTTTCCCGACCGCGATACGCTGCAAGCCATTGTCGCGGTTCACTTTCCTAATCTGCCCACCGACCTCCTGCGCTCGGCACTAGACGCCTTTCTGAGCTTGCGCGAGGCGCCCGGCTTGAAGAAAAAACCCTCCACGTCCGAGCTGCTGGATTGGCTGCGATTGTTGTTGGCCGAACACATCGATCCAACACGGGTTAGTGGCGGCGATCGTGGCATTCCCGCGCTGGCGGGCGCTTTGCTGAAAAACGAACAGGACCTCGACCTGCTCGACCGCCTGGCTGCCATGGCACGGGCCGGTCGCCGCTGATGATCCTGCTGGACTTCTTCGAACACTTGCGGGCGCAACGCCTGCCGGTCTCCGTGCGCGAGTTTCTCGCCCTGCTGCAAGCGCTACGGCACGGGCTGGCGGCACCCGATGTCGAGCAGTTCTACTACCTCGCACGTTGCGCCCTGGTCAAGGACGAATCGCTCTACGACCGCTACGACAAGGCATTCGCCACGTTTTACCGGCAACACCTGGCCAAAGTGGCTGCCGGTCGGGATATTCCGCCAGACTGGCTGCGCGCCGCATTGGAACGCAGCTTCACCACCGAGGAAAAAGCCGCGCTACAGGACGAAGGCTGGGACGCATTAATGAAGAAACTGGAAGAGCGGCTCAAAGAGCAAACCGGACGGCATGCGGGAGGCAACAAATGGATCGGCACGGGCGGCACTTCGCCCTTCGGCAACAGCGGCTATCACCCCGAAGGCGTCCGGATCGGCGGCAAGTCGGCAGGCCATCGCACCGCCGTGAAGGTATGGGACATGCGCAACTTCCGCGATTACGACGATCAAGTGGAACTGGGCACTCGTAATTTCAAATTGGCCTTGCGCCGCTTGCGGCGCTTCGCCCGCGAGGGTGCCGATCTCGAACTGGACTTACCCGGCACCATCGCGGGTACGGCACGCAATGCGGGCTACCTCGATTTGAAACTGGTGCCCCAGAAGCGCAATGCCGTCAAGGTGCTGATGCTGCTGGATGTCGGGGGCAGCATGGACGATCATATCGCCCAGATCGAATCCTTGTTTTCGGCGGCGCGCAGCGAATTCCGTCACCTGGAAGTCTATTACTTCCATAACTGCCCCTACGACAGTGTGTGGCGTACCAACCAGCGAGGCCGTCAGGCCAGAGTCGACACGCTCGAACTGGTGCGCACCTATAACGCCGACTGGCGCCTGATTATCGTGGGCGACGCCACCATGAGCCCCTACGAAATTCTTCAACCCGGTGGTTCGGTCGAACACTACAACACGGAAACGGGTGCGGCATGGATGACCCGGCTGCTGGCCACCTGGCCCCGGGCTGCGTGGCTTAACCCCGAACCTCAAACGTCCTGGGAATACCGCCAGTCGATCGCGCTGCTGCGAGACATCATGGGCGGCAGAATGCACCCGGTGACCATGGCCGGACTCGGCCAAGCGATGCGCCAGCTGTCTAAATAGCGTCGATGCTTCTTTAGAGCTTAGGGCAGCGCCGCCAGTCCAGCGTATCGCAGTCCAAATCGAGATCGAACTGACCGACGCAAGCCACACGCGCCGACACGGGCTCGCGCTCCATTTGCAGGACATGGCCGGAGAAACCGCAGGGTTCGCCCGCCGGCTCGGCACAAAACCGATCCTGATCCAGATCGACGACGTAGGTGGTGCGATCGTGCGCCACGATGGCGACATATTGACCGTCTTCACTGGCATAGGCGTAGCGGAATCGTCCGGACGGTCGATCGTTGATCACGCGGTCACCGTTCAATCTGGATAACGCACGCGTGACGAGTTCGTTAAGCATGGGATCTCCTTCGTAGAAAACAAGTTTGCCGGGGTCTATCTTCGCACCGTGGGGCGGCACGCGCCCCGGGTAGGTCACTCCACTGTAGCGCGCTGACATGAGCGTGCAAGGCTCAAACGTTTCATTCCGAAACGCACGACCCCGGGGCGCTTACAGTTCGAATGAGTTCTATACAAAATTATCCGATGATCGGTTGACCGCACTGGCAGGCGGACTTAGCTGTCCTAGCTACGATTTAATCTGACAGTACAACTCTATTAAGCGCCTAAAGAAGGAGACGGTGTCGGCATTGTCCGATTCAACTGTTTATCGAGAGCGAGTTGTTTTGACTCCTGGAAGGTATGCCATGGTGTTTTACCAAAGCAGTATTTTCCTGAAT
>CAMDNZ010000056.1 GCA_945903445.1 Bordetella parapertussis
ATCACCAGCGACGACATCGATCGGGTTCGCCATGCACCGTCGCGCCTGAGCGTAGGCACCAAGCTGACACGTGCCGACATGCTGCATCTGGCGTTGATGTCGTCGGAAAACCGCGCCGCCAACGCCTTGGGTCGTCACTATCCGGGTGGGCTGCCGGCCTTTGCACGCGCCATGAACAACAAGGCCCGCACACTTGGCATGTACGACACGCATTTCGTCGAGCCTACCGGCCTGTCGAGCGCCAATGTGTCGTCGCCACGCGATCTGGTGCGGTTGATCCGCGCTACCGCCCAACGCCCGCTGATTCACCGCTATTCGACAGGCGACGAATATCAGGTGCGAGTGGGCAATGGCCGAGTCGAGACCTTCCGCAATACCAATTTGCTGGTGCGCAAAGACGACTGGGATATTCGGGTGTCTAAAACCGGGTATATCAACGAAGCCGGCGAATGCCTGGTGATGTTGACCCGTGTCAATGGCCGCGACCTGGCGATCGTGCTGCTCAATTCGCAAGGCAAACTCTCGCGCATCGGCGATGCGGTTCGTCTGCGCGACATGCTACAAAAACAAGTCGCGATGATGTAGAGGCCTGAACGAGTGTTCAACTATTAGGCTGCGGTTCACCTATCCAGGTGTTGCCTTGTGCATCGAGCGAACGGCCAAAGGCCGCTCGCTTTGCATCACATCAATTCAATTTGATGTTCTGCTTCTTGACCACGTCGTGCGCCCAGTCGTACTGGGTCTTGATTTCGGCGGCGAACTCTTCGGGCGTGTTGCCCGACGGCGCCGAGCCCTGCTCTTCCAGCACCTTGATGACCTTCGGATCTTTCAACGCCACCACGGCCGCGTCGCGCAGCTTGGTGATCACTTCAGGCGGCGTGCCCTTGGGGGCCAACAAACCGTACCAGACCGGCTGGTTCAGCACGGGGAAACCGGCATCGGCAAAGTTGGGCACGTCTTTCAACGAAACAATGCGCTCGGGCCAGGCCACGGCGATGGCGCGCAACTTGCCCGCTTGAATTTGCGGCATCGACGACGGCAGGTTGTCGAACAGGATTTCGACCTGACCACCCACTGCATCGGCCAGTGCCGGACCCGAACCCTTGTAAGGCACGTGCACGATATCGGTGCCAGTCGCCATCTTGAACGATTCGCCCATCAAGTGCAGCACGCCGCAGGTGCCCGAACTGCCGTAGGAATACTTACCCGGATTCTTCTTCAGCTCTTCGACAAAGCTCTTGAAGTCAGTGGCGGGAAACTTCGGATTCACGGCCACGACGTTGGCCGTATTGGCGAAGTTGGTGACGGGCGCGAAGTCCTCGATCGGATCGTAGGGCAGATCGTTCGGACGGCAAGCGGGGTTGACCGCCATGGTCGACACGGTTGCGATCGACAGGTTGTAGCCGTCGTTGGCCGCGCGTGCGGCTTCGGCCGCACCGATGGCACCGCCTGCACCGCCACGGTTTTCGACGACCACTGGTTGACCCAGTTCCTGGCCCATGCGCTGGGTGACCAGACGCGCGATGATGTCGGTCGAACCACCTGCCGCGAAGGGGACAATGACACGAATCGGTTTATTGGGATAATCGGCGGCGTGTGCCACAGAAGCTGCCATGACAGCCATCGAACCGGCGGCCATAGCGAAAGCCGACGCCAAAGTGCGTACTTTGAACATACTGTAGTTCCTCCAAGAACTTTTTTAGCGACCCGTCTGGTGAACGGGCAGTCTCACTTAAAACCGGCACGCTTATTTATAAAACTTACTGCGTGGGTGACCAGATGTGTGGAGAATAGCAGCAATTCGTTTTCCCGTGCCACCGCAACCCGCCTTGTTCGCCGCCATGTCGATCGCCCTGCTTATCATTCCCGATTTCCTACTGGTCGCGCTGGGTTGGATCCTGCATCACAAACTAGGATTCAAACGCGAATTCTTCGCCGGTTGCGAACGACTGACTTACTACGTCTTATTTCCCGCGCTACTGATTTCATCGATTCTTCGCACACCGATTTCGCTCGGCAATGCCGCTACGCTGCTGCAAGGCACGATGATGATTCTGGTGTCCGGCATGGCACTGGCCTGGCTGGCGGGTCCGGTGCTCAAGCCGACGCCGCTGGCGCACGCCTCCACCGCGCAATGCGCCTGGCGGTTCAACACGTATATCGCGCTGGCGCTGTCGGCCAGCCTGGGTGGCCCTGCGGGCCAAACCGTCATGGCGCTGATCGTCGGGTTCGCGGTGCCTGTCGCTAACCTGGGCGCGGTCTATGCGCTGGCGCGCCATTCGGGCGGCAATCTGTTCGGCGAATTGCTGCGCAACCCACTGGTCGTCGCCACCGTGATCGCACTGGCCGGAAACTTCGCAGGCATCCAGCTGCCTGGTCCGATCGACACGGTGATGTCGCGCCTGGGCGCAGCAGCCATCGCGCTGGGCATTATCTGCGTAGGCGCGGCGCTGTCCTGGCAAGGCGGTAAAGGCAGTGGAATTCTGGTCGGCTGGATGGTCGCCATCAAACTGATTGCCTTGCCGCTGGTGGCCTTGGGTGTCGTGGGGCTGTTGTCGCCCTCCAAACTAGAAGGCCAGATGCTGGTGCTGTTCGCCGCGCTGCCTTGTGCGTCGGCAGCCTACGTATTGGCCATGCGCATGGGTGGCGACGGCCGCCTGGTGGCCCTGATCGTGTCGCTAGGCACACTGATGTCCGTGGCCACGCTGCCCTTGTGGCTGTCGTTGGTGAGCTGAACCGGGATAGCTCGGTACGTCGTCTTGCCAAACAAGCGGCGCAAGCTATATCGCGAGCGCGCCGCCGCATATCGACGTACGGGCTGGCGGCACACGCGTGCCGCCAGCTGACGTTTTATCCTTTCTTCGGATGAGCGTTGGTCATCTTGCCCGGCACCACCCACTTGCCGAACTCTTCCTCGCTCACATAACCCAGGGCCAGCGCCGACTCTTTCAAGGACAAGCCTTCCTTGTGCGCCTTCTTGGCGATCTGGGCGGCGCGGTCGTAGCCGATGTGCGGGTTCAACGCAGTGACCAGCATCAGCGAACGATCGACCAGTTCGGCGATGCGCGCTTCGTTGGCAATAATGCCTGCCGCGCAATGCTGATTGAAACTATGCATGCCGTCGGCCAGCAAACGTACCGATTGCAGGAAGTTATGGATCACCAAAGGCTTGTAGACGTTGAGTTCGAAATTGCCACTGGCGCCGCCGAAGTTGATGGCCACGTCGTTGCCCATCACCTGAGCCGCCAGCATAGTGACCGCTTCGCACTGAGTGGGATTGACCTTACCCGGCATGATCGAGCTGCCCGGCTCGTTCTCGGGAATGCTGATTTCGCCCAGGCCGGAACGCGGACCGCTGGACAGCCAGCGCACGTCATTGGCGATTTTCATCAATCCGGCCGCCAGCGACTTCAGCGCACCGTGTGCGAACAGCAAAGCTTCGTGCGACGCCAGCGCCTGAAATTTATTGGGCGCCGAGACGAAGGACACGCCAGTGTCGTGCGCCAGCGCGGCGGCCACGCGCGCACTGAACTCGGGATGCGCGTTCAGGCCGGTGCCGACTGCAGTGCCGCCGATGGCCAGCTGATGCAACCCCGGCAGCGTTGCTCGAATCTGCTGCTCGGCCAGATCGAGCTGGGCGACGTAACCCGACAGTTCCTGACCCAGGGTGAGCGGCGTGGCGTCCTGCAAATGGGTACGACCGATCTTGACGATGTCGTAGAACTCGGCGCTCTTGGCCGCCAGGGTGCCACGCAGCGCTTTGAGCGCGGGCAACAGATGGCGCTCGACTTCGACTGCCGCGGCGACGTGCATGGCCGTGGGGAAAGTATCGTTGGAGGACTGGCCGCGATTCACGTGATCGTTGGGATGAACCTTACGACCCTCGCCCCGCTCGCCGCCCAACAATTCAGACGCACGATTGGCCAGCACCTCGTTCAAGTTCATATTGCTTTGCGTGCCCGAGCCGGTTTGCCATACCGACAGGGGGAACTCGTCCGGCCATTTACCCGCGGTGACTTCGGCTGCCGCGTCGACAATGCCCTTGGCCAAACTGGCATCCAGCTCGCCCAACTCGGCATTGACCAGGGCCGCCGCGCTTTTAAGGCGAGCAAAGGCATGCACCAGGGGCACAGGCATTTTTTCGGTCGAAATCGCAAAGAAGTGGAGCGACCGTTGGGTCTGCGCGCCCCATAAGTGATCGTTTGGGACCTCGATGGGGCCGAAAGTGTCTTTCTCGGTACGCGTTTTCATTAGAGTAATGACTCCTATTTACGAAATGACCTGTCGCTCATCATAGAACGTTCTTCGACATTTCTATAATGGCTGCCCTACGCCCACCCAGGCACCCGTTTGTATATCCAATAGGCAATTCTTCATGGCCGAGATGTTCCATCGCTTGCAGTGCCATTTGCCCGACGAAGCCGCGACCGACGCGCTGGCGGTGGCCCTTGCCCGTGCGCTGGGCGTCACCCACCCAGGCCTGAATGCATCCGATGGCAACACGTCCGACATACCCTTAGGTGGGGCAATTCATCTAAGGGGCGACCTGGGCGCAGGGAAAACGGCGTTTTGCCGGGCCCTTCTTCGGGCCTGCGGTGTTACAGGTCGAATCAAAAGTCCGAGCTATGCCCTACTTGAAACCTATAAAGTTTCTAACTTATACTGCTATCACCTTGATTTCTATAGATTTAGCGACCCACGCGAATGGTTGGACGCTGGTTTTAGGGATTTATTGCGCCCGGACGCGTTGGTATTGATCGAATGGCCAGAAAAAGCCGCTGGTCTGCTGCCCCCGCCCGACTTGTGCATTGACCTGAACTATGGCGAGACCGGACGCGATGCGACGCTTGCTGCACACACTCCACGAGGACAACGATGGCTGAACGCAATTGTCCCCCCAGCACCGACACCGGCCTGAGCCCTGTCGGGGGTACCAGTCGGCGTCGCCTGCTGGGCGCCGCGGCAACCCTGTTGCTGCTGCCGGTCATCCCGCGCATGGCGCACGCCGCCACCATTCTGGCCGTACGAACCTGGCCTGCCGACGAATACACCCGAGTTACTTTCGAACTCGACCGTGACCTGAAAGCCGAGCACTTTACCCTCGAGAATCCCCATCGCCTGGTCGTGGATATCGAAGGGCTGTCGATGAGCGACGCGCTCAACCAGTTGGCAGCCAAGGTGCGCCCCAACGATCCCTACATCCAGTCGCTGCGAGTGGGTCAGAATCGTCCGGGTGTCGTGCGTCTGGTGTTCGACCTGAAACAGGCCATCGCACCTCAGGTGTTCACCCTGAAGCCCGTGGCCGATTACCAGTTCCGATTGGTGCTGGACTTGTACCCGAAGGTCGCGCAAGACCCGTTGATGGCATTGCTCAAAGAGCAACCTGCCGCCCTGGATAAAGACGACCCGCTGGCGCGCATTCTGGAAGACATTTCGCGTAACCCGACCACGCCGCAAACGCCGCCGCCGGCCGTGGTGCTGCCGGAGGTGCAACCGTCCTCCATCCCGCCACGCCCAAAGGGCCCGACGTTGCCAGCCTCGCGCCGCACCCTGACGATTGCCCTGGATCCGGGCCATGGCGGCGAAGACCCGGGTGCCATCGGCCCCAGTGGTTTGCGAGAGAAAGACGTGGTGATGCGAATCGCGCGCCGCTTGAAGGCCATGATCGACGCGACGCCCAATATGCGCGCCTACCTGACCCGTGACGACGACTACTTCGTCCCGCTGAACGTGCGAGTGCAAAAAGCCCGTCGCGCCCGAGCCGACCTATTCATCTCGATCCATGCCGACGCCTGGATCAAGCCGTCTGCCAATGGTTCGTCGGTATTCGCACTGTCTCAGCGCGGGGCGACCAGCACCACGGCACGTATGCTGGCAAACAAAGAAAACGCCGCCGATTTAATTGGCGGCGTGAATCTGGGCTCGCATGACCAACAGGTTGCCAAGGTGCTGTTGGATCTGTCCACGACGGCTCAAATCAACGACTCGCTTAAAGTGGGGACGACCTTCCTGCGCGAGATCGAGAAAATCAATCGGCTGCACAAACCGGCGGTCGAGCAGGCGGGCTTTGCCGTGCTAAAAGCACCGGACATTCCCTCGGTGCTGGTCGAAACGGCCTTCATCAGCAATCCCCGAGAAGAATCGCTGCTACGCTCGACCGACCACCAGGACAAGCTGGCCGTGGCGCTGTTCACCGGCGTACGCAACTACTTCGCCGCTTATCCGCCCCTGGCGCAATTAAGCTGACGCTAGAATAGGCATGACCGACATCTGCGCCACCGACACCGGTGGCGCGTTTGCCGTTATGTGTCGCAGGCTGCCGCAGCGGCGCCTTACGGCTTTGGTCCCGCCTGTTGGCACCGCAATTGTCGAGGCAAGTCGTTGCCGCGAATTGCCGCCACCATTTTATCGCCGCTGTTGCAGTGGCCTCTTCTACTGTCGCCCATGTCCGCTCGCCGCGCTATCGCCCCCTTGCCCGATTTATTGATCAGCCAGATTGCCGCTGGCGAGGTGATCGAGCGTCCGGCATCAGTGCTTAAAGAGGTCTTGGAAAACGCCATCGATGCAGGCGCTCGCGCTATCGAAGTTCGTTTGGATGGCGGCGGTATCCGACGTATCGCCGTCGCCGACGACGGCAGCGGCATTCCCCCGGAAGAATTGCCTTTGGCGCTAATGCGCCACGCCACCAGCAAGATCAGCTCCTTGGAAGAACTGGAGTCGGTCGCGTCCATGGGTTTTCGGGGTGAAGCCTTGGCGTCGGTGGCGTCGGTCGCACAATTGACGATCACCTCGCGCACGCGCGATGGCGCACATGCCTGGCAGATTCAATCGGGCAATACCGAACCTGTCCCCGCCTCGGGCCCCGTGGGCACCACGATAGATGTGCGTCAATTGTTCGACGCGGTGCCTGCACGACGCAAGTTTTTGCGTTCGGAGGCCACCGAGTTTGGCCATTGCGTGGATGCACTCGAACGCATTGCGTTGGCGCACCCCGACATCGCGTTTCGCCTGTTCCACCATGATCGAGCGCAGCGTCAGTGGTTGCCGACCGACCCGATCCAACGCATTCGCGACGTGCTGGGTGGTGAGTTCGCAGAGCAGGGACTGCCTCTGGCAGCACCCGGCGCACTGCTCGCGCTATCTGGCATGGTGACCCGGCCCACGGCCGCCAGGGCGCGCGCCGACCGGCAATACCTGTACGTCAACGGCCGTTTCGTGCGCGACCGCAGCGTGTCACACGCCTTGCGCGCCGCCTATGCCGACGTGCTGCACGGCGACCGTCAACCCGCCTATGTCCTATTTCTGGACATCGACCCGACGGCGGTCGATGTGAACGTGCATCCGGCCAAGAGCGAGGTTCGGTTTCGCGACAGCGGCGGCGTCCACCGCTTCGTCTCGCAAGCGGTCAAGCAGGTGTTGGCGCACGGTGCCGGGCAGCCGGTGACGAGCCTGGGTAATGGCCAAGTCGGCCAGAGTACCGGGCACGATGTCGATGCGAAGCCAGGGCCAGGTTCGGCTGCAGTGCAGTCGGCTGAATCGGGCAGCGCTGAGAGTTCGACTCAGAATGCCGCATCGTCTGTCGGCAATACCGCCTCGAGCGGCGTACGGTCCGACGCCGATGGTGCGTACGCGTCATCTGCAAGAGCGTCCGATGCGGGGCTGTCGATGCCGCGCTATCAGACCCGCATGCCTTTGCATTCGAGCGACGCGGGACGTGCCCCCCGAACCGACTGGCGTTCGCTATATCGCCCGCTGGACGAGCATGCTGGCGCGGCGGGCGGCTCGCCATTGGCCGAACCGCCTGCTGACTACGCCGGGGCCCAACACCCAGGTGTCGACCACACAGGAATGGACACCCCAGGCGTCGAGCACGCAGACGGTTTCGGCACACGCACAGAGGGTCGTGAATCCGTTACCGACCTGAGCGATCGACGCACGTCCGCGTCCGGCGCCGCGTTCAACATCGATCCCCCGGATCGCGACGCTCATGCCGACGAATTCCCGTTGGGCATGGCCTTGGCGCAAGTACACGGTATTTATATCCTCGCCCAGAACGCGCGCGGTCTGGTGATGGTGGACATGCACGCCGCGCACGAGCGCGTGGTGTACGAACAGCTCAAACAAGCCTTCGATACTCGCTCGCTACCGCGCCAAGCCTTGCTGGTGCCCGTGGTGTTCAACGCGCAAGCCAAGGACGTCGGCACAGTCGAGGAGCACACCGACGCCTTGGCCGAACTCGGCTTCGATATGCGTCCGGCGGGTCCGACGGCCATTGCGGTTCGCACCGTGCCGGTAGTGCTGGCAAGCGGCGACATCGAATCGCTCGCCCGCGCGGTGCTGCGCGATTTGGCGCAAGTGGGCAGCTCCGGCTTGCTCACCGAAACCCGCAACGCCCTGCTCTCGACCATGGCGTGTCACGGCTCGGTGCGCGCCAATCGCCGCTTGAATCTGGATGAAATGAACGCCTTGCTGCGCCAGATGGAGCGTACCGAACGAGCCGATCAATGCAACCATGGGCGTCCGACCTGGGTGCAGTGGAGCGTTGCCGAGTTGGATAAATTCTTCTTGCGAGGCCAGTAAGCTCGTGGCCACGCCCATTCTTTGCATCGCCGGCCCGACTGCTGCCGGAAAGAGCGCCGCCACGCTGGCTCTGGCGGCACGCTGGCCCATCGAAATCGTCAACGTCGATTCGGCCACGATCTATCGCGGCATGGACGTGGGTACCGCCAAGCCCAGCGCGACAGAGCGCGAGCAGGTCGCGCAGCATCTGTTGGATATACGCGATCCCGTGCAGTCGTATTCGGCGGCGGAGTTCTGCCACGACGCCTTCGCATTGATCGACGACATTCAGTCGCGCGGCCGCGTTCCGGTGCTGGCAGGCGGCACGATGCTGTATTACAAGGCCCTGCGCGATGGCCTGGACGATTTGCCGAAGGCCGATGCCGAGCTGCGGCAGCAACTGGATCACGATGCCGCCGAATCGGGCTGGCCTGCATTGCACGCACGGCTGGCCCAACTGGACGCGACGACCGCTGCCCGACTCTCGCCCAACGACAGTCAACGCATCCAGCGCGCGCTGGAAGTCTGTCTACTCAGTGGCGGGCCCATGTCGGCCTTACTGTCGAAAGATCAAACAGATAGGACGCCGCCCTCGACTCACCATTGGGCAATGATCAGCCTGGAACCCTCGGACAGGCTGGCGCTGCATGCGCGTATCGCCGTACGTTTCGACGCCATGCTGGCCCACGGTTTGATCGACGAAGTGGGCAGACTGCGCTTGCGTAGCGACTTGCACCCTGGCCTACCATCGATTCGCTGCGTGGGTTATCGACAGTATTGGGCGCACCTGAATGGCGAGACATCGGCCGAGGAGGCCCGCGAGCAGGCACTCGCGGCCACGCGGCAACTCGCCAAGCGCCAGCTGACCTGGTTACGGGCCGATACGTCCCGACTGTCGATCGATTGCCTGGCAAGCGATCTGGTGGCCCGCGTCATCGATGTCTGCGCCCCGATTCTGGATCGGGCCGATTGCACTTAGCGCGACCGACGGCCCTACGATCAAACGACGACGGTTTGAGCCGAATCGCCCTGGCGGTTCTCGATTTCGCCCAGCACGTACACGGTTTCGCCTTCGGCTTCGAAGGTCGCCTGCACAACCGCCGCATCGGCCGCCGACACCACGATCACCATGCCGATGCCGCAGTTGAAGACGCGATGCATCTCGGCGTCTTCAATGCCGCCTTCCTGCTGCAACCACTTGAACAACTCAGGCAATTCCCAGTTGGCGGCATGCAGACGAGCAGCCAAATGGGCTTGTAGGATACGCGGCACGTTTTCGGTCAGACCGCCACCGGTGATGTGCGCCATGCCCTTAATGGCCGTGCCATGCGCCTTCAGGGCGGCCAGCACTTGCTTGACGTAGATACGAGTGGGCGCCATGACGGCATCGACCAGCGGACGGCCATGGAAATCCTGATCCGGCGTCGCATCGGCACGCTCGATGACCTTGCGAATCAAGGAGTAGCCATTCGAGTGGGCGCCCGACGACGCCAGACCCAGCACCACGTCGCCGGCAGCGATCGATTTGCCGTCGATAATGGACGATTTCTCGACCGCGCCCACGGCGAAACCCGCCAGATCGTATTCGCCATCGGGGTACATGCCGGGCATCTCGGCGGTCTCGCCGCCGATCAGCGCGCAACCCGCTTGCTCGCAACCTTGGGCGATACCGCCGACGACCGAAGCCGCAGTATCGACCGATAATTTGCCGCAGGCGAAGTAATCGAGAAAGAACAAGGGCTCGGCACCCTGCACCAGGATGTCGTTGACGCTCATGGCGACCAGATCGATGCCGACGGTGTCATGACGGTTCCATTCGAAGGCCAGACGCAGCTTGGTGCCCACGCCGTCGGTGCCGGACACCAGCACCGGCTCGCGGTAATGCTTGGGCACCTCGAATAGCGCGCCGAAACCACCAATGCCGCCCAACACACCGGGCCGCATGGTGCGCTTGGCCAGGGGCTTGATACGGTCGACCAGCGCGTCGCCTGCGTCGATATCGACGCCAGCGTCACGGTAGGTCAAGGGAGCGGAATGTTGTGTGGTCATGAATCAGAGGCTCGCGGGGTATGTAACAATTACAGGATTCGGGGCGGACATACATCGCGTCGTATTGCTCGCGAGTCGTCAAAAGTCCATCATTTTACTTGGCTTCGTTATGAAACATAAAAACCCTTCATACTGAAGGGTAGGAAAGCCTGCCGCCCCCCCGATACTCGACGTTGTTTTTTGTACCTTGCTTAGCCACACCATGAACCGCCAGCTGCTGCTCGATGTGCTGCCTGCCCCCGCCCCGACCTGGGCGAATTTCGTCGTCGGCGCCAACCGCGAAGCCGTCAGCGCCGCACGCGACTTGCCCGTTGGGCGTGCCTTGTATGTGTGGGGCAATGCCGGCTGCGGTCGCAGCCACATGTTGCGCGCCATGGCCGCAGGGCCGCAGGCCCTGTATCTGGACTCGACCGCCCCGGCTGCCCGCTTGCACGAGCTGGCCCACCCCGATGGGGGGCAGGCCGTACCCCGATTGATTGCTGTCGATGACGTACACCTCTTGTCGCCCGCTCAACAAGCTTCCTTGTTCGCCCTGTACAATCGCTGGCGCGAATCGGCAGCCACCTCTCGAGCGTTCGCACTGGCGATCGCCGGTGACCGCTCGGCGCGGGCCATGCCCATTCGCGAAGACTTGCGCACCCGCCTTGGGTGGGACTTAGTGTTTCGCTTGGAACCGCTGACCGACGACGATAAACTGGCGGCCTTAACGGCCCAGGCGCAAGATCGCCAACTGGCGCTTGCGCCAGAAGTCGTGCAATGGATGCTGACGCATCACGAGCGCGATATCCGGCGCTTGAGTACCCTGCTCGACGCGTTGGATCGCTATTCTTTGGCGACCCGACGTCCCATTACCATTCCGCTACTGCGCACCATGCTCGCAGACCCACACGCCACATGACCTTTGCCCGCCTCGCGCTTTTCGATCTCGACCACACCTTGCTGCCCTTGGACAGCGACTATCAATGGGCCGACTTTCTAGCGCGCACCGGCCGAGCCGGCGATCCCGCTCAAGCGCGCCAGCAAAACGAAGATCTGATGGCGCGTTATAACGCAGGCGACCTGACCGCCGAGCAAGCCGCCGAATTCATGCTGGGCCTGTTGGCCCGCCACTCGCCCGACGATCTGGCCTTGTGGCACGAACAATTCATGGCCGAGGTGATTCGCCCGGCCATTCTGCCCCCCGCGCTAGCTTTGGCGCGCAAGCATCTGGAAGCGGGCGACCTGTGCGCGGTGGTGACCGCCACCAACAGCTTCGTGACAGCACCCATCGCCCGCGCCTTTGGCATTCAGCATCTGGTGGCCACCGACCCCGAATTCGTTCAGGGCCGGCACACCGGTCGCATCCAAGGCACACCCAGCTTCCAGGCCGGCAAGATCGTGCGAGTCGATCAGTGGCTGGCCGGATTGGGCCTGACGCGCGGCGACTTCGCCGAATCGTATTTCTACAGCGATTCGATCAACGATCTGCCGCTCCTCGAAACCGTGACGCACCCTGTCGCGGTCAACCCCAGCCTTGCGCTGGAAACCGTCGCCCTCGCGCGTCACTGGCCCCGCATGCAGCTGTTCGGCAGCATGCAGGACGAGAAATCCTGATGATCACCGACACAATCAAGAAGTTTGTCTCGCGCCTGATGGGCGCCAAGACAACCGGCCCCATCACTTACGGCCCCGACCGCCATGCCATCGATCGGCGCAACGTATCGCGCCACGCCATCAAGGTGTGCGAGGTGCTGCAAGCCCAAGGCTATCAAGCCTATATCGTGGGCGGTGCTGTACGCGACCTGATCACGGGACTGGAACCCAAGGACTTCGACGTCGCCACCAACGCCACGCCCGAACAGATTCGCCCCTTGTTCCGACGCGCTCGCATCATTGGCCGACGGTTTCAGCTGGTGCATGTGGTGTTCGGACAGGAAATCATCGAGACTTCGACGTTTCGCGCGCCCGCCCAACAAGAACAGGAAACCGACGAACACGGCCGCATCCTGCGCGACAACGTGTTCGGCAATCAGCAGCAAGACGCAGAGCGCCGCGACTTCACGATGAACGCGCTGTTCTACGATCCCACCACCGAGACAGTCATCGACTATCACGGCGGCGTGGCCGACTTACAAAAACGCGTGGTTCGCATGATCGGCAATCCCGCCGTGCGCTATCGCGAAGATCCTGTCCGCATGTTGCGCGCCGTGCGCTTCGCCGCGAAGCTGAACGCCACCATCGATCCCGGGACCCGTGAACCCATTCGCGATCTGGCCGACCTGGTCGACAACGTGCCAGCCTCGCGCCTGTTCGACGAGATGCTCAAGTTGCTGACCTGCGGCCATGCGATGGATTGTCTGCGTCAGCTGCGCGCCGAAGGCTTGCATCACGGCCTGCTGCCATTGTTGGACGTCGTGTTGGAGCAGCCCGACGGCGAAAAATTCGTCGCGCTCGCCTTGGAGCGTACCGATGCACGGGTGCGCGCAGGCAAGACCATCAGCCCCAGTTTCCTGTTCGCAGCTCTGCTGTGGCAACAGGTCGAACTACGCTGGCGCGAATTCGCCCGCCAGGGTGAACACGCCGTCGCCGCCTTGATCCAAGCCGCCGATGCCGTGCTGGACGAGCAGACCGAACGCATGGCCATCCAGCGCCGATTCGCCTCGGACATGCGTGAAATCTGGTTCATGCAACCGCGTTTCGAGCGCCGCCAGCCCAAGACCATTTATCGCATGCTAGAACAGCCGCGCTTTCGCGCGTCTTGCGATTTTCTCCAACTGCGTGCCGCCTCGGGCCAGTTCGACAGCGTGCTGGCGCAGTGGTGGATGGATCTGGCCAACGCCAGCGACGAGACCCGCAGCGAGATGTTGGACGAACTGGCGCAATTGCCGCGCGAGCAGGTCGAAGGCGATGCCCCCGCCACCAAACGACGTCGCCGCACCCGTCGTCGCCGCCCTGTGGGTGCATCGGGTAGCGGGTCGCCGGACAGCGGTATCCAAGGATGATGACAGCTATTCGGACGCGTGCTGCCTATATCGGGCTGGGCGCAAATCTGGGCGACCCTCAGAACACCCTGCAAGCCGCTGCAGCAGCCTTGGCAGCGCTGCCGGGCGTGCGGCACTGCGTGTTGTCGCCTTTCTACCGGAGTGCGCCGGTGCAGGCCACCGGCCCCAACTTCGTGAACGCCGTCGCCCGTCTGGACACCACGCTAGCGCCTTTGGATATCCTGGATGCCTTGCAAACCATCGAGCAGCAGTATCACCGTCAACGTCCCTACCGCAACGCGCCGCGCACATTGGATTTGGATCTGTTGCTGATCGAAGGCGTAACGCTCAATAGCGAACGCTTGATGGTGCCGCATCCGCGCATGCACGAACGGGCGTTCGTCTTGCTGCCCCTGGCAGATCTGGCGCCGGAGCTTCGTTTGGCGCAGGGCGCGGTGCAAACCTTGTTGGCGCGTTGCGCCGATCAGGTCGTCGAACGACTGGACGTGAAGCCAGCCTGAGTCGACACAGTACACCGGGCATGGCATTTAGCATTATGCCGCCCCTTTGCACCTCTGTCGGGCCAGACTATACCGCGCTGGCCGCGCGCAAGGTCGCAATATCGCCTGAGTCGAAACCCA
Source organism: Bordetella parapertussis (assembly GCA_945903445.1). GTDB lineage: Bacteria > Pseudomonadota > Gammaproteobacteria > Burkholderiales > Burkholderiaceae_B > Schauerella. The sequence continues at coordinate 14,210 of CAMDNZ010000056.1, forward strand.
GGGACGACAAGACCTGATCGGTGTGTTGCCCCACGCCGGGCACTCCCGCCATCCGTGCATCAAAAGCGTTGCTGGTACCAGGCGGCAACAAGGCAGGCAATCGGCCCGCCGGACTATCGACTTCGCGCCAACGATCGCGTGCTTTCAACTGCGGATGACGCCACACCCCCGCCATGTCGTTGACCTGGGCGTTGGCGATACCCGCGCTTTCCAGGCGTTCAGACACCTGCACACCCGTCATGCCGTCGAACGCGACGACGATCAAGGCACGCAATATCTCGCGGTTCTCGACCCGACGCGAGTTCGATGAAAAACGGCTGTCGTCGGCCAGCGCAGGCTGCTCCAGAATGCGTTCGCAAAACACGCGCCATTCGCGTTCGTTTTGCAGCCCTAGCATGATGGTCGATCCATCGCCGACAGGAAACGGCCCGTACGGATAGATGCTGGCGTGGGCCGCGCCTGCCCGCACGGGCGGTGGCGCACCCTCGAAGGCGTAATACATCGGAAAGCTCATCCATTCGACCATGCTCTCCAGCATCGAGACGTCCAGGCGGCTTCCCTTGCCCGTGCGTTCACGCAACAGCAGGGCGTTCAGGATGCCACTGTAGGCGTACATGCCGGCGGCGATATCGGAGATCGAACATCCTGCCTTGACCCCCTCGTCCGGCGTGCCCGTGACCGAGACGAATCCGCTCTCGCTCTGGATGAGCAGGTCGTAGGCTTTTTTGTCCTGATAAGGACCGCCTTCGCCATAACCTGAAATGTCGCACACGATCAGACGTGGATAGCGTGCGTGCAGCGCCTCGAACGACAGTCCCAGCCGAGCCGCGGCGCCGGGCGCTAAGTTTTGCACCAGCACGTCGGCGCGATCCAGCAGGCGCGCCATGACCTCGTTGGCACCGGCTTGTTTGAGATCCAGCGTCAGGCTTTCCTTGGACCGGTTGGTCCACACGAAGTGCGAGGCCAGGCCGCGCACCCGTTCGTCGTAGCCGCGGGCAAAATCGCCTACGCCCGGACGTTCGACCTTGATGACCCGTGCACCCATATCGGCCAGTTGCCGCGTACAGAACGGCGCGGCGATCGCGTGTTCGAGACTGACCACAGTAATGCCGTCCAGCGGACGCGGTGCATCGCGCAACGCGGACTTATTGGATTGAGCCATGATGCAGATACCTTTACTCGAAATCGATCTCGGCCTGGTGCGCCAGGGTGCCGTCTTGCTCGGCCCACGCATCGGCCCGGCCCGGTGCGACGATCCGACCAGCAACGGTAAAAGGTGCAGGCGAAATCAAAGGGCGTAATCCACGGTAGGCCAGCCGCTTCACGCGCAGCGTAGGATTGGCCTGCACGAAGGCCGCCAACATGCGCGTGGCGATCATGGGGCCGTGAACGACCAGGCCTGGATACCCCTCTTCCTGAGTCACGTAGGGCACGTCGTAGTGGATGCGATGGGTGTTGAAGGTGACCGCCGAATAGCGAAACAACAGCTCGGCGCTCGGCTCGACCGTGTCGTGCCATTGCGCTTCGGGAGCCAAAACAGTGCCGCTCAGTTTGGGTGGCGACGGCGCGCGATAGACGATGTCCTGTTCTTCATCGATCGCCAATATGCCGTCCTGACGGTATTGATGCTTGACGGTCACGAACAGCAAGGCACCCGTGCGCACCACCTTCTCTTCGACGGCACTGACCGTGGAGGTCCGGCTGGCGTTTACCCCCACGCGCAAAGGCTGATGGAACACCACGCGGCCACCGGCCCACATGCGATTGCGATTCTCGGCAACCGGCAAAAACCCGCCACGCTGCGGATGGCCATCCACACCCAGGCCATCCATGCCGACTGGATTCTGAAAGAACGCCCACTGCCACAAATGCGGCAAGGGATCGTTCTGCGTCAAGGGCGCGCCGCCAAGCGTGACCCGAGCGCGCTCGGCCAGTGCAGGATCGAGCCTGTCGGCCACCGTTTCGCTACGGCCGATCCAATCGGTGGGGGAAGCATGTGTCATCGGCTCAAATCCAAAAATCGCGCAAGGTACTCGAGGCCCTATCGTGCCGTGATGCGTCCCCGCTGGCAATTCGTCAGTCGGCAAGGGCGTGTTAACGACACCGAAAGCGTCAGCGTCCCTGAAACCGGGGCGGACGTTTTTCGGTGAAGGCCCGCACGCCCTCGGCATAGTCTTCGGTATGACCGAGTTCGCGCTGCAAACTCGTCTCGAAATCGAACTGGGCTTCCAAAGCGTTGCCCGCACTGGCGTTCAAAGCCCGCTTGGTTGCCGCCATGGCACAACTGGCACCGCCCGCCAGTCGCTGGCGAACGTCGGCGAGCGTGGCCTCGCGTTGGTCGTCGGCGACGACTTGCCAGATCATCCCCCACTCCAGCGCCTGCCTTGCGGTGACCGGCTCGGCGAACAAGGCCATGCCCATGGCGCGCGCGCTGCCAATCAGTCGCGGCATGAAATGACTGGCCCCCGCGTCGGCGGTCAGGCCAATGCGCGTAAAGCTCTGGACGAACTTCGCCGACTCGACCGCGATGACGACATCGCAGGCCAGCGCCAGGCTGACGCCCGCGCCGGCTGCCACGCCGTTGACCAGCGCTACCACCGGCACAGGCAGATCGCGCAGTCCCAGGATGAACGGCCGAAAGTACTTCTCCAAGCCTTCACCCAGGTCGCGTGTCTGCCCGGGCGGCAAAGGCTTGCGTTCGCCCAGGTCTTGTCCCGCGCAGAAGCCCCGGCCCTCGCCCGTCAGGATCAAGCCACGCAAGCCCGGCATCGCGCGCGCCTGATGCAAGGCATCGAGCAGTTCCTCCCGCATCAGCGTGTTGAATGCGTTCATTCGATCCGGTCGATTGAATCGCAGCACCACCACGCCCGCTTCGACCTCGACGTTCAGGGTCTCGTACTGAACATTCACAACATGCCCTCCAAAGTGCTCAATTGATCCTGGGCGTCGCCCCAGAGCAGGTCGATGGCCACCAGGCGTTTGAAATAATCGCCCACCGCCAACTCGTCGGTCATGCCCATGCCGCCATGTAGTTGCACGGCCAGCTGGCCGACCTCGCGGCCGCGTCGCCCCACTTCCAGCTTGGCCGATGCGACGCGCTGGCGGCGACGTCGCGGATCGTCCACGGTCAGTGCAGCCACAGCCACGTAAGCCATGGACAAGGCCATCTCCTGGGCGATCAGCATCTCGGCCAAGCGGTGTTGCAAAGCCTGGAATTGCGCCAGGGGTTGCCCGAACTGCTGCCGTGTCTTGAGGTAATCGGCGGTGCTCGACACCAGGCTTTCGATGGCGCCTGCCGCGTGGGCGCACAATGCGGCGACACCCCAGTCGAGCGCACCATCTAAGGCTTCGCTCGCCGCCGTCCCTTGTGCGATCAACGCGTGATGGGGCAATAGCAGGCCATCGAAGGCAAGCGTGGCGCAGCGGCTCAGATCGATGGTGGGCGTATCGTCAACCTTCACCCGATCCGATCCGGGTGTCGTGCGATCCACCACGAACACGCCTTGAGTGCCATCGTCCAGCAAGGCCGTCACCAGCCAGGCGGACGCCGCGGCACCGTGCCATACCAGGGTCTTGATGCCGGTCAGCCAATAGCCGTCTTCGACCGATTCGGCAAGCATTTCACGGGCTTGCCTGGCATAGCGGCGATGCGGCTCTTGGTAGGCCAGTGTGGCGATGACGCTGCCCGATGCGATGGCAGGCAACAACGCGCTGGCAGCGGACTGCGCGTGAGCCTGACAAGTATTGCTTTCGTTTTCTGCGGCCAGACGCAACAAGGTAGCGGCGGCGACGCCGCTGGCGATCACCGGTTCGCTCACCAGCGCCGCCCCCAATGCACGATGCACAGGTAGCAGGCTGGCAGGGTCTTCACCAAAACCCTCGTAGTCGGCGGCAATGGTCAAGCCCAGCACCCCGACCTCGGCCAGCGCGGCCCACGCCGCACGATCCAATCCGCCTGCGGCATGCCGCGTCCGACGAGCGGAGAACGTCCATTGATCGGCCATCAAGCGACGCAGGCTGTCTTCCAGCATGCCTTGCTCTTCACTCAGTCGAAATCCATAGTCCCGCCTCTCAGACGCCCAAAACCATGCCGGCAATGATGTTCTTCTGCACCTCGGTCGTGCCGCCGTAAATGGTGGTCTTCCGATAATCCAGGTAGCCTGCCATGGCCGCAGCGGCGTGCGAGTCGCGCGTCTGCGCTTTGGCCGAATCCGCGACGATCCATTCGGGGTCGTAAGGCCATCCATCGGGGCCGGCGATCTCCATATGCAGCATCGCCAGATCCTGCTGAATCTCGGAGCCGCGTATTTTCAGCACCGACGCCTCCGGGCCCGGTGCGCCGTCGCCCGCCGTCGCCACACGCAGCAACAGCATCTCGAGCGCCATCACATCGGCCTCGATTCGCACGATCTTCTCGCGAATGGCGGGCCGCTTGATCAGTGCAGCGTTCTCGTCACAGGTCTCGGCAGCGAGCGTCTTCAGATGCGCAAGCTCGCGATGACAATGGCCCAGGCCCGCGATGTTGGTGCGTTCGTGGCCCAGCAAATACTTGGCGTACGTCCATCCCTGGTTTTCTTCGCCGACGAGATTGCCGATGGGCACCCGCACGTTTTCGAGCCACACCTCGTTGACGTCGTGGCTGCCGTCCAG
>CAMDNZ010000057.1 GCA_945903445.1 Bordetella parapertussis
GCTTTAGATCGCCCAGTTATGAATAAACGACAGATTCGTCGTTTTAGATTCATGATCGCAAGCGCATAATTTCTCTTATCGTGAGCCGATCTACTGTCTTCTGTAGGCAGCTCACAGAAAATGGGAGATTCGTTCACATGTCAGGTGAGACTCGATCCGGATCGGCAGATCACGCCTTGAGCGCCGACGACGCCTATCGGCGGCTGCGGCGCGACATCTTGTTGTGCCGGTTGCCACCGGGCGCCGCGATGACCGAACCTGCATTGATGAGCCGTTACCAACTCGGCAAGAACAGCATACGCATCGCCCTGACTCGCCTGATTCACGAAGGCTACGTCACTTCGCGTCCCCGCAAAGGCTATCGAATCGCCGAAATCACGCTCAAGGACGTCGAAGAAGTGTTCGATCTTCGCGTTCAGTTGGAAGCCATGTCGGCACGGCTGGCGGTCGGACGCGTCGATGTCGAACAGCTTCGGCAACTGGAGGCCGAATGCCGCGTGCGTCACCCCGAATGGCCCATGGGTGAGCAGATCGACGCGTTCATGCACGCCAACAACCGGTTCCACCTGAGCATTGCCGAAGCAAGCGGCAATAGCCGCCTGTATCGCACCTTGGCTCAACTGATGGATGAAATGTCCCGCCTAGTCGCGCTTGGCTTTGGCGTCCAGAGCACTAAGCCCGAAATCAAACACGACCACAACGCCATCATCGATGCGTTCGCCGAGGGCGACGGCAAGCGCGCCGAATTGATCGCGCGCCGCCACGCCGAAACTTTCCAGGCCATGACATTGGAAAAGGTGTACGCCAGCTTGCGCGACACCGGTGCCTCGTTACCACACATATCTCGGGAGGCCCTATCGTGAACAACGCGCACACCTTCACCGAAACGCAAAGCAAGGCCGTCGAAATCTTAAACTTGCATAAACGCTTCGGTACATTGGAAGTGCTGCGTGACATCAATTTCACAGTCGCCGCAGGCGAAATCGTCGCTTTGGTCGGCACGTCTGGTTGCGGCAAAAGCACGCTGTTGAACATCGTCTCTGGCTTGCTCGGCCACGACGCAGGCTTCGTTCGTATCGACGGCCACACGGCAAAAGACTTCGACGGCTGGCAACGGCTGAGCTATATGTTTCAGGAAGATCGGCTCCTGCCATGGCGGTCGGTGCGCGACAACGTGGCCTTCGGTCTGGAAGGTCGCGGCAGTTCGAAAACCGAACGCGATGCCCGTGCCGACCGCGCCTTAAATGCCGTAGGCTTGAACGCCTTTGCAGAATCCTGGCCTCATCAGCTGTCGGGCGGAATGCGCAGCCGAGTCGCCCTAGCACGCAGCCTGGTCGTCGATCCCACCATTTTGCTCATGGACGAGCCGTTCTCCAAGCTCGATCCGCAAACCCGCAGCGACATGCACGAGGAGGTGCTTCGCGCGCAAGCCAGAACCCATGCCGCCATCATCTTCGTCACGCATGACGTCGAAGAAGCCGTCGTGTTGGCCGACCGGGTGATCGTGCTGGAACCTCGCCCGGGACGGGTGCGCTGCATCGTGCCCATCGATTTGCCACGTCCTCGTATTCCGACCGACATCGCGGTCACCGAACAAACCCGGCAGCTCCGTCTTCAAGTGGTGCAAGCATGATGCGCCCCCTGCCCGCCTGGTTCGCATTGGTTTTGCAACGCAGTCTGCTACTGGTCGCTGTCATCGCGCTCTGGTGGTTCGGTGCGTCGCGTATGCCGGCCTTCGTACTGCCCGGCCCCGAGCGAGTGCTAATCGCCCTGATCGCGCTGGTGCAGACTCCCACCTTCTTGCACGACGTGGGCGCGACGCTTTATCGCGTCGCGATGGGATTTGTGCTGGGCGCAATCGTCGGCACGCCCCTCGGACTGGCGGTCGGTTCTCACGCTACGCTGGCGCGTGTCTTCGATCCGATTCTGGCCATACTGAACACCGTGTCCTCTGCCATTTGGGCCGTGTTCGCCATCATCTGGTTCGGTATCTCGGATGCGACCACGATCTTCGTCGTTTTCATGACCACCATGCCCTTGATTCTCACCAGCGTCTGGGCAGGCACCAAAAACATCGACCGCCAGCATGTCGAGCTGGCACGCAGCTTTCGCATGAGCCGCGCTCAAATTCTGCGCAAGATATCTCTGCCCACCATTCTGCCTGCCTTCTTCAGCGGGGCTCGCCTCGCGTTCGGGTTTGGCTGGCGTGTCTCGCTGGTCGCCGAAACCTTGGGGGCATCCGATGGCATCGGCTATCGCCTGCGGCAAGCGGCCGATCTCGTACAAACCAATCAGGTATTCGCCTGGACCGTTTTACTCATCACGCTGATGCTCATCATCGAAGGCGGCATTCTCAAACCGCTGGAACGCCATTTGTTTCGCTGGAAATCCCACTAAGGCTGGAGAAAGATCATGAACTGGAAGACGCTGTTAACCGCGAGTGCCTTGACGTTGGCCGTAAGCATAGCCCCCGCCCATGCGGCCGAAAAAATCCGTATCGGCTATTGGAGTAGCGGGGTCAGTCTGGGCTACGGCGCAGTACTGGAGGCCCAGCCTTTTCTGAAAGAACAAGGTCTGGACGTCGAATTCGTGAAGTTCCCCGATGTCAATGCCCCCCTGCGTGCCCTGGCCGCCAACTCGATCGACCTGGCCTTCGGCGCACCTGCTGCGGGCGTGTTCAGCGCGGCGGCAGATGGCGTGCCGATCAAGGTATTCGCTGCCACCCAACCCGCCGACGTGCAATTCGTCGTGCCCGAAGGTTCGCCCATCAAATCGCTGAAAGACCTGCGCGGCAAAAAAGTGGGCATGTCGCCCGCGGGAAGTTCGGTGGCCGTCATTGCCACGACAGTCCTGGCCGGCAACGCAGGCATACAGGCCGCCGACTTCTCGCTGGTAGGCGGTAACGAGTCGCGCTTGGCTCAATTTCTGGCACAGAATCAAGTGGATGCTGCTGCGCTGCGCTCGGTTACCGTGGCCCAGCTGGACGAACTCAAAGTCACCCGCATCGGCAGCTTTGCAGACGAATGGCGCAAGCTGACCAAGACCGACGCCGTGCCTTACATCGGCATCGGCGCCGTTCATGCCGAGTTCATCGCCAAGCAACCCGAGACCGTCGCCAAAGTGATCGCCGGCTTGCGCAATACATTGGCGTGGGGCGATAGCCATCGCGACGAAGTCGTGAAGATCTTGCAGACCAGCGCCAACCTACCCGAGAAGGATGCCCGTGTCTATGCCGGCCTTTGGAATGACATGAACCGCGTGTCGTTCGAAGCCGCCGACATCGACACATTGAAGCGCCAGCACAGTGCATTCGTCGAGGCCGGCGCCATCAAAGGGCAATTGGATGACGCACTGTTCGTCACCGGCCCCTATATCCAATCGAAATCCATCAAATAAGGAACCCTCATGACTCAACACATGAAAGCGCTGCTGCTGTCCGAACACGGCGGCCTGGAAAACCTCGCTGTCGTGACCGACAAACCCGTACCGCAAGCCACCGAAGGTCATGTGGTGCTGCGCGTGCGTGCGTCGTCGTTCAACTATCACGACGTTTTTACCGTTCAGGGTATGCCGGGCATCAAGGTGCCGCTACCGGTGGTGATCGGTCTGGACTTGGCCGGCGAGATCGTCGAAGTCGGCGCGGGTGTGACCGGTTGGGCGCCAGGCGATCGAGTGCTGGTCAACCCCTTGAATCCCAAGAAAGGCTTGATGGGCGAAATGCTGGACGGCGGCATGGCCGAATACTGCCTGGTATCCGTGCCCCAGTTGATCAAATTGCCCGATGCGGTCGGCTTCGAAGACGCCGCATCCTTGCCTGTGGCGTACGGCACGGCTCATCGCATGCTGATCACGCACAACACCGTCAAGGCTGGCGACAAAGTGCTCATCTTGGGCGCCAGTGGTGGCGTGGGTACCGCCTGCATCGTGTTGGCCAAACTGCTGGGGGCCGAAGTGATCGCCTGCGCGGGCAGCGACGAGAAAGCGGCACGCCTCAAAGAGTTGGGCGCCGATCACGTCATCAACTATCGCGATACCGATTTTTCGAAATGGGCCATCGAGCGCTATGGTAAGCCCCAGCGTCGTAACTATGAAGGGGGGGTCGATGTCGTCATCAACTTTACGGGTGGCGACACGTGGCGGCCTTCGCTGAAATGCATCAAACGCGGCGGCACCTTGCTGGTGTGCGGCGCGACCGCGGGCCACGATCCTGCCGAAGACTTGCGCTACGTCTGGAGCTTCGAGCTGAACATCCGCGGCTCCAACAGTTTCTACGATGAAGACCTGCGCGCCCTGCTCGACCTGATTGCCGAAGGCAAGATCGATCCCATCATCGATCGGGTGCTGCCGCTCGAGCAAGCCGCAGAAGGTCTGGCCCTGATTCGCGACCGCGAAGTGTTGGGCAAAGTCATCGTCACCCCTTGATATCCGGAGCACTATACATGTCTGAAGCACTGAGCAAAGAAGCCGTCGAAGCCCAGATCAAACGCGGCCCTTACCACCAATGGCTGGGCCTGAGCGTCGAAGAAATCGGCACCGGCACAATCACCTTGCGTGCGACTTGGCGCGAAGAATGGGTCGTCAATCCCGACAAGCGTTATACCCACGGCGGTATTCTGGCTGCCCTGGTGGATTTGACCGCCGACTGGGCATTAGTCTCGTCTACGGGTCGTGGCGTGCCCACCGTCGATCTGCGAGTCGATTACCACCGTCCCGCCGCGCCGGGCGACCTGCGCGCCGTAGGTCAAGTCATCAAGTTCGGATCGCAACTGTCGGTCGCCGAAGCCCAGATCTTCGACCTGGAAGGTAAGCTGGTTGCCAGCGGTCGCGGCGTGTATTCCACTGCCGTGCCCAAGGCCTGAGACGTCCATGTCTACCGCCGTCTCGATCGTGTCCAAGATCGTCGCTTCTGACCGGAATTCGCCCATGTCTACCCATCCGACCGACACATCAGCACGGCCCGACGAGCGGTTGAAGAATCTGACGAGTTTGCCTCGCGTCAACCTCGGGGCTATCATCGATCACAGCGCCGATCCTCGCAAGGTCGCGCTGATCGGCCTCGCGCAGGACGACTCGCAGGCGGCGCGCGCCTACACCTATGACGAGCTCGATGCCTTAGCCGACGGTGTGGCGCGTGGGCTGCTGGCACGCGGCCTGTCGCAGGGCGACCGGGTGGCCATTCTTGCAGCCAACTCCCCTCGATATGTTGCGACCGTGCTAGGCATCATGCGCGCAGGCTTGATCGCCGTGCCGGTGAACTTCAAGTTTCCCGTCGCGCAAGTGGCCTATGTGATTGGGGATAGCGGTGCCAGGCTGGTCTTCGTCGACGCCGCTCGCGAAGCCGCCCTACCCGAAGGCTTGACAGCAGTGGCGCTAGACGAACCGAGAAGCGAGCCCGGAACCGAAAGCGAGTTCAAGCCTGAAGCCGAGCCAGAAATCACCGCCATTCGGCGACCCGCATCATCGGCAATCGAATCGTTCGATCGCTTTGTTTCGCCCGGACGTTTCGAGCCGGTCGAACCTGCGGCCGACGACACGCCAGCCATGATGCTGTACACATCGGGTTCTACAGGTCGCCCTAAAGGCGTTGTACTGTCGCACGCCAGTCAATGGTGGGTCGTGCAAACGCGATTGGCCGCAACGCCTCTCGGTCGGGAACGCCCATTGATCGCGGCACCGCTCTATCACATGAACGCCATGGCGTTGGTGCTGCTGGCCTTGGCCTCGCATGCCAGCACGGTATTGCTGCCGCAGTTCTCAGCAGCGCGTTATCTGCGTGCCATCGGTCAATATCGCTGCACATGGTTGACGGCCGTGCCGCCCATGATCGCCATGATGCTGCAAGAGCGCGAGCTGTTGGCCCAAACCGCGCTAGACAGCGTACGAGCCGTCCGCATGGGATCGGCGCCGGTCAGCGCCAGCCTCTTGGCGGCCATTCATCGTATTTTGCCGAATGCACGTATCATCAACGCCTATGGCACGACAGAAGGCGGGCCAGTGGTGTTCGGCCCGCATCCCAATGGCTTGCCTACTCCACCGATGTCGGTGGGCTATCCTCATCCTGCCGTTGCCATGCGCCTGATACGCGATGACGACGATCCAGCAGGCCAAGGCATGCTTGCGCTGCGTAGCCCCGGGCAGATGCTGCGTTACCACCAGCGTCCCGATATCGCTGTCCCCTTCGACAAGCAAGGTTATTACCTGACGGGCGACGTATTTCGCCGCGATGCCGATGGGTTTCATTACTTCGTTGGCAGACGCGACGACATGTTTGTGTGCGGCGGCGAAAACATCTATCCGGGCGAAGTCGAGCGCATGCTGGAGACGCATCCTGCGGTCGAACAAGCTGTTGTAGTCCCGGTGGACGACGAGATCAAAGGGCAGAAACCGGTTGCCTTCGTCGTCTTGCGCGCGGGCCACAAAACCGACGAAGCGGCGTTGAAAACTTATTCGCTCGAACACGCACCAGCCTATCAGCATCCGCGTAAGGTGTGGGTCGTCCCCGCACTACCGCTGGCGTCTACCAATAAGGTAGACCGGGCATTACTCAAACAATGGGCCGCACAGCGTTAACGGGAAAGCGTATCGACAACAACCCAGCTATCGTCAATGGGCGCCCCTCCGGCACTTCGATCCGATACCTGGCCTCCACCACACCCGATCCCGCGCATTTTTCGCGCCTCGTCAAACACCTGATAACCGTTTTTTTACCAGGGATTGATCTGGATCAAGGCTTCCCAAACGCCAGAATGGCCACCATAGCCCGCATGCTGACGCAGTCACGTATCGCAGTGCAGGCAACGCCAGCGCTTTATCATGGATTGAAACCCACTGACCGTCGAGCTATGAGAGGACATCAACGCCAAATCGTAATGGGGAGAAGCAGTAAAGCCCTGTCCATCCAGTGACCTGCAAGCATTGCAAACTTTCATAGCCACCTATGGCCGGGTACGTAAATATGTCAATGAGCGAACGATCCGAAATAAAATCGCCAACCTACTGATTATATTGAGAAAATATTACTGATTTTAAGCACCCTTGCCATCGGCATGGGTCATTGGCGTGGGTTATCTTACTCGCTGAGTATCGATAAGCCAGCTCGCCTCTATCAAAGTCCCGCAAACGCCGGCAAAATGAACAAAGGGTTAGAGAAATTAATCTCTAACCCTTTGATTTTTTGGTCGGGACGGTGGGATTCGAACTCACGACCCCTTGCACCCCATGCAAGTGCGCTACCAGGCTGCGCTACGCCCCGAAGACAAAAATTATAGCAGTTCTAAAAAATATTTGCTGCAGAATGACGCTGTTTTTATAGAATTTATTTAATTCGAAAACGATTATTTCGCCTGCATCAGCCCGCTCGTACGGCGTGGGTATCCGCTACCGATCGCGCCTGCGTAATCGCGGCACTGTTGTCGGCATCCATGGGCGGTCCTCAAGATCCAACCGACACCAGCGCCTCATCAAGCATGGCCGCCACACTGGACAATTCGGCACGCAAGCTCTGCACTTCTGCTGCGCTCAAACGCACTGCTGCCTCTTGATCGTGTGGGACATCGCGGCTATCGCCCAAGCGATTGCGCGCACCGCTAATCGTAAAGCCTTGCTCGTACAGCAGCGAGCGAATCTTGCGAATCAACAGCACTTCATGGTGCTGGTAATAGCGCCGATTGCCCCGACGCTTGACTGGCTTGAGCTGCGTAAACTCCTGCTCCCAATAGCGCAGCACATGCGGTTTGACGCCACATAGCTCACTCACCTCACCGATGGTGAAGTAACGTTTGGCGGGAATGGGTGGCAAGGCCACTGCGGGTTCGGGTCGAGTCATGCGCGTATTCTAGGCGGTCAGAAATATCCATGCAGCAATCAATGCCGACAAAACGTTACCCACTGGCGTGAGTCTCGTTATTCGTCAGCGCCGGATTCGTCGTCCAAGCCGTCGTTGGCGGCATTCACGCTACCCGGCGCTTGTTCGACCACACTTTTGAGTTTTTGACTGGCATGAAACGTCACTACCCGACGCGCTGCGATGGGAATGGTTTCACCAGTCTTGGGATTACGTCCCGGGCGCGGCGGCTTGTCGCGAACCTGAAAATTGCCGAAACCCGACAACTTCACCGTATCGCCACGCGCCAGCGCATCGCGGATTTCTTCGAAAAACGTATCGACAATATCCTTGGCTTCGCGTTTGTTCAAGCCCACTCGCTCGAACAATAGCTCGGCCAACTCAGCCTTGGTCAAGGTACGGGTCTCGTTCACAGTGGCCATCCTCATGCACGTTGCCGCGCACCATGGCGGGCAATCAGCGCTTCACGCAAGACAGCCATGCAAGCGTCCACGCGGGCATCGTCCAGCGTCTTCTCGGCATCTTGCAGCCAGAATCGAAACGCCAAACTCTTCTCTTGCAGGCCATTGACGGCTTGCTTATCGCGCCAGACGTCGAACAGACGCACATCCTTGATCACCGACGCAGCAGGCGCCTGGGCAATCGTCTCGGCAATGGTGTCGAGCATGGATTGCACCAACACCGGGCTATCCACCCACAAGGCCAGATCGCGCTGCACCACCGGTTGGCGCGAAATCTCGGCCACTTGCGGCAAACGTGCTCGGGCCACGGCGTCGGCATCCAACTCGAACACCACCGGTGCCGATCCGATCTCCGCTTCCTGAACCCAGCGCGGGTGCAACTCACCCAACCACCCGATGGCTCGCTCACCGAAAAACACCTGAGCGCTGCGCCCGGGATGCAAGGCGGGATGTGAACCCGCAGCAAACCGCAGGCTCTCGGCACGTGCGCCGAACAGCGCTTGAACATCGGCCTTCACGTCGTAGAAATCGACGGCGCGATTCGGCTGGCCCCACTGCTCTTCGGCAGCGGCGCCCCAGGCGGCACCCGCCAGCATCATCGGCTGAGCGATACCGCGCACGGTCAAATCGCCCTCCGGCACCGAGGTATCACGCTTGAACACGCGGCCCAATTCGAACACTCGAACACGCGACTGCTTACGATTGGCGTTGAAACGAATATTGGCCAACAAGCCGCCAATCAGACTGGACCGCATCACGGCCAAATGACTGGCAATAGGATTCTGCAAGACGATAGGTTCGGCGTTGCCCGCCAGATCGCGCTCCCAATCCGACTCGACAAAACTGAAGTTGACGACTTCTTGGTAATCCTGCGCGGCCACCAAACGCCGTACCGCGTGCGAACCGCGCTGGGCTTCGGGCTGCGCCAGCATCTTGGCACGTGCCAGGGGCGGCACATCGGGAATCCGCTCGAAACCATAGACCCGTGCGATTTCTTCGATCAAATCCTCTTCGATTTGCAGATCGAAACGGAACGACGGCGGCTGCACGACATACGCGTCGCCTTCCTGCTTGAAGACAAAGCCCAGACGAGTAAAAATTTGCGCAATTTCCTCATCGGATACGTCCACACCCAACACCTTGCGACAGCGTGCGGCACGCATGGTGACGGGATGACGTTTAGGCACGGCCACAGTCTGATCGTCGACCGGTCCTGCCTGACCGCCGCAAATCTGCAAAACCAGACGCGAAATGTATTCCAGATGCTCGGTCACGTCGGCAAAATCGACACCACGCTCGAAACGATGGCTGGCTTCCGAGCCGAACTTGTAGCGACGCGCGCGACCGGCGATCGCCTCAGGCCACCAGAAAGCCGCCTCGATATAGATATTGGTGGTATCTAAGCTGACGGCCGTCGCGTCACCGCCCATGACACCCGCCAGGCTTTCGACTTGCTCGCCGGCTACGACCACGCCTACATCCGGGGTCAACACGACAGTTTGCTCGTTCAGCAAGCGCAGTTGTTCGCCCGCGCGCGCCCAGCGCACCGTCAAGTCGCCGTGCACACGATCCAAGTCGAACACATGCGACGGACGCCCCAGGGCCAGCATCACGTAGTTCGAAATATCTACCAGCGCCGATACGCTACGCTGGCCGGACCGCTCCAGACGGGTCTTCATCCATTCGGGCGTTTCTGCTCGCGCGTTCACACCCTTGATGACACGGCCGGCAAACCGGCCGCACAGATCGGGGGCTTCAATTGAGACTTTCACCCGGTCGTCGATCGACACCGGCACGGCCGAGGTATCGACGGTGGCCAGGGGTGCACCTGTCAAGGCCGACACTTCACGCGCCATGCCCAAGACCGACAGGCAATCGGCACGATTAGGCGTGAGCTTGACCGTAAACACCGTGTCGTCCAGATCCAGCAACTGTCGAATGCTCGTTCCCGGCATCGAATCGTCGGGCAGCACCATCAAGCCGTCGTGAGCCTGCGACAAGCCCAGTTCCCGAGCCGAGCACAACATGCCGGACGATTGGACGCCACGCATCTTGGCCACGCCGATCTTCATGCCACCGGGCAGCTCGGCGCCCACGCGCGCCAGCGGAACGGTCAGACCCACGGCTGCATCAGGCGCGCCGCACACGATTTGCACCAACGCACCGGTGCCATCGTCCACCTGGCAGACTCGAAGTTTGTCTGCGTCCGGATGGGGCGCGATCTCGACGATGCGAGCCACAACAACATCACTGAATGCGGGGGCCGCGGGCGCCGTCTCTTCGACTTCCAGACCCGCCATGGTCAACAGATGGGCCAAGGCGTCGGTATCGATCGAGGGGTTGACCCACTGACGCAGCCAGGATTCGGGAAATTGCATAATCGTCAAGCCATCTGTTATTCGTTGAACTGTCGCAGGAAACGCAAGTCGCCTTCGTAGAACTGGCGAAGATCGTTTATGCCATAACGCAACATGGTGAGACGTTCCAGGCCGGAGCCGAACGCAAAACCGATGTAGCGCTCGGGGTCGAGTCCGAAATTGCGCACCACGTCCGGATGCACTTGTCCCGAACCCGATATTTCCAGCCACCGGCCGCGATTAGGACCGGAGGTGAACATCATGTCGATTTCGGCCGATGGTTCGGTAAACGGGAAAAACGACGGGCGGAAACGCAGTACCAGGTCATCCGTTTCGAAGAAACAACGCAAGAAATCGGTGTAGACACCTTTCAGATCGGCAAACGAGATGTCTTCGGCGATCCACAAGCCCTCGACTTGATGGAACATAGGCGAATGCGTCGCATCGCTATCGACGCGGTAAGTTCGGCCCGGCGCGATCACTTTGATCGGCGGCTTGTTCATGCGGGCGTAGCGCACTTGCATCGGACTGGTGTGCGTGCGCAGCAGCAGCGGCAAGCCCTGCGTGTCCTGCATATCGACATAGAACGTATCCTGCATCGACCGCGCGGGATGGTTCTCGGGATTGTTCAACGCCGTGAAATTGGTCCAATCGGTTTCGATTTCGGGACCATCGGCCACATCGAAGCCGATCGATCGGAAGATGTGCTCGACCCGCTCCCAGGTACGCATCACAGGATGAATGCCGCCGGGCGCACGGCCTCGACCGGGCAGCGTCACGTCGATGGTCTCGGATGCCAGTCGGGCATCCAGCTCGGCCTGCGCGAGCTCGGCACGACGCGCGGCCAGCAAAGCCTCGACCTGTTGCTTGGCCTGATTGATGCGGCCACCCATCTCGCGTTTCTGCTCGGGGTCGAGCTTGCCCAAGCCTTTCAGCACCACCGTCAGGGCCCCTTCCTTACCGAGGAAGCGCGCCTTGGCGTTCTCAAGCGCGGCCGCATCGGTGGCGGCGGCGAATTTTTCCTGGGCTTGCGCGACCAGGTCGTCGACCGGCAAAGTCATGAATACAGCCTCGAAAAGGCAAACGGGGCCATGACAGCCCCGTTTGCTAAGACACGCACAGTGCGTGGACGCTTCAGGCGCCCAGCGCGGCCCTGGCTTGTTGCACGATGGCGGCAAAGCCGGCCTTGTCGCGCACGGCCAGATCGGCCAACACCTTACGATCGAGTTCGATCGAAGCCTTCTTCAGGCCGGCGATGAACACGCTATAGGTCAGGTTGTGCTCACGCACCGCAGCGTTGATGCGTGTGATCCACAGTGCGCGGAACGTGCGCTTCTTGTTACGACGATCGCGATAGGCATATTGCCCAGCGCGCATGACCGCCTGCTTGGCGATACGGAATACATTACCGCGGCGGCCACGATAGCCCTTGGCGGCGTTAATAACTTTTTTGTGACGAGCGCGGGCTGTTACACCACGTTTGACGCGAGGCATTTAGATTCTCCTATCAAGCAAAAGGCATCATGGCCTTGACCGACTTCACATCTGCCTCATGGACAGCAGTGGAGCCGCGCAGTTGGCGCTTGGTCTTGGTCGATTTCTTGGTGAGGATGTGGCGCTTGAAGGCCTGTCCCCGCTTGATCGAGCCGCTTCCGCGAACGATAAAGCGCTTGGATGCGCTTTTCTTGGTTTTCATCTTAGGCATGATGAGTCCATAGAATGTTGTTGATGATGAAAGCAGGTGCCCCAAATTTCAGAGACTTTCCGAACCCACAATTCACTTTTGGATTGCACTGCATTTTTGCTGCGATTGCATTGCATTGCATTTTTCTGCGATTGCACTGCATTTTTTTCTGCATTACTTCTTGCTGTACTACTTTCCGCTGCATTGCATTTCGCCGTACAGCTTTTTTTGCTGGTAATGAATACGCAGCAAAGCCAAGGATTGTACGATGCAATCCATAAACGTGTCTAGTTAAGCCTCGATCCGCCTGTTTAGCGCCGATCCAGCGCCCTAAATTGTATCGCCTGCGCCACATGCGCCGGGCCGATAGACTCGCTATCGGCGACATCGGCCAGCGTACGCGCTACCCGCAGGGCACGCTGCATCGCCCGAGCCGACCATTCTTGCCGAGTCACCGTCTGGGTCAGCATGCCCCAGGCGTCTGCGGTCGGTCGGGCAATGCGCGTCAGCGCGTCGCCCTCCAAACTCGCATTCAGACACCCTTGTCGAGCGATTTGCCGCGCTCGTGCGACAGCCACCCGCTCCCGCACGATATCCGATGCCTCGCCAGGCGGCCCCGCCATCCAATCGGCCTCTAATCCACCCAGCGCCATATGCACGTCGATCCGGTCCAACAACGGTCCCGATAAGCGAGCGCGATAACGTGCCACCTCACCTGGCCCACATACGCATTTGCGCCGCGGGTGTCCGTCCCACCCGCAGGGACAGGGATTCATGGCTGCAATCAACTGACACCGTGCGCGATAACGAAGCTTACGGCTGGCCCGTGAGAACGACACCCAGCCGTTTTCCAACGGCTCGCGCAACGCTTCCAGCGTCAGCCGACCGAACTCGGGCAACTCGTCCAGAAACAGTACCCCGCCGTCGGCCAAGGCCAATTCGCCCGCACTACCCCGTGCATCGCCCAGCAGCGCAGCGACAGTCGCATGATGATGCGGCGCACGATACGGCGGTGCGCGACCGCCTGCGTGGACTAAGCCATAGCGCTCGAACCGGGCAGCCACTTCCAGTGCAGCGATCGGCGTCATGGGTGGCAAGATGCCGGGCAACCGTTGCGCCAACATGCTTTTACCCACACCGGGCCAGCCGCACATTAGCATGCTGTGTCCACCCGATGCCACCACTTCCAAGGCCAGGCGGCCTTGCTGCTGACCCCGAATTGCCGATAAACAGGGCGTATCGTCCGGCGATGGTTCGGACGCAGTGCTTGGCACGGGAAGCCTTGCCTGCCCGCCAAGGTGGGCCACCACGGCATCCAGGGTATGGGCCGCAAGCACGTGCAAGCCAGGCACTCGCGCCGCTTGCATCGCATTGCCGGCGGGCAGGATCAGCATTGCGTCCGGTTGATCGCGCCTCACCTCGAGCGCCAGCATCAACGGCGCGGCGACGTCCATCAGCACGCCCGATAACGACAGCTCGCCCGCGAAAACCATATTGCCCAGCCCCATGGGGCCTAAATGGCAAGTGTCTATCTGCCCGGACGCCAACAACACGCCCAATGCAATGGGCAAATCGAAGCGCCCGGACTTCTTCGGCAGATCGGCGGGCGACAGGCTGACTACGATACGACCCGCCGGAAAACTCATGCCGATACATTGAATAGCGGCCCGTACACGTTCACGGCTTTCGCGCACTTCAGTGTCGGCCAGCCCAACGATATGAAAAGCTGGCAAGCCCCCTGCCACGTACGTCTCGACTGTCACGCGAGGCGCGCCCATGCCATGTAAGGCACGGCTATACACAATGGACAAAGACATGGCCACGACCTCGGCTGAATAAAGACAGCCAGTATGCCGACGAGAACGCTTGGCGAGCGCGCAGCCGAGACGATGCCATCCCTTGCGGTTGACCGCCGGATCCCCTTATCCCCGATCCTGATTAGGCAAAAGCCTCTCGATGTCCTCGAACAGCGACTCCCACTCTCCGTCGCTGACCTTCAGAACACCGAACGCTCTTAACAGATAAGCGCCTTCGGCAGCGATAAAAGCGACACGCGCCTGCCTTCCCGACTCGCTGGTGAAGTCGGCACGTTCCAGTTGAGCCATATACCATTGGGCCACCTGCGCCTGAATTTTCGGAGACGAAAGCGCGGTGGCCATCATGCCGGCGGCCCGATCCACTTGACCGCTATCCGTGCCCCGAGTGATCTCGACATGCGCGGCATAGGCTTCGCGCACACTCGGTGCGCTACCTGCGATATGAGCGATACCTGCTTCGTAATCTGCTGTCCACCTGTCGAATACGGCCTGCAATAACTGCTCTTTCGTTCCAAACGCCGACTGCACGCCGCCCTTGCTAATGCCCGCGGCCCGAGCCACCGCGCCTATCGTTACGCCAGCAACGCCCTGCTCTCGAACCAAGGACTCCACAACGTTCAAGACCAGATTGCGATCTATCGAAGACGGCCTACCCATCAACATTTCCT
This sequence comes from Bordetella parapertussis, assembly GCA_945903445.1. Lineage (GTDB taxonomy): Bacteria > Pseudomonadota > Gammaproteobacteria > Burkholderiales > Burkholderiaceae_B > Schauerella. Next base: position 14,831 of record CAMDNZ010000057.1, read on the forward strand.
TTACAATACGACCGTAATTTAAAAATAAAGCCTCTAACGTGCTTCTTTCTTCATACCAACGATGGTTGATCCTGGCCGTGGTCTCCACGGCGCTTTTTCTGATCGTGGTCGATATGACCGTACTATATACGGCGCTGCCCGGCCTGACCCGAGACTTGGGTGCGACGGCCTCTGACAAACTGTGGATCGTCAACACCTATGCGCTGGTGGTGTCCGGCCTGCTGTTGGGCGCAGGCGCCTTGGGCGACCGCTATGGACACAGCAAAACGCTGGCTTGCGGGATGATCGTATTTGCTGCGGCATCGCTATACGCGGCGTTTTCCCCGTCTCCTGCCCATTTGATAGCCGCACGCGCACTGCTGGGCGCGGGGGCTGCTTTGATGATGCCATCGACACTGTCCATTATCCGCCTGACATTCGAAGATCGACGCGAGCGCGCATTGGCCATCGGCATATGGGCGGCGATTGCAGCAGGCGGCGCGGCGATCGGCCCCGTACTCGGCGGCGCCCTTCTGCAGTTTTACTGGTGGAGATCGGTCTTTCTGATCAACGTTCCCATCGTCATCGTCGCATTCATTGCGGCGCTGGCACTCGTGCCGCCATCTCCCGCAAACCGGGAACGTCGCCTGGACGTGCTGGGATCGCTTCAAGCCATGGCTGGCTTGATCGGTCTGGCCTATTCCGTCAAAGCGCTGGGCAAACTGCATCCATCGCTGCTGTCAGCTTCCGTCTCTTTCACAATAGGACTGGTTTTCACCATTCTGTTCGTGCGCCGTCAGCGCAACAGCGCTCACCCCATGCTGGATTTTGCCCTATTTCGCGCCGCTGGATTCACGCCCGCCGTGTTCTCCGCCATGGTAGCCGGCGGCGCACTCATAGGCATCGAATTGGCCCTCAGCCAACGCTTCCAACTGGTACTCGGTATGTCGCCGCTACAAGCCGGTCTGGCGCTCTTGCCTTTGCCGCTTGCGGCATTCGTCGCCGGCCCCATCGCCGGTCGCCTCCTTCCCCGCATCGGTGCCGCTCGCCTCATGCCACGCGCGTTGTCGATGGCGGGCGTCGGCCTTGGCGCCTACGTCATGCTACTGGATGCACCCGCGGCGTGGCCCACCGCAGCACTTGTCTTAATAGGCTTGGGCATAGGTGCAACCATTACTGCGGCCTCGGAAACCATTATGCACAGCGCGCCTCCAGAGCACGCCGGCTCAGCCGCGTCGGTGGAAGAGGTGTCATTCGAACTTGGCGGTGCCTTAGGCGTGACCTTTGTTGGCAGCATACTGAGCGCTATTTACAGCGTGTCGATGGCCGCCACGCCAGTTGGCCTCGAAGCAAGCGAGAGCATCGATCAAGCGCTCATCGTAGCCAGCGATCTGTCCATACCCGAGGGAAGGGTCTTGCTCGAATTGGCGCATGCCAGTTTCGATCGCGGATTCGTGGTGTCGACGGCTTTTGCCGCAGTCTTGCTGTGCATTACGGCAGCCGCCATTGCCTGGCGCACCCGGTGCGCACCCCAAGCATTCGCGCCGCAATCCGATTTACGCTGACGGCAACATGACGCGTAGCGCCCGGCCCAAAGTGTCGATCGAAAACGGCTTGGTCATCATACGCATATCGGCGTCTAGAAAACCTTGCGCGGCGGCCGCCGTTTCGGCGTAGCCTGTCATAAACAATACCTTGAGTGCAGGCCGTTTCATTCGGGCGGCCGCCACCATCTTCCGGCCATTCAGGCCGGGCAATCCGATGTCGGTGATCAACAAATCGACCCGCTCGACGGTATCGAGCAGCGCCAGACCGGACAAACCGTCTTTAGCTTCCAGAACCCGGTAACCCCGATCGCCCAACACTTCGACGATCAAAGCCCGGACCACCGGCTCGTCCTCGACGACAACGACGACCTCGCCACGTCCGGCGTGGGGCTCGTCGACCGATTTCGACGCCCGTTCTACTGTCGGCTGGCCCTGCATGCATCGCGGTAGGTAGAGCGTCACCGCGGTTCCTACTCCGCATTGCGAGCGGATTTTGACATAGCCTTCCGATTGTCGAGCAAACCCGTAAATCATCGACAACCCGAGTCCGGTGCCCTGCCCAAGCGGTTTGGTCGTGAAGAAGGGATCGAAGGCCCGGGCAGCCACATCGTCGCTCATGCCTATTCCCGTATCGATCACGCTGACCGTTACATAGTCGCCCGGTGCAATGTCGTGCATGCCCTCGGGCACAGGCGAGCGACAAATCAAGACGTCGGTTTCGATCACGACCTGTCCACCATGAGGCATGGCGTCACGTGCATTGATGACCAGATTCAATATGGCGCTTTCGAGCTGATTGGAGTCGCACATGGCGCTCCATAGATCCCGGTGCAGCCTCAGACTGATGTCGAAACGCTCGGTCAAGGTTCGTCGCAACAAATCATCCATCGACTGGACCAGATGATTTACATCCAGAGGCTGCGGATCCAAAGGCTGACGCCTGGAGAATGCCAGCAGCCGATGTGTCAGCGCGGAGGCGCGATTGGCAGACTCCATCGCACCAGCGACATAGCGGGGCAGTTGCTCATACTCACCCTGCTGCACCCGGCGCTGAATCAAATCAAGCGAGCCCACGATGCCTTGCAGCAAATTATTGAAGTCATGCGCGATGCCGCCTGTCAGTTGTCCAACGGCCTCCATCTTGTGCGATTGTCGCAACGCCTGCTGCGCGACGGCCAGTTCATCGACAGCCGCTTTCTGGTCGGTGATGTCGCGTCCGTTCACATAAAATAAATCGCCCGCCGGAACGCCCGTCCACGCAATCCATCGGTATCGTTTCGAATGAGTCAACAGCCGCATTTCCAAGTGATGCAGCTTCTCGCCCTGCCTCATTCGTTCGATGCCCGCCTCCATTGCAGCCAGATCGTCCGGGTGAACGACGCTTGCGAATGGCTGGCTCAATATCGCATCGCGCCGGTAGCCCAACACCTTTACCCAGGCCGGATTGACGTCGCGCATGTAGCCGTCGAAACGGCCAATACCCAACAAGTCGGTGCTAAGAGACCAGTTTCGGTCTCGTTCGGCCTTACGCGCCGACACCTCGTCGCGCAAGGCGTGATAAGACGCCTGCCATTCGTGCTTGGCCGCCAACTGCACGGTGGTCTCTCTGACAATGTAAAAAAGCCCGCACACCTCGCCCTTCTCGTCGCGCAAAGGGCTGCTCGCAAACGAAAAATAGGCAACCTCCCGCACACCGTTGCGAGTCGTAGGTAAGGGAAAATCCTCGGCGTTCACGGCCTGTCCACCTAGGCACCGACGAACTATCCCGCTCAATGCTTCCCACTCGTGCTCCCAAACCTGAGAGAACGGCAAACCCAAAGACCATCGAATACGCGTTCCTAACAGAGGACGATACGCGTCGTTATAGAACAGACGAAGCTCGGGTCCCCAACCGATAAACATGCTTTGAGGAGAGTTCAGTAAAAGGGTCAGGGTCGATTTTAGGTCGCAAGGCCAGGTGCTTAAAGCCCCCATCTCCGGTGCTTCTGTCGCCCAGTCATAGGCCAGAATCTCGTCAGCCATAATGCCGCCGCCGGCTAAAAAGCCG
>CAMDNZ010000058.1 GCA_945903445.1 Bordetella parapertussis
TTGTCCAGCTGCTCGGCTAGCTTCAGCAGCCCTATCTTGTTTCGGATTACCTTATGATTCTGGGCCATGTTCATCTCTGACTTTTCCTTTCAGGGCTCTTGCCCTAGGTTAACGAAAATGTCAGATTAAGTTTTGACTAATACACTTTACGTGGGAAATTGACGACCGCCACGACGCGCCGACCGATCAATGATTCCGGGGTGTAGTGCTGGGTGATTTGCGCACTGGATTTACGGATGCCAATGGCTTCGCCGAAATCGACGTGCAGGATATAGGCGGGCTTACGCGCCTCGGGAAACGGATGCGCCTCGATCACCTGGCCGACGCGCAGTTCGACCTTGGTGAAATCGTCCCAACTGATCAAATCCATTCTGGCTCCTGATGCCGCGTCTGCCAATGGGCAAGGCCGCCACGATACATCGAATGACGGCTTTTGGGTTCTGCATGCGCAAGCTCGTACATGACGAGGCAATGTTGCGATTGGATTGAAACCAATAGATTTTGGATGCGGCGGCAATCCATTGTTATTGAAAGGTTTCCGATCGATCAAAGAAAAAAACCTACACGTCACGCCAACACGTCGCCAACGAATGCTCGAATGCCATTCCAGACGAGCCGAATCGGTGCAAGGTCCTACGAACGAAATGATCTACGTACCCTCCTCCATCACAACGTCACGTCTAATTCTGCGTATGGCGCAACCGGGCGATGCGAAGGTGCTTCACGCCCGCTATTTTTCAGACCCGATCTGTTCTCGCTATCTTCGCCGACAGCCTCATCAGACAGTCCGTCAATCCGGAGAAGTGCTGCGGCGGTTTACGCGCCCCAACGCGGGCGAACGTGCTGAACATCGGGGCTGGGTCATCGCCTTAAAAGAAACGAATGTACCGATTGGCCTGCTGCTGTTGTTCCGGCTTGCCAACGCTTATGAACTGCACTTCGGAATCAGCCGGGCATATTAGGGATCGGGGTTGACCAGCGAAGCAGTCGGAGCTGTTCTGGAACAGTTGGCATGCGCAGACGGCCCTCGTCTAGTCCGTAGCTATTGCGAGTCGACACACAGTGCATCGGCACGAACACTGGAGTACGCCGGCTTTCACCGATGCGAAGATGCTTCGGCGGCGGTATTCCCTTCGCTCGGGATCTTTCCTCGGAAATGTACGACGTACGCTCTAGAGCTGGCGGCACGCTCTGGGCCTGCGTGCTGACTGAATTCGCAGCTCACAAAAAAACGAGCGACCCAAAGGCCGCTCGTTTTTATCCCAGGTTGTCCTCAGGCGGCCCTCACGCCGTATGAAAAACTCCCCTTCGCGCGGGATACTTACATCGCAGCCGGAACGGCGATGTCGATCACTTTCTTCGGCAGACCCTTGATCTTGCCTACTTCGGTCGGCTTGCCGGTTTCCAGATCGACCGTGTGAAGCGTGCCGTCGATCAGCAGAAATGCCTGGTTGCCGCCCTTGCCATCGGACCAGATGTCGAAGGCGCCATGCGACAGCTTCTTCACAATCTGACCCTTGCTGACCAGCGTGCCGTCGTTAGGCGGTGCCTGCAGCAGCAGGTGGCCCGAGTTGGCGTCGATGTCGAACAGCTGGGTGGCCTTGGTGCCTGCGAACGAGTTGGTGTAGGCGCCCGCCACCACCTTCGGCGTCTTGCCGGCCCACTGACTGTCGGCAGCATAGTTCAAGGGCTTGTCCAGTACGACTTCGCCAGTGTCCACGTTCACACGGAAGTTGGTGCCATCGGGGGCAATCAAACGCAGGCGGTCAGCCACCGGGTTGAAATCCACGACAGCCCAGTCTTTACCCGGCAGCTCCTGGCTCAGTTTGGGGCCAGCGGTAGCCATGGCGGTCGTAGTGTCGATGGTGTAGATGACGTTGTCGTTACCCACGGCGTAGACCTTGCCGTTGGCCGGACGCACGTCGATGCCGCGCAGCGTCGACTTCGTGCCCTTGACGTCCCAGGTGCCCACGACCTTCTTCGAAGTAGTGTCGAATTTGGCCAGCTTATTGTCACCCGACAGGGCCCACAATTCAGCGGCGTTGGCAGTAGCGCCTAAGGTCAACGAACCAGCCAGAGCAGCAGCGATCAAAGTGAATTTCATGTGATGTCCCTTCCAAGTGAATAAGTATTCAGGAGTGTGAGTGCGTGCGTCGAAGCCAGTGCAAGCATCGTGCCTTGTGCAACCCATCACTGCTGTAAACGTATCGGCACTCGATTTGGATCACCGAAATTACAAACGCTTTCTTTTGCGGCAAACCTTGAACACGTCTGACAAGCCTGACGGGCGCGACCGATCCCGTCAGTGACTTATCGATTAAAGCCTATCGTGCACCAGGCAAAACCACCGTTGCAGCAGCCGAACTGACCACACGCCCGATAAACAGAATGGCCCCGGTCGGCCCGCCAGTCGGTGAACCGCCTTCGGGTTCGAGGGTCATCTCGAACAGTTGGTTGTTATGCACCGGACCCACAGCCGACGCCGGCAAACGGATGGACTTGCCCGCAGCGACCAGGCCCAGGGAGCGTGGACGCTTTTCATTGGGTGCCAAGGTCCACAACTCGACAGAACGGCCCGGCGTCGCGGCCACGTGCAACAGAGAATCGAGCACCACGTCGCCATTGGGCTGCACCGTGACCACCCAACCGGGTTTGGCGGTTTCGCCGGGCGCTTGCAACACGGCCATGTGCGTAGCGGCGGGGGCCTGCGGCGTCACGGTCGGCATGATGGCCAGCACCAGCGCAGCCACCGCCAGACCGGCCGTCAGCCAGCGCCAGGCCATCACGTTGTCCCACACACCACGCCAACCGGCATCCGACTCGGCAGGACGACGAACGGGGGCGGCATCGACGGGTGCGGGTGCAGCCGTGGAATGTGCCGGTGCCGATCGTACAGGGGTTGCTTGCGCAGGCGTCGATCGTGCGGCGGCCGTCAACCCAAGCACCGATTGAATGCGCAGCCATACAACCGCCGAGGGCGCTTGCGTCGGGATGCGATCAGCCAGCGCCAAAAAGTCGTTTTCCCAAGCCAGGGCCATTGCGGCCGCCGAGCGATCGCGCTCGATCAAAGCCTGGATTTCGGCGCGCTCGGCCCCTTCAAGCAGTCCCAGGACATATTCGCCGATTTGTACTTGGCGATCTGAATCGTGTTCCTCGATCATGTGGACAGGCACTCCTGCAACGCGCGCAAGCCGGCGCGAATGCGACTTTTAATGGTCCCCAGGGGAATGGCCAGCCGCTGAGCGATCTGGCCGTGCGACAGGCCGTTGAAATAGGCCAGGCAAATGGCCCCCCGGCGGTCGTCCGGCAAATGCTCCAGGCATTTATCCAGGCGGCGGGTTTCTTGCGCCGACTCGACCTGCGCCTCGGGGCCAGGCCCTTCATCGGCCACCACGGCCAAAGCATCGTCGCCCTCGAGCGCTTCGCCCCGCTGGCGCACGCGATCCAGCACCCGGTAACGCAACACGCGATATATCCAGGCACGTCCGCCGCCGACACCGCGGTCGTAACGCGCGGCGTTGTTCCAGATCTGCACGAACGCATCGTGCAAAATCTCTTCGGCCTCGTCGCGACGCCCCAGCATGCGGGTCGCCAAGCCCAGCATCCGACCCGATTCGGTGTCGTACAGCGTCTGGAAAGCACGCTCGCTGCGAGCGGCACACTGCTCCAGGTGGGTCTCGTAATCGAATGGCACTACTGTCATCCCTGATCTCCGTCGGCGGATGGTGGGGTGTCGATCTCCGAGCCGCGCAACACGCGGCGGGATCGTATCTGCCTTGCATCATAGCGTGCCCGATGCCCGTCAAAAAAAACGAAGACTCGGTGAATTTCCGTCGCCCCCTGCCGTAAACATGTTTATCGCCCGTTCCGTCCACCTGACGGAATGGCCTCGCCCAATGTCGTCTACGCCCATTCAGGCCACTGGCGACAGTCTGGAACGCCCGCTCAATGCCGACGATAACCCATCGATCGAGAGTGATAGTCTTAGCCATCGCCTTGGCGGTCGCTGGCGTTGCCGTGCCATTGAGTGCTTTAGTGTTTTATTCGGATGCACGGGCCGGGCGGGAAGCACAAGAACGGCTGGACGGTATCGCGGCGCGAATGGTGACGCGCGCCAACCATGTTCTGGAAGAATCGATCAAGCTGCTCCATACGCTGGATGCGCTCGATCTGTTGCCATGCTCGCCCCGCCATATCGGGCATCTGCGGTCGCTGACGCTCAATGCGCGCGCTGTCGGCGAAATCGGCCATTTCGAAAATGGGCTGCTGGCCTGTACGTCGTGGGGGGTGACCGAAACGCTGGTACCACAACGCCCACCCGATTTCATGATGGACGGCGACATCGCCGTGACGGTCAACATGGTGCCGCAGGTCAGCTATAGCCGTCCGGTTATCGCATTGCAATATCGCGGCAACAACGTGCTGATCAACCCGGTTCAATTGGTCGACGTATTGGGCGAACCCAATGTACAGATGGTGCTAGCGACCAAAGAGAGTCAGATACTGAGCCAACTGAACGAACCCGATTCCGCCTATGTCGCTCAGTTGCTCCGGCATACCAAGGCCGGGGCGTCGCCCTCGTCGGACGACGACAACGTGCTGGGCATCGCCCGCATCGGCGAGTTGATGGCCGTCGCGATCGAACCGAGACAGTTTCTGACGGCACGATTGGCCCAAGAGCGCCAGGGTCTATTACCCGTCGGCGCAGTGATCGCGGCTATCACGGTCGCCATTGTGGTGTGGTTGCTGCGCCGCCGCGCCTCGCCAGTGGGCGAACTGGCCATCGCGGTACGCAAGCGCGAATTCGAAGTGCATTATCAGCCGATCGTCGCCATGCAAACAGGGCACTGCGTGGGGGCCGAAGCGCTGGTGCGCTGGCGACGCCCTGACGGCTCGCTAGTGCGGCCCGACCTTTTCATCCCTCTGGCCGAGGAAACCGGCCTGATCACACCCATTACCGATCAGGTTCTTGCCAACGTCGTACACGACTTGGGCTCGCTGTTGGCCAAGCACCCCACCCTTTACGTCGCGATCAACGTGGCAGCCGAAGACATGACATCGGGTCGCATCTTGGACATGGTCAAGATGCGTGTACCGGGCTCGGGCATCCGCCCCGATCAGATTTGGCTGGAGGCCACCGAACGCGGCTTGCTGGAAGAGTCGGCGCGCCAAACCATCACCCAGGCGCGCCAGGCAGGCTATCGGATCGCCATCGACGACTTCGGAACGGGCTATGCCGGCCTGTCTTATTTGCAGGCGTTCCAGTTCGATGCCCTGAAGATCGACAAATGCTTCATCGACACCATCGGTACCGATTCGGCCACCAGCAGCGTGACCCCGCATATCATTCGCATGGCGCAAGCACTGCAATTGAACCTGGTCGCCGAAGGCGTGGAGACGCAGGCCCAGGCCGACTACCTCACGCAAAGCGGCGTCGATTGCGCGCAAGGCTGGCTGTATTCCCGGCCACTGCCCGCCGCCGCGTTTATCGTTTATTGCCAAGCCAATCTGGCAGCGCGCGCCGCCCCCCCGACAGGCCCGGAAGACGACGGTTAGGTCGCAGCCGCGGCCCCCTCCCCCGGCGTTTCCACGTTACTTGTCGCTGGATTCGGCTTAAAAGGCCGGGCATTGCTGCACGCCGGCGCGTAAAGCGCGTTTGTCGCGCACGCGAAAGTCGCGGTTTATCCGTAAAATAGCGCTCACATACCGACAGGGCCATGCGCCCGAGGCACGACGCAATCAAACGGGGGGAAGCATGTCCAGCGCGCGCGATATGATGTATGGCGAGCTGCGACGCCGCTTGATGTCGGGTGCGTTTTTGCCGGGCGAACGCCTGCGTGAAGAACACATCGCCAGCGAGATGTCGGTTAGCCGCACGCCCGTGCGAGCGGCCATACAACGGCTCGAAACCGACGGGCTGGTGATGCTGGAAGAACGTCGCGGCGCGGTGGTGCTGGGATGGACCGAGCGCGACATCGACGAAGCGTTCGAGATTCGTTCGCTGATGGAACCCTACGCTGCCAGCGTCGCGGCACTGCACGCCACCGACGCCGAAATCGACGAGCTCGAAGCCATCAACCGGCAAATGGAAACCGCGGTGCATGCAGGAGGCGATCAACGTGTCGCGCGCATCCAGCAGTTAAACAACCAGTTTCATCACGCCCTGCTGGTGGCCTCGCATTCGGCGCGAGTACGCACCATGGTCGAGAACCTGTTGGACGTGCCCATTATCATCGGCTCGTTTTACTTCTACACCGCACAAGACATGCTGCACAGCGTCGAGCATCATCGCCAAATCATCATGGCCTTGCGCACGCGCGATGCCGCATACGCCCGCAACGCCACGCAGTTTCACCTGGCGGCCACCCATCGGCTGTTCAAACGACAACGGGCCCCGCAAACCCGCACGGGACCCGATTGAACCGCTGTCGCCCTAGCCTATCGAACGACGCTATTTTTCGATCCAGGGCAAGTCTTTCCAAAGCGCCTTGAATCCGTCCTCGGACTTTTGCAATTCCGCCGCGTATTCCCGAGGCCCCAAATAGCGCAGCGGTGCGAACAATTCGGCGGCACGAGCCTTGAACTCGGGGTCGTCGTAGGTTTGCTTGATGGCCACCACCAATCGTTCACGCACGTCCTCGGGCAATCCTTTGGGTGCCGCCAGGCCGCGCAACGACGCCAGCTCGAAGTCGAAGCCCTGCTCCTTGAACGTGGGCACATCCGGCAGCAGCACCGAACGCTGCGCACCCATCTGACCCAGAATGCGGATAGGCGTGCCGCCCTTCTTGTATTGCAGCGCTTCGCCGACGTTGATGGCGCCCACCGTAATCTCTTTGCCCTGGACCGCGCCACGCACCTCGCCAGCGCCCTTATAGGGGATATGCGACAGCGTGGTGTTGGATGCCCGCTGGAACAGCAGCATGGCGATGTGATCGTCCGAGCCGGTGCCAGTGGTGCCCACCGTCACCGAACCCGGCCCTTTGCGCGCGGCATCGGCTAAGTCTTTCAGGTTCTTGGCCGGGTACGATTCGTGGACGGTGAAGCCGCCCGGATCGTCGATCAAATTACCCAACAAGTCGTAGCTCTGCCACGAGAACGCCGACTGTCGTTCGATCGGAATCGTCAGCATGTTGGGCGTGTTGACGAACCCGATGGTGTAGCCGTCCGGTTTAGCGCGCGCCAGTTCGGCAAAGCCGATGCCGCCGCCCGCGCCGGGGCGATTGAGCACCACGATGCGCGCATCGCCGCCCAGATACTTTTGCAGATAAGGGGCCATCATACGGGCGACCAGATCGGTGCCGCCGCCCGGCCCATACGACACGATCAGGTTAATGGGTTGCTCGGGATAGGCCGCCTGGGCCTGCGCCGACGCCAAAGCAAGCGCGACGGGCACGCAAGCCGTGACCGCCAGCCTGCGCCATACGGTGCTGGATAGGTATTTCATGTCGTCCTCCAAAAATGCTTTTGAGATCGAGCGGCGATCGACTTATGCGATCTTGGCCGCACGGGCCCACCTTTCCAGGTAGGCCGGCCAGACTTCGGGGTTCAGCAAACAGCGGGGTTTTTGCCCATTGAGCAAATCGATCAATTGCGCTGCCGAGGACGCCGCGACTTTGCGCCGCCCCTCGTGCGACACACCTGCGGTGTGATGGGTGGCCACGACATTGTGGCATTGCAAGAGCGGGGCATCGTTGCCCGGCGGCTCGACCGCCCAGACATCCAGGCCCGCGCCTGCCAGATGACCGCTATCGAGCGCCGCCAGCAAGGCCGTTTCGTCGTGAATATGGCCGCGTGCCGTCGAGATGAACAGGCTGCCCACTTGCATGCGGGCGAAAGCCTGTTGGTTCATCAGCCCGCGCGTCTCTTCGTTTAACGGGCAGTGCAGCGACACCACGTCGGCTTGACTCAACAAGGCGTCCAAATCGACAGCCCGTGCGCCACGCTCGGCCATTCGATCGGGCGTAAGATAAGGGTCGTACGCGATTACCTGCATGCCGAACGCGCCCGCCAGGCGTGCTGCGCGTTGGCCGATCTGCCCCAAGCCAACAATGCCGAAGGTTTTGCCGTCCAACTCGCGCCCCATCAGATCTTCGCGGCTAAAGCCTCGTTCATGCCGCAGCTTGTAGCCCGACTCGGGCAATCGCTTGACCAAGGCCAGCAATAGCGCGAAGGTATGTTCGGCAACGGACGCCGCGTTAGAACCGGCCTGGTTGACCACCGCGATACCTGCCTGGGTACATGCCGCGACATCGACGGTGTCGTAGCCCGCACCACCGGCCGATACGCACAGCAGATCCGGGCTTTGCGCCAACAGCGCCGTATCGACGAACCACTGGCGCGGCAGTTCGTCTTTTGCCGCCGACACATGATAGGCATGCGCCGCTTGCAAACCGGCCAGGGTCCGCACGTCGTCGCCCAGGTGCGGCAGTACTTCCAGTTGCAGACCGGGAACGGCAAGAAGCGTGGCATCGAACACGGGGTCTAACCACAAGTCGAGACGGCGAACCCGCCACGTGGGAGAGAGGGTCATGTTCGTTCCTTACAGACCGACGCAGCCCAGCGCTTTCAGACGCGCATCGACCCACGACTGATCCAGGGTACCGGCTTCGATGTCGGCCATCATCTTGGCCTCCAAATCTTGTTTGCCCTGCGTGGCGGTATAGATGGCGGCCAGTTGATCGAAGGGGATGACCAACAAACCGTCTTCGTCGCCCAGCACCAGATCGCCCGGCTCGACCGTCATGCCGTCGATGGCGATCACGGCATTGATTTCGCCCGGACCGTCTTTGTAGGGACCGCGATGCGTCACCCCCGCCGCATAAACCGGAAAACTGCCGCGACCGATGGTGCCCGCGTCGCGGATCGCGCCGTTGATGACGATACCGCCCAGATTTCGGCGAGTGGCGTAGGTGGTCATCAGTTCGCCGATGATAGCGTTGGTCAGATCGCCTCCGGCGTCCACCACGATCACATCGCCCGGCTGCGCCAGTTCGATGGCTTTGTGGACCAGCAGGTTATCGCCGGGACGCGTACGCACTGTCAGCGCCGGACCGGCCAGGGGCGTGCCGTCGTGCATCGGACGCAGGCGTGCACCACCTGCCGTCAGACGCGACATGACATCGCTGATGTTGGCGACAGGAATGCCGCGGAATTTCTCGACATCGGCAGTGGACGTCCGACGATTGCGGGCATAAATCTGAAAACCATGCATGCGTTGCACTCCAGGTTATTGAGGTTCGATGCCAGCGTCGCGGACGACGGCGCCAAAGGTGTCGTGGTCGGCTTTATGGCGGGCGGCCAGATCGGCAGGCGTGCCCTTCAACACGCTATAGCCGCTTGCTTCCAATCGCTTGATCAGGCTTTCGTCGGCCAACACTTTGTTCAGCGCGCCGTTGAGCGTGACGATCGTTTCGTCGGGCGTCTTTGCAGGCGCCATCAAACCCCACCAGATCGGCTGATTGATGTGCTTGAAACCGCTCTCGGCGAAGGTGGGCACGTCGGGCAAGGCCGGCGAACGCTCGCTGGCGACCACCGCCAACGCACGCACTTTGCCCGCCTGGATTTGCGGCAGCAAAGAGGCGACCGATCCGGTGTAGAGATCGATGCGGCCGCTGACCAAATCGGGCAGCGCCTGCGCCCATCCGCGATAAGGGATATGCATCAATTCGATCTTCGCAGCGCGACGCCATTGGTGACCCAGCAGGTCGCCGCTACCGCCCACGCCCGGAATACCCAGCGTCAAGGCGCCGGGTTTCGCGCTTGCGGCTCGGGCGACGTCGTCGATCGTCTTGAAGGGCGAATCGGGGATGACCACGAACACGCTGGGCGACGAAGCCACCAGCCCGACCGGTTTGAAATCCTCAAAGGTGTCGTAGGTCAGCTTTTTGTACAGCCACGGATTCAGTACGATGTTGTCGGTTTGCGCCATGACCAGGGTGTGACCGTCGGGCTGCGCACGCGCAGTGGAATCCAGTGCGAGGTTGCCGCCTGCGCCAGGTTTGTTCTCGACCACCACGTTCCACTTGCCCGCCTCGGCCAAGCCGCTGGCGACCATGCGGGTCAGGGTGTCGGTGCCACCGCCAGGGGGAAACGGCGACACCAAAGTAATGGGGCGGCTGCTGAGATCGGCGGCCATTGCTGCGACCAAAGGCACGGTCGCGCAACACGCCAGCGCAACTGCCGAAGCGATTTTCAAAAAGGGCTGCATCGTGTCATCCTCGTTTATCACGCCTGTCGGAAACAGACGAAGTGTTATGCGATGAGAATACAATATAAAAACAATTAGATGATTGCCCAGGCGAAAATCCTAGGGAAAACGCCAGGAAAATGCGTTAAATTCGGACGTTATTGAACAATTAATGTACGCCATGTTCATGCCAATCAGGAATGGCTCTAAGTGGATCGGCGCACGATGGGGTTTAAGCGGTACGTGCGCTTACGTTGGTGTCTCTGTGGAGGTTGACCTCGGCTCAAGTGTCGGCATTGGCGTCTGGACCGATGTCCGAATTGGCTTCGATGGTCAGCAACCAATAACCCTCTTCGGTTCCGTCGTCGCCACTGTGGGCAATCCCCAGACAACGCAACTGACTGGCGTAACTGGCGACTGCCGCGGCCTTGCGTGCTGCGGCGTCGGGCGCATGTGCAGGTACGGCGCCGCGCGCTGTGGAATAGGCCTCGGTCGCGCCAGACGCCGCGGTGGTACCTGCGGATAAGGTGGCGGTCGGGTTGGCGCCACGAGCGGACTCGTCGGCAGATGCGCCTTGCACGGTAATTGGCGTCGCACACACGCCAGCATGCAAAAGCGTCGCCAGACGCCGTTGCAGCACGCCCGCCCGGCGTCGATACAGCACGTCCTCGAAACCGATCCACATGGTCCCGGGATGCTGTCGCAGCAACTGCAAACAGGCATCGCTCACGCATTCATGATCGCAATGAAACAAGCCCAAGGGCACGAGGATGGCATCCCAGTGCCTGTCGCCTAATACGTCCCACAAGCGCCGGGCCAGATCGACCGGTTGGGGCAGGGCCGCATACTGACTGTCGAGTTCGCTCATCCGTTGCGGGGTCGCGTTCAACAGCGCCAAGGCACGATCGTCTTCGGTCAATCGAACCGCCATGGCCTGCGACGACGAGCTAAAACCGCAGCGTGCGTCGTACCCCGTCAACGCCGTGTGCGACGGCGGCGCTGCGGCAAACACGGTCAGTACCGTACACCCTGGATGGCTCGCCAGAAAGCGGCCACAACTTAACACCGCATCGTCCAGATGAGGCGACACGACACACACACTGTCGGGTGCGACGACGCCTTGCATCATGTCCTTCGCTGAGTCGACAACACGGCAGCCACGCTAACGAACCGTGGTCGGTTGGATCGCCAGAGCATCCGGCAGGAGATCGGCCAGCAACCCCTCCCGACGCGCCAGATCGCTCAGAAAATCGGCAAAGCCGCCGCGGGCGCGGCTCTCCAAACGGCCACTGGTTTTCACGCGGGCCTGCCCGCTCCAGACGATCGATGCGCCGGTAGACGCCAGCGCTTCGACCAGGGCCACGTCTTCGCTCACACGCAACGGTGCGAATCCGCCCGCTCGACGATAGGCCCGAGCGCATACTCCCAAATTCGCGCCATGCACGTGCCGATGACCGTCGCGATAGTCGTATAACTGGTCATAGCGTTCCCGCAGTGTCGATGGCAGCATCGACCAATCGGCCACCTCGACAATGCCGCAAACCGCCTGAGCCCCCCAGCTCAATTGGCTGTTCAACCAGTCCTGCGGCACGATCGAATCGGCATCGGTAAACGCCAGCCAGCGTGCGCCGTACGCCAGCGCTTGTTCGGCACCCAAGCGCCGAGCCTCGCCGACATTACGGGCTGTGATCGACAGGCATGTCGCGCCCAGGCTGCGCGCAATATCGGCAGTCGAGTCGCGGCACGCATCGGCGACGACGATCACGAGCACGGGCTCGCCGCTCGACGCGAACGTTCGAGCAGCACAGGCAATAGCGGTCAAACAGGCACCGATAACACTCGCTTCGTTGTGCGCAGGGACGATGACGCCAATCATGCAAGACCCTCGGTTTGGGCCACGCTATTCGCGTCTCTCGACCAAACCTGAAGCAACAAGTCTGGCTCGCTGACCGTACATAGCAAATACAGACCCAAGCTTTGGTTCAAGGCGCGATGAACCTCGAGGGTGCTGGCACGACGTGCGTCGAAGTCATGACGCCAATGGCACGCCACGACCACGCCACGATCCGTCAAGCTATCCACAAATCGTTCTACCATGCTGCGCCAATTGTCCGGCGTAAAGTAATAGCCCAGTTCGCTTAGCACGATCAAATCGAACGTGCCTTCGGGCCAATCTTGGGGCAGTGCGGCCACGTGCACCATAACGTGGGAATAAGCCGACAACCTATCCCGAGCCGACGCTACCGCGCGCGGGTGCAGGTCGGTAGCGAGCAAGGCATCGCAGCGCGAAGCGAGCTTTTCGGTCAGCAGCCCCGCGCCGCATCCCGGCTCGAACACCCGGCCGAAACGCGCATGAGGCAGTACCGCTTCGACCAATGCCCGCTTGCGCGCCTCATACCATCGAGTCCGCATCTGCCACGGATCGTCGGTACCGTCGTAGAGTGTGTCGAAGTACTCGACATCCACGGCAGACACGCCAGGCGTGGCAGCGGGGGTGGCGCTCACCCGATCTACAGCGTCCATGGCGAGGTCTCCGATAGGTTTAGTGAAGCAGCAAGGCTCGCCAGATCGCGCTCGGCGTGGCTTTGGCGAATGAACACCGGCAGATCGGCAAACAGCCTGGCGGTCGCGGCCTCGCGGCACATGGGTGCAGCACCCAGTGCGCGTGCCGCATGCCACAGTACGTCTGTCGCGCAATGTTCGGCGACGCTGCGTATCCGGGTCGCGGCCACCGCGGCATCGTCCTGAGGATGCGCATCCACCCAGTTGGCTGTCTCTCGCATCAATGCCTGCGCCTGCGACACGGCCACATCGATAGCCCCTAAGTGGGCCTGGGCATGCGGATCGGCGCGTTTAGGCGCAGGCGAATCCGCACTTCCCACTTGCGTGCTAGCGACGCGTTGCGCCAGTGTCACGCAAGCACCCAGCCAACACGCGGCGATGCCCATACCGCCATGCCAGAATCCCGGGCGTGCCAAATATTGGCCCGGCTCACCCACCATGATCGCAGGCGTCTCGTCGAAATGCACATCGGTGCTGGCGGTGGCATCCATGCCCACAGCGTGCCAGCCCGTATCGCCAATCGACACGCCAGGAGCATCGAGCGCGACGGCCGCCAAACAGGCACGGCCTTGCCCATCCCAGTAGGTGACCAAAGCGTGCGAGGCCAAGGACGCGCCCGAGCACCACGCTTTACGGCCCGTAAGATGCAGGCTGTCGCGGCCATGGTATCCGGTCACTCGGGCATCCGGTGGCTCCGATGCCCACACAGCCCACAATCGCGCATGTGTGGCGCCATCGCCTGCGTTGTCGTTGCGCGCGTTGCCTGCGTGTACGCTGGCATCGCGGCTGGACTCAGCCAGCGCGTTCAGCGCAACGATGGCGGCCGGCTCTGCGCCATCGAAGCAATCGGCCAGAATGGCTTGAGCGTCCCAATGCGGTTCTGCCAGCTTGACCAACACCAGATCGATGGCGGCCACGGCTTGCAATGCCCGCCACCGTTCCAGCGTTCGACCGCGCCCAGGCAAGGGCAAGCTGGGATAGACATGCAGCACGGCGCTCAGGGCCACCCGCAATACGCCAGTGTCTCGACGCCCATCCAACGGGATTAGAGTCGGATCGTCGCATAACGAACTCGACTGATTCAGTGCAAGCGCCATGGGAGGGTACGCAAAGAGACAAGGCACTGTTTAATGCAAGCGACGTGCCCAGTCACACTTGGTATGTCTCCTATTATCGCGCCTGGCTCTTTTCAATCGCTGCCGATAGCTTTATCTTGGCGTTTCTGGCGAGCGACTGGCTCGCGCTTTTTTTGGACTTGTCCCATGACTGCTGTTCACAATGCGCTCGGCCAACCCGTCGGCCACGATTTGCCGAATTGGACAGCCAGACCGCGGCCTACCCGCCAAGTACTGAACGGCACGCATTGCCGTTTGGAACCATTGGATACACGGCATGCTGCCGATCTTTATGCGTCTTACGTACAGGCCAGCGGCCGCGAAGACTGGACTTATCTGGCGGTTGGCCCCTTCGATAGCGAAGACCAGTACCGGACCTACGTCGCCAGCGTGTCGACCGACGACGATCCGCTGCATTTCGCCGTGATCGACACAGCGACGAGGCGTGCCGTCGGCACCTTGGCACTGATGCGTATCGACCCCGGCAATGGCGTGATCGAGGTGGGGTTCGTGACGTTCTCGCCGCTGCTCAAGCGCAGCACCTTGTCCACCGAAGCCCAATACCTTCTGATGCGCCATGCATTTGACACCTTGGGTTATCGCCGCTACGAATGGAAATGCGATGCGCTGAATGCGCCATCGCGCAAAGCCGCCGAACGCATGGGATTCACTTTCGAAGGCGTGTTTCGCAACGCCGTCGTCTACAAGGGCCGCAACCGGGACACTGCATGGTTTTCCATCACGGCCGAAGAATGGCCAGCAGTGCGAACTGGATTCGAGCGCTGGCTATCGCCCGATAACTTCGACGGACAGGGCAAGCAACGCCTGGGGCTGGCCGAACAACGTCAACAAGGCGTAGGGGCGGTCGCTGACGAAATGGCGGATGCTCGACCGGCCGAGCCCGCGGCCCCGCTCGCACATACCAAAGCATCGCCCCCATCCACCGCTCGGATCCGGATCGCGCCGCTTACGCCCGACGATCGTGCCGCATGGCTGCCGCTATGGCATGGCTATCAAACGTTCTACAAGGTCGCCTTGGGCGCAGCCATCGATACTGAAACGTGGAAGCGCTTGATGGACGATCAAGAGCCGATGTTTGCGCTGGGTGCGTTTGATGCCGACGGCGAGCTGCTAGGCATTGTCCACGGCGTCTTGCACCGGTCTACCTGGACCCACGGCCCTTATCTCTATCTGCAGGATCTTTTCACGGTGCCAGCGGCACGCGGGCGAGGCGTCGGGCGGTCGTTGATCGAGGCCATCTACGCAAGAGGCCAAGCCGAAGGCGCAGGACGCGTCTATTGGTTGACGCACGAATCCAACCACAATGCACGCATTCTGTACGACCGGATAGCGAACAACAAGGGCTACATTCAGTACCGCAAAGACCTCGCTTGAACAAGCGTTACCGAACGGAAAGAGAAGGTTTGCCCTCGACCCTCAACGCACTGGTGCCTCACACCACCCGATTGACGGGCTTGCCGGACCAGCATGATGCGATGTTGTTGATCAACTGATCGGCGAGCGCCTGGACCGCCTCGTCGCTCGCCCAGGCGACATGCGGCGTGAGAATGAAATTGGGCGCGTCGTCCAAGGCTCGGAAGGGATGGTTCGGCGCGGGCGGCTCCTCGATGGTGACATCGAACCCGGCTCCGGCGATCTGGCCCGACCGGATGGCATCGACCACGGCCTGCTCGTCCACCAAGCCACCCCGTGCCGTATTGATCAGCAAGGGATGCCGCGCCATCGTCTGAAACTCCGGCGCACCGATCAAATTGCGGGTGGCAGGCACCAGCGGACAATGCAAGGTGATGATGTCGCTCTGCTTCAATACCTCGTCGAAGGGCGTGTAGCCCGCCTCTACCTCGGTCTGACCTTTGCGCCCCGCGCGCAGCACTTTCAGTTGCAACGCTTGGGCAATCGCTGCCACAGATGTACCCAAGGCACCGTTACCGATGATGCCCAGCGTCGAACCGGTCAGATCCTTGATGGGGTAATCGAAAAAACAAAACGTACCGGCCTCCTCCCAACGGCCCCGCCGCACGGCATCTCGATACGCCAGCAGGCTTCGACGCAATGCGAAGATCAGCGCGAAGGTATGTTCGGGAACCGTATGAACGGCATAGTTGCGCACGTTGGTCACGCCGATATCGCGCGTCCTGCACGCGTCCAGATCGACGTTGTTGGTGCCGGTGGCCGCCACGGCGATCAGCTTCAAGCGCCTTGCTCGAGCAATGACGTCGGCCGTCAACTTCACCTTGTTGGTGATCACAATATCGGCCTCGCCGATTCGACCCGCCACCTCGGCGGGCGAGGTGACATCGTACGACGTCCAGGTGTGCTCGAAAGGCAAGGTCGGCAGAATCGTTTGCGGCGAAATTGTCGAGCGATCGAGGAAGACGACGCTGGGAAAACCACTCATTATTGCCCCATGTATGTGAATTGAAATCGACTCGGATGTCGGCGCGCTAGAGCGTCTAGTATGCCGTAGCGCCAACGCCCGAGTCGACTTCTTACTTTAGGGCATCAATCAGTGCGCATGGCCATGACTGGCGGCCGGCTTCGCGCCCAGCGCACGGGCCGGAGCGCGGATATTCAACGTGCTTCGGGCGCCCGCTTCGTCCTCGAACAGCAACGACACCGGCAGTTCTTCACCGGCTTCGATGGGCCGCTTCAAGCCCATCAACATGATGTGATAGCCGCCAGGTGCCAGTACGACCGGCTGATCGGGGGTCACGACCAAGGCGTCGATCTGTCGCATCCGCATGACGTCGCCGTCCATGGACATGGTGTGAATCTCGACCGATTCGGCAATCTCTGCTGTACCGCCCACCAGTTTCACCGGTGCGAGGGTGCGCAGGGTCATGAACAGTCCGCCGGCTGTCTGGCCCGCCACGGTGGCACGCGTCCAGGGTGCTTCGACGCCCACCTGCGCGTGGGCCAACTGGGTCATTGCACCCAGAAAGCTCACTAAAACGAATTTGGCAATGTATTTGATCGACATGATGTGTTTTTTCCTAGGAGGGCAGACCCGGCCCGTTGCCGCGCATCAACGAAGCGAAGCGGGGTCATACCCGATAATTTGAAATGAAATGAGCGGTGAGCGCTGCGCTCGAGCCGTGGCATCGATCAGATCGAAGGCGGCGGCGCTCTGGGCGAGGCGATGGACCACGCCCACTGGCGAACGCGATCGGTATCGAAACGAGTCGGATAATCGGTCGCCAGGCTGAACGTCTGCCGTATTGGCGTGCGTTCGATCGAGAACAGCGCGACCGCCGTGTCGGTCAAGCGACAGAACGGACAATGTGCTCCGGCTTCATGCTTGGACTGAGGCTGAGGGTCATCGGAGATTTGAATCGCGACTTGGCGATGCCCCTGCACGTCGCAGAAATCGACGGTGAGCGTTCTATGAGCGACACCCTGATCCCAAATGGCGCCGAGCGCCGGCGAAACGGACGCCCACACGATCGCGACGAGCGCGACCCAGTGCACGAACCGATAGCATGAAAAGACACTCATGGAATGAAATGACGCCGAAATGTCACGCGAGCCGGTCATTCTACACACCGCTGCTAGTGAGATCATCAACCATCAGTTGTATTAGTCAAAACTTAATCTGACATTTTCGTTAACCTAGGGCAAGAGCCCTGAAAGGAAAAGTCAGAGATGAACATGGCCCAGAATCATAAGGTAATCCGAAACAAGATAGGGCTGCTGAAGCTAGCCGAGCAGCTGGACAATG
>CAMDNZ010000059.1 GCA_945903445.1 Bordetella parapertussis
GGCTTGAGTAATCGCGCAATCGCGCGCAGATTGTCCGGCGCCACCCCTTCGAACAAGGGCACTCGCCCAATCAGGTCGGCCTTGGACATTTCCATGTCCAGGGGCGGGCGCAGATCGATATGACGCCAGCGCGACTCCAACTGCTCGGTCAGATCGGCATACACCTCGCCCGAAATCAGAAACTGTTCGAGCATACTGCGATAGCGCGCGCGCTCCAGTTCGCGAGCGACCCGGCCCAAATAACTTTCTTGCAACCACTGGGCATACGCAGGGTACTGCAAGGACAGCGCCTGCAAGGCATGCTCAATCACATCCAATCGGCGTCGTAACGCGCCCACGATCGACTCGGTCGCAGGCTTGCCCAATAGCGGCTCGATTTCCTGTTGCGCAAACGTCACCAGCCGCTGAACCACCGAGCGCTTGTTGATCAGACTAGCGAAGCGCTGCGCCAATTCGTGCGCCAGCCAACTTTGAAACCCAAACATATAGTGCGCGCGCAATGCCAGGCGGAACCCAGTGGAATAGCGCACATCAACCGCCACTGCCCGATCGAAGCCCGCCATGCCGCCTGCGCGCACCGCATCGCCCAAACGCTCGGCCCGTGCTAACAAGGTTTCGGCCAGGCGCCAATCGACAATGCGGGCCTTGAGCACGTCGAAAAACATTTCTTCTTCGCGCTGAATCACGATAGCCATACCGACGTCGGCACGGCGTTCGGTACTCATCTGGGCCACCTGCCCGTCGCTAACACTGGTGAGGCTGGCGTCGAAGACCGCACAGATTCTTTCGCGTGCAGCCGGACCGATATGCTCGGCCTCGGCAATCCGCAGCGTCTGCTCTTGTAAGTCCTCCAATGCCACGGCCAGGGCTTGATTGCGAATCGTGCGTTCGGCCACGGTCAACTGATTGAGCCGCAGGCGGTTGATCAGGGGCCGCAGGGAGATGCCATTGATAAACAAAGTCAGCAGCACATAGCCTGTCACCGCCACGCCAATGAACTGCCGGGCCTCTGCCGGCACGTCAGGCTGCTCGGTGACGGCCAGCGCCAAAGCGAGCGACACCGCTCCGCGCAACCCCCCCCACCACATCACGACACGATAGGGACGACTGATGCCAGTGCCGAATCGAGTTCGCCCCAAGAGCGGCACCAAACCGAACACCACTACGGCCCGAGCAAACAAGGTAGCGACGAAAACTACGCCAATAAGCAGAATGTCGGCCAAATCGGTATTGGCCATCAGCTCGGGAATCAGCATGGCCGCGAACAGGAAAATCAGCGAATTGGCCCAAAACCCAAACTGCCCCCAGGCGCTTTCCAGATGCTCGAACGTCGAGGGCGACATACGCGTACGTCCGGTCGAACCAATGACTAATCCGGCGATCACCGTGGCAACCACCCCCGAGACGTGCAAATAATGTTCGCTGACGAAGAACGTCAGATAGGCGACGGTCAAGGTGAGCGTGATTTCCGCGGCGGGCCAGCCGCGCAGCCAGGCGAATAAATAGCAGGCCACGCGGCCCATGACGAAACCGGCCACGCCGCCACCGATGAAATGAATCAGGAAGTCCAGCAGGATGTTGCCGGCCGACAGCCGTGCGCTGCCCGCCATTACGGCTACCAACACGGCATACAGAGCGATTGCGGCGGCATCGTTAAATAGGGCCTCGCCTTCGACCAGGGTCGTCAACCGCTTGGGCGCGCCGACTTCGCGAAAAATACCCACTACAGCAGCCGGGTCGGTCGTGGCCACGATCGCGCCCAGCGTCAAGCAAACAACTAAGCCGTATGGCGAAACACTGGCCAGCGTGTAACCCACCACCAGCGTCGACACCACGACTGCGACGATGGCCATCATCAGAATCGGACCAATGTCTTCCATGAGGCGACGTACATTCATGGCCAGCGCCGTCTCGAACAGCAAGACCGGAAGGAACACCATCAAAAACGTCTCGGACGAGATTTCGAAATCGTCCAGCGTATCCAGAAAATCGCCCACCAAACCGGGGGCCCAGCCATGCACTTGGACCACCAGCCCGAGCAGACACCCCACCACCGCGAGCAGCACTGAATACGGCAGCTTGAGCCGGCCGGCCAAGGGCGGCATGAAGCACACGAGGGTCAACAACCCCGCCAGACCGAAAACCAGAAAACCGACATTCATAGTGGGCAACGCCCCCCCGTCAGACGCGCATACGTTTTTGGGCGAAATGCGTTACTGTACGTCCTCCAGCTTTCATTCTGTTGACCTGTTGAGTCCGTCCCTCTCGCCCCGCGCGCCGCAACTGCTGGTGCAACTGTCCGATAGCCATGTCGTGGCCGACCGTTTGGGCTTGGTCAAAGGGGTGGCGACGGCAGCTGCGCTACATGCTGCGGTAGAACACATCCAGCGCCAGGGCCTGAACCCCGATCTGCTGTTATTGACCGGCGACCTCGCCCACGATGGCGCGCCCGAGTCCTACGAAACCATTGCGGACACCTTGTGGCCCACCGGCTGGAAGCTTGCCGCGTTACCTGGCAACCAAGACGATCTTGTGAGCTTGCGCGCCCAATTGGGTGGCTGGTGCGTGCCGGTGCATGACCTGGGCGAGCACTGGCGCGTCGTCATGCTGGACACCACTGTCGCGGGCGCCGCTCACGGCCACCTGAACGGCGCCCAATTCGCGCTGCTGGATCGAGCCGTAGCCGAAGCCGGGAAGCGTCACATTGTGGTTGCCATGCATCACAACCCTGTCGTGGATCAGACCCTTGTTCCCGATCGGCTGATGCTGGACAACGCTCGTATCCTGTTACAACACCTGACCGCCTGGAGAGAAGTCCGGGTGGTGGTGTGGGGCCATGTGCATCGCGCTTATGACTGCCGGGTCGACAACATGCGCATGTTGGCCGCCCCGTCGACCGCGTTCCAGTTCAAAGTGACTCAGGGTGAGTACGTATTGGATACCGATACGCCTGCCGGTTATCGTTGGCTGAAGCTGTACGACGATGGATCGATCGCGACGGGCATCACAACGGTGCCGCCCTCGACCTAAAAAAAACGGGGCACCTTGATAAAGGTGCCCCGGTAAGCACTCGCCTCTAGGGAGGGGAAAGAGGAGAAGCCGAGACGAGTGGCTAGACGGCACGCGCAGTTGTCAGAACGCACTGTCTACCTGGGGTTAGTCCGTAGAAAAACCGGATAGTTCACCGTAATTTTCCCCGAGGTGTAAGTGTGTTTAAAACACCAAATTGCAATCCAGGCATGACAAATCGGACTGAAATCGCCTATTGTCGGGAGACATAAAAAAGCCGCCACCAGACTTACATCTGGCGGCGGCTTCACAAGCTTCACATTTCGATCAGACGTCAGCCAATGCGCCACGCATTTTTTTCAACGCCGCAGCCTCGATCTGACGAATCCGCTCGGCCGAAACACCGAACTCGTCGGCAAGCTGGTGCAGCGTCAATCCACCGTCGTCTTGCAACCAACGCGCCTGAACGATTCTGCGCGAGCGGGGGTCGAGCGTGTCCAAAGCCTCGGCCAGACCGGCATCCTGCAATCGATCGTGCGCGCGCCGCTCCATCACGTGGGTCGGCTCTTGATGGCTGCCATCGGACAGATAGCTGATAGGCGCGTATGACTCGTCGTCATCGTTCTGATTCTCGAGCGCCATGTCGCGCCCCGTCAGACGCACTTCCATTTCGCTCACATCGGCCGCCCGCACATTTAGCTCGCGCGCGATGTCGTCAACCTGATCGGGGTTCAAGGTCTGGCCGTCGGGACGCATGCTGCGCAAATTGAAGAACAACTTGCGCTGGGCTTTTGTAGTGGCCACTTTCACCATCCGCCAGTTGCGAATGATGAACTCGTGAATCTCGGCCTTGATCCAATGGACGGCGAAAGACACCAGGCGAACGCCGCGCTCGGGATCGAAGCGCTTGACTGCCTTCATCAAACCGACATTGCCTTCCTGAATGAGGTCGGCATGCGGCAAGCCGTAGCCCAAATACTGGCGCGACACGGACACCACCAAGCGCAGGTGCGACAGCACCAGTTCGCGGGCGGCAGAGACGTCTTCGTTGTCACGCAAACGGCGACCAAGACTGGTTTCCTGCTCGGCCGTCAACACCGGCAGGCGGTTGACGGTAGAAATGTACGCATCGATCGTTCCGAGTGCGCCCGGATTGCTGATTGCCAGCGCCAGGGCACCACCCGGAACAGCCAATGCATTCTGGGTTTGATTCATGGACGTTCTCCAGGAACGATCTACAACAATGAGGCCGAGTTTAGCACTCGACCGAAGGGAGTGCTAATTCGACGCTGCGTCGCGTCATAAGTTCCGTGGCAAAACACATGCCGACCGAATTTGATCCTGACCGCGGTCGCCACAGCGATCGGCGTAACGATGGCCGGGCGTTAACACCTGGGATATTTAGCCGCTCTACACTGCCCATCATCACTTTTGCGCCTTAGGCATTCAGATTGATCAACGTACTGGCTATCGGCAATTACCGCTCGATCAAGCACCTCGTCATTCCGCTCAAACGCTTGAATCTCATTACCGGCGCGAATGGCAGCGGAAAATCGAACTTGTATCGAGCCCTGCGTCTGCTGGCCGAGACCGGACAAGACGGCGTCATCGCGCCTTTGGCGAGAGAAGGCGGATTAAAGTCAGCTTTTTGGGCCGGGCCCGAGACAATTACGCAGGGGATGCGTCGCGGCGATCAACCCATACAGGGTTCACAACGCACCGAGCCTGTCCGTCTGAAGTTAGGTTTCAGCGGCGACGACTTCGGATACGCCGCAACGCTAGGACTCCCTCCGCCGGAACCGAGCGCCTTCAGACTCGATCCCGAATTCAAGCGCGAGGCCATCTGGGCGGGGCCTTTTTTGCGCTCGGCCAACCTGCTCGTCGAGCGCACTGGCGCAGTGGTCCGGCGCCGCCGCGCACGCGACTGGGACGTTCTGACACAGCATTTACCCGCATACGAAAGCCTGTTTTCTCAGGTCGGCAAGGACCGCGACAGCCCCGAAGTGTTCGAGGTACGCGAAACGCTGCGCAATTGGCGGTTCTACGACCACTTTCGCACCGACCCGCTGGCACCGGCGCGCCAGCCGCAATTGGGCACACGCACCCCGGTCCTGCACCACGACGGCCGCGATCTCGCCGCCGCGCTTCAAACCATACGGGAGATCGGCGACACGTCCGAACTAGAAGCGTCGATCGACGATGCCTTCCCGGGCACGCGGCTCGATATCGATCTGAGTGCGAACCTGTTCGCCGTGACCCTGCAACAACACGGACTGCTACGTCCGCTCAGTGCCCCTGAATTGTCTGACGGCACACTGCGCTATCTGTTATTAGTGGCCGCCTTACTGTCTCCACGACCACCGAAGCTGATGGTGTTGAACGAACCCGAATCCAGCCTGCACCCCGATTTGTTGCCGGCTCTTGGACGCCTGATCGTCAAAGCTTCTAGACACACTCAGATCTGGGTAGTTTCGCATTCTTCACGACTGGCTGCAGCGCTGGAGGAGGATCCCGAATGCAACACCATTCTTCTCGACAAAACCCTTTCAGAGACTACGGTTCACGGCCAGTCGAGCATCGGCGCACCGCCCTGGAGCTGGCCGACTTAATCATGCGTCGTCCCGCTACCACCCCCTGGCTTTTAAACCGTCGGCCGTGCTCGCGTCGTCCGGCCTGACGAACAAGGCACCGCGCGCATCGACATAGACCCGATAACGGGCCCCATCGAACATAGGCATATAAGCCCCACTGCCATAGACGACGTCGACGAATGGCAAGCTTTTGGGCAGGCGGCGGCGTAGCTCGCCGATGTCGGGCACGTCCAAAGGATCCAAGGCATACGCGGTTCGTTCGGCTTCGTTCTCTTGCTCTACGCTTTGATAACGGCCGGACAAGCGATCGAGGCGATACAGGGGCGGCACCCCGGCGGCCAGGGCAGGCAAACGCCACCTCACGACGCGGGCGTCGATCTGCCATTGATCGCCCGACAGCGCGAAGTCGCGCGTGCCAATCTTCGGAGTGCTGACGGTGGCGATGAAACGTTGCGGTCCGACTTCGCGTAGCTCGACCTGAGCGACGGGCGTATCCGTCATCAAACGCAAGAACTGCACCAAGCTCAGGGCCAAAAGCGTGGTGACGCCCGCCAAGGCCAGCAGCAACAAACCGAAGACACGGCGGATAGGCCGAAAGCGGAAACGACGCCGCCCATCCGGCTCGCGCGGACCACCGCGCCCGAAAAACATTTTCAGACCTGGGATGAACAAGATGACTGCCAGCAGCAGTATCCAGAGGTAAGGTGCCAAGCCAGAGATCATGCGATTACACCCGGGGAAAACGACTGTCGGCCAGTATAGGGTTCAGTTGCAAGCCCCCAGCCTTTGCGCATGAAAGCGGATGTGATCGTCGATGAAAGTCGAAATGAAGTAGTACCCATGATCGAAACCCGCGTGACGCCGCAACTCGAGCGGCTGCCCTGCGTGGCGGCAGGCTTGCTCGAATACCTCGGGATACAACTGCTCTGCCAAAAAGTTGTCGGCCGAGCCCTGGTCAATCAGGATGCCCTGCGGGAAGGGCCGTCGAGCCTGCCGCATCAAGGCCGATGCATCGTAGGCGGCCCATGCATCGCGATCGTCCCCCAGATAGCCAGTAAATGCCTTGTGCCCCCAGGGACACTGCGTAGGCGCGGCGATAGGTGCGAACGCCGATACCGACTTGAATTTGTCCGGATGACGCAAGGCCAAGACCAGCGCACCGTGCCCGCCCATCGAATGACCGAAAATACCGCTGCGATTTGCATCCACGTAAAGATGCGCGGCGACCAAGGCAAACAGTTCGTCCACCAGATAACTGTGCATACGATAGTGCTTCGCCCAAGGAGCCTGGGTCGCATCGAGATAAAAGCCGGCTCCGGTTCCGAAGTCCCAGGCCCCGTCCTCGCCCGGCACACCAGCCCCGCGCGGACTGGTATCGGGCGCAATCAAAATCAAGCCCAGCTCGCTCGCCAAACGCTGGGCGCCTGCCTTGATGGCAAAGGTCTCTTCAGAACACGTCAAACCCGCCAGATAGAACAGCGCAGGTGCCCGCCCATTTTTAGCCGCACTATCAGGCACGTAGGCCGAGAAACGCATTGGCAAACCAATAACGTTCGAATCGTGTCGATAAAACTGTTGCCAACCCGCGTGGCTGCGGTACTGCGACAAAAGTGTGGGGGCGGCCAAGCCGGAAGTTGCTGCTGCAGGGTTCATGCGCGCTCCGAAATGGATCAATTGCAACATTTGTACCGGGCATCACGCATTTTTGCAGTGCCGAAACGAAGGGGTAATGGTAACCTGTGTCATCTTCAGATACCCGCTGTACGTCACCTCTCCTCACCAGAGGATGCATGTCGCCATGGCTCGCTTGCCTCGCCTGTATGCCCCGGGACTTCCCCAGCTGGTGCAAGCCAGCTTTGCCGCCTCACTGGCCGCAGCGTCCCAACCCGCCCCTGCCGAGCTTTTGAATCAGCTTACCCTTTGGTTAGGCGAGGCCGCCGCTCGTCATAAAGTTGCCATTCACGGTTGGCTGCTGACCGCCGACTGCGTGCTGCTTCTGGCCACGCCTCGCGACGAAGAGGGATTACCGCGTCTGATGCAAACCCTGGGCCGCAATCTGGCTGCCCGGCTTCGCAATGGGCGGGTGTTCGCCGGGCGCTATCGCTCGGCACTGGTCGAACCCGGCCACTGGGTACTGCCCGCGTTGGTGTGGTTGGAGTCCGCCCCTTCGCGGGGTTCTCATCCGCACGACCCCGAGCGTTGGCCGTGGTCGTCGGCAGCGGGTCACACCGGGGCCGCCATTTCCGGCTCGAGCTGGATGCACGATCATCCCGATTTCTGGGCCGCCGGCAATACGCCCTTCGATCGGCAAGCCAACTACCGCCGGCTATTGACCGAGGGTCTTGGCCTGGACACCGCGACACAGATTCAGAAAGCGGTCACGGGTCAGTGGGCTTTGGGATCGGCGGCGTTCGTCGCGGGTTTGGCTTCGACCGCCAGTCGGCGTGTCGCACCGGGCAAGCGCGGTCGCCCCCGCAAAACGCCTCTGCCTGCCGTGGCCAATACCGACACCACGATTGATGTGTCACCAATTAATAAGTGATTGAGCGACGCCGACTAAAATCGGGGACACTCCCCTTTTATTGTCCTTGCGATCAATAGGGTCTGGCGGTATTGTTCGCGTTTTACGACGCGACGCTTTTCGTTGCGCCCACCCTGCACGCTAGCGCAGACGCTTACGCAATCCCTGCGAGGACACCGTCATGTCGATCCTGAAAAACGATTCCTGTAGCCCCATTACGATCGCCCCGGTCGATGCCAGCCGTATCGGATTGCGCCGCACGCCGGCCATCCCCGAAGCACAGGGGCTGTATCACCCCACCCACGAACACGATGCCTGTGGCGTCGGTTTTGTCGCCCACATCAAGGGCCGCCGCACGCACGCCATCATTCAGCAGGGTCTGAAGATTCTGGAGAATCTGGACCACCGGGGTGCGGTAGGCGCCGACAAACTGATGGGCGACGGTGCGGGCATTCTGATTCAGATTCCCGACGCGCTGTATCGCGAAGAAATGGCGGCGCAGGGCGTGACGCTACCTGCGCCGGGTGAGTATGGCGTGGCCATGATGTTTCTGCCCAAGGAAACGGCCTCGCGCCTGGCGTGCGAGCAAGAAATGGAACGCGCCGTTCGTGCCGAGGGCCAGGTGGTGCTGGGCTGGCGCGATGTGCCGGTCGACCGCGACATGCCGATGTCGCCTACCGTGCGCGACTACGAGCCGGTCATTCGCCAGTTGTTCATTGGCCGCGGCGCCGACGTGATGGTGCCCGACGCGCTCGAACGCAAGCTGTACGTGATTCGCAAGACCGCCAGCCACGCGATCCAGAACATGAAGCTGGCGCACGGCAAGGAATACTTCGTTCCGTCGGCCTCGGTTCGCACCGTGGTCTACAAGGGTCTGCTGCTGGCCGACCAGGTGGGCCGCTATTACCGCGATCTGGCCGACACTCGCACGGTGTCGGCACTGGCGCTGGTTCACCAGCGTTTTTCGACCAACACCTTTCCCGCATGGCCGCTGGCCCACCCGTACCGCATGATCGCCCACAACGGCGAAATCAACACGGTCAAGGGTAACTTCAATTGGCTGCGCGCACGCGAAGGCATGATGCAGTCGGCCGTGCTGGGCGACGACCTGAAAAAGCTGTATCCCATCGTCTATGAAGGCCAATCGGACACTGCGACCTTCGACAACTGCTTGGAATTGCTGGTGAATGCGGGCTATTCGCTGGCCCACGCCATGATGATGATGATCCCGGAAGCCTGGGAACAGCACACCCAGATGGACGAGAGCCGCCGCGCTTTCTACGAATATCACGCCGCCATGATGGAGCCGTGGGACGGACCGGCTGCCGTGGCGTTCACCGATGGCCGCCAGATCGGCGCCACGCTGGATCGCAACGGGCTGCGTCCGGCACGCTACCTGATCACCGACGACGATATGGTCATCATGGCGTCCGAAGCCGGGACACTATCCGTCCCCGAAAATCGCATCGTCAAGAAATGGCGCTTGCAGCCGGGCAAGATGTTTTTGATCGACCTCGAACAGGGCCGGATCATCGACGACGCCGAAATCAAGCGTCAGCTGGCCAATAGCCGCCCCTATCGTCAGTGGATCGAGCGTCTGCGCATCAAGCTCGAAACCCTGGCTGCGCCCGCCACACCGGGCCTGGACAAGACCGATTCGTCGGTCTCCCTGCTGGACCGCCAGCAAGCGTTCGGCTGGACGCAGGAAGACTACAAGTTCATTCTCGAACCCATGGCTACCACGGGCGAAGAGGTGATCGGCTCGATGGGTAACGATGCCCCCCTGGCCGTACTGTCGAACCGCCCCAAGCCGTTCTACAACTACTTCCGTCAGATGTTCGCGCAGGTAACCAATCCGCCGATCGACCCGATCCGCGAACAAATGGTCATGTCGCTGGTGTCGTTCATCGGCCCGAAACCCAATCTGCTGGACATCAACAACGTCAACCCGCCCTTGCGCCTGGAAGTCGCCCAGCCGGTGCTGGACTTTGCCGCCATGGCGCAAATCCGTGATGTCGAGCAGGTGACCGGCCATAAATTTCGCAGCTACGAACTGGACATTACTTATCCTGCCGCATGGGGCGCGCAAGGCATCGAAGCACGCGTGGCTGCGCTGTGCGCGCGCGCCGTGGACGCCGTGCAGAGCGGCTTCAACATCCTGATCGTGTCCGATCGTCTGGTCGATAGCGAGCGAGTGGCCATTCCTGCGCTTCTGGCCACCTCGGCCGTACACCAGCATTTGATTCGCGCCGGCCTGCGCACCAATACGGGACTGATCGTGGAAAGCGGATCGGTGCGCGAAGTACACCATTTCGCGCTGTTGGGTGGGTATGGCGCCGAAGCCATTCACCCCTATCTGGCCCTGCAATCGCTGCGCCAGATGGACAAGCCCGACTACGCCGTCAAGAATTACATCAAGGCGGTCGGCAAAGGCTTGAACAAGGTGATGTCCAAGATGGGCATTTCAACCTACATGTCCTACACCGGCGCACAGATTTTCGAAGCCGTCGGCCTGCATAGCGAGCTGGTGAACAAGTATTTCACCGGCACGTCTTCGACCATCGAAGGCATCGACATCTTTCAGGTGGCCGAAGAAGCCTTGCGCCATCATCGAGCAGCATTTGGCAACGATCCGACGCTGGCGCGAGATTTGGACGCGGGCGGCGAGTACGCTTGGCGGGTGCGCGGTGAAGAGCACATGTGGACGCCGGACTCCATCGCCAAGTTGCAGCATGCGACGCGTGCCGACAACTATCGCACCTACAAAGAGTACGCCCAGATCATCAACGACCAGAGCCGTCGTCACATGACCTTGCGCGGCCTGTTCGAGTTCCGTGTCGATCCAGCTCGCGCCATCCCGCTGGAAGAGGTCGAACCCGCAAAGGATATCGTTCGTCGCTTCGCCACGGGTGCGATGTCGCTGGGGTCGATTTCGACTGAGGCGCATGCGGTGCTGGCCGTCGCCATGAACCGCATCGGCGCCAAATCGAACACCGGCGAAGGCGGTGAAGACGAAGCCCGCTATCGCAGCGAATTGCGCACCGGCAAGTCGTCGGTGCGGGACGGCGACACGCTGGCCTCGATTCTGGGCGCCGAGCGCGTCGCGGCCGACGTGCCGCTGCGCGCCGGCGATTCGCTGCGCTCGAAGATCAAGCAGGTCGCCTCGGGTCGTTTTGGCGTGAGCGCCGAATACCTGAGCAGTGCAGATCAGATCCAGATCAAGATGGCCCAAGGCGCCAAGCCCGGCGAAGGCGGTCAGCTGCCCGGCCACAAGGTCACCGACTACATCGCCAAGTTGCGCTATTCCGTTCCGGGCGTCGGCCTGATCTCGCCGCCGCCGCACCATGACATCTACTCGATCGAAGATCTGGCGCAGCTCATTCACGATCTGAAGAACGTCAACGCGCGCGCCGACATCTCGGTCAAGCTGGTCTCCGAAGTGGGTGTGGGCACGGTGGCCGCCGGTGTCGCCAAGGCCAAAGCCGATCACGTGGTGATCGCCGGTCACGATGGCGGCACGGGTGCTTCGCCGGTCTCGTCCATCAAACACGTTGGCACGCCTTGGGAATTGGGCCTGGCCGAAACGCAACAGACTTTGGTACTGAACCGCCTGCGCAACCGTATTCGAGTGCAAGCCGACGGCCAGATGAAAACAGGTCGCGACGTGGTCATCGGCGCGCTGCTGGGCGCCGATGAATTCGGTTTCGCCACGGCGCCGCTGGTGGTCGAAGGCTGCATCATGATGCGCAAATGCCACTTGAACACCTGCCCGGTGGGCGTAGCGACGCAAGACCCGGTGCTGCGCAAGAAGTTTCAAGGCAAGCCCGAGCACGTCGTCAATTTCTTCTTCTTCGTGGCCGAAGAGGTGCGCGAAATCATGGCGCAACTAGGCATCCGCACGTTCAACGAACTGATCGGTCGCGCCGACTTGCTGGACACCCGCAGTGGTTTGGCGCATTGGAAAGCACAGGGTCTGGATTTCTCGCGAGTGTTTTATCAGCCGGCCAGCGACGAGCCGGTCTATCAGGTCGATACTCAGGATCATGGTCTGTCCAGCGCGCTCGACCTGCAATTGATCGAGCGCAGCAAACCCGCACTCGAACGGGGCGAGAAAGTGTCGTTCATCATGCCGGTACGCAACCGCAACCGCACGATCGGCGCGATGCTGTCCGGTGCGGTCGCCCAACGCTACGGCCACGAAGGCTTGCCCGACGACACCATCCACATCCAGTGCAACGGCACGGCGGGCCAGAGCTTCGGCGCGTTCCTCGCTCACGGCATCACCCTGGACTTGGTCGGCGAAGGCAACGATTACGTCGGCAAAGGTCTGTCGGGCGGCCGCATCATCGTGCGCTCGCCCAACGATTTCCGAGGCTACGGCCCCGATCACATCATCGCGGGCAACACCGTGCTGTATGGCGCATTGTCCGGCGAAGCATTTTTCAACGGCGTCGCCGGCGAGCGCTTCGCGGTGCGTAACTCAGGCGCCGCCACGGTGGTCGAGGGCACGGGCGATCACGGCTGCGAATACATGACGGGCGGCACGGTCGTGGTGCTGGGCGAGACCGGCCGCAACTTCGCCGCTGGCATGTCGGGCGGTGTCGCGTATGTGTGGGATCCACAGCGTGCCATGCGCCACAACTGCAACTTGAGCATGGTCGAAATCGAGTCGCTCGCCGCGCACGCCGAACAAACCGAGGCCGGCGACATCGCATCGTGGCACAGCGCCCAGCGGGGCGGCGAGCGCGAAACCGACGAAGCCATCCTGCGGCGCTTGGTCGAAGAACACTTCCGCCATACCGGCAGCTTCCGGGCGCGCGACATTCTGGACGACTGGGAGAACGCACGCGGCAAGTTCGTGAAAATCATGCCGACGGAATACCGTCGAGCGCTAGGTGAAATGTGGCGTGCTGCCCAACCCGAACAACTGGCGGCCTAAGGACTATTCATGGGAAAAATCACTGGATTTCTGGAATACGCTCGCTTGAATGAAGCGACGGAAGCGCCCCAGAAGCGCCTGAAGAACTGGCGCGAATTCGTTCTGCACCTGACCGACGATCAGTCCCAACAACAGGCGGCACGTTGCATGGACTGCGGCATCCCGTTTTGCAATAACGGTTGCCCGGTCAACAACATCATCCCCGATTGGAACGATTTGGTGTTCCGTCAGGAATGGCGGCGTGCGCTGGACGTGCTGCATTCGACCAACAACTTTCCCGAGTTCACCGGCCGGATCTGCCCGGCGCCGTGCGAAGCGGCCTGTACGCTGAACATCAACGACGACGCCGTCGGCATCAAATCGATCGAACACGCAATTATCGACAAGGGCTGGGAGCAGGATTGGGTGGTGCCGCAGCCGCCGACCCGCAAGACCGGCAAGAAGGTCGCCGTGGTGGGGTCGGGGCCTTCTGGACTGGCCTGCGCGCAACAATTGGCGCGAGCTGGCCATGCCGTCACCGTATTCGAGAAGAGCGACCGAATCGGCGGCCTGCTGCGCTACGGTATTCCCGACTTCAAACTGGAGAAGTTCCAGATCGACCGCCGCATCGTTCAGATGGAAGCCGAGGGCGTCGAGTTCTCGCCGTCCACCTATATCGGTCAAACCAGCGACGCCGATGCCGAAGGCTTGACCGTACGCACGCCGCAAAGTCTTTTGCAGGATTTTGATGCAGTGGTCATGTCGGGCGGCGCCGAGCATCCGCGCGATCTGCCGGTGCCGGGACGTGAACTGGACGGTGTGTATTTCGCGATGGATTTCCTGCGCCAGCAGAACAAGGCGGTGGCGGGCGATCGTCTCTCGTCGCAGACGCTGGCCACCGGCAAACACGTGGTGGTGATCGGCGGTGGCGACACGGGCTCGGACTGCGTGGGCACCAGCAATCGCCAGGGTGCCGCCTCGGTGACCCAATTCGAACTGATGCCTCAGCCGCCCGAGACCGAAGATCGCCCCATGACCTGGCCCTACTGGCCGGCCAAGCTGCGTACGTCGTCGTCGCACATCGAAGGCTGCGAGCGCGATTGGGCCGTTACCACCAAGTCGCTGGAAGGCAGCAATGGCAAGGTCGAGAAGCTGATCGCCGCCCGCGTCGAGTGGTTCCGCGACGAAGCGACCGGGCAAATGAAGATGCAGGAAGTCGAAGGCTCGCAGTTCGAACTGAAAGCCGATCTGGTGTTCCTGGCCATGGGCTTCGTCTCGCCAGTTGCACGAGTGCTGGAAGCCTTCGGCGTAGACCGCGATGCGCGTGGCAACGTGCGCGCCAACACCGACGATTACCGGACCAACGTCGATAAGGTGTTTGCCGCGGGCGATATGCGGCGGGGTCAGTCACTGGTGGTCTGGGCCATCCGCGAGGGCCGTCAATGTGCGCGCTCGGTCGATCTCTATCTGATGGGCGAGACCGATTTGCCGCGTTGATTCTAGCGGAATGTTCCGCCTGCACTGACTAAACCGCGATGCACTCACTGCATCGCGGTTTTTTTATGCGATTCACTGTTTGCCGAAATCCAAGCGTAACGGCAGTCGCTTCATACGCTGATGTCATGATCGGTCACGCAAAACGCCCGATACTCTTCCGATTATTTTCCCGGTGCTCTCTCGAGGTTCGTGTGCACAAACGACCTTTGAGCAGTCCCCCTCCTTTTTCGGGCCAAGCGCATTCAACCCCCATTGCATCGAACTCGTCACGATGGCGACCGCGAATGCGACCGTGGCTGCGGTCACAGCAGCCGCTGCGGCTTAACGCCTGTTCGCAAAGTCGTCGCTTACGGCCTTTTGGCCGACTCCGCGCGAATGCTCGTTGGGGCGACTTCCGTCGTCTACCTGATGTCGCGTGGCGTGAGCCTGGCGCAAATCGGCACGATGAAAGCCATGCAGGCGGGCATCATTATGGCGCTCGATGTGCCCTTGGGTTATTTGGCCGACCGCATCGGGCGCCGGTGGATCATCACGCTATCCGTTGCCTGCACCGCGACCTGGTTGGGGCTGACAGGCTGGGCGCCATCGATAGCCGTGCTGTTCATCGCAGAAGCGTTCAACAGTTTTGCACTGGCGGGACTCAATGGCGCATTTTCAGCCACGCTGCTCGAAACCTATCGAAAACAGACCCGACGGCGCGATTTCGAGAACGTGCTGGGCCTGTACGGTCGCGCCCAATTTGGACTCATGGGATGTGCGGCGGCCATCGGTGCTGTGGCAGGCAGTCATATATTCCCAGCGATATGGTGGATCGCCGCCGCATTGACGCTGATGCTCGCTGCAATCACACCACGGATGCTGCCTCGCGAACATTCGGACAGGCAGAACGAACACAAAACGCAGAACAAGCCAACCGTGAGTTGGCGTGCCGATGCCAAGACAATCCGAGAAGTCGTGCTGACGGGCAACGGTATGGCCTGGCTGATAGCGAGCCAGGTGGTCTTTCTATTGGCCTATCAAATCATCATTCAGTTCTGGCAGCCCCTGGTCGAAAACCTGGCGCTGCATCGCGTCGAAGGATGGATGTTCGGCGCGACCTTCGTTGCGATCCTGTTGGCGCAGTCGCTAGCCTCGCATCACGCTCGCGCGGCTCAAGCACTCTGGCTGAATCTGGTTCTCTGTTGCGTCGCCATAGCCGCTGTCGGCGCGACATACCTATCCCGTACGACGCAATATTGGCCAATGCTCATTCTCACCTTGTGCCTTGTTTTCTATGCGCTCAAGCGAATCGTCATTGCCTTGCTCGCAACGCTGCATAAAGCGCTGCCGAGCAGACTGTGGTCGACCGGCGAATCCGTTGTGTCCACGCTCATGCGACTGCTGTTTATCGCCGCCCTGCCTGGTGTGGGATGGTTTGGTGAGCGCCATTCGAGCAATCTCATATTGATCGTAGGTGTATGCATGCTTGCGGCCACCTGCGCGCTTGCGCTGGGCGCACGTCGATTCATTCCCTTCAGGAGTTCCTCTTGACGTCCGACATCTCAACGACAAAGCACTCGCCGTCGATTCACCCGATCAGTTCACCTGTCACGCTGATCGCCCTCGCCCCTGAACACCGCGACGCGCTGTTCGGTCTGATTACGGTCAATCGCGAACACCTCCGCATCTGGCTACCCTGGGTCGATCGCGTCAACGTTCCGGAAGATACCGCCGACTTCATCGCACGAACGCTATCGAGTCGCGCTCGCGGTGAAGCAGCGGTCTATTTGATCGCGGCAGAGCAATCGTTCGTCGGCACCATCAGCCTGAACAACATCGAAGCGGGCACCGGGACCGTCGGCTACTGGCTGGCAGCCGATCAGCAAAAGAAAGGGATCATGAGCGCCGCACTACAGCAGCTCATGACGATCGCGATGGATACCCTGAAATGTCCTAGCCACGATTTAATCTGACAGTACAACTCTATTAAGCGCCTAAAGAAGGAGACGGTGTCGGCATTGTCCGATTCAACTGTTTATCGAGAGCGAGTTGTTTTGACTCCTGGAAGGTATGCCATGGTGTTTTACCAAAGCAGT
>CAMDNZ010000060.1 GCA_945903445.1 Bordetella parapertussis
CATGACGTGCTGGCCGTGCGTGAATTGCTGAACAAACGTCCGGCGCCGGAGTTCGAGCAGTGGCTGCAGATTCAGGGACTGTACGATACGAAAGGTCATATCAGGCCGACCGCCCTCCCCCCGGCGTTCCAGGCGCTGCTGCCCGCGCCTGATCCGGTATGTCAAACGGCTCGCCTTCCGCATACGAGCGAGGTCGGATCGTGAAGACGCCTGCACCGTCCCTTCAGCAGATGTGGACTGCGTTGCGTAGCCATACAGCCGCTCGCATTGGATTGCCGACGACGGGAGCATCGCTAGCCACCGGGCCAGTGCTGGCGGCCAGACTGGCGCATGCACAAGCCCGCGATGCGGTTCACGCCTCGTTCGACCGCGATCGATTGACCGATACACTGACTGACCTCGGCGTGGACATCATTCAAGTGGATTCTGCAGCGCCCGATCGACAGACCTACCTGCTCAGGCCGGATCTCGGACGCCAATTGAACGATGAGTCGATCGATAGGCTAACCGAATGGCAGGCGCGCATAAAGACTCGAAGAACTCAAGGTCGATGCGCAGGCGATCAAAACACGGACGATGTAACTTGTGAGACGCTCGCACCGCGGTACGCCACTGGTTCAGGGCCATCGGCACCGGAGCGCCTCCGACTGGTCGTCGTGACCGCGGACGGGTTATCGGCCACGGCTGCGCAGAATCACGCCATGCCGTTATTGACCGCGTTGCTCCCCATGCTACGCGAGCGAGGCTGGCAGGCCGACACCTTGGTGCTGGCGCGCCTTGCCCGGGTTGCGCTGGGCGACGACGTGGGCGAGCGGCTTGGCGCGACGGCGGTCGTTGTGCTGCTAGGCGAACGACCCGGCATGTCCAGCCCGGACAGCTTGGGGGCCTATTTGACTTGGGCCCCGAAAGTGGGGTGCTGCGAC
Organism: Bordetella parapertussis; assembly: GCA_945903445.1. Lineage (GTDB taxonomy): Bacteria > Pseudomonadota > Gammaproteobacteria > Burkholderiales > Burkholderiaceae_B > Schauerella. Next base: position 924 of record CAMDNZ010000060.1, read on the forward strand.
GCCGAACGCAACTGCGTGTCGAATATCCGGCCAGCGGGATTCGCGCTGGACGAGGCTGCTCGGCGAATAGCGTGGTTATTGGAGAGGATGTGCTCGCTCGGCGCTTCCGGCGTCGCGCTGAAGGACGACTCGGCGAATCCGGCGGTCGCCCGCGACGGCTCCTAAGGGTGGTACGCGCACGGCGAAAGTTAAACATAAATTGCGACGCATGCGCGCGACCCAAGGCTCGGGGGCGGGATAAGAAAAATCTCGCTCAAATCAAGCCATTAAAACCAAAGATCAGCTACTGACACACTAGCATTACACTCGAATAAAATTAATCGTCCATACCCCACAGAAGTGGAAAAATCTGGCGAGCATAGTAATTATGCATTGGAGGCTCTCTAAAATTGACCCCGGAACATAGATTTTTACGATCATTATTCGAATTCATGAGTCGATCGAATAAAGCCCCGCCGACCTATTTCCGCAATAAGCAGTTACCATGCAGGCGAGCGTAAAACCACGACCATTTCCGCAATGCTTATACGAACAGGAGCCTCTTCATAGCCCCTATTGCGAGGACTATAGTTAGGAAAATCACGACCAATGTACTCAGGTCTCTCATAGTGAGGATTTTCCCGTAACACACTATCAATTTGTCCATTGATAACGACGCGGGCGATGCCATGATCGGCATCAATCCGGCCACCGACAGTCCGGCGCGAACGCAGGATCTGCTGATACTGCTGGACGACATTCGCACCCGACTCGCCATTCCCACACAAAGCTGCGTCCTCAGTCACGTCACCACCACATTGGGTTTGATCGAGCGCGGCGCGCCGGTCGATCTCGTGTTCAATATCGGCCCCGAATATTTGTATAACGGCAAACAGATCACCCGGGCGGGCTTGGGCCGCCGATTGGGCGATGGGTCGATCGACATGCTGACCAAGTGGCACACCGGCCTGAGTCATCGCGCCTCGGATGCAGGCACATTGGCACATGAGCGCCCCCGTCTGGTCTTTGTAGTGGCGGATGTGCTGGCAGCCACCGCAGCGCAAACGCACGCTACACCATTGCTGGATGCGCGACTGCCTTCAATGCGAAAGCAGGGATGGGAGCTTTACGCTCTGGTGCTGGCACGCCATGGACGGGTTGCGCTGGACGATGATTGTGGGCGCACGATTGAACGCAACAGCAGTCGTGGTGCCATTGGGCGAGAGGGCATGTCCAGTTCGGACAGCCTGGGTGCCATCTGACCTGAGCGCCGAAGGTGGGACGCAGCGATGCCGAACGAAACTGCATCTCGAACATCCGCCCGGCAGGCTTGGCGATCGTCTCGGCCGCTCGATAAATCGCGTGGCTATTGCAGCGAATGCGGGTGTTGGGTACTTCAGGCGTAACACTGAAAGACAATTCGAGAAATTCGACAGCCACTATCGGCGAAATGCAGCGCAAGTAATTTTCGCGACGCGCATTAGACCAAAAATAAGCCAATAACGCGTGCATGCATAGCGCCCACACATTCCACTTAGTTTGAAAACGCGCCTTCTAACATGAACGCATTTTTAAAAAAAGTAGCTGCGCACTTATACCCGCCGCTGCGTACCACCCACTGACTAGCGCAATGACCCTGAAGTTTTTGCAATTGACTATTTATATGAGTTCGAATTCTCAAGTAGATAAGCTTACCACTCCCAACGTAAATCCAGCCCAGAGCGTCAAACCATCGCCATAGGGGTTTGCGTTTGAAAAATCCATTTGCAAGTTTCTCTGAACCATGACCATGACGCAGTTCTCATAAGCCTAAAATGGCTCACTCATCGCCACACTTGGGAATCAGAAAACATGAGGATAATAGTCGCACTAATTGCAACGCTGATCATCAACACAAACGCACTCGCCGCTGATTCGGAAGATGCCGGAGATAGGTACTGGGGATCCTCCGTGCCACCCAGCCAAGGTTCCTGACCGGGATCGCGCCATCGGGAGACAACGATAATTTACAGGACGTCGCGGATGGAAGGGCTTGTCCGGGCGAAAGAGATAGCGCATTCATTATAGGCTACCCTTCCCGAGCGCTGCCAGAGGTAGCAGCAGTTGAGTTTGCAATTCAATCGCCTGGAACTCCCTATTTTGTCTACACCATCGAGCCTGTTCCAGGCTGGTATAACTTAGCGCTCTCTTTAAGAGCCACGTATGGCGCCAATCCCGCCATCGCATCACTCATCCGCGCGCACGCAAATACTGAAACGGCAATTTTTTCAGGACTTATTCGACCACAAAACATAATAAGCGCGCTGCGTATAGTGTATGAAAATGGAAACATAATTCGTACAGAGGAAGAAAACGTGAATTTCATGGGAAGCGAAATTGTCGATAATCGTGAAATCTACGTACCCAGAGATCATACTTACGAAATGCGTTCTTTCTTCAACGTCGGCCAGGCGGGCCGAGCTGTTCTAGCTGCCTGCGCCGCAGCAGCCTACTGTTCAGGACGAACGGCTTTATTCTCACCCACTACGATGGCAATGGCGCCAAACGTTTGCAACAACGTCAAATTCGATAAAATGCCATATAGCCAATTTCTTGCTCGCCAGTTTCCGCCTGTTTTATTCACCGAATAGTATAAGTAACCCAAGGGGGGCCTGGTCGCGTACGCTACCGAAAAATTGATCGGGATACGCCTTCTATCGGCCGCGGCGCGGTTTGCGGGTGGCATTTTTCGCCAGGCGGTCATACAACCAATCGGGCATGACGCGCATCACGCGAGCGGCCACACCCATCTGCCAGGGAATGACCTTGTACGAACAGCCGCGCGTGATGGCCGCGTGTGCATAATCGGCAAACGTGTCCGGATCCATCAGGAACGGCATGCGATAAGGGTTGTGCGCCGTCATTGGCGTGCGGATATAACCTGGCGCCAGCGTCACCACGCCCACGCCATCTTTTGCCAACTCCAGTCTCAGGCTTTCGCAATACGTGGCCACGGCGGCCTTCGATGCACTGTAGGCCCCCGCGCCGGGTAGGCCACGCACACCAGCTACGCTTGCCACCCCCACCAGACGCCCCGAGCGCGTACGCCGCATGGCGGCAATGAACGGTTCGAAGGTGGACACTGTAGCCGTCAGGTTAGTGTCCATAATGGCTTGGAACACCTCGAAGTCTTCAGAGTGTTCGGTCAAAGTGCCGACACTGATACCGGCACTGGCGATCACTACGTCGATGCGGCCTTGTGTATGTGTCAAGAAGTCTTGCGCAGCCGCATGGAGTGCCGCACGGTCACGCACATCCAGTACATAGCACCGATGACCGCCGCCCAGGGATGCCGACAGCGCTTGCAGGGCGTCCATACGGCGCCCCACCAGGCCAAGCGTCGTGCCGTAGGCATAACGACGCGCCAGCGCGGCACCTATGCCGCTACTGGCGCCAGTGATGAAGACCGCTTTCACTGCGCCGGCAGGTTGGCGTGCAGTTCTTGCAGCGAATAGACCTTCAAGCCACCGCCCTCACGCAAGTACTGCATGCCTTCGACGGCCGCGCGCGCACCCGCGATCGTCGTGTAGAACGTGACCGCAGCCGCCAGCGACTGCGTGCGAATCGCACGCGAATCGGTGATGGCGTTGCGACGCTCTTCCACGGTGTTGATCACCAGTTGAACTTCGCCGTTCTTGATCGCATCGACAATATGCGGACGACCCTCGGTCACCTTGCTCACGCGTTGCACGGGGATGCCCGCCGCTTCGATACGGTCGGCAGTGCCACGAGTGGCCAGCAATTTAAAGCCCAGCGTATGCAGACCACGAGCGACTTCGACGGCGCGCGCCTTGTCTTGATCTTTGACGCTGATGAACGCGGTACCGGACTCGGGCAAGCGCACACCTGCCGCCATCTGCGACTTGACGAAGGCTTCGCCGAAGCTCTCGCCTACGCCCATCACTTCGCCGGTCGACTTCATTTCGGGGCCGAGAATGGTGTCCACGCCCGGGAATTTATTGAACGGGAAGACAGCCTCCTTGACGGAGTAATACGGCGGCACGATCTCGGTCGTAATACCCTGATCTGCAAGCGTGCGACCCGCCATGGCGCGCGCGGCGATCTTTGCCAGCTGCAAACCCGTGGCCTTGGACACGTAGGGCACCGTACGCGAGGCACGCGGGTTGACTTCCAGCACATACACGTCGCCCTTCTGGATGGCGAACTGCACGTTCATCAAGCCCTTCACGTTGAGTGCGCGCGCCATCATGGCGGTCTGGCGTTTGATCTCGGCAATCGTGTCTTCGGCCAGCGAATACGGCGGCAGGCTGCATGCCGAGTCACCCGAGTGAACACCGGCCTGCTCGATGTGTTCCATCACGCCGCCAATGAACACTTGCTCGCCGTCGGACAAACAATCGACGTCCACCTCGGTCGCGTCGTTCAGGAAGCGATCCAGCAGGACGGGAGAGTCGTTGCTGACCTTGACGGCTTCGCGCATATAGCGTTCGAGGTCGCTTTGTTCGTGCACGATTTCCATGGCGCGACCGCCCAACACGTAGCTGGGACGCACCACCAGCGGATAGCCGATTTCAGCAGCGTGCGCCAGGGCTTCCGCCTCGGTGCGCGCCGTGCGGTTGGGCGGCTGACGCAGGCCCAACTTGTGCAGCAGTTTCTGGAAACGCTCGCGGTCTTCGGCCACGTCGATCGACTCGGGGCTGGTGCCGATGATGGGCACGCCATTGGCCTCCAAGGCACGCGCCAGCTTCAAGGGCGTCTGGCCGCCATACTGCACGATCATGCCAACCGGGTTTTCCTTGTGGACGATTTCCAGCACGTCTTCCAGCGTCAGCGGCTCGAAGTACAGGCGATCGGACGTGTCGTAGTCGGTCGATACGGTTTCGGGGTTGCAGTTGACCATGATGGTCTCGAACCCGTCTTCACGCAGCGCCAGCGCTGCATGCACGCAGCAGTAATCGAACTCGATGCCCTGGCCGATCCGGTTGGGGCCACCGCCCAGAACGATGATCTTCTTCTTGTCGGTAGGCTGCGATTCGCACTCTTGCTCGTAGGTCGAGTACATGTAGGCGGTGTCGGTCGAGAACTCGGCCGCGCAGGTATCGACGCGCTTGTACACGGGGCGCACGTTCAGTTGATGGCGCAGCTTGCGCACTTCAGCCTCGGCCGTATCCAGCAGGAAAGCCAGACGACGGTCGGAGAAGCCGCGACGCTTCAGTTCCCACAACAGGCCGTGGTCGAGATCGGCCACCGTCTTCTGTTCGAGCGCCAGCTCGATATCGACGATTTCCTTGATCTGGGCAAGGAACCAGGGATCGATCTTGGTGATGTTGTGAACCTCGTCCAAGCTGAAGCCCTGGGCGAAGGCGTCGCCCACGTACCAGATACGCTCGGGGCCGGGCTCGCCCAATTCGACTTGCAACTTTTCGCGGTCGGTCGTTTTCTGATTCAAACCGTCCACGCCGACTTCCAGTCCGCGCAAGGCCTTCTGGAACGATTCCTGGAAGGTCCGGCCGATGGCCATCACTTCGCCCACCGACTTCATCTGCGTGGTCAAACGCGAATCGGCCGTGGGGAATTTCTCGAACGCGAAGCGCGGCACCTTGGTGACCACGTAGTCGATGGAAGGCTCGAACGACGCGGGCGTTGCGCCGCCCGTAATTTCGTTACGCAACTCGTCCAGCGTATAGCCCACGGCCAGACGGGCGGCCACTTTGGCGATCGGGAAGCCCGTTGCCTTGGACGCCAGCGCCGACGAGCGCGAGACGCGAGGGTTCATCTCGATGACGATCATGCGACCATCGCGCGGATTGACGGCGAACTGCACGTTTGAGCCGCCCGTATCGACACCGATCTCACGCAACACCGCGATCGACGCATTACGCATGATCTGGTATTCCTTGTCGGTCAGCGTTTGCGCAGGCGCGACGGTGATCGAGTCGCCGGTATGCACACCCATCGGATCCAGGTTCTCGATCGAGCAGACGATAATGCAGTTGTCGGCGCTGTCGCGCACCACTTCCATCTCGAATTCTTTCCAGCCCAGCAAGGACTCTTCGATCAGCAGTTCATTGGTAGGCGAGGCTTCCAGGCCACGACGGCAGATGGTTTCGAACTCTTCGGCGTTGTAGGCGATACCGCCGCCCGAACCGCCCATCGTGAAGCTGGGACGAATGACCGTCGGAAAGCCCGAGGTATTGGTTTCTTGAGCAATGCGGCGCTGGACTTCCCAGGCTTCGTCCAGCGAGTGGGCCACGCCCGACTTGGCCGACTCCAGGCCGATGTCGCCCATGGCCACCTTGAATTTCTGGCGGTCTTCGGCTTTTTCAATGGCGTGTTCGTTCGCGCCGATCAGCTCGACGCCGTGCTTGGTCAACACGCCATGACGGGCCAGATCGAGCGCGCAATTCAGCGCGGTCTGACCGCCCATGGTGGGCAGCAACGCATCGGGCTTCTCGCGCTCGATGATCTTCTCCACGGCCTGCCAGGTGATGGGCTCGATGTAGGTCACATCGGCTGTTTCCGGGTCGGTCATGATGGTGGCGGGGTTGCTGTTCACCAGAATGGTGCGATAGCCCTCGGCCTTCAGGGCCTTGCAGGCTTGTGCCCCGGAGTAGTCGAATTCGCAAGCCTGCCCGATGATGATGGGGCCGGCGCCAATGATAAGGATGCTTTTTAGGTCTGTACGCTTAGGCATGATGCAATCTTTATTTCTGTGCGGCCATCAGGGCGGTGAACTTGTCGAACAGCACGAGAATGTCGTGCGGACCGGGGCTGGCTTCAGGGTGACCCTGGAAGCAAAACGCCGGTCGGTCGGTCAGCTCGAAACCCTGCAACGATCCATCGAACAAGGAAACGTGCGTGACACGCGCGTTGGCGGGCAGGCTCTGGGCATCCACCTCGAAGCCATGGTTCTGGCTGGTGATGAATACGCGCCCCACGTTGACGTCTTGCACCGGGTGGTTGGCACCGTGATGCCCAGTCTTCATCTTGACCGTCTTGCCGCCCACGGCCAGACCCAGAATCTGATGGCCCAGGCAAATGCCGAACACCGGCAGCTTGCGTTCGAGGAAGACACGGGTCGCAGCGATGGCGTAATCACAAGGCTCGGGGTCGCCCGGGCCGTTGGCCAGGAAGACGCCGTCCGGCGACAGCGCTAGCACGTCTTCGGCCGACGTTTGCGCCGGCACCAGCGTGATGCGGCAACCGCGATCAGCCAACAAACGCAGAATGTTGTGCTTCACGCCAAAATCGTAGGCCACGACGTGATAGGCCGAGGTATCGGGCTGGGTGAAACCTTCACCCAACTGCCATGTGCCGTCGATCCAGGTCGCACGCTCTTTCAGCGAGACGGTCTTGGCCAGATCCTGACCGGACATGCCGGGGAAGCTGCGCGCCAATTCGACCGCACGGTCGGCGTCTTCGCCCACCAAAATGCAACTGCCCTGCGCACCCGATTCGCGCAAGATACGCGTCAATTTGCGCGTGTCGATGCCGGCGATGCCGACCACCCCCTGCCCTTTCAGATACTCCGGCAGCGATGTGGTGGCGCGAAAATTCGACACGCGGGCGGGACAGTCGCGAACGACCAGACCGGCTGCAAACACCCGGCGCGATTCGACGTCTTCGTCGTTCACGCCAGTATTGCCGATGTGAGGATAAGTCAGCGTAACGGTCTGGCCCGAATAGCTCGGATCCGTCAGGATTTCCTGATAGCCAGTCATGGCCGTGTTGAACACCACTTCGGCCACGGCATGACCGTCGGCACCGATGGAGATCCCTCGGAAAACGGTGCCGTCCGCCAAAGCTAGAACTGCAGGAGGAAACCGGTTGGCGTCCTCGGGAAAAAGTTGCGGCAGCACGATCACACCCCGAAATAATTAGTTTTCGACAATCAAACCTTGGAAGTATACCCTGCCCGACACATCGTTACATTTCTATGACCGTGCCGGGAATGATACGCTGCTCTTCTCCCGCAACAATGTGACGCGATTCCACCATGTCCAGCCAGCTCGATGCCTTGCGTGCCCACACTACGGTCGTTGCCGATACCGGCGATTTCGAGACCATGCGGGTGCATACCCCAACCGACGCCACCACGAATCCGTCATTGATTTTGAAGGCGGCGCAAAAGCCTCAGTACACGCCGCTACTGGACACGGTCTTGCAGAATCATCCCGACGCGCCGGCACACGAAGTGTTGGACCGCCTGCTGGTCGCATTCGGCACCCAGATTTTGAAAATCGTACCGGGCCGAGTATCGACCGAAGTCGATGCCCGCCTGTCGTTCGACACGCGCGCCAATGTCGAACGCGCCCGGGGCCTGATCGCGCTGTATGAGCAGGCAGGCATGGGGCGCGACCGGGTGTTGATCAAAATCGCTTCGACATGGGAAGGCATTCAGGCTGCAAAAGTGCTGCAAACCGAAGGCATCCGCTGCAACATGACCTTGTTGTTCTCGCTGCATCAGGCCGTGGCGTGCGCCGAAGCGGGCGTGCAATTGATCTCGCCATTCGTGGGCCGGATCTACGACTGGCACAAAGCCCGCGCAGGCAGCAACTGGGTCGAGGCCGAACAAGCCGGTGCACGCGACCCTGGCGTCGAATCCGTCAGCCGGATTTTTCACTACTACAAGGCACACGGCATCGCGACCGAAATCATGGGGGCGAGCTTTCGCAATGTGGGTCAGATTCTCGCGCTGTCGGGCTGCGATCTGCTGACGATCAGCCCAGAACTACTCGCACAATTAGGCAGCACCGAAGGTGACGCTCCAGTGCAGTTGCAAGCCGCCGATGCAAAGCGTCTGGCCCCAGCAGCGATGCGATGCGACGAAGTCACCTTCCGCACCGAAATGAACGACGACGCCATGGCGAGCGACAAGCTGGCCGAAGGCATTCGTACCTTCGTAGCGGATGCCGTCAAACTGGATGCGTTGATCCGCGACCGCAAGGCTGCGTAAACATCGCTGCGACCTCGATCGGTCTACCCGGGCGTAACCACCCGGGCGTTACTAAGCGAGCAGTAACTACGCGTTACGGCGTTCCATCAACGCCCACGCGATGGTGCCTGCGTCGACATACTCCAACTCGCCGCCTGCGGGCACGCCGCGCGCCAGACGCGTCACCTTCAAGCCGCGATCGGCTAAGGCTTCGGCCAACAGGTGGGCGGTTGTCTCGCCCTCGGCGGTGAAATTGGTGGCCAGGATGACCTCCTGCACCACCCCGTCGCAGGCGCGCGCCACGACCCTGTCGAAATCGAGTTCGTTCGCGCCGATGCCTTCCAGCGGCGCGACCCGCCCCATCAACACGTAGTACAAGCCGCGATAACCATGACTGCCTTCGATGGTGTGCTGGTCGGCAGGTGTCTCGACGATGCACAAGACGGCAGGATCGCGACGCGGGTTGAGGCAAGTCGAACAGATTTTTTCTTCGGTAAACGAGTTGCATCGATCGCAGTGCCGCAGCCGCGCCACTGCCAGAGTGAGCGATTGCCCCAAGACCTGCGCCCCCTGAACGTCATGCTGCAACAGGTGATACGCCATGCGGCGAGCCGAGCGCACGCCTACGCCAGGTAAGCGGCGTAGGGCGTCGATGAGCGTCATCAATGGTTCGGGTTCGGGCAGGCTGGGTTCGGCCATCGTTGTCGCGACTGACCGTTGATCAGAACGGAAACTTCATGCCCGGGGGCATGGGCATACCCGCCGTCACGCCAGCCATCTTCTGTTGCGAAGTGGCCTCGACCTTGCGCAGCGCGTCGTTGAGGGCGGCAGCCACCAAGTCTTCCAACATGTCTTTGTCGTCGGCCAACAGGCTGGGATCGATCTGAACGCGCTTGACGTCATGACGGCACGTGATGCTGACTTTGACCAGACCGCCACCGGAAACACCATCGACGACGATGTCAGCCAGCGCTTCCTGCGCCTTTTTCATGTTGTCCTGCACTTGCTGCGCCTGGCGCATCAGACCGGCGAGTTGTCCTTTCATCATGGTGAGAAGTCCTGGTTGTGTGGATGAGGAATGCGATCGAGAGATACTCGTCGGCCATTAAGCCCGAGCACTCTGCTCGACATGGCGAATGGAGGCCGGCACGACCTGCGCACCGAAGTCAGCCACTAGCGTCTGCACGAACGGGTCGGCGGCTACGGCATCTTCGGCGGCAGCTTGGTTGGCTGCTTTGACGGATTCTGCCACGGCATGCGCGGTGGCGTCGCCTGTCACGCCGACGGCCACGTCGAGGCGCAGGCTTTGGCCGAAATGCTCGCACAGCACGGTTTCCAACCTGAGCTTGCTGGCACTATCGGCCAGGGTGCGAACCGCCACACGCAAACGAACGGTGCCATGGTCGGCGCTTTGCCATTCGGATTGGCGTGCCAGCTCGGCAGCCAGACCGGTTACCGGTAATGCAGCGGCCAATTCGGGCCAGGCCTCGGCCGTCATCTCGGTGACACGGGGCGTGCGCTTACGAACGGCACGGCTTGCAGGCGGTGGCGTGGCAATCACAGGGCCTGCCACCGATACCGGCATTACCGCATCGGCGGCATCGCCCAGCAGTGTCTCGAATTCGTCGTCATCGTCGCCCGTGGCCATGTAACGACCGGCGTCCGCGCCTTGGGCGTCGTCGGGAATGGCTTCGTTCAGCCAACTGGGCACATCGTCGGTCGGCTCGGATTGAGATCGAGCTGCGGGCAACGAAGCGGGAGCATGTGGCAAAACGGGTACAGCCAGCGAAACTTCGGCAGACGCCATTGGCTCAGGCACGACGGCCTCGGTGACGACCGCCGCGAACAACGACTCACGCGAGGATTCAGATCGCGGTTGAGGCGGCAAGATCGCCGTAGCCGAGGACGATACGGTAGACACGGCGTCGACGGGCACGGCGTCGATAGCGGCTGCGACCGGCGTGTCGTTCGAGTCGAGTGAACGCGTTGAGGACGATCCCGTATCCCACGGCGGCGGCTCGGTGCTACGCACGCCAGTCGTCGATCGCGCCTGCACAGGCTGCTGAGGAGCAGATTCTTGCAGCACGGGAGGAATATGCGCAAGCGACGATCTGGGCGCCGACGACGCTACTCGATTCGGCGACTGAGCAGGCTGCAATACCGCAGACACCTGAGAAGGCGCCGTCGATGCCCCAACAGAAGCCAAACCCGCAGCAGATGGCACTGTCGCAGTTGCAGCAGCCTCCGCGTCGGTGCCCGGCACCTTAATCGCAGGCAAGACGATTGGCTCGACCGGACCGGCCTGCGCAACCAGCGACAGCATGCGTAGGCAAGCCATGACAAACCCAGCGTACTCGTCGGGTGCGAGCGCCAATTCGGCGCGGCTGTGTACGGCTATCGAATAAAACAATTGAAGCACGTCGGGATGCAATTCACCCGCCAGCGCGACGATATCCGCGGCCAGGGGATCGGTCGAATCCAGCGCGCCAGGCACCCGCTGGGCGACAGCCACGCGCGACAATAAGGTCGACACATCGGCCAAGGCCCCGGAATAGGACAAACCACGCGTGGCCAACTCGTCGGCCACTTCCAGCACGGCACCTGCCGAACCCGCCGACAAGGCACGCAGCAAACGCACCAGATGGCGCTGATCGATGGTGCCCAACATGCCGCGAACGGCATCTTCAGTCACCTGGCCCGCGCTATAGGCAATAGCTTGATCGGTTAACGACAAAGCGTCCCGCATCGAGCCGCCCGCGGCCTGCGCCAACAAACGCAATGCCGGCGTCTCGCCCGGAATGTTTTCTTCGCCCAAGACCTGGGTTAGGTGATCGACGATGGCATCCGGCGGCATCTGTTTCAGGTTGAACTGAAGACAACGCGACAGCACAGTGACGGGAATTTTTTGCGGATCAGTGGTGGCCAGAATGAACTTGACGTGGGATGGCGGCTCTTCCAAGGTCTTGAGCATCGCGTTGAAGGCATGCCCCGTCAACATGTGTACTTCGTCGATCATGTAGACCTTGAAGCGGCCCGCGCCCGGCGCATAGACGGCCTGCTCCAACAACTGCGTCATCTCGTCCACGCCTCGATTGGACGCGGCGTCCAATTCGACGTAATCGATATACCGGCCCGAGTCGATCTCGGTACAGGCCTGACACACGCCACAAGGTTTGGAGGTGATGCCGGTATGGCAGTTCAAGGACTTGGCCAGAATGCGCGACAGCGTGGTCTTGCCGACCCCCCGGGTGCCCGTGAATAGCCAGGCATGGTGCAGCCGTTGGGAGTCCAGCGCATGCGTAAGCGCACGCACGACGTGGTCTTGCCCGATGAGGGTATCGAACGATCGCGGCCGGTACTTGCGGGCCAGTACAAGATAGGTCATGGGGCGATTGTAGAGCGTAACGGGACGGAATCGGGACAGCCTACGCGGGCAAAGCGATTGCAAGGCTCACGCGAAACCGATAAACAGCGAAACAAGCACGGCGATAGTGCGTGAAACAGGCGCGACCACACCATAGCAGGAACAAACGACGCAATGAAAAATCGGGGGGGAGGAAAAACAGAAGCTGCGAGAAGACGCGGCCATGCCGGAGGCGGGAGAGAGGCGAGCCTTACTTCGGCACTGCTCCTGAGCGACTGTGGCTGCTTCGTTCCCGACCTGACCAGATTCACCGCCGGACCATGCGAAGGGGCCCGCCAGCCGAGATTCTATCAAATTCGGCCACATCGCGCCTGAACGCCCAACACCTCTTGCCGTCAAAATCCACAGAGCGCGGCGACGGCCTCCCAATTGATCGCCATCTCAGGCGACAAGTAGGCGAGAAAACCCAGCACCAATACACCCGCCAGCCCGAAACCTGCCGCCCAACGACCCAAGTTGCCACGAGGCCAGAAAACAGGGGCAGTCGAAACGATCGATGTAGTCGATGCAGTCGATGCAGTCGATGCAGTCGATGCAGCTGAGGACGCGGCGGCGCAGGCGAGTTCCGACAACTTAGCTTGCGTTGTCCGATCCGGCTGGGAAACGCCAGTAGGCATAAATACTCCATGTGAGCATGGATAAGCTCGGCGACTTGATGACTGATGGTATTAACGACCCAAACATCTGCCCTTTTGATTCAAGAACGCTTCAAGCCGTCGCTGCCGCTTGCAGTAACGGCTTCTCGCGCACCGGCAGACATAGGGCAGCGGCAACAAGTGCCAGGACCACGCCTGCCCACCACATCAAATCGTAATTGCCGGTGATGCCATACAAATAACCACCGAGCCAAACGCCTGCGAAGCTGCCGACCTGATGGCCTAGAAACACGATGCCCGACAGCGTCGCCGCATACCGAAATCCGTAGATCTGACCGATCAAGCCCTGCGTCAGCGGAACAGTGCCGAGCCAGAACACGCCCATCCATGCCGCGAATATATATAAAACGACGGGAGTCAGCGGCATGAACAAAATCAGCACGATGCCAAAGGCACGCAGGAAATATACCGCAGCCAGCAAGTTCTTCTTGCTGTATTGTCCGCCCAGCTTGCCTGCTCCGAAAGAGCCGAACACGTTGAATAATCCGATCAGCGCGATGGCGGTGGCGCCATGACCAGCGTTCAAGCCCTGATCGGTGACGAAAGCCGGAAGATGCAAAGTGATGAACGCAGTATGGAAGCCGCAGACAAAATAACTCCAGAACAGCAAATGGAACGAGCCATCGGCGAACGCCTCTTTGACCGCAACCGCCAAAGACTGCTGACCCACGCTCGCTTCAGGTTTGCCACGCAAATAAAACGCCAAAGGAATACTAGCGGCAATGAACAAGGACAAAATCCACAGCGCACCGGACCATTCTTGTGCGCCGATGAGCGCCTGTCCGGTAGGCACGATCAAAAACTGACCGAGCGAACCACCCGCGCTGGCGATGCCCATGACGGTGCTACGCGATGCCGGCGGCACGGCACGGGCCAGCACGGGCAAAACGACCGGAAATGTCACCCCGGCCTGACCAATACCAACCAACACCCCGGCCGTCATATACAACTGAAACTCCGTTTCCGCCCCCCGCATACCCAGTAATCCGAGCGCATACAGGCCAGCCCCCAGAACAATAGTCCGACCGGCACCAAAGCGGTCGGCCATCATACCCATGGCGATACACGCCGCGCCCCACACTAGATTCTGAATGGCGAACGCCATCGAAAACACGTCGCGGCCCCAGCCATTATCCAAACCCATCGGCTGCATGAACAGGCCGAAGGTGGCCCGCACCCCCATAGCCAATAAAACGACGAGTGTGCCTATGGCAACGGTGCGTACGGCGTGCTGGGAAGCGGGGGCGTTCATAAGGCGTCCTGTAGAGACAGCCGGGGGGTGGGTTATCGGCCTCGATGCGGGCTGACCGGCAGTGTCCGATCTTAATCCAGCATCATTCAAAATGATTCATATAGTCTGGACAATATCGAGGACATTTGCGCTTATCCAGCTCGTCAACCGGTGTAGAATTCTGGCCACGCCGCCCACAGCGTCGGCGTCTGGCCCGCGTCCCTGTAGTTCAACGGATAGAACAAGAACCTCCTAAGTTCTAGATACAGGTTCGATTCCTGTCGGGGACGCCACCTAATACCCATCTGCGCATCGCACTTCGCCGCCGCGTCGTGGTTCGACTGCCCCGTTCTTCGGATCCCCATTACACGAAAACCCTATTTTTGGGAATGTTACTGATGTTTCGATTCCGCACACATTGTGGATAATCTCGTCATGCCAGTGCCCAACTCCTCAGAAATGGTTTAAATTCCTGACCTAACCCCATGCCACGACAGCAGTTTTTTGTCTGGCCCCCTCTTGAATACCTGTTTTACCGGATTCCACACCCATGGCGAACACCTGGAAACGCTTCATGGCGTTGGCAGCGCCGCCGGTCCTGGCGACTACGCTTGCGCTCGCCATACCCTCCTTTGCCGAGGCGGCCTCTCCCGCATGCAAGCGAGGCACCAGTGCGGCGGCCTGCAAGGCTGCCGCCACTAGCGCGAAGACCAAAACGGTTTCGGCGTCTTCGACGGCGAAGAAACAAACAGCCCGCAGCACCTCCACCAGCACTGCGAAAGCGACCAAAACCGCCACCACGCGCAAGACAACGGTCAGCCGCAGCAGCACTAAAATAGCAGGCAACTCCACTCGCGTTCGCAGCGTGGTGACAAAACAAGGCACCATACGCAGTACCGCCTTACGCACCGCCGCACCGGTTGCGACGACCGCCGCCATGGCAAGCGCTCCGCTGGTTGTCGCCGCCAACACTTCGCGTGCAGACGCCGCATTGCTGCGCTCGAACGTCGCCTACGTACAGGACTTGGAAACCTCCGCAGTTCTGTTCTCCAAAAATGGCTCGACCGTCGCGCCGATCGCTTCGATCTCGAAACTGATGACTGCCCTGGTGGTCGTCGATGCCAATCAGCCCTTGGACGAAG
>CAMDNZ010000061.1 GCA_945903445.1 Bordetella parapertussis
CGGCCAGCCCGTGACGCGGCGAAGTGACAGAAGACGAATGTGCGGCGAGCGCAGTCATGGAGCGGTTCCAAACAATGAGATAGCGTCTTTATAGTGAGCGACGCATAAAGACCGCATAAAAATCGTTGCGGCCGATGTTGCGACGCAACTAACCCAGGCCGTTGTATAACAGGGGTCGCCGGGCACCGGGCCAGGCAGTCCTAGTATGCTGTGACTATGCAACCTGTCTTTCCTGCCTACCTGATCGCTCGTCTTCTACTCGTGCTGGTGCTGCTCGCTGGCATGTATTTTTTGCGCAGCTTCATGGTGCCCGCGCTGGCCGCCCTGATCATCGGGCTGGCGAGTTGGCCTCTGTTCCAGCGGCTGGTTCGACTCTGTAAAGGCAGCTCCATTCTAGCGGCGACGCTCGCCCTGCTGACCGTTATCACGGTGCTGATCGTGCCCTTGTCCCTGGCGCTGTCCTACGCCATCCAAGAGGCCGGCAACTTGATCGCCTGGTTACTTGCAGCCAATCGCAACGGCGTAGACGCCCCCGCCTGGCTTTATACCCTGCCCGGCATCGGCGAACGCCTAGCAGGCTATTGGGATACCTACTTGGGCGAGCCGCATGCGCTGGGCGCATTGGTCGAGATTACCAGCGGTCAGCATTTAGGCAATATTTATAGGTTGGTGTTGTCGGCCACCGGCAACGCTTTCCATCTAGTCCTGGCCGTGCTGTTCATGTTGGTCACGCTGTTTTTCGTCTACAAAGACGGCGATCGAATGCTGGCGCAGATCGACCTATTGGGCGAGCGGGTGTTTCCGGCGCGCTGGCATCGCTTCTCGCGGGTCGTCCCAGCCACCATCAGCGCCACCGTCACCGGCATGGGGCTGATCGCGGTGGGCGAAGGCGTATTACTGGGCGTGGCCTATTGGATCGCCGGCGTGCCCTCGCCCGTTCTGTTGGGCGTCGTCACGGGGTTTATGGCACTGGTACCGGGCGGCGCGCCCCTGTCTTTCACGATGGTATCGCTGTACTTGATCGGTTCGGGACAGCTGGTCACCGGTCTGGCACTACTGGCTTACGGGTCGATCGAGCTCTTCATCGTCGACAAGACGATTCGTCCCCGGCTGGTGGGTGGTCCGGTCAAGCTGCCTTTCCTGCCGACGTTTTTCGGTCTGGTCGGCGGGGTGACCACACTAGGCATCGTCGGCTTGTTCATCGGCCCGGTGTTGATGGCCTTGTTGGTCGCGGTCTGGCGCGAATGGCTGCGTAATGTCGAGGAAGAACGCGACGCCCAGCGCATACCCGAGGGCCACGTGCCTGTCTCTGCGCCGCCCGATTGATCGACTCCGGCAGTGATCGCGTTCGAGCCGCAGCTGCCGAGATACGGCGACCTGCCCGCAAGCTCGCGGCTCGTTGGTGAGCCTGCGAGATCGCGCCGACTGCCATCGCCTGCCTCGCTGCACCGCTGTCACCCGGTCGCATCGAACGCCCTATAAAATAGGGCTACATCTAGACTTCCATGTTGATCGCCCATGTCTCTTCCCTCCCATTTCGCTGCCGCTGCGGCCGTGCTGCTGGCGCTGAGCTCGGCTGCATCTTTGGCACAAACGCCTGCCGCCTGGCCTGAAGCCCGTGCAATCCGCATCGTCGTAGCCTACCCCGCCGGTGGCGTGAGCGACGTGGTCGCTCGTGCGTTGGGCGAGCGCCTTTCGGCCGATTTGAAAACGCCCGTCGTCATCGAAAACCGCGCCGGTGCCGCAGGCAATATCGGCATGGACGCCGTGGCCAAAGCCGCACCCGACGGCTTTACCCTGGGCTTCGCTTCGGTCAGCCCACTGACGCTGAACCCGCATCTGAGCAAATCCAACTATGACCCGCAAAAAGACATCGCGCCGGTCGTCAGCGTGATGTATTCGCCTATCTTGCTGGTCGCCACGCCGTCGGCCACGGCAACCGATTTCGGCGCGCTGATCGAGCAGGCGCGCGCCCATCCCGGAGCCGTCACCTGGGCGACCTCGGGCAAAGGTTCGGTCGGCCACATCATGGTCGAGCAGATCATGCGTAAAGCCGGCGTGACGATTACCGACATTCCCTACAAAGGGGCCGGTCAGCAAATGCAAGACGCGCTGGGAGGTCAGTTTTCGGTGATGTCCACCAACTCGTCGCCCGCATTGGCCGCGCAATTGACCAACGGCAAGCTGCGCGCCCTGGCGACCGGCGCGCCAACACGTTTGCCGAAATATCCTGACGTTCCGACCTTCGGCGAACTGGGCTTCGAAGAAGCGAACATGACCTCGCTGTTCGGACTGTATGCGCCCGCCGGTACGCCTCAGGACATCATCGTGCGTATCAACGGCGTCGTGAACGCCGCCCTGAAAGACCCGGTTGTCGCCCAGCTACTGAGCGCCAGCGACAACATCGCCACCGGGGGTACGCCGCAAGCTTTTACCGACGCCATCGCGAAAGAAGACGCGAACAACGGCCGAATTATCAAAGCCGCCAACATCACCGCCAACTAAACGAATGGTTGAGCCATGTGAATGCCAGTGTGTTGAAAGTGAAGTTGGCGATGGCGATTATTGGCATTTCGTCGATACACCTACTGCGCACATTTATCGAAGCGGGCAGCGTGGGCAGTCCCGGATCGAAATTCACCGAAGCTGGCGTAATGTGGCAAACCATCATCCATGTCACGTTCATTCTGTCGGCAGTGGGTATTGCCTATGTCGATAAGCGGGCGAACAACAGTTTGCACCACGCGGTGTCACGCATCGCTAAGTTCGGATAGACGATTCACTTTTGGCGTTAAGCGAAGGGGGAACCGGCATACGCCGGTTCCCCCCTTTCCATTATTTCAGTGGTCGCTTCACTGCCTTGCGGCCGCGAGCGACCAGCGAACGCCGCGGCATTTCGGAATCGAGAATCAGCCGCCCTTTAAGCTTGCCTTTCATACGCGTGACCGAGCGCGCCGCCTCGTTCATATGCTTGGTCATCAGTTGACGCACACCCTCGACATCGCGCGCTCGCGCTGTCGCCAGAATGCGCTCATGAAATTCTGTGTTTACCACGCCGAATTTTCGCTGGTCGCTCGCGCGCATGCGATTGTCGAACGAGGTCAGTTGACGCAGCATCTCATTGATCATCTCGCAACTGAAACGCAGAAATGAGTTCGGACAAGCTGCCGCGAAGATATCGTGAAACGTGATTTCTTCCTGCCGCTGAGTCAAGGAATCGGTATCACCTTCGGCTCTGGGATCGCAGCAATGCACGTTGTTTTCGAGCGCCGCGAAATCGGCTTCGGTCAGGTGCAAAACCGCACTGGCCGCCAACTCGGGCTCGAGCAATCGGCGCACTTGATAAATGTCCTCGATCGACACCGACTTGAAGAACAAATAGTTTTGCATGAGCTGGAAAGTCCTGTCCAGCGGGACTTCCACGACCATGCCGCCGCCGCCCGGCCCCGTGCTGACCTTGATCAGGCCCTGAACTTCCAAGGACTTCAATGCTTCGCGCACTGTGCTTTTGCTGACACCGAACATCTCTTGCAAATCCAACTCGCGCGGCAATTTATCGCGTGGCAATAAATTCTTTGAAGTAATGAGCCGCTTGATTTCCTCGGCCACCAGATCGCTGCGTTTCGACTGACCGATAGCCGCGCAAGCACGTGAATTGTCGTGTTGTTCTTCCAGCACTTGCCACCTCCTGATCGGCGTCCGAGCGAGGGTTTCACCTGAGTTGATCGCGCTACCGAATATGCATGATCATCATATTAATCCTATTTATCATCATAAATAGGATTCTTGTCGCAGGTCGATCGTTCATCCAATATCACGTCGCCGCAGGCTGTACCGCAAAGGTAGCCATGCGCTTTCCAGGAGAATATTGTGAATCGCCGCCATATCCTGAAGTTAGGTGCTTTGTCCGCTATTCCGGGTTCGCTTTTGGCTGCTAGCCGCGCATGGGCCCAGGCCAAGGATCCCATCCAATTTGCCGCGCCGGTGCCGATGTCCGGCGCATTTGCCGCCAACGGCAAA
This sequence comes from Bordetella parapertussis, assembly GCA_945903445.1. Classification (GTDB taxonomy): domain Bacteria; phylum Pseudomonadota; class Gammaproteobacteria; order Burkholderiales; family Burkholderiaceae_B; genus Schauerella. The sequence continues at coordinate 4,021 of CAMDNZ010000061.1, forward strand.
TATGCCGACCTGGGGATGAAACTGGCGATCGAACAATACGGGCAGGTGCTGGATCGACCGCTTGCCTATACCGTGCTGGATACCGAAGGCAAACCCGCGACTGCCGTGCGCAAAGTGCAGGAGATCGCACAACAGAAAGGCGCGAAATTCTGGGCGGGCGGCATTCTATCGTCCGAATCGCTGGCCATGGGCAAGGAAGCCGAACGGGCTGGCGGCATCTTCATCACCACTGCCGGGGCCGACGAGATCACCGGCAAAGACTGCAACTCGGCGACTTTTCGGTGGTCGGTGCCGACCTTCGGCGCGATCGCACAAACCGTTCGTCCCTTGATCGAATCGATGCCCAAGGCCAAGCGCTGGTACACCATCACGCCGCAGTATGTATTCGGCGATGGGTTGTTGAGCGCCGCTAAGAACATCTTCAAGGAAAAGGGCATCGAGCATGTCGGAAACAGCTACCACTCGCTAACTGAAAAAGAGTTCAGCGGGTATCTGACCAATGCGCTGGCCGCAAAGCCCGACGTGCTGTTGATTTTGAACTTTGGCTCCCAATCGTCCGATACGCTGCGCCAAGCCGTGAGCTTGGGCATGAAGACCAACACGACCATTCTGGTGGCGTGGGCCTCGGGCTTAGAACAGTTCGAAAGCCTGGGTGCCGATCTGTGCGAAGGCGTGTACTTCGGCGCGCAGTACTGGCATGGCATCGATTCGCCCTTGAACAAAGATTTGGTGCAACGCACTCAAAAGGCATTCAAAGCCAACCCCAATTACAGCCTTGCAGGCTCTTATATCTGCACTCGCATCATGATCGACGCCATCGCCAAAGCCGGCACCGCCGATCCTGCGGCGGTCATCAAGGTCATGGAAGGTATGAAGTACGACGGGCTCACCGGCCCGGAAGAAATTCGAGCGCAAGACCATCAGGTCTTGAAGAACTATTACTTGCTCAAAGGCAAAGCCAAATCGGCGATGAAGGACAAAGACGATTACGCCGACATCGTATCGTCCGGGCAATCGTTTTTGCCGGTCGATCAGACCGGATGCAAGATCTGACATGAACGTCTATCTCCTGCAAGTTGTCAACGGCATCGGGATAGGCATGCTGTACTTCCTTCTGGCAGTCGGCTTGTCAATCATCTTCGGACTGCTGCGCTTCGTCAATTTCTCGCATGGCGCGTTCTATCTTCTGGGCGCGTATTTCTGTTTCCAATCCGTTCAGTGGGGCCTGAGTTTTTGGCTGGCCTTGCTGATCGTGCCGCTCGTGGTGGGCGCCTGCGCATGGATCGTCGAGAAACTGCTGTTGCGTCATGTCTATGCCCAGCCGCATGAGTTCCACATTCTGATCACCGTCGGCCTTGCACTCGTGGTGCAAGAGGCGGTCATTCTGGTGTGGGGCCCGCTGGGCGACAACGTCGCCACCCCTGCTGCGCTTGCCGGGGTGGTGATGTGGGGTGATTTCATCTATCCCAAGTATCGGTTGTTCGTCATCGGCTTCACCAGCGTGTTCGCCGTCGTTTTGTGGTGGATATTGGAAGGCACCCGATTGGGCAGTGCCGTACGTGCTGGCAGCGAATCGACCGAGATGGTGTCGCTGTTGGGGATCAACGTCTTTCGCGTGTTCAGCCTCGTATTCGCATTGGGTGCGGCAACCGCTGCATTAGCCGGCGTACTGGCAGCGCCAATTCGTGGGGTCGAACCGTTCATGGGCATCGAGGCACTGGGCATCGCCTTCGTGATCGTCGTTGTGGGAGGTATGGGCAGCTTCACTGGCGCCCTGGCCGGTGGCTTGCTGATCGGCATCGTACAAAGCGTCATGAGCACGCTGTGGCCGGAAGGCGCTCGGTTGATGATCTACGTCGCCATGGCCGCGGTGCTGTTGCTGCGTCCGCACGGCTTACTCGGGAGAGGCTGATGACACGACTCGGCTCGCACGTTCAATTATTGCTGGCTGTCGCGACAGTCCTCATCCTGCCCCTCGTCATGCACTCCGGCTCACTGGCCAGTGAAGTACTAATCTACGCCTTGGCAGTGTTGGGCTGCAACCTGCTGCTGGGCTATACGGGGCTGTTGTCGTTCGGCCAGGGCATTTTCTTCGGGTTGGGCAGCTATGCGCTTGGCATCGCGCTGACTCGTTTCGACCTGCCGGTATTGGCAACGCTGGTGCTGGCGGTCGTGGTCGGTGCAGTGGCGGCGATGTTCGTCGGCTGGTTCGCCATTCGTCAACGCGGCACGTATTTCGTGATGCTGACGCTGGCCTTCTCGCAGATGTTCTACTTTCTGGCTTATAGCCTGTCGGACATCACGGGGGGCGATAACGGCTTGCTCGACATCTCTCGACCGGCGATCGGCCTAATCGGCCGCCCAATGCTCGAACTGTCGTCGCCGTGGCAGTTTTATAGTTTTGTCGCGGTGTGCTTCGTGTTGGTGTTCTGGGCACTACTGCGTCTGACGAACTCGGTGTTCGGTCGAACACTGCTCGCGATTCGCGACAACGAAGCCCGGGCCGCTGCCGTGGGTTATGACGTCAAGTTGTTCAAACTAGCCGCTTTTGCGATCTCGGGTGGCGTCACCGCGCTGGCCGGGGCGTTTCTCGCGTTGATGACCGGCATCGCCCCCTTGTCCAGTATCGAATATCACACCAGCGAGATGATCCTGGTGATGACAGTCATTGGCGGCACCGGCAACTTGTTCGCCTCGGTCCTGGGCGCGGCGTTCTATGTTCTGTTCGCCGACTGGCTCTCGACCCTGTGGCCCCGCTGGTTGATGCTGTTGGGCTTTTTGCTGATCGCTGTCAGCCTGTTCATGCATAGGGGTATCTGGGGTTTGAGCGAGACGATCTGGCTGCGCTTGCGTGGATGCCCGCCGATCGATCCGGACGACGGATCAGTCGCAACACCGGGGCCGGTCGCACCGGCCACCGCGACCGCCACGACACGCTCGGAGAACCGGCCATGACGACAACGACCTCTACCACAGCGGCCGTCACCAGCGCCCCTTTGTTGCAAGCGCGCGGGGTGGTCAAGCGTTTCGGCAAATTCGTCGCCTTGCACGGTATCGACCTCGACATCATGCCGCGCACGGTGCATTCGGTCATCGGCCCGAACGGTGCAGGCAAGACCACCCTCTTTCATACGCTCACGGGCACACTGTCGACTAGCGAAGGCAGCATCGTATTCGACGACCACGACGTCACCTCGCTCGCCGACCATCAACGGGTACAACGCGGAATCGCGCGATCGTTCCAGGTCACCAGTCTGTTCGCCAATCTATCGGTCCGCGAGAATCTTCGACTCGCGGCGCAAGGCGTTCATCGCAGCGGAGCGTTCAATGGATGGCATCGCCCAGAGGGCGTTCGCGCTCACTCCGGTACGGTCGACCAGGCCCTGCAACGCATGGGCCTGGAGAAGCAAGCCGACATCACGGCAGGCTTGCTGTCGCACGGCCAGCAGCGCCGGCTGGAAGTGGGTATGGCATTGGCGGCTCGCCCTAAAGCCATCTTCTTGGACGAACCGACTTCGGGCATGGGCATCGACGATCTGGATGCCATGAAAGCGCTGATTCGCGGACTGCGAGAGGACCATACCGTGGTCCTGATCGAGCACAACATGGGCATCGTCATGGACATCTCCGACACCATCACCGTCATGCAACAAGGCCGTGTGCTGGTCGCAGGCAAGCCCGACGACATCCGTCGCGACGAACGCGTTCGAACGGCCTATCTGGGCAACATGATTACCGGAGGCCAGGCATGATTCTGGAAGTCGAAGGCATCGACAGCTACTACGGCAAGAGCCATATTTTGCAAAGCGTGTCGCTGCGTGTGCCCGAATCGTCGGTGATCACGCTCCTGGGGCGTAACGGTGCGGGTAAATCCACCACCTTGAAAACCATCGCTGGCGTAATTGCGCCGCAGCGCGGCACCATTCGTTTTCGTGGTCAAACGATACACGGCTTGCCTGCGCACAAGGTGGCGGCCATGGGGGTGTGTCTCGTGCCTGAGCATCGAGGCATCTTCAAATTGCTGAACGTCGAAGAGAACTTGAAACTTGGGCTGCGGCGCGACTCGCCCTGGCAGCTCGACGACATCTATCGAATCTTTCCGCGCTTGAAAGAGCGGCGCAAGAATGGCGGCGGCCAGCTCTCGGGCGGGGAACAACAAATGTTGGCCATTGGCCGGGCGTTGATGAACAACCCCCGACTCTTGATGCTGGACGAACCCGTCGAAGGACTGGCGCCGGTCATCATCGAGGAAATCGTGGCGCAACTGACGCTCATCAAGCAATCCGGCGTGGCGGTCATGCTGGTCGAACAGAACCTCGCTGTTTGTACCCAACTGGCCGATCACCATTTCATCGTCGAGCAGGGTCGGCTGGTGTACGAGGGCAGCAACGCCGACTTCCTGGCCGATGAAGCGATCAAGGACCGCTACCTGGGCGTAGGCGTCTGACACAGGAGCACTATCGTATGACTCAAAAACCTTTAGCTTCCTTGCGTATCGATGGCAACCGCCTTTGGCAGTCCTTGATGACGCTTGCCGAAATCGGCGCAACCCCCAAAGGCGGCGTGTGTCGATTGACACTGACCGATCTCGACCGGCAGGCACGCGATCTGGTCACCGAGTGGGCACGCGCCCTGGGATGCACGGTACGTGTCGATCGGATCGGCAACATTTTCATGCGTCGTGCGGGACGGCAAAACGACTTGGCCCCGGTCATCACCGGCAGCCATATCGACACGCAACCTACCGGCGGCAAGTTCGACGGCAACTATGGTGTGCTGGCAGGCATAGAGGTATTGCGCACGCTGCACGATCACGGCATCGAGACCGAGGCCCCCTTGGAAGTGGCGGTGTGGACCAATGAGGAAGGCTCGCGCTTCGTTCCCGTCATGATGGGATCGGGCGTATTCGCTGGCGCATTCACGCTGGATCACGCCTTGAACGCCACGGATCGCGATGGCGTCACCGTGCGCGAAGCCTTGAGCGGCATCGGCTATACCGGTCCGGATCCGGCTGGCGGCCAGCCCGTGGGGGCTTACTTCGAAGCGCACATTGAACAAGGTCCGATACTAGAGGCCGAAGACACGGTTATTGGCGTGGTGCAAGGTGCATTAGGCCAGCGCTGGTTCGATGTCGAGATCACCGGCCAGGAAGCGCATGCCGGCCCCACTCCCATGGGCCTGCGACGCGATGCCTTGTTGGCCGCTGCGGGCTTGATTCAAACCATCAATGGCATCGCTTTGGATCATGCGCCACATGGCCGAAGCACGGTAGGATGCCTGGACGTGTTTCCGGACTCTCGCAATGTCATTCCCGGTCGAGTCGCGCTGACGGTCGATCTGCGGGCGGCCGACGACACGGTGCTCAGCCAGATGACGCAGGCACTGCGCGATGCATGCACAAGACTTACGACCGATGGCCGCTTCGACGTGTCGATCAAGGAAGTGGTGTATTTTCCCCCGCAGCCCTTCGACTCGCGTCTGGTGCAAGCGGTGCGCGATAGTGCGAAAACCTTGGGCTTGAGCGCCATGGATATCATCAGCGGTGCGGGTCATGACGCCGTATATCTCGCTCGCGTCGCTCCCACAGCCATGATCTTCGTGCCGTGCAAAGACGGCATCAGCCACAACGAAATCGAAGATGCACAGCCCGATCATCTGGCCGCAGGCTGCAACGTACTGCTGCACGCGATGCTGGATGCCGCGTCTGGAGCAAGCACCCACACCGCAGCGCATTCAGTTTCTACCCCTGCCTGACGAATGGGATGCGTGATCTTATGAAAGTGCTGATTGCCCGCATGAACCACGAAACCAATACGTTCTCGCCAGTGCCGACGCCGCTGGCGTCGTTTGGCAACGAGGGCCCCACTTACGATGGCGCAGCCTATAAAGAAAACAAGGGCAAGCGCACTGCCATGTCGGCGTTCATTGATGCCGCCGAGGCACAGAGCGCGACGCTGGTGACGCCCCTGTCGGCCACCGCTTACCCCAGCGGTCCGGTCGATGCCCACGCCTACGACCTGATGTGCGAACGCATCGTCGCTGCCGCGGCAGGATGCGACGCCATTTTGCTGGACTTGCATGGCGCGATGGTCGCGCAGAACACCGACGATGGCGAGGGCGATCTTCTCGCACGGGTTCGTGCGGCGGCTCCCGGCGTACCAATAGCGGTAGCACTGGACTTACATGCCAACGTCACGCAAAAGATGATCGACAACGCCGACGTCATCGTGAGTTTTAAAACGTATCCTCATATCGACATGTACGAAACTGGCAAACACGCTGCACGGCTGTTGTTCGCGTCGATGGCCCCGAGCGCAGACGGCATGCTTGTCGAACCGGTGTTGGTTTGGCATCAACTGCCTCTGATCTCGCACACCTTGCGTACCAACACCGCCGACGGCGCCATGCGTGATGCCATTGCAGCGGCACGTGCAGCGGAAGCGACGGGCATGTTGGCGGTGTCTGTCTTGCCCGGCTTCGGCTTGGCCGATATTCCGCGTCCGTGTTTGAGCGTGGTCGTCGTCGGCAACGGCGATCGAGCCGCTGCCCAGGCCGTCGCCGATCGATTGGCGCACAAGATCTGGGACGAGCGCGCAGGTTTCTTCTACGACAGCGAACCGTTGGAAAAGTCTCTGGAACGCGCTCGAGCGTTGGCGAAATCCAGCGACCGGCCCATCTTGCTGCTGGATCATGGCGATAACTGCATGTCTGGCGGCACGTGCGACACCATGGATGTCTTGCACGCCGCGCTCGAAGCGGGACTCGATGGTATTCAGGTCGGATTGATCTGCGACCCGGAAGCGGTCAAGGCCCTGCACGCGGCGGGTACTGGCGCGACGATCACCCTTGAGGTCGGCAACAAGCGAGCGACACCCAGGTTCGGACGTACGGCAAAACCCCTCGGTCTGACCGGAGAAATCGGCGCAGTCACCGATGGGTATTACGTGATCTCGGGACCGACGTATACCGGTCAGACGGCATGCATGGGCCGCAGCGCAGTACTGGACATCGGACGGGCGAAGATCGTCATCACCGAACGCAATCACGAACCCTGGGATCTTGGCGTATTCGAAAGTGTCGGCCTGGATCCTCGTACCGCGACTTACCTGCTACTCAAATCGAGAATGTATTGTCGGCCCGTTTTCGTGCCGATCAGTGGTGGACTGATCGAATGCGATAGCCCGGGCGTGACGACATCGGACTACGGCATGTTCGACTTCAAACACCTTCTGCATCCCGTCTATCCAATGGACTCGGATGTCGAAATCGCTTGCTCGGCATCCGATCGTATCGACATGTAGGGCTTTTGAGTACCTAGCCATTGAATGGCCAGGCGTAACCACCATGTAGCCGCGACCCAGGTAGACTTCAAAACCGGGCGAGGCCATGAAGAAACTGCACCACCGGAACGGGCGCGGGCTGCGGCGTCTCGGGCGCCGCAGGCGTGTTGTCGTCGTCATCGCTGCCCCAGGCAGCGCGCCCCAATGTGGATGCGGCGGTGATCGTGGTGGCGGCACCGCGCAGAAAACGGCGGCGTGAAAGCGAGTCGGTCATCTGTTTGGCCTCTTAACACGAAGGTGTGCTTGCGGCGCTAGTGTCGTGACTGTTCGCTAGGGCCCTATGAATCTCGACTCGTTTTCTTCACATCGGCTTCAAGGAAAGAACAGAAGAAAAGCAAAGAGTATGAATAGAGTGATGTGCATCAAGCCCTGTATGGCGGTTGTTCGCTGACCGTTGAAGCTCATCATCGAGACGGCCATGGTCACCACCAACAACACTGTTTCGAGCGCAGGCAGACCCATCGTCACCTGCTTACCCGTTATCAGCCCGATCGCCAACACGGCAGGCACTGTCAGTCCAACGGTGGAAACAAAGGCACCTAGACAAAGATTGATGGCACGCTGCATTTCGTTGTTCATTACCGCCCGGACGGCCGTGATCGACTCCGGAGTAAAGACGATGATCGCGATCAGCACGCCGCCCAACGCGACCGGCGCACCGACTGCGGTCATGCCGTAATTGACGACCGTGGCAAGATTGTGAGCCAGCAAGACAATGGGCAGTACCATCGCGAGCAGGAGCGCCGAACGTACCAAAACTTCGTGTTTATGAGCATCGCCGGACGAGCTATCGGGTCGATGTGCAGGACGGCTTGCATAACGCGTATGCGGCACTGTCATCTCGGCGGGGGCGGGCTGAATGAACAGGCGGCGCGAGCCTCGCATCTGCATGATCAGAAAAGCTGCATACAGCGCAGCGGTCATGAGCGAGACGAAAAGCGCTTGAGGCCAAGTGAACACGCCTGCGCCAGTGGTGTAATTGGGCAGAATAAGCGACACACCCGTCAACAAGACGATCATCGCGACGTAGATAGACGTGCCTTGAGCATTGAAGCTTTGTTCACCGTAGCGCAGACCGCCCACCAATAGGCAGATGCCCATGACGAGGTTGGTGATAATCATCATCACTGCGAAGATCGAATCGCGTCCGATGGTCGGGTGATCGCCCGGACCAAGCAGCACCGACGCGATCAGAATCACTTCGATGACGACGATGGAAACCGTGAGTATGAGCGTGCCGTAGGGTTCACCCAAGCGATGCGCCAGATGATCGGCCTCGTGTACTACACCGAACGCGGCGCCCAGGATGGTGCCGAACAACAAGAGGAAGCCGGCGGCAGCTACCCAGGGGGTGAGTGGCGTTGCCAGCCATTGGGCACCGAAGAAAAAAAATAGTCCAACGACCGCCCACGACCAAAGAAGGCGAATACATGTCGCGCGCGAAAACAGTGGGGGCACTGGCGCGGGATGGCGTAGCACCGAATGCGGGGAACGGCGGGGAGATATTGAAGGAGGGGTCATGGCCAGGTCTCGGTTGAGTGTGGGCCGTCCCCGAAACGAATGCCATGTCCAGGTCGTCCTGGATGGGCGCACGTCTTGTGCGCGAAGCTAGATTACCCAATCTTGATTATTAAGGCCAATGGCGCCGTTGCGTCAACGACCGAACAGTCTCGCAATCCCACCCGGAAAATCAGCCACCATGGCCTGTCGCGCACGAACATTCTCGTACTGTGGCGATTTTAGGTTTTGCATGACGGTGGTGCTCAGTTGCGTGCGCAACCGAACGCCGTCATGCACAGTGTCACCATCAGCGCATTGAAGCGATGGAAAGCGATCTGCGGTGGAGAATCCTGTGGACGCACGCCGGGCATGAATACACCTCTATTGATGTGGGGACGTTGTTGTTGGTAGTTCGGGTTGGAGCGATAGTCTGCCGGATACCCTCGTCGATAAATGGTCACGCTAACGATGTCTTCGCCTCGGATCTGACGGTATGCCGACCATTCCGATTGATGGGCGGCGATAGCGGCCAACGTGCGCTGCTGTGGAACGTAAGCACGCAGCGATTCAGCCAGGTTGTACATATTGTCATTCGAGCGAATGGTATAGATGTAGGTTCGACCCGTAGGCGTCAACGTAACGGCGACTCGTGCCAAACGCCGGGCAAACTCGGGGTTCGACGTGGTGGCGACAAACGCGCTGCTTCTCGCACCGAGCTGTCCCGCCGAGCGCGAGCAGCTTTCACCAGAAGCGTGCTCGGCTAAGTTGTCGTTGGTGCCCCATGACGAAAATCCGGTTCTGAATATGACTTCCGGCGGACGAGTATCCATGCGATAGAGAACCCCGGTGTTGGGTGCAGACTGGGCTTGGGCCACTGTGGGGACGAGTGCGGAGAAAAACAGCAACAGTGCTAGCGCTAGCGGATTGGCCATGATTGTTACCAAGGGGTAATGGGGGCATGGGCTGAGACGCTAACACTCGGAGAGATGGGTTTTCAGGGCAAGGGCGACGGCGTTACTAATGGTCAATCGATTCAAATCGCGCACGGAAAAGACTGATGTCTCAAACACGATTTCGCCTTCAATGATGCCCTAGCCGGTACCCCAAACAAAAAGGGCTTACAGCAAAAACGCTGTAAACCCTTGATTTCATTGGTCGGGGCGGTGGGATTCGAACTCACGACCCTCTGCTCCCAAATCGTTTAAGGTCGTATATAGAACAGATTCACGCGGGATCAGCGAGCACCAAATCTTTTTTAAATCATTGCTTTAATCTGCGAGCTAGTCTCAATCGGAACCATGCGGTAGCATTCAAGCTCATGCAATTTGGCCCCCTAAATGGCCCCCTTGCGCGACTCTTTGACTATCAGACAATGGCAACGAACAAGCTAACAGACCGGGCAATCCAGGCTGCAAAACCGCAAGAGGCTGAGTACGAATTAGTCGATGGAAAAGGCCTTACTTTGCGCGTTCGCAGCAACGGCACAAAACTATGGTTCATTCGTTATATGAGTCCAACTTCCAGAAAACGCGTTCGTGAGTATTTAGGCTCATATCCGGACATTCGTTTAGCAACCGCACGGGAAATGCTCGCAGTGCGCCGGGTGCTGCTTGCGCGGTCAGTCGACCCTGCTCGCGCGGCGGTACTTTCAAGCAGTAAAGACGAAGAAGGCGCCCCTAGCAACGTCGGGCAATTATTCTCTATCTGGTATAGACGCCACGTTGAGGATGTTCGAAAAAGCGCCAGTGATCGCGCGTCCGTTCAGAGTCGATATAACAAGTACATACAGCGGAACATCGGAGATATACCTTTATCGGCAGTTCGACGCGGACACGTTATGCGCTGCATTGATGACGTACGAGAAGCAGGCAAAATGCGCACTGCCAACCTTGTACTTAGTGATCTGCGCCAGATGATGCGCTATGCAGTAGCAAGGGAATGGTTGCCGGGCGACCCCACTGCGGCGATTACGAAAAAGGAAGCTGGCGGCACGGACCGCGAGCGAGACCGAATACTGGCAGACGATGAGTTGAAACAGTTGCGGGACATTCTAGGTCGGCCACCCAAATCAGCATCAAAATATTACGTTGCACGGCGCAGAATACTGCCAATTCACACCGAATTGGCGGTCTGGTGGACTCTAGCAACAATGGCGCGGGCAATTGAAGTGGCGTCCATGAAGAAATTGTCTGTCAATCGAGTAAGCAAAACCTGGACCATTCCTGCCGAAGTATCGAAAAACGGCGAGGCACACGAGGTGCAGCTTAGCGACTTCACACTAGCTGTTTGGGACTGTCTGGAACCACTGGCCGGTAAGCTTTGGGTGTTTGATGGACGCAATGGTGGGCACCTATCCGAGAAGGAAGTTACCCGACGTCTAACTGATCGACAAACGCGAAAAACTCCAGTCAATGGCCGCAAAAATAGCACCGATCTCGATCTGCCTGGTGGTCGTTGGAGTCAACACGACCTACGACGCACCGGCGCGACAATAATGGGCGAGATGGGGATTCCCGCAGAAGTCATTGATCGGTGTTTGAACCACAGAGAGCAGAATAAAGTCACCCGTCCTAGCCACGATTTAATCTGACAGTACAACTCTATTAAGCGCCTAAAGAAGGAGACGGTGTCGGCATTGTCCGATTCAACTGTTTATCGAGAGCGAGTTGTTTTGACTCCTGGAAGGTATGCCATGGTGTTTTACCAAAGCAGTATT
>CAMDNZ010000062.1 GCA_945903445.1 Bordetella parapertussis
GGTAGCAGAGACGGGACCGTCGGCAAGGTCAGAAGCTCCCCCGGAAGCAGCACCGGACGAACGACCAGAAGAATGACCAGAAGGGCTAGCGGTATAGGATGCGGCGACGGACATAGGAACTCCTAGAAATCGTAGGCGGGTGCATCAGTATCGGATCCCGCCGCGCCGCGCGCCAAACGATTTATAGTGGTCAAATCATTCCAATTTCTCATAAACAGTCACCCTATCGCTTCGCCCCATCCACTCACGCCGCCCCCACCCCACCATGCCACGCCTGCTGCCATCGACCACCGCTTTGCAATGTTTCGAGACCGCCGCTCGCTTACTCAGCATGACGCAAGCCGCATCAGAGCTGCATCTCACGCAAAGCGCCGTCAGCAAGCAGGTCGCAGGCTTGGAGGCCCTGCTAGGCCGCCCGCTCTTCACCCGTAATCGTCAGCGCCTGCAACTGACCACCACCGGCGAACGCTACTTAAGTGAGGTCAAGAAAATTCTGACTTATGTCGATTCGTCCTCGCGTGCCATCGTCGCGTATGGCGACACGACATCGGTGCTCACCGTGGCCGCCGTTCCGGCACTATGTTCCCGCTGGCTACTCCCTGCGCTCAAAGGTTTCGGCCAGCAGCACCCCGACATTCATCTGGACCTGCGCGACGACCTGCGAGGCCAGGAAAGCCCAGGCTGGCAGGCAGACGTGGTGTTCGACTACAGCGACGCCACCGTGCCGCAACGCAATCAACTGCGCCTGTTTGGCGAGCGATTGATTGCAGTGTGCGCGCCCGGAGCCAGGCTGCCGCAAGACCTGCGCACCTGGCTGGACACGAACGTGCTGCTGCATTGCTCGGACCGCCCCGACGCGTGGTGCAACTGGCTATCCAGCCAGGGGGTCGATTCGCCGCGCAGCCATGCCGGGCCGCGTCTGGCCCACTTCGACATGTGCGTGAGCGCCGCTTTGGCGGGATGCGGCGTCGCGCTGGTACCCGACGTATTGGTCCAATCGGAACTGGCTAGCCAACGTTTGATACAAGCCTGGCCGCACACGCATAGAAGTCCGGGCTACTACTACCTCACCCACGCCGATCGAGTCGCCGACACCCCCAAGATCCGCGCCCTGACCGACTGGATTCTGGCCAGCCTCAAGCGCGATTACCCGTGCCCAGATATTGATGCGGACGGCGCAACGCCGGATCGAACGGCGTAATCAGCGCACTGACGGTTTGCGCCTCGCGCCGCAACGCCTGCACCACCAAAGGCAAACGCTCTGCATTCAAACGCTCGCTAGGCGTGGCGATACTGAACGCCGCCACCACATGCCCCCGCGCATCTCGAATGGGCACCGACAACCCCACCGTTCCGGGAAACAAACCCGCCGCACGATTCATCACGTAATCCTGTTCGAGCGCATGCTTGATCTCGACTCGCAGCGTGATCTCGTCGACCACATTCAAATGGCTTAGACGCGGTACGTTGTAGGCAATCACCGCCTCGCGCTCGGCCTCGGGCAGGCACGCCAACAACAACACCCCTGCCTGTCCCAGCCCCATCGGCACACGCCCGCCAATATCGCCCGTATGCGAACGCACCGGAAACACCCCATCGATTCTGTCGATGCACACCACGTCGAAGTTGTGCCGCACCAGCAAGAACACCGTGTCGCTCAACATCCCGGCCAGCCGCAGCAACGCAGGTCGGCACGCTTTGACCAGCCCCGAACTTTCACCCCCAGCGCTAGCCGCCAAACAGAACAAACCCATGCTGATCTGATAAGACTTGGAGTCGCCCGCCTGCATCACCAAATCTTCGGCCATGAGCGCCTGCAAAAGACGATGCGCGGTCGCGGGTGCGATGGCGGCGCGCTCGGCAATATCCGTCAAGCGCAAGGGTGTGCCCGACGATGCCGCTAACACTCGCAGCAGGCTCGCGGCACGGGGCAGCACGCCTGCGGCTGCATCTGCGGCAGATGAGGTTTTACCCATAGTCGACTCCGAAAAATAGAATTATTTGTCCAAATATACACAATCAAATCTCACTGAACGGAATATTAGTCTAAATTTTTTTGTATTAGTGGAAAACCTTAGGTTGATGTCCGATCGATGACAACCGTAGACTGCGTTCCATACAGCCCGCTCGACCGCCGTCATCGAGACTGGCCAACCGCATTCCCTCCCGACCTAGCGAGGCGTTGATGTCGTTTCTGAAATTGGAAAAAATCTCAAAGTTCTATGGCGATCTATGCGTCGTCGCCGACTTCGATTTGAGCGTGAAACAAGGCGAATTCGTGTCCTTGTTAGGCCCATCGGGCTGCGGCAAGACAACCACCTTGCAGATGATCGCCGGGTTCGCCGAACCCACTGGCGGTCGTATTCATCTGGACGGCAAAGACATCACCCATGCGCGACCCAACGCGCGCGGCCTCGGGCTGGTGTTCCAAAGCTATGCCCTCTTCCCACACATGACCGTACGCGACAACGTCGCCTTCGGATTGCTGATGAGAAAAGTGCCGCGCGCCGAGCGCGACACACGCGTGATGGAAGCCCTGGCGATGGTCAAGCTCGATCTTCACGCCAACCGCTATCCACGCGAATTGTCGGGCGGCCAGCGCCAGCGAGTGGCCTTGGCCCGCGCCCTGGTCATCCGCCCGCCGGTGCTGCTGTTGGACGAGCCGCTATCGAACCTGGACGCCAAACTGCGGGAAGACATGCAGTACGAGTTGCGCAACATTCAACAGCAGTTGGGCACCACCACCATCATGGTCACGCACGATCAATCCGAGGCGCTGTCCATCAGCGACCGGGTGGTCGTGATGGAAGCCGGACGCGCCACCCAGATCGCCGAGCCCTATCGCATTTACGAACACCCCGAATCCCAATTCATCTCGACCTTCGTGGGCAAGACCAATTTGCTCGACGGCGTCGTGAAGCGAGCCGGACCGCACGCCACAGTGCAGGTCGGCGAGGCGTTTTTGACGGTGGACGGCGGCACGCTGATCGAAGACACGGCCGTACAAGTGTCGTTGCGGCCCGAGAAATTGCTTCCTGCTTCGACGGGCGAGGCGCGACTGAGCGGCGAAGTGCAGTCGCGCTTCTTTCTGGGCAGCCAGTGGATGTACAACGTGCGAACCCCAGCAGGCGACCTGACGGTGATCACGCCCAACGATGGCCGCAAGCCGCATGAACACGGCGCTCGCATGGATCTGACCTGGGCCGAAGACGCCGCGCGAGTGCTGCCCGCATCGCATGCACCGAACGCAGCGGCGCAAACCGCCGCGGTAGCTTGAGATGAGTACATCGAGCGGCATGACCGCGCCATCGCCCCTGTCGTCCTCATCCAAACCGGCGGCTACCCCGACACCCTCGCCTGCCCCGGCCAAGCCACCCCGCAGGCAAGGCGCACCCGCGCTATATGGCGCACTGCCCTTGATCCTGCTGTTCTTCACGCTGATCGTCACCCCTCTGGTGCTCACCTTCAGCCTGTCGTTCGCCCAATTCGACTACAACACCGGCATTCAGCCCGGCTACACGCTGGCGCATTATCTGACGGTGTTCACCGACAGCTATTTCATCGAGATCTTCTGGCGAACGCTGTGGATGTCGGCCGTGACCACCGTCCTGTGCGTCGTGATCGGTGCACCTCAAGCCTATATCCTGAATCGCATGCGGGCACCATGGCGCTCGATCGTCCTGCTGATCGTGTTGTCGCCGCTTCTGATCTCTCTGGTGGTTCGGGCCTTCGGCTGGAGCCTGCTGCTCGGCCCGCATGGCCCAATCGGCGCAGTCACTCAGGCGCTCGGCGTGGGCACCCTGCTGTACACCCCGGCAGGCGTGATTCTGGGTCTGGTTCACGTGATGTTGCCCTTCATGGTGATCCCCGTGTGGACGTCCTTGCAGAAGCTCGACCCGGCCGTCGAACACGCCGCCTACTCGCTCAGCGCCTCGCCCTGGCAGACGCTCACCCGTGTGGTCTTGCCGCAAACCATGCCCGGCATCCTGTCCGGCAGCCTGATCGTGTTCGGCCTGACCGCCAGCTCGTTCGCCGTCCCGGCACTGCTGGGCGGACGCCGCTTGAAGATGGTGGCCACGGTGGTGTACGACGAATTCATGAACGAGTTGAACTGGCCCTTGGGCGCGACCATCGCGATCCTGCTGTTGGTGGCCAACGTGATCGTGATGATGGGCTACAACCGCATCGTCGAACGATCCTATCGCCGCAGTCTGGGTTGAGTCGGAGACATCATGCTGAAGAACGGTCCTATCGCCCTGGCCTTCAATGCGCTGGTGGTCACTTTCGTGCTGGCGCCTCTGGTGATCGTCTGCCTGGTGGCCTTCACACCGCACACGACGCTATCGCTTCCCACGACCAATTTGTCGCTGCGCTGGTTCGAGGCGGTGTTCGCGCACAACGCGTTCATGCAGTCGCTACGCACCAGTCTGTTACTGGCGGCCCTGTCGGCCACCATCGCCGTGGCCCTGGGCATTCCCGCGGCCATCGCCATCAGCCGCTATCGCTTCCCCGGACGCGACGCCCTAAACGCGCTGTTCCTGTCGCCGCTGATGATCCCGCATCTGGTGCTGGGCGTGGCGCTATTACGCTTCTTCGCCCTGATGGGCATGCAAGGCAGCTTCACATGGCTGGTGGCCGCGCACATCGTGGTCATCACCCCTTACGTCATGCGACTAGTGATCGGTGCGCTGACCGGCTTCGACATGGCCATCGAACACGCAGCCCAGTCGCTGGGCGCCAGCCGCGCCACGGTGTTTTTCAAGGTGACGCTGCCGCTGATCGTGCCAGGCGTGTCGGGCGGCTGGTTGCTGGCCTTCATCAATAGCTTCGACGAGCTGACGATGTCGGTCTTCATCACTGCACCGGCCACCGTTACATTGCCGGTGCGCATGTATATGTATGCCACCGAGTCGGTCGATCCGATGATGGCCGCCGTCTCGGCACTGGTGATCGCGCTGACCGCCATCACCATGTTCGCGCTGGACCGCATCTATGGCCTGGACCGCGTGCTGGTCGGGAGCAAATGACATCATGCGCCTGCATCGGCTGACCGAAACCACACGCGAGCGCGTCGACTTCGAACTCGACGGCCGCCCTGCCAGCGCGCTGGCGGGCGATACGGTGTTGACCGCCGTGCTGACCCAGCACGACCACCTTCGCATCACCGAGTTCGATGCCACGCCGCGTGCGGGATTCTGCATGATGGGGGCGTGCCAGGATTGCTGGATCGAACTGGCAGGCGGAGGCCGCATTCGTGCCTGCTCGACCATGCTGTCGCCGGGCATGTGTCTGCTGACGTGCCCTGCTCGAAACACGGTCGCGGTCGGCGCGGGAGCGACTGATGCCTGAACACGCAAAATCATCTATCGGCACGCAGCCGCCCGGCTCGCCCCCTGTCATCGTGGGCGCAGGCCCCGCAGGCGTGCGGGCGGCGCAAACCTTGCTGGCCGCAGGCGTTCGGCCCATCGTGCTGGACGAGGCAGCGCGTGCGGGCGGTCAGATCTATCGCCAACCGCCGCCGGGCTTCACCCGAAGCACGCGCACGCTGTATGGCTCGGAGGCCCCAAAAGCCGAAGCGATTCATCGCGCCATGAACGATATGGCGCCCCTGATCGACTACCGTCCCGGCACACTGGTCTGGAACGCGATGCCCGGCCAGCTCGACACCTTGTGCGACGGCCAACACGATTCGGTGCCCTACTCGCATCTGATCCTCGCCACAGGCGCGACCGACAGGGTGCTGCCCTTGCCCGGTTGGCTCACGCCCGGTGTCTACACCTTGGGCGCAGCGCAGATCGCCCTCAAGTATCAGGGATGCGCGATAGGCAGCCGCGTCGTGTTCATGGGCACCGGTCCGCTGCTCTATCTGGTCGCCCATCAATATCGCAAGGCCGGTGCGCAGGTCGCCGCCGTGTTGGATACGGCCACCGCCCGCGACCGCCTGGCCGCCCTGCCGGGCATGTTGCGTGCACCGCGCATGCTGGCTCTCGGCCTGCATATGATGGCATCGCTACGCGCCCATGGCGTGCCTCTGTATGCAGGCATCCGCCCATCGCGCATCGAGGGCAGCGACTCCGTGCAAGCGGTGGTGTTCAAGGATGCCCAAGACGTCGAGCGACGCATCGACTGCGATGCCATCGGCTATGGGCTGGCATTGCGCCCCGAGACTCAACTGGCCAGCCTGCTGAACTGTGGATTCGAGTTCGACCCGCGCGACCGCGCCTGGCTACCGGTGCGCGATGCTGCCGGACGCAGCTCGGTCGAAGGCATTTACCTGGCCGGCGACGGCGCGGGCATTCTGGGCGCAGACGCCGCCGAGATCGCAGGCGAACGCGCAGCCTTGGCCGTGTTGGCCGACATGGGCATGAACGTGCCCGCCCAACGAATCGCCCATCTCGACCGCGCGCTCAACGCACAGCAGCGCCTGCGTCACGCCCTGGCCCGCACCTTCCCTTATCCGACCGACTGGGCCATGGCATTGGACGACGACGTCGTGCTGTGTCGTTGCGAAGAGATCCGAGTCGGTGCCTTGCGGCAAGCGGCCACCGAGTGCGGCGTGCGCGAACTCAACCGCCTGAAAGCGCTCACCCGCATCGGCATGGGTCGCTGCCAAGGCCGCAGCTGTGGCTCGGCGGCGGCGGAGTTGCTCGCACAAGCAACCTCCGTCCCCATCGATGCGGTGGGCCGCCTGCGCACGCAGGCCCCCATCAAACCCTTTCCCCTGCCCGTTTCGCCGGCATGGCAAAGCCCTAGCCGGGCACGCGCACCTGAAGGCAGCCCTCGATGAGCCACGCACTGCACACCGAAGTGGTGATCGTCGGCGGCGGCATCGTCGGCACCAGCACGGCGCTGTTCCTGCGGCGTTTGGGCGTACCGGTCGTGCTGCTGGAGCGCGACCAATGCGGCGCCAAAGCCAGCGGCGTGAACTATGGTGGCGTGCGCCGCCAGGGTCGCAGCCGGGCGCAGATGCCGCTCACTCAGCGCGCTCAAGCGCTATGGGCGAACCTGCCCGAATTGATCGGCATCGATGGCGAATACGTTCGCTCGGGCCACATCAAGCTGGGTTTCGACGACCAGGACATGCAGGCGCTCACGCACTATGCCGACAGCGTGCAAGACGCCGGACTCGATATCGAAATGCTGGGTGCCGCCGAAGTACGACGGCGCTTTCCCTGGATCGCCCATGCGGCAGGCGGCTCGTTCTGCCCGCAAGACGGTCACGCCAATCCTCGTCTGGTCTCGCCAGCGTTTGGCCGGGCCGCCCGCAAAGCAGGGGCAGACGTGCGCGAAGGCGAAGCCGTCACAGACATCGCGCACGACGGCGAACGATTCCAGATCGAAACGTCTGCAAACCTGCACCTATCGGCCAGAATCCTGGTCAATTGCGCGGGCGCCTGGGCGACCGAATTGGCGGCACGCTTAGGCGATATCGTGCCTGTCACCACCATTCATCCGCTCATGATGGTGACCGAGCCCTTAGCCCCCATCATGTCGATCAGCCTGGGTATTCAGGGCGGCGGCATTTATGCACGCCAGGTGGCCCGAGGCAATTGCGTGATCGGCGGCGGTCGGGGTGTGGCCACCAGCGCCGACTTCGCCCGCCCGCCCGCAGGCGCTGCGCTTCAGACCATGATGACGCATGCAACGAAACTGTTTCCCGACCTGCGCGGCGCACACGTCATCCGGTTCTGGAGCGGCATGGAAGCCAACACGCCCGACCACGAGCCCATACTCGGGCCGTCCTCGAAGGTGCCGGGTTTGTTCCACGGCTTCGGATTCTCGGGCGCGGGTTTTCAGATCGGACCGGCCGCGGGCGAAGCCTTGGCGCAAACCATCGCACGCGGACACAGCGACATTTCTTTGGATGCCTTCGGCATCGAACGCTTTCAGCCGACGCCCACGCGGCCCAAGCGCGCAGACCTCCCTCTCGTGAGCACTATCCTGGAGCATTCGCAATGAGCAAAATCCACAGTGATTTGCGTGGTGGACACGCCTTGTCCCGCCTGGCCTGCGGTGTCGCGCTGACCCTGGCCGCCGTCTCGGCGTCCGCCGCCGAGCCGAAGACGCTGTATATCGGTATGAACGGCGGCGACATGGAGCGCGCCTACACCCAGCATGTGTTCCCGGATTTCGAGCGCGCCCACAACGTCAAGATTGTGGTGGTGCCCGGCACCTCCACCGACGTGCTGGCCAAGGCCCAAGCCTATAAAGACAAGCCGCAAATGCACGTCATGTTCCTGGACGACGGCGTGATGTCGCGAGCGATTTCGATGGGCCTGTGCCAGAAGCTGCCGGACGATCCGGTCTTGAAAGAGCTGTTTCCCACCGCCATCATGAAAGACGGCATGGCCGTAGGCATCGACGTGGGCATCACGGGCTTGGGCTACAACACCAAGATGTTTGCCGACAACAAATGGCCTGCACCAACCTCCTGGATGGATCTGGCCGATCCGAAGTTCAAGCGTCGCGTAGTGTTCCAGTCGGCAGCGTCCAGTTCCTTCGGCCTGCACGGCTTTTTGATGTTCAATCGCATTCAGGGCGGTAGCGAGAAAGACACCGCGCCGGGCTTCAAGGCGTGGGCCGACACCATCGGACCCAATGTACTGGAATACATCCCCAACTCGGCCAAGCTGGCGGAAATGGCACAAAACGGCGAAGCCGCGATATTTCCGTTGACGCCCACCAGCGTGGCGCGTCTCCAGAAACGCGACCTGCCGGTCGGCTACGCTCATCCCAAGGAAGGCGGTGTGATTCTGATGGTGGGCGAATGCGTGATCGCCAACAACTCGGAGCCCGAGCTGGCGAACAAACTGGCGCTGCATCTGCTGTCGGCGGATTCGCAAACCAAGGCGCTGGAGTTTGCCGGTCAGTTTCCGTCCAACCGAAACGTCAAGCCGATCGCGGGTCAGGAAGCCGATTTCAAGCGAACCCAGGACTACATCGAGCGTTCGGTCATTCTGGATTGGGACGTGATCAATGCGACACGGCCCGCTTTTAACGCGAAGTGGAACCGAGAAATCGAGCGTTAACGACAAAACGCGGCGATCTGTTGTCGATCGCCGCGTTTTCCCTATCTATGCCGCCACGTCCTAGCCGCTGCCGCGACCATCGCCATACCGCCTTCGCACGCTTGAATTCACTATGCCGCTGCGGTGGACATCGCGCCAAGCGGCAGAGCATCCGACACGGTCGCACCTGCGGGCGAATTCGCCTCAAGCAAGCGACTCACCAATCGGCACAGACCACGATCTTCGATGCCATGCTCATGCAAAGCAGCGTGCGTGTGCAGCACATAATCCAGGCATCTTCCGGACATGCCGACGGCGCGGCGAATGACTGCCAGCAAGTGATCTTCCGCCAGCTCGCCGGTGTAATGCGTGCATTGGCGATTCAGGAGAAACGCCAGTGCCTGAACGCTGTTCTGGCCGTCGCAGCATCGCACCCAACGCGGCACATAGGCCCCGGCGCGCATCTCGCGCACCCATAGCGCTTCGAAAGTTTCCCGCACTCGCGCAGCCGCGACCCGGTAGGCGACGCCCGGACAAGAGCCGCCGCGATTCAATCCGAACACCACGCCGGGATCGTCGAGCGAACCGCGATGATCGTGCGACCACAGACACAGCTCGCGGTGATAGCCACGCAGGATGACCCGGCGGCGCTCGACCCATTCGAAACTCGGACGCCAGATGAGTGAGCCGTAGGCAAACACCCAGAGGTCGTCTACCCCATTCCAGTTGGACAGGCTGTGCGAGAGATTCTCGCTAAAAAATTGATCCGGGCACTCGCTACCCGGTATGGCTGCTGATCCCACGCCCTGCAATCCTTTGTCGATTCTGGCGACAGTGGGCGCGGCGTGCGCCTACATCTTTGTCACCGATCATGACATTGATCCTACGCCCATGCCATCGACCAATCAATGCTGCAAGCCGCAACACCGCAATGTAGCGCTATCGCGGGCCGCTTGGGCGTAGCGTCGGCGCTACACCAGACCGCGAATACCCGCCACGCCATGGGCACCCGCGGCCTGCGCCGCAGCTAAGGTGTCCCGCGACTGCCCGCCAACGGCATAAGCGGGCAAGCCCGCATCCACCAGTATCGACGTAAATCCGTCCCACCCCATACCGGCTTCTCCCGGATGGCTGGGCGTGGCCGCCACATGGCCGGCCACCACGAAATCGGCTTCCAGGCGCCGGGCGACAGCCACTTCAGCCGTCGAGTGAACCGACACGCCCAACAACGCATGCTCGGGCAAGGTCGCCAAAAGCGCCGAGCGTGCCTGAGCTTCGCTTTCCCGCTGGGCATCGGCAGCACGCAAATGCAGGCCATCGGCTTCGTGCGACCATGCCCACGGATGCAGGCTGTTGACCAGCAGTCGCGCACCCGCCGCCCGGCACCGTGCCAGCACTCGATCGAACGCGGTACGCAGCGACGGCGCATCCACGCCCTCGGACCAGGCCGGCTCTCTGAACTGCACCAGGCGCAAGCCATCGGCCAGCGCCCGGTCGAGCCTGAGCAGGTAGGCCGGCAAGTGCTCGGGGCCTCGAATATCGGTGATGCCGTAGCCGTTTGGCAGATGCAGCCAGCGCAACACGGGCAAGGTCGCGGGCAACAGGTCGCCCACGCGATGGGCATCAGATGGATGAACCCACGCCAAGGCCTGCGACTCTAGGCCCTGCGGCTCGCCCGTCCACGCCGTCACCCGCCAGAACGACAGCCTGACGGTCTTCTCCGGGTAGGCATGTACGTAGGTCACCCAAGGCGTGGCCTCGGTCACGGTGATGCCGATCTCTTCCTGCAACTCGCGCGTTAGCGCCTGCAAGATGGTCTCGCCCGGTTCGACCTTGCCGCCGGGTAGCTCCCACCACCCCGGCCACGGTTTGCCCACCGGCCGCTGGCCGAGCAAGACTTGCCCGTCGGACCGCAAAATCACACCAGCCGCCACGTCGATGACACGCGTATCAGTCATGTTGTGCCGCCCAGTCGCGTGCGAACTGCTGCGCCACCCGTCCCGACCGCGAGCCGCGCTCTAAAGCCCATTGCAGCGCGGGCAAGCGGCACCCGTCGATCGCTTCCTGCCTGCAACCCAAGCTGCGCAACCAGTGGTGCACGATATCCAGATAGTCGTCTTGTTTGAATGGATAGAACGACAGCCAGATGCCGAACCGCTCGGACAGCGATATCTTCTCCTCGACGGTCTCGCCGGGATGAATCTCGCCATCGGACTGGTGTTGCGCCTGAAGGTTTTCGCTCATGTATTCCGGCATCAGATGACGCCGATTGGACGTTGCATACACCAGCACGTTTTCGCCCGACGCCGACACCGAACCGTCCAACACCGATTTGAGCGCTTTATAGCCCGCTTCGCCTTCCTCGAACGACAGGTCGTCGCAAAACACGATGAAGCGTTCCGCACGCTCGGCCACCAGGGCGACGATATCGGGCAAATCGCCCAGGTCGCTTTTGTCGACCTCGACGACCCGCAGGCCCTGTTCGCCATAAGCCCCCAGCATGGCTTTGACCAGCGAACTCTTGCCAGTGCCGCGCGCGCCGGTCATCAACACATTGTTCGCGGGACGACCATGCAGGAACTGCACGGTATTGCGATCGATGATGGCTTTTTGCCGATCGACATGCTGCAAGTCGCTCGTCGTGATGGTGGCCACATGGCGCACCGCATCCAGCCACCCCTGCGCACCGCGCTTGCGCCACCGAAAGGCGTGCGCGGTCCAGTCGATGACGGGCGGCGCAGGCGGCAGCCATGCCTCGAGTTGCAGCAGCACCCGTTCGGCGCGCTCGACTAACCGGGTCAGATCGGGAGAAGACAAGCGCGACTCCTTAAGACCGGTAGTCGGCGTTGATGCTCACATACTCATGCGAAAAGTCGCAGGTGTAGACGGTCTCCGACACCGCGCCACGCCCCAACCCCACCCGCACCAGAATCTCGGCTTGCTTCATCACCCGCTGGCCCTCGGCTTCTTGATAGGCCGGGTTGCGGCCACCGCGCTCGGCCACCAGCACGTCGTCCAACCACAGGCGGATATTGGACACGTCCAGATCGTCGATGCCGGCGTAGCCGACCGCTGCCAGAATCCGGCCCAGATTAGGGTCGGAGGCAAAAAACGCGGTCTTGACCAGCGGCGAATGGGCGATGGCATAGGCGACTTTCAGTGCCTCGTCCTGCGTGCCGGCCTCTTCCACCTGGATGGTCATGAATTTGGTCGCACCCTCGGCGTCGCGCACGATCTTGGTGGCCAATTCGGTTGCCGCCGATGCCAGCGCGGCGCGCAAGTCGGCATAGTCGGGATGGCTGATGCTGTCGATCTGCACACCGCTTTGGCCCGTGGCCATGACGATGAACGAGTCGTTGGTGGAGGTGTCGCCATCGACCGTGATGCGGTTGAAGGACACGTCGGCGATTTCACGTGCCAGATCGTTCAGCAGAGATTGAGCGATGCCCGCATCGGTACCTAAAAATCCCAGCATGGTGGCCATGTTCGGGCGAATCATGCCAGCGCCTTTGCTCACGCCGGTCATGACGATTTCGGTGCCACCCAGCTTCACCTTGCGCGATACGATCTTCGGCAAGGTGTCGGTGGTCATGATGCCGTGAGCGGCATCTTTCCAGTGATCGGCGGCAACATGCGCCAGCGCGGCAGGCAAGCCAGCGGTCAGACGGTCGATGGGCAGGGGTTCGAGAATGACGCCGGTCGAAAACGGCAAAATCTGTTGCGCTTCGACACCCAGCAACTCACCCAGCGCCTCGCAGGTTTGCTGCGCGTGGCGGTAGCCCGACTCGCCCGTGCCTGCATTGGCGTTGCCGGTGTTGATGACCAGCGCAGTAATGGGGCATCCCGTCGCCAGATGGGCCTCGCACAACTGAACCGGTGCCGCACGGAAGCGGTTGCGCGTGAACACACCCGCGACCGTGGTGCCCGGCGCCAGCCGGAAAACGGTCAGGTCGCGCCGGTTGGCTTTGCGGATACCGGCTTCGGCCACGCCGATCTCGATGCCGGGAACGGCAAGAATATCGGCGTCGGCGGGGATCTGAAGATTAACTGCCATGAATGCTCCCGAGAGTCAGGGAATGCGTTGCGGGTAAACACGCATTATTCCACTGATACCTCTGGCTTGCACATCACGGCGCCCGCTTGCGGGCGTCCAGCTGAGTCACGTCCCAGCCGCCTCCTAAGGCGGCAATCAGCTTCACGCTAGACACGAGTCGGGCTTCGAACACAACGAGAGCCTGCTGCTCGGCGTTCAGCGCCGAGTTTTCCGTTTGCACGACATCCAGATAGTTGATCAAGCCTTCGTCGTATTGATTGCGCGTTAAGCGCAGCGCCTCGCGCGCCGAGGCCAGCGCGCGCAGACGCACCTCTTGATTCTCGGCCTGCACCCGGGAGGTGGTCATCTCGTCTTCCACTTCGCGCAAGGCGACCAGGACGGTCTGGCGATAATGGGCGGCTTGCGCATCGAACTCGGCCCGCGCGCGTTCGATCGCAGCGCTACGCAACCCGCCGTCGAACACGGCCTGCGCCAAGGACGCACCCAGGGACCAGGTTCGAGCCGGTATCGAGATCAGATCGCCCAACGACGGACTATTCCAACCGCCACTCGCCGTCAAGGTCAGTGACGGAAACCACGCCGCCTGCTGCACGCCTATCGCGGCATTGGCCGAGGCGACGTCGGGTCGGCGTTGCAACAGCTCGGAGGGCATACCTACGGGAATGTGCGGCACGTTTTGCTGATAGGCGACTCGAGGCAACTCGAAGCGCGAGGGCGGCAAGCCCAGCAACTGGGCAATTGCGTTCTCGAGCAGCATGCGTTGTTGCTGCGATTCGAGCAAGGAAGCGCGCGCCGTCTCTAATTGGTTTTCGGCCAGCGTCACTTCCAGGCGTTGAACCAGCCCGGCCTCGTAGCGATTGCGCGTCAAAGTCAACGAGCGTTCGTACGTGTCCAAGGTGCGGCGCAGCAACTCTTGGCGCTCGTCGGCGATGCGCAACTGAAAGTAGGTTTGCGCCAAGGTCGATTGCTGGCTCAAGCGGGTATTGGCGACAATTGCCGCCGAACTGAGCGCAGCGGCATCGTTGGCCTCGACACTGCGACGCACCCGGCCCCAGATGTCTACTTCCCAAGACAAATCGCCCTGCAAACGATTGGCGTCTGCGGTGCCCGCTGCTGTACTGCGACGCGTTCGATCTGCCGTGGCACCGATTGTCGGAAGATAAGCGGCACGCGCTTGGCGCAGACTGGCCATGGCTGCCCGATAGTTGGCTTCCGCCTGGACCACGGTCTGGTTACCGCTACCCAGCTTCTCCATCAAATCGCTGAGAATCGCATCGTCGTAGAGTTTCCACCACGCATCGCGCGGCAGATGATCGGCGGGTTGCGCCACCGTCCAACCCGGCATCGACTGCTCTTGAAACGCCACGCCCAAATCTTGGTCGGGCACGGTGTAGTCCGGCCCAACGGCACATGCCGACAACGCGAGCGCGACCGCCATCATCGTGGCGGCCAAGGCGAGACGGGGCGGGCGTGCAGAAGTCGGATCAGTGCGAACGAACATAGCGTGGAATCTCTGGTGACTTAAGGGCGAGCGGGGCGAATCAATGCCCGACGCGCTCTATGGAAACACTGCACGGCGGACCAATTGCTGAGTCGATCCAGATAAAGATAAACCACGGGCGTGGTGTCAAGCGTCAGAATCTGACTGAGCACCAGGCCGCCGACGATTGTAATGCCCAGGGGTTGGCGCAATTCGGCGCCGGCGCCGAACGCC
>CAMDNZ010000063.1 GCA_945903445.1 Bordetella parapertussis
CGCGTTATGCTCCCCGCAGCCGCCAGCGAGGCGATAGCCTTTGTTCCCACAGGAAGCTTAAAACATGCGCAGTGACCCGGTGAGACCCGGATTGATGGTGATCCACGGCAATCGTCCCGAGGTGCTGCGCGATTTGCTGGTCACCTGGATGCATCGGTATCCGCTTGCGCCCCTGGCGACCGAAACCATTCTGGTGCAGAGCAACGGCATCGCCCAGTGGCTGAAGATGGCGCTGGCTCGCGACGAGGCGCAAGGCGGTTGCGGCATCAGCGCGGGCATCGAAGTATTGCTGCCGGCCAAATTTCTGTGGCGGACCTACCGTGCCGTGCTGGGTGCTCATGCCGTGCCCGAGGTGTCGGCACTGGACAAACAGCCTTTGACCTGGCGATTGATTCGCCTGATTCCTCAATTGCTAACACGTCCCGGTTTCGAGACCTTGCATCGCTTTTTGGCCGACGATCCCGAGTGCCGCAGGCGGCTGCAACTGGCTCAACGACTGTCCGACATCTTCGATCAGTATCAGGTCTATCGGGCCGACTGGTTGGAAGATTGGGCAGGGGGGCACGATCGATTGCGGCGCCTGGGTATGGCAGACGGCCCGCCGATACCCGAAGGAGAACGCTGGCAAGCCGATCTATGGCGGGCCGTGGCGGCTGACGTCGGCGATGCCGCAGGGAGCAGCCGAGGGGGCGTGCATCGGCGTTTCGTGCGCGAATTGAACGAGGCACAGACGTCGCCCGCAGGACTGCCCGAGCGCGTCATCGTGTTTGGGATCTCGTCCATGCCCGCTCAGGCCTTGGAGGCTTTGTCGGCTATCGCGCGCCATGCGCAGGTGCTGCTGTGCGTCCACAACCCGTGCCGCCATCATTGGTCCGATATCGTTGCCGACAAAGACGTGGCCCGCCAAGTCTATCGCCGCCAGCAACGCCGACCCGGTATGCCGGCCGATCTCGACGACGATGCCTTGCATTACCATGCCCATCCCTTGTTGGCCGCCTGGGGGCGACAGGGACGCGATTACATTGCGCTGCTCGATCGTCACGACCAGCCCGGACACTACCGCAGTCATGTCGGTGAAGTGACCGGCGACCGTATCGACTTGTTCGAAGAAAGCGATGCGAGCAGTCTGCTGCGTCAATTGCAGGACGACATTCTCGATCTTCGTCCCTTGCACGAGACTCGGCTTCAATGGCCCGATGTAAACATAGCCCGCGACACCTCTCTGCGTATGCATAGCGTGCACAGCATTCAGCGTGAAGTCGAGGTGCTGCACGATCAGTTGCTGGCCCGCTTCGATGCCGACCCGAACTTGCGCGCTCGCGACATCATCGTGATGACGCCCGACATTAACGCCTATGCGCCGTACATCGACGCGGTGTTCGGCCTGCCTGGACGCGACGACGTTCGACACATCCCTTACGCTGTCAGCGATCAGGTGCAGCGTGGGCACGATCCCGTACATATCGCGTTGGAACATCTGCTGCATTTGCCCGATAGCCGTTGGGCGGTCAGCGAAATCATGGACTTATTGGACGTAGCACCCGTTCGTCGGCGATTCGACATTGCCGATGCCGACGTAGCCTTGCTGCATCGGTGGATCGAAGGCAGCGGCATCCGCTGGGGACTGGACGGCAGTCAACGCGAACGGCTGGGCTTGCCGTCCGCAGACGAAGCCAATAGTTGGCAATTCGGTTTGCGCCGGATGCTGCTGGGCTTTGCCGTGGGGCGAGGCGAAGCTTGGGACGGCATCGAGCCTTACGACGAGATCGGCGGTTTGGACGCCGCGGCCATCGGCCCCATGTGTTCATTGATTCGAACACTGGCCGAGTCCGCCGCTACCTTGGCACAGCCTGCCACGCCCGATGAATGGGTCGAGCGGCTTTCCGCGCTGGTGGACAATTGTTTCGCTATGCAGGATGCGCGCGAACAGGGCCAGCGCGCAGAGTGGTTGCGCCAACTGGATGCGTGGCGCGATGACTGCGTGACGGGCGGACTGACGCAAGCCTTGCCGCTTACCGTCGTGCGCGAAGCCTGGTTAGGCGGTTTGGATTCGGGCGGTTTGAATCAGCGGTTCTTGTCCGGTGCGGTCAGTTTCTGTACCTTGATGCCCATGCGCGCCATTCCTTTTAAAGTGGTGTGTCTGTTGGGCATGAACGACAAGGATTTCCCGCGAAAGGTGGATCAGGTCGATTTCGATCTGATGCAACACGACTATCGACCGGGGGATCGTTCGCGCCGCGAAGACGACCGCTATCTGTTGTTGGAAGCCTTGTTATCGGCGCGCGAGCAACTGTATATCAGCTGGGTGGGCCGCAATCCGCGTGACAACGCCGAACTTCCTCCCTCGGTGCTGATCGGTCAACTGCGCGATCACCTAGATGCGGGCTGGCGCCTGGCGCAATCGAGCGGCAGCGTATCGGCGGCTCTCACGCGTGAACATCCTTTGCAGCCGTTCAGTCGCCGCTATTTTCCCGAACAGGCAGAGCGCGGACTCGACGAGTGGTTCACCTATTCGCCAGCGTGGCGGGCGATGCACGACGATTCGGCGAGCGTCGCCGCCCATCGCCCCAACGCCGACAGGTTGTCGGCTCCGGAAGTCGATCAGCCCATCGGTCTGCTCGACCTGGACAGTTTCATCAAGCAACCCGTCTATGCGTTTTTTCGCGATCGGTTGAAGGTGCGCTTTCAAGACGAAAAACTGGTCAGCGCCGACGACGAGGCGTTCGCGCTCGACGATCTGGCGGCATACCGCATTCAGCAGTCTTTGTGCGATCGCTTGCTGCCGCGGGTAGAGGTCGGTTTGCGAGGCGACGATCTGCACCTGGCCATCGATCGCGGCATTGCCCGCCTGCGAACCGCCGGTACCTTGCCCAGTGCCGGATTCGGCGAATCGAGCGCACAGACTTTGGCGCATCCGGCGCAGCGCGCCCTGGACGCGTACGCTGCCTTAGTCGACGAATGGGGCGAATCCGCTGCCATGCCTATTCCGTTCGAGTATGTCGAGCAGCAGACCGGCGTATCCATCAGCGATTCGATATCCGGCATACGGCACGATACCGAAGGCCGCCGTGCCTGTCTCTACCTGGATGCGGGCAAGTTACATCGCGGCTCGCGATTCCGGTGGGATCGACTGGCCCGCTATTGGATAAGACATCTGGCGCTTCAGCAACTGGGTCAACCAGCAATGAGCATTATCGTTGGACAAACCGGTGCGGTGACGCTTCCGCCGATGCCGGTTCACGAGGCGCGGGATGCGTTGGACCGCATCCTCGTGTTACGTCAGGAGGGCTTGGCCCGTCCGTTGCCCGTGGCTTGCCGCAGTGCGTTCGCCTGGCTGGATGCCTCGCGCGATCAGGCGACACGGTCTGAAGGCGACGCGTCGTCCGATAAAGCCCAGGCCGATGCGCGCGCGGCGGCGCAAACCGAATACGAAGGCGGACACAACCAAGATGGTGAAGTCGGCCGGTCGGTTGCGCTGAAGCGGGCTTATCCACGCTTCGACGCCCTGGTGCAAGCCGGATTCGAGCAGTACGCCCGGGCGCTGTATGGTCCGCTGCACGAACAAATCAGTCGCAAACCGGTGCCGACACCCACACGTGCGTCTCAGAGAGATGGGGACCGTCATGAGTGAGATGCCCACGACTTTATCGGTGCGCGATTTTCCGCTATACGGCAGTCGGCTGATCGAGGCCAGCGCCGGCACCGGCAAGACCTACACGATCGCCTTGCTTTATGTTCGGCTGGTGCTGGGGCATGGCGATCGGAATGCGTACGCCCGAGCGCTCAGCCCGCCGGAAATACTTGTCGTAACCTTCACGGAGGCTGCCACTCAGGAACTGCGTGATCGTATCCGCGTGCGCTTGCGCGAGGCAGCCTTGTGCTTCGCCGACCACAACCCTGCTGCCGACGACATCGATTCGAGCGCGACGCACGATCCGGCATTGCTCGCTTTGCGTGAGGACTACCCGCAAGATGCCTGGAACGCCTGCGCACGTCGCCTTCAACTGGCGTCGGAATGGATGGATGAGGCTGCTGTTTCGACGATTCACAGCTGGTGCCTGCGCATGCTGCGGGAACATGCATTCGACAGCGGCAGCCTGTTTCAGGTGACGCTCAAGCCAGACGAGAAAAGCCTGCGCCATAGCGTCGTGCGCGACTATTGGCGTCGCACCTACTATCCCCTGTCGGCGGGCGCGGTGCGCGTCGTGCAGCAGTGTTTTGCCGATCCCGAAACCTTGGCGCGTGCTTTAGATGCGCTGCTGGCACGTCCGGCCGCTCGATTGCGTCACGGCAATGTGGCCCTGAACGCCGAAGGGTCGGTTGCCGATTTGCTAGAGACGGCGGCGCGAGCCGAGGCCCAGCGCGACGCCACGATGCAACAGGCGCGCGATGCGTGGCGCGCAGCACGCAACGACCTGGAACTGTTGTTCGGTGGTTTGCGGCCTCATATGAATCGCAACACCTATCGCGGCGTGGACGAACAGTTCGATCAATGGCTGGACGCATTGCGAGCCTGGTCCGAAGGCGGGGTGATACCCGAGAAGCTGCGCGTGTTCGGTGCCAGTGGCATCAAGCTCAAAGGGGGCCACCCCGTGCCTGTGCATCCTGCGCTGGATGCCATCGATGCCGCACTGGCGGTCGAACCCATGGCAGGCGATTTACCTGCGAGATTGCTGGCGCATGCCTTGCCCGAGGTGCGTGCGGCGCTGTCGGCAGAAAAGGATCGCCGCGCCGAATTGGGCTTTGACGATTTGCTTCAGCGCTTAGATCAGGCATTGATGGGAGCGGGGGGAACCACTCTGGCGGCACGCATCCGGACTCAATTTCCGGTGGCATTGATCGACGAGTTTCAGGATACCGATCCCATCCAGTATCGCATCTTCGATCGGATCTATCGCATCGTCGATTCAACGCCCGATTGCGGTGTCTTCATGATCGGCGATCCCAAGCAAGCCATCTACAGTTTTCGCGGCGGCGACATTCATACCTACTTGCGCGCACGCGATGCCACGGCAGGGCGACATTACACCTTGGGCACTAATTTTCGTTCGACGCAGCTCCTGGTGCAGGCGGTCAACCAGTGCTTCAATCACGCCGAACGGCAGCCTCGTGGAGCGTTCCGCTATGTGAGTGCGCAACATGGCAATCGCGTTCCTTTTCATGCCGTACAGGCAAAAGGGCGCGGCGATCAGTTGCTGTTGGGCGGGCGACCCGCTCAAGCACTGACGTTCTGGTATCTGGATGGCGGCGACGCTCCCGTGACTGCGGGCACCTACCGTCGCGAGATGGCGGCGCGGGCAGCAAGCGCGGTCGGTAGCTGGCTGCGCGGGGCGGAGAGCGGTGATAGCGCTTTACTCGATCTGTCGGGGCAAAGCAGGCGCTTGCAGCCCGCCGACATCGCCGTGCTGGTGCGCGATGGCACCGAAGCATTGGCCATCCGCGATGCCTTGTCCGATAGAGGAATGGCCAGCGTCTATCTGTCGGATCGCGATTCCGTCTTTGCTTCTGCCGAGGCGCAGGACATGGCATATTGGTTGCACGCGTGCAGTGTGCCCACGGACGACAAAGCCATGCGCGCCGCATTGGCCACGGCGACCTTAGGCTTAACTTATGTCGTGCTCGATCGCTTGAATCAAGACGAACGGTTCTGGGAGGCGCAGGTTCAGCGTTTTGTCGATTATCGGCAGCAGTGGCAGCAGCAAGGCGTGTTGCCGATGCTACGCCAGATATTGGCCGACTTCGCCGTGCCCCAGCGTCTGGCCTCGTCGGTGGGCGGCGAGCGCGCACTCACCAATGTGCTGCATATCGCCGAATGGTTACAGCGGCGCGCCGCCGAACTCGACGGCGAGCATGCCTTGCTTCGCGCCTTGGCTGAACAGATCGATCAGCCCAGCCAAGAAGAACTGCTTCGTTTGGAAAGCGACGCCGATCTGATCAAGGTCATCACCATTCACAAGTCGAAGGGTTTGGAGTATCCCATCGTGGTGATGCCCTTCGCGTGTAATTGGAAGGCGCAACGGCCTATCAAGGGCAGTCGGCGACCAGCGGCCTATCACGATGCCGACGGCGGCGATCTGGTGCTGGATCTGTCCGACGATAAAAACTCGGCCGACGCCTACGATCGCGCCGACGACGAACGATTGAGCGAAGACATGCGGCTATTGTATGTCGCCATGACGCGCGCCCGATATGCCATGTGGCTGGGCGTTGCGCCTCTGGCACAGGGCTTGTCGCGCACGCCTCAGGTCGACCGCAGCGCGGTGGGCTACATGATGGGCGTGGCGGCCGGTTCCCCTGTGTGGGCTTTACGCGATGCGTTAAATGCCGTCGCTGCCCAAAGCGACGCCATCGATGTCGTGGCTGCGCCAGTGGCCGACGATGTGCGTGTGCCGCCTATCGCCAAGCCCCGGTTGGGGGCAGCCCGCGATCCGATTCGCCGTATCGCTCAAGCCTGGTATATCGCCAGCTACTCTGCGCTCGCGTTCGGCACGGCGCCCGAGCGTATCGACCCGGCCGATGAGCCTGCAAGTGCCGAGGAGGCTAATCTGACCGAGCCTGCGGCCGAAGAGCGTGGTGTGCTCGAACCAGCCGGGCGTGCCGCCACGGTTCAGCACGCTTTCGAGCGCGGGGCGGAGGCAGGCACCTTTTTGCACAATCTGTTGGAGTGGGCGGCTCGGGCAGGATTCTCGTCCGTGCTCGAACGGCCAGCCGTGTTGCGCGACGTGATCGCGCGGCGCTGCCGACTGCGCAATCTGACGCACTGGATCGATCCTTTGCACGAGTGGCTCACAGCGCTCTTGGAGATGCCGTTCGAGATGTCCGAGGCGTCGCCGATCCGCTTGTCCGCTTTAGGCGAATATCAGACCGAAATGGAATTCTGGTTCTCGGCCAGCCGGGTCGATGCCGAAGCCCTGGATCGAATCGTGTGCCACTACATCTCGCCGGGCGAGGCTCGTCCGGCTTTGCTGCCGCGTCGTATTCACGGCATGTTCAAGGGGTTCATCGATTTGACGTTCCAGCATGACGGCCGTTATTACGTGGCCGACTACAAGTCCAACGCGCTCGGCCCGGACGATACGGCCTACTCGCCAGCGGCCATTGCGCAGGCCATGCTCGCCAATCGTTATGACATGCAAGCGGCCTTGTACCTGTTCGCTTTGCACCGATTACTGCGCGTTCGCATTCCCGATTACGACTATTCCCGCGATGTGGGCGGGGCGTGTTATTTATTCTTGCGAGGCTTGACTGCACCGGGGCAGGGGCTGCATATCGAGCGTCCGGACGTCGCGATGATGGACGAGTTGGATGCTTTGTTCATGGCCAACGAGGGCACGCACGTATGACGCCACCGGATTATTCGACCTCTGGCGCAGGGATGCTGGCCGTGTTGCGGCGCTGGGCCGATCAAGGCTGGTTGCGTGAGCTTGACTGCGCCTTTGCCGCGTTTTTATTAGAGCGCTCACCCAACGCGCACCCCTTGCTGGTTCTGGCGGGAGCGTTGGCCAGCCATCAGTTGGGGCGCGGTCATGTCTGTTTGGATCTATCGGCCACCCTGGCCAATAGCCGCTATGCCTTGTCCTTGCCACCGGATCACGACGCTAGCATTGTTGACGCGCCCTTGCCGGCGGACGTGCTGGCCGACGTGGGCTTGACCGATTGGCAGCATGCGTTGACAGAGAGCACGCTCGTTTCGACCGGGGTCGGCAATGAACCTTTGGTGTTCGTGCAGGCGCGACTGTATTTGAGGCGCTACTGGCAGTTCGAAGCTGCGGTTCGAGCGGCCATCGACGCACGAGTGGCGCATGGCACTGCCGTGCGAGCGGCCATGGACGAACCGGCGCTCGCTCGAGCGCTGGACCGTTTGTTCGAACCCACGGCCGTCCATGGAGGCACTGGCAATTGGCAGAAGCTGGCGTGCGCAGTGGCGGCGGGCAACGCGTTCAGCATCATTACCGGCGGGCCGGGCACCGGCAAGACCACCACTGTGGTTCGCCTGTTGGCCGTTTTGCAAAGTCTGGCGTTACACGGATCCGAAGGCGTGCCGCTGCGAATCCGTCTGGCTGCGCCGACCGGCAAGGCGGCTGCTCGCCTCAGTGCTTCGGTGGCAGGCGCGGTTCAAAAACTGCCACTGGCGGCCTTGGGCGATGCGGTTCGTTTGGCCGCTGCCATTCCAGTCGATGTCACCACGCTGCACCGCTTATTGGGTGCGAAGTTCGACAGTCGGCATTTTAGTCACCATGCAGGACATCCGCTGGCGCTGGATGTGCTGGTGATCGACGAAGCGTCGATGGTCGATCTCGAAATGATGGCCTCGGTATTGGATGCGCTGCCGCCGACCACCAGATTGGTGCTGCTGGGCGATAAGGATCAGCTCGCGTCGGTCGAGGCCGGTGCCGTCTTGGGCGAGCTGTGCAGTCATGCACAAGCCGGGCGGTATTGGCCCGACACCGCACGCTGGTTGGCAGAGGTAACAGGCGAGCACATTGAAGACGAGTTGCTCCATCCGGCAGGCGACGCGCTCGATCAATGCGTCGTGATGCTGCGCCATAGCCACCGTTTTGGCGAGCACAGCGGCATCGGCCGTCTGGCCGACGCCGTCAATCGGGGCGACTATTCGAAAATGCAGACCTTGAAGCGTCAGGCTTATCAAGATTTGGCCTGGATCGAGCTGTCGGCGCAGGATCATACTGCCCTACAGGCGCTGGTCGTCTATGGTGGCAAGGCTTCGGGCACGGAGGATATGTTCGCCGGATCCAACGCCCGCGCCGGTTATCGCCACTACCTCGATCGGGTACGAGACGGGTTGCCCGCGCCGGATGCAGATCCCGCTTGTTTCGATGCGTGGGCGCATGACGTCTTGCATGCCCACGCTCAGTTTCAAGTGCTGTGTGCCTTGCGTGCCGGCCCCTGGGGCGTGGACGGCCTGAACCGTAGCATTGTCGATCTTCTGCATGCACAGGGGCTGATCGCGCCGCAGGGCGAGTGGTATCTGGGGCGACCGGTGCTGGTGACGCGCAACGATGCGGCTCTCGGACTGATGAACGGCGACGTTGGCGTGACCTTGTACGCGCCGATGGAATCGGATCGGCTTGGCGGCTATGTGCTGAGAGTTGCGTTCGCCGACGGACGAGGCGGCATTCGTTGGGTGCTGCCCAGCCGCTTGCAGTCTGTCGAGACGGTGTACGCGATGACGGTGCATAAGTCGCAAGGGTCGGA
This sequence comes from Bordetella parapertussis, assembly GCA_945903445.1. Classification (GTDB taxonomy): domain Bacteria; phylum Pseudomonadota; class Gammaproteobacteria; order Burkholderiales; family Burkholderiaceae_B; genus Schauerella. Next base: position 9,217 of record CAMDNZ010000063.1, read on the forward strand.
GTTCACGCACACGGCCCTCGTATTGCCTCCCACCATGAGTCCAATTCTGACGCGGGAGTTGATCTACACCGGTATTACCCGTGCCAAGCAGTGGTTCACGTGGGCCTCTGCCGGGCAGGGCGACTTCATTGCCAAGCAGGCGATCGGCCGCCGGGTCGTGCGTGCCAGCGGCCTGCGGGAAAGCGGGTCTTAAATCGAACGGTTGGGCGTTGATCCGTCGGTTTGCACAAAAGTGGAATTTAGCATTTCGCCCACGCGTACAGTGAGATCGGACATCGAGAATGGCTTGACCAGAACCTGCAACACCTCATCGCCCTGATCTTGGGCAAACACGGCGCTCTCGGCATAACCCGTGATGAACAGCACTTTCATAGCCGGCCGCAGGACTTGCCCGGCATCGGCAACCTGACGACCGTTGAGGCCGCCCGGCAGGCCGACATCGGTCACCAGCAAGTCAATCGCCACGTTGGTCTGTTGCAGGGTGCGCAATGCCTGTGCGCCGTCCTCGGCTTGGAGCACGGCATAGCCCAGATCTTCCAGCGTCTCGACCACCAGCATGCGCACGACGGCTTCATCGTCGACCACCAACACCCTGCGGTGATCAGCGTGGGGCGGCGTTTCCTGGGTCTCTTCGACGGGGCTCGGTTCGTCGCACAGGGCTTCGTTGGCCGGCAGGGCCAGCGCCACTTCAGTGCCTTTGCCTTCTTGCGAGCGAATCGATACATCACCACCCGACTGCTGCGCAAAACCATAGATCATCGACAGACCCAGGCCTGTTCCCTGACCCAGCGGCTTGGTCGTGAAAAAAGGTTCGCAGGCCCGATGCATTACTTCCTCGGACATGCCCACGCCGGTATCGGTGACCGTTAGCACCACGTAGGTCTGACCTGGGGTTAGTGTAGAGTGCTCGCTGGTCGCCCTGATGCGGGCGGTCGAGGTGGTCAGCGTGCCGCCTTCGGGCATGGCGTCACGTGCATTCAAACAAAGATTCAGCAGCGCGTTCTCGAGCTGGTTGGGATCCACCATTACTTTGGGCAACCCAGGCGGCGCGTTGTGAATAAGATCGATGTGCGGGCCCACAGTGCGTTGAATCAAATCGTGCATATCGTCGACCAGTGCGGCGACATCGGTAACGCGCGGCTCCAGGGTCTGGCGGCGCGAGAATGCGAGCAGGCGATGCGTGAGTGCGGCGGCACGCCTGGCTGCGGCTTGAGCCGCTTCGACGTGGCGCACGACACCAGCATGGCTGGGATCGTCGGCAAGTTTGGTAGCCAGTCGTTCCAGATTGCCCAGCACGCCGGTCAATAGATTGTTGAAATCGTGTGCCAGGCCGCCGGTCAGTTGGCCCACTGCCTCCATTTTTTGCGATTGTCGCAGCGACGCCTCGGCGTTCATCAACTGGGCGGTTCGTTGCGCCACCTGCGTTTCGAGCGAAGCGGCCAGCGTCTTGAGGTTGTGCTCGGCACGACGCCGCTCGATGATCAAACGAGTGCGCTCGGCCATTTCCTTGACCAGCGCGATCTCGTCGGTGCTCCACGGGCGAGGCACTGCGCAGTTCAAATAGACGATCGCCACCAAACCCTGATGCTCGGTGAGTGGAATATTCAAGACGGCGCGCGCACCCACCGCTTTGAGCGCAGCCGATTTATGTACGGTACGCGGGTCGAGATCGCAATCGGAAAACGCCACGACTTCGCCGCGTTTGAGATCGTCGACGAAGGAGCCGTAATCGCGAAAATGAATCGTGCCCAGCAGCGGAGCAAGCTCAGGCGCCGTCCAACTGCTCGCCTGCACTATCGTTTCCGATTCGACGTCGATGTCGCCATAACCCACCCGATGCAGGCCCAGGCGGGTACCTAGCAACTGGCTACTGGCATAGGCAATGTCGTCCGGGGCGTCCAAGTGACGCAGCGAGTCGTCCAGCGCCATCAGCATGTCGCGGCGATATTCGGCGGCTTTGCGTTGAGTGATGTTCTGAGAAGTGCCGACCAAGCGGGCAACGCTACCGGCGTCGTCTGGCACCGCCTCGGCCTGAATATGAACCCAGCCGATGGTACCGTCCAGCCGCTGGACACGGCATTCGACGTTGAAGTTTTGTTGCTGTGTTAGCGTGCGGCTGACCGCTTCGTTCAAGCGCGGCAGATCGTCGGCATGAATGCGCGCCAGCAGATCGTCATAAGCCATGGGCTGGCTGGGATCGCAGCCCATGTTGTCGCGACAGATGCGTGAACTGGCTAGCATCATGCTGCGCAGATCGAGATCCCAGGTGCCCAGATTGCCGGCGTGCGCCGCGAAAAGCAGCCGTGCTTCGGTGTCTTGCTGCGCCCTCAATCGCACGCCAAGTTCGGCCATCAATGCCGCGTTGCGGCCTTCTAGGGAATCGAGCCGTTCTTTCTGGCTGGACACGTCGATCAGACTGGCAAAGTAGTACAGCAAAACGCCATCGGCATCGTGTACCGGTCCGATTTGCAAACGATTCCAGAACGGCTTGCCGTTCTTGCGATAGTTCAGGATATCGATGTGTATCGGGCGCTGCTTTTTCAGGGCGGTGCTTAACTGCTCGATAGAGGCTTTGCAGGAGTCCGGACCTTGCAGCAGGCGGCAGTTGCGTCCGATCACCTCGTGCTGCGCATACCCAGTCAATTCGCAGAACGCGTCGTTGACATAGACCAATGGGTTATCCGGTAGGCGCGGATCGGTGACCACGATAGGCATACGCGTGTCATGCACGGCGGAAAAAAACGGATTCGCCGGATCGCTCAATGATGCGAACGCCGTCATTTGGAGGCAACCTTTTGGGTGGATGCGGGCAGGGCGGCAATCCGTCTTTCTGCTGTCATGAAACCATCGGGATGCTTTTTGTCGACGCTGCAACATCGATTGCGGCCACTACGCTTGGCGTAGTATAGCGCCTCGTCGGCCAGTCGCCAGGCCGCGTCGGCATTCGCTGCGTGATCCGGCGTGTGAGCGATGCCGCAGGAGATGGTCACCGGCGAACTACCGGCCAAGGTGGTGAGTTCGACGTCCTGGCGCAGTCGTTCGGCCACTCGCAGCGCTTCGATTTTCGAGGTGTTGGGCAAAAGAATGATGAACTCTTCGCCCCCAGCTCGGGAAACGATATCGGTTGGACGGCTACCGCGCCGCATGCGTTCGGCGATGGTCCGAATGACTGCATCGCCGGTGCTGTGGCCGAACGTATCATTGACTTTTTTGAAGTGATCGATGTCCAGCACGAGGATGGCCGTCGGTGTTTGTTCTGCGATGATCTGGTCGATGGCCGCGCGCAGGCCGCGACGGTTCAACAAACCGCTCAGCTGATCGGTCGTGCTTTCGTGCTTCAGATTGCGGATGCGGTGATGCATCGCCCACAAGCCATTGAGTAGTACACGCCGAAGCTGTGCAGCCTCCATGTACCAGCACTTCAGACCGCGTAATCGCTCTGGCGTGGCCGGGTCTTCCATGGTGCTGGCCAACTCGGCCATGTCGTGCAAGGGACGGGCGATGCGCGAGGCCAACCAGGCAATGATCAACAGGGTGATCAGAATAAGCGGCGCGGCGCGCTGCACTGTACGCCAGGTGAGCTCGTCAAGGCGGGCCAGCACCAAGGCTTTCGGTCGCTGGATCACGACACCCCAGCCGCTGCGCGGAACCGTGGCGTAGCCCGCGAGCATGGCGACGCCTTGCGTGTTGACGATGTCGCGTGCGCCTTCCTCTTTGCGGATCAGGGCTTCTATGACGGGATTGCTGCGGATCTGCTCGCCGATACGCCTGGCGTTGGTGTGATAGATCAGGATGCCGGAACGATCGACGACGTAGCTTTCGGAGCCGTCTTCGAAGTAATGCACGCCCAGCAAGCTTTGCAACGGGTTGGCTTCGTGCAGATAGATGTTGCCGATCAGGTAGCCGTTATAGCTGCCGTCGTCCCGAAAAATAGGCGAGAGCTGAGTGATCACCCAGCGATCGGTCAAGGTCTTGAAAGGTTCGGTGAGTATCGGCTGCCGATAGGTGAGCGCACGTTTGGCGCGTGCGGTATCGGGGTAAGTGCCGACCAAGCCGAGTGCGGGCGATTCGCCGACGATCTGGCCCTCGGGGGACACCGCCACCAGCGAATTGAAATTCGGGGTTTGCGATTGCATGTGGTGCATCGCATCCGCCAAGGCGAGGCCGGTCAGGTTTTCGTGGCCGACCCGCTTGGCGTGATAGCCCAGCTCGTCTTGGATTTCGCCCAGCATGGTTTCGGTGAGCGTCGCCAATTTACGCGCATAGACGCGATTGTTTTGGAGGGTGGTGTCCAGCAGGATATTGCGCTGCGTCAGGTAACTGGCGAATAGGCTCACGCCCAGGGTCAGTAGGATGGCAACTAGGCAAAGTGCAAGAATCAGTCGTCGCAGATCCACTCGGAACATTGCGGGGTCACTTCAGGCGATCGCACGGCAAAGGGGCGATCTTTCCTTTTTCTGTCTAGAGTTATCCAGAATTTTACAGGTGGAGTGGAGTGCTTGGGAGGATGTGGGGTTTTGTCAACGAGGGCTTGCGATATGGGGGGTGACGTTGTGGTCGGTGGTGGGAGTGTGATATAGTTTCCGGCTAATGTGCGGTTGCCGGTGGTGTGTATCTGCTGGCAGCGCGACGCATCGGGTTGTTAGCTCAGTTGGTAGAGCAGCGGACTCTTAATCCGTAGGTCGAGTGTTCGAGCCACTCACAGCCCACCAGAATTCTTGCGGCTTTCCAGGGAGTTCGGAGGCCCAGCGCCAAAAGTCAGTGGGGAATTTATTGTCAATTCCCAAAAATCACGCCACTTTCTTTTTTCCAATTGCCCCAATCGCATCCCTCAGCGAATCCGTTGCAAGGTGAGCATACCTTCGTGTGCTGATTGGTGACTTGTGGCCCAGCACGGTACCCACGGTATATAGGTCGACCCCGCTGTTGATCATAGCTGAGGCTGCTGAACTGTCCTAGCCACGATTTAATCTGACAGTACAACTCTATTAAGCGCCTAAAGAAGGAGACGGTGTCGGCATTGTCCGATTCAACTGTTTATCGAGAGCGAGTTGTTTTGACTCCTGGAAGGTATGCCATGGTGTTTT
>CAMDNZ010000064.1 GCA_945903445.1 Bordetella parapertussis
CACGTTCAAGCCATGCCCACCGCTTTCGAAAAAGGCGTGTACGGAGTCGGCGAAACCATCTAACGGCGCTTCGATCCGGCCGTAATCCAGCAACAGGCCGGTTTGGCGGGCGAATTGAGCATGAATGTCAGGCGAGCGGCTGTGCGCAACAGGGTGGCCGATGACCGCGCAGCGACGGGCTTTGGGCGTTGGGGACGAAGTCATGGCGCGCGAGTATCCAGTGTGTCGTTCACGAAGTGCCATGTACGGGTGATGGTCAACCGGTCGGCGACGGCGGCAAGTTCGGGCGGGAAGGGGGCCGATAGCTGAACGATACGTCGAGCCGCCAGATTCAGTGCCGGATTGCGCGCGGGTCGGTCGATGTCGGTGGCGACCACGCGGCCATCGGCGGCCAGCGTGACGGACATCCGCAGGCTCGCGCCTGCGCCGCGTCCTTCAGCCGGGAAGTGTCGGGTGCCGATCGTCTCGATGCGAGTGCGCCACCCGTCGGCATACGCGGCATAAGAAACTTGCATGGCAGCGGGGGCGACAAACGCCCGGCGCGGTGCCCGGCTGTCGCGCTCGATGCGCTCGGCCAGCGCGGCAATCTGAGCGTTCAGCACGGCGCTCGTTTGCGATGCGTCCGCGTTACCGGGCGTGGGTGCGTCCTGCCAAGGATGAGCATGGGGTCGTTCGGCCGCAACCTTGCGCTCGGCCGTCAAACGCGTCAGCAGACGAAGCTGCTCGACCTCTAATTCGGCTTGGCGTTTGCGTAAAGCTTCGAGGACGATCGTGTTGGGCGACGGTCCCGTATGCGGTAGCGGCGTGGCCAGGGCGCCGGGGCGTTCGGTGCCACCGCCGTCGACGTTTTGCTGAGCAACTACTTCGGGGACGAGCGGAGCGTCTTCGCTGCGGGCGTTCACCAGCGCGACCGTCAGCGGACGAGCGGGTGTTTGGCGGGTCGGTGTTGCGGCGGGGGGCCACCCCATCGCCACGGCATGCACGCCCAGCGACACCGCGATCCCCAACCAGAGGTAGTGAGGTGCGGCATGCGACGGGCGCCGGGAGGCGCGGGCGAGGGGTGGCGACGTGGCGTTCACCCAGGCATTCTAATCGCCGGCGACGGCAGGCTGCACTTCTGCGACGAAGCGGGCCTCGGCCTCCAAAGCGACTTCGTCGAAACTCAGCAGGTCGATTTCGACCTCGGCACCCCGTGCCAGTGCAGGCAGCCCGCCCACTCGCATCACCAGTGGTGCGTGGGCCAGGCGCACCAGGTCGTCGCGCAGTACGTGGGCGGTCGTGCGGCCGACGCCCTGTTGCTGCAACCAGCGCAGGCACCAGTAGCGTTCCATACCGTTCTGAAACTCGGACCAGGCGCCGTACTGCGCATCGAACGCGCTGATGATGGCGAACAGATCGGCATCGCGCGGTTTGAAGGGGGCCACCAGACGCGCCGACACGCCGTGCTCGACCGCCGACAGCAACTGCCATTGGTTGACCAGATCGACATAGCGGCGCAAGGGTGACGTGCTCCAGGCGTACTGAGGCACGCCGATCGCCTCGTGCGGGAGGGCTTGCGTGCTCATGCGAACCCGGCCCGCCTGCTGCGAACGATAGATGCCCGGCAGGCCGTACTCGGCCAGCAGGCCGCCCCACAGGTTATTGGCCAGGATCATGTATTCGGCCACCATGCGATCCAAGGGTGCGTTGCGCTGACGCGGCACCAGGCGGACCGGCGTGTCGGGATCGTCGGCGCTGCCATCCAGGTAGAAGCTGTATTCGACCCGGTTGTTGTTCTCGGGCTTGCCGCGCACCTCGTCGCGTCGTGCCGACAGCTGGCCCGCCAGTTGCCACAAAGGGCGTAACCAGTGGCCGTAAGGCATGTCGGCTGCCGGATCGTTCAGCAGCGCCTCGGTAACGCTGGCTTCGAGGTGGTTGTGACGCAGGTTCTCGCGCACCTCGATGCGTTCGATGCGCGATTCCGACGCCAGGATGTCGCCTGTGGCCAAGTCGGCGGTCACGTACAAGGACAGCGCAGGCACTGCGCGCCCGGCGTCCAGGGAGAACGCTTCGATCACGGCATCGGGCTGCATGGGGATCTTGTCGCCCGGCATGTACACCGTGGACAGGCGCTGCCGCGCCAGATCGTCCAGGACGCTGCCCGGCGTGACGGCCAAGCCGGGGGCGGCGATGTGTATGCCGACCTGAACCTGATTGTCCGGCAGCACTTTCACCGACAGCGCGTCGTCGATTTCGGTGGTGGTGGAGTCGTCTACCGAATAGGCTTCGGCATCGGACAGGGGCAGATTGGCACCCACTGGCGGCAGCTCGACTGCGGGGAATGCACGTCCGCGCGGGAAGTGGTTGGCCAAAAAGCGGCGCTGATGCAGCGCCAGCGGATGCGGCCACGCGCCCAATTCGAGCAACAGGCGCTCGACCGGCAGACGGCGTTCCGCGGCCGCGGCGTCCAACGCCTTCCAGGCTTGCGTGTTCTTGTCCGGTTTGGTCAGCACGCTGTCGGCCAGCGCGGCCACTTCGGCAGGTAGGCGACCGGCCAGCATCTCGTCGACCCAGGTCTGTTGTTGACGGGCTGCCTGCGCTTTTTTCTCGATGGCGGCCAAGGCCGCTTGCAAGATCTCGGGCGGTGCCGGGCGATAGCGCCCTTTCCCTTTACGGTGGAAATAGGCAGGTGCGCCGTGGAGCCTAAACAGGATGGCGGCTTTTTCAACGGGCGTTGCAGTATGGCCGAAATAATCGGTGGCCAAGTCGGCGGCGTCGAACTCCTCTTGCGGCGCGCATTCCCACAGGAACACCAGATCGACAGTGGCCGCTAACTCTGCCGCCTGAGTGAGCAGCACGACAGGTGCAGGCTGCTCAAAGGTGAACAGCGCATTGGCGCGCTTGACTTTGCTGCGCTTGCCCGTCTCGGATTCGACGTGCAGGCTGGTGTCCGTTTCGGACAGGATGTGACCGGCGCGGAAACTGCCGTCGTCTTCGTAAAAAACATGCATGAGAATGGGGTCGCTCAGTTCGGGGGGGTGAGGGCGGCAGGGCCGCCTCGGCGCGCAAAATTCAGAACCATCGGAACATAGCTGGCGAAATCGGACAGGCCATGATCCGAACCATCGATGATGTGTTGTGCTGCGCCGGTATAACGTTGCGCCATTTCGCGCCAATCGAGAACTTCGTCTCCTTTGGCTGCGATCAGTAGATAGCGCTCGACACGCGTGAGCGTCGGTATCCATAGCTTGCGTAATTCTTCCACATATTCGGGCAGGAATACGAATGGCGCATTGGCATGATACTGCTGGTGTTCACCGACCTGGGTCGTCAGATCGCGGGCCGCGTGTATGCAGGGGTTCAGTACAATGGCTCGGCAACCTGTGCGCTCGGCGATCCAGGTAGCGTAGTAGCCACCCAGGGACGATCCGATGACGGTCAGGGTGTCGGCAGGAACGGCGTCTGCGCGCTTGTTCTTCAGAACGGATTCGGCCAGGGCGAGCGCCAATTGGGTAGCTGCCAGCGGGCTGGCAGGCAATTGCGGACAGCTCCAATCGGCCGCACGGCCCTCCGAGGCCAGCAGGTCGGAGAGCAGCGATGCCTTGAAGGAGGCCGGGGCCGATCGGAAGCCATGGAGATAAAGAATATGCACGGCGGCGGTCCTTGTTCAAACGCCTGCTGGGGCAATGTGGCGGGCGCGTAGCCGGTCCAGCAGCAAGTCGTGGATACCGCCAAAGCTGCCGTTGCTCATGACCAAAATATGATCGCCGGGTTGGGCTGCCGCGCATACGGCCTCGGCCAAGACCTGGAGGTCGTCGCTGGCGAACGCTCGATCGCCCAGCGGTGCCAGCACCTCGGCAGGTTTCCAGCCCAGCGCGTGTTTGCCCTCGGACGCGCCGAAGCAGAACACGGCATCGGCCAAGGACAGCGCCTCGGGCAGTCGGGCCGCCATGGTGCCCAGCTTCATAGTGTTGGAGCGGGGTTCGAGCACGGCCAGAATGCGCGCCGCGCCGACCTGACGCCGCAGTCCGGCAACGGTGGTGGCGATGGCCGTCGGATGATGGGCGAAGTCGTCGTAGACGCGCACGCCATCGACCGTTCCACGCAACTCCATACGCCGCTTCACGCCAGCGAAAGTAGATAGCGCGCCTGTGGCGGTGGCCGGTGCTACACCTACATGCGCGGCAGCAGCGATTGCCGCCAGTGCATTGGCGCGATTGTGTTCGCCGGTCAGCGCCCAGCTCACTCGGCCGACCGATGACCCCTGGTGTTGCACATCGAAATGACCGGCGTCGTCGGCAGGGCCAGTCTGCCACAGACCGTCCGGACCGAAGGTCTCGACGGGTGTCCAGCAGCCTCGGTCGAGGACGCGGGCGATGTTGGCGTCATGCACCGGGACGACCAATGCGCCGCTCGCGGGCACGGTGCGAACCAGATGATGAAACTGGGTTTCGATGGCGGCCAGATCGGGGAAAATGTCGGCGTGATCGAATTCGAGGTTGTTCAATATGGCCGTGCGCGGGCGGTAATGCACGAACTTCGAGCGTTTGTCGAAAAACGCGGTGTCGTACTCGTCGGCCTCGATCACGAAATGCGGGCGGGCCGGATCGAAGCGTGCCGATACCCCCAAGCCGGGCGCGACGCCGCCGATCAGGTAGTTGGGCGTCAAGCCTGCTTGTTCGAGTATCCAGGCCAGCATGGCGCTGGTAGTGGTTTTGCCGTGCGTGCCGGCAACCGCCAGAACGTGCTGACCAGCCAGCACGTGATCGCCTAACCATTGCGGGCCCGACACATAGGGCATGCCTCGGTCGAGAATGGCTTCCATGAGCGGGTTGCCCCGGCTGACGATGTTGCCGATGACGAACAGGTCGGGCGCCAAGTTCAGTTGATTGGCGTCGAATCCCTCGATCAACTCGATACCCTGCTCGCTTAGCTGAGTGCTCATCGGGGGGTAGACGGCCGCGTCGCAGCCGGTGACGCGATGCCCGGCGGCGCGTGCGATAAGGGCCAATCCCCCCATGAACGTCCCGCAAATACCGACAATGTGCAGATGCATAGCTCTATTCTCCTGGCCGCATTGTAGAGGGCTTGGCGCTTTGCCACCGGTTATGATGCCGCCATGAGTTCACGTCGTTTGAAGATTGCGGGATGTGTCGTGGCGGGGTTGCTCGTCGCGGCCGCGGCCCTGGCCTTGGTTTCGGGTGTCCCAGCTTCCGGGGACGGTGCGCGCACGCCGTTGGACACCGCACGCAGTCGGTCTGGCGATAGCGATGTGCCGGAATCTCTATGGTCCTTAACGCTGCCATCGCCGTGGGGTGAGCCGGTGGCCATGGCATCCATGCGCGGTCGGCCTGTCGTGGTCAATTTCTGGGCTACCTGGTGCGCACCATGCGTGAAAGAAATGCCTGACTTGGACCGGTTACAGCGTGAGCATCCTCACGTACGGTTCGTCGGTATCGGCATCGATTCCGCCGCTAATATTCGCACCTTCTTGCAAAAGGTTCCTGTGGCGTACCCCTTGATGGTGTTTGAAACGGGCGGCACCAGTGCGTTACGTCGGCTAGGCAACCCGACGGGCGGTTTGCCATATACCTTGGTGCTGGATGCCCAAGGGCGCGTCGCACACACTATACTAGGGCAGGTCGATCCCGCTGCGTTGGCCGCTCAGTTGGCTATTCAGTTGCCGAAATCGGATCGGCCGTAATCTTCCAGTTGCTGCCAATGTGCGATAGTGTCTCAGCCCTTCTTAAATGTTGCTAATTTGCGGCAACATGCAGCCATGTTCACAGCAGGCGTTCCACGCCGCATGTTATTGTCCGCGGGCGGAGAAATAGACAAATGGCGTGATTTGTCGTAAAAACCTGCCTTATCGACGGACTTGCCGTAACTTTTCCTCAATGGCGCAACGCATCCTAGTCTTGTACGGTCCGAACTTGAACCTCCTGGGTACGCGAGAGCCCCAGGTGTACGGTCGCCGTACGCTTGCACAGATCGATGCCGGATTGGTCGAGCTGGGCACGCGATTGGGTGTGACGATCGAGACGTTTCACAGCAACCACGAAGGCGTATTGATCGACAGGATTCAATCGGCTCGTACCGACGGCACCGAATTCGTCGTGATCAACGCAGGTGCCTACACCCATACCAGTGTGGCGATTCGCGATGCCTTGTCCGGTGTGGCGCTGCCATGTGTCGAAGTCCATTTGTCGAATGTTCATCAGCGCGAGGCTTTTCGCCACCATTCTTACCTTTCCGATATCGCTGTCGGCGTGATCTGCGGTCTGGGCGAGTTCGGTTACGAGGCCGCCGTGCGATTTGCCGCCGGGCGTTGATCGCCGCGGCTTTCATTTCAACCTTTTCACACGCGCGCAGCACACACGCGTTTCTCTACAATCGGGAAGTATCCATGGATCTCAGAAAGCTCAAGACGTTGATCGACCTCGTTGCCGAATCCGGCATTGCCGAGCTCGAAATTACCGAAGGCGAAGGCAAGGTTCGTATCGTCAAGTTTTCTCAAACCTTGCAGCCGGTGGCTTACCAGCAAGGCGAAATAGCACCTGTCCATGCTGCGGCGCCCGCTGCTGCACCAGCGGCGCCGGCCGCAACTGTTGCGCCCGTCGTGACCGGTCATGTGGTGAAGGCGCCAATGGTCGGTACGTTTTACCGTGCACCAAACCCGGGTGCCGCGCCGTTCGTCGAAGTCGGCCAAGCGGTGAAGGAAGGCGAGCCGCTGTGCATCATCGAAGCGATGAAGCTGCTGAACGAAATTGAAGCTGACAAGTCTGGCGTGATCAAGGAAATTCTCGTCGAGAACGGCGAGCCTGTGGAATACGGTCAACCTCTGTTCGTGATCGGCTGATATGTTTGAAAAGATACTGATTGCCAACCGTGGCGAGATCGCGCTGCGTATCCAGCGCGCGTGCCGCGAGCTGGGCATCAAGACGGTGGTCGTGCACTCCGAGGCCGATCGCGACGCTAAGTACGTGCGTTTAGCCGACGAGTCGGTCTGCATCGGCCCGGCACCGTCGCGTGAAAGCTATCTGAATATGCCGGCCATTATCTCGGCGGCGGAAGTGACTGACGCCGAGGCGATTCACCCCGGTTACGGCTTCCTCTCGGAGAACGCCGATTTTGCCGAACGCGTTGAGAAAAGCGGCTTCGTCTTCATCGGTCCGCGCCCCGAGACCATTCGCCTGATGGGCGACAAGGTGAGCGCTAAGCGCGCCATGATCGAGGCCGGTGTGCCGGTGGTGCCCGGTTCGGAAGGCGCCCTGCCCGAAGACCCCGACGTCATTTTGCAAACCGCTCGTAGCGTTGGGTATCCGGTCATCATCAAGGCCGCAGGTGGCGGCGGTGGCCGTGGCATGCGCGTGGTGCACACCGAGGCGGCTCTGCTTAATGCCGTGGCCATGACCCGCAGCGAAGCGGGCGCGGCGTTCAACAACCCCGAAGTCTATATGGAGAAGTTCCTGGAGAATCCTCGACATATCGAGATCCAGGTGCTGGCTGACGGCGGGCGCAATGCGGTGTGGCTGGGCGAGCGCGACTGCTCGATGCAGCGTCGCCATCAGAAAGTGATCGAAGAGGCTCCCGCACCCGGTGTGGCGCGTCGTTTGATCGAACGCATCGGCGATCGTTGCGCCGACGCGTGCAAGAAAATGGGCTATCGCGGTGCGGGTACGTTCGAGTTCCTGTACGAGAACGGAGAGTTCTATTTCATCGAAATGAACACCCGCATTCAGGTCGAGCATCCTGTGACCGAAATGATTACGGGCATCGATCTGGTGCAACAGCAGATTCTGATCGCCGCCGGCGAGAAGTTCATGCTGCGTCAGCGCGACATCCAGTTCAAGGGGCACGCCATCGAATGCCGGATCAACGCCGAAGACCCGTTCAAGTTCGTGCCCAGCCCGGGCCGGATCACCAACTGGCATGTGCCGGGCGGTCCCGGCGTGCGGGTCGACTCTCACGTGTTCAACGGCTACTTCGTCCCACCCAACTACGACTCGATGATCGCCAAGGTCATCACGTATGGCGATACGCGCGAGCAGGCCGTGGCCCGTATGCGTATCGCGTTGTCGGAAATGGTGGTCGAGGGCATCCAAGTCAATGTGCAGTTGCACCGCGAACTGATGGCCGATGCACGCTTCATCGAAGGCGGCACCAGCATTCATTATCTGGAACACAAACTGGCGCAGCGTCCCTGACCTATGCGTGAACTGGTGATCCAAAGCGCTCAGGCGCAGGCCGAGGCGCTGTCCGATGCCTTGCTGGACGCCGGCGCATTGTCGGTGTCTGTCGAGGATGCCGATAGCGATACCGAGCACGAAGCGCCACTGTTCGGCGAGCCCGGCACCGAACCGGCGATTCAGGCGTGGGGGCGCAATCGCGTGATTGCTTTGCTGCCCGACGATACCGATGCGAATACCCTGCTCGCTCGAGCGGGCCTGGCCAATGCGGGTTTGGTGTGGGCCGAGCGCGAGGTGCCGGATGCCGATTGGGTGCGCTTGACGCAAGCCCAGTTCGCGCCGATTCACATCGGCGATCGCATCTGGATCGTGCCCAGTTGGCATCGTGACGATGCGGCGACCGAGCGTGCCGATGCCGGTCAGATTCATATCGAATTGGATCCGGGCCTGGCTTTTGGCACCGGCAGTCATCCCACGACGCACCTGTGCACGCAATGGCTGGCGACCGAGATGCCGGCGTCCGTCGACGTGCTCGACTACGGTTGCGGCTCTGGCATTTTGGCCATTGCCGCCGCCAAGCTGGGTGCGGTCCGGGTGGTGGGTGTGGACATCGACGAGCAAGCCGTCACGGCCACCCGCGACAATGCCGACAATAATCGCTGCGCGGTCATGGCCTACCTGCCGGACGATTTGCCCGAGGGTCAGTATGGGGTGGTGGTCGCCAATATTCTGTCGAATCCTTTGAAGGTGCTGGCACCCATGCTGGCTGGCCGTGTGGTCGATGGCGGCCATCTGGTGCTGTCCGGCGTGCTGGCGCGTCAGGCCGAAGAAGTTGCCGCGGCCTATGCGCCCTGGCTGGCGATGTCGGTCTGGGCCGAACGTGACGGTTGGGTGTGTTTGCACGGCCGTAAGGCTTAATCACGGACCCCTGCACGATGGCACTCACCACCCGCTGCCCACATTGCGGCACCGCGTTCAAGGTGGTGCCAGATCAGCTCAAGGTTCGTGACGGACTGGTGCGTTGCGGCATGTGTTCCCGAGTGTTCGACGGGCGCGCGACGCTCGTCTCCGAAATTCCGACGCTGCACGTCGAGCCGCCCGGTTCGTACGCGTCGTCGCCGTATCCTTCTGCAGCGACCTCGTCTGCCTCTGCCTCTGCATCTACGGCAGCGGCAGCTCTGCTGGCGCCGTCTGCCGCGGCGCCGACTTCTTCCATATCCAGCGCTGCGTCGGTCGATGCCGCTTGGGAGCGTACGGCGGTAGCCCAGCCTTCCTGGCCGGCGCCTGCGGCCCCTGGCATTGCAGCCCCTGCCCCTGCGGTCGGGCGTCGATCCGAGCCAAGCCTGGCGAGCGGAGGGACACCGCCTAGGGATACGGCAACGGGTGCCTACGGGTCCGCTATGCCTGCCTCGTCTAGCGCATCGACCTCGCAGGGGGCGCCGGAGGTACTGCGCGGTCGGCATCATGCACTGCGCCGCGCTGATCCTGGCTTGCGCGGCGACGACGTGTCGGACATGGCGGCGGCCGACGACGAGATGGCGCAGGCTGGCACGTGGCGCGACGACGCATCTGATACTTATGCCGCGCCGGTGTCCGACGTCAACACGCCGTACTCACCTAGCGTTCACGGCCACCGCCAAGGTCAAAGCAAGGTTCACGGCCTCGCCAGCACCCACGCCTCATTGGCCTATGCGCCAACTTACGCGGCTGTAAATACTGTCCCGGTGGGTGAGCAAGCTACGGAAGAAGATTTTGATGCCGTCCGGGGCGAGGCGCGCATGCGCTATGTGGACGATCAGCACACCGGCCGCTCGCCGCCCGAGTTCATGGACCAAGGGCATATCCAGCAGCGAGCCCATTGGGGGCAGTTGTGGGGCTGGGCGTGCGTAGTGGCCGCGCTTGCATTGCTCGGCCTTTCCGCTTATGTATATCGCGTGCAATGGGCGACTCAGGTGCCTGCACTGCGTCCCGCGCTTCAGCTCATGTGCGTTGCGCTGCAATGCACGGTGGGATAC
Organism: Bordetella parapertussis; assembly: GCA_945903445.1. GTDB lineage: Bacteria > Pseudomonadota > Gammaproteobacteria > Burkholderiales > Burkholderiaceae_B > Schauerella. The sequence continues at coordinate 10,184 of CAMDNZ010000064.1, forward strand.
GAGCGCCGTATCGAGCGTATTTCCATCTTGTCCTCGTCTTTACGTCCGCCGCCCGGTGGCGCCTCGGCACACGACGCGCAAGACTTGGTGCTGACGGCTGTGCTGCGCAATCGTTTCAATGCACCGCAGCACTGGCCCGCCTTGATACTGGAACTGAAAGACTTTTCCGATACCGTCATGGTGCGTAAAATTTTGCTGCCTCGTGACTATCTGCCCGCTGATGCGGTGGAGCAGCCCTTCGGTCCCAATGCCGAGCGCAAAATCGTGCTGCCCTTGCAAGTGCGCGACGTGCAGGTAAATGGTTACCAACTTGATAGATTTTTTCCCTGACGTTTCAAAGCGATCAATAGACATGACTGATTCGGTTCTGATTTGCGGCTCTATGGCCTTCGATTCCATTGCGTTGTTCGAAGGGCGCTTTCGGGATCATTTTCTGGCCGACAAGCTGCACGCCATTAGCGTGTCGTTTCTGGTGCCGACGATGCGGCGCGATTTTGGCGGTTGTGCCGGCAACATTGCCTACGGTATGAGCGTACTGGGCGGACGTCCGATTCCAGTGGCGACGGTGGGCGAGGATGCCGGCGATTATCTAAACCGCTTCCAGGACCTGGGCATCGATGTGTCGCGCATTCGCGTGGTGCCCGATACGCTGACAGCGACCTGCTACATCACGACCGATGAAGAGAGCAATCAGATCACGGCATTCCATCCGGGCGCCATGGCGTATTCGGCCGACAACGACCTGACGGGCAGCATGGCGCATTCGGCCGACAACGACCTGACGAGCACCAAGGTGTGTTTGGCCATCGTGGCACCCGACGCCAAGGAAGGCATGATCGCGCACGCCGCCAAGCTGCACGCTGCGGGCATTCCCTTCATTTTCGATCTGGGTCAGGCCATGCCTTTGTTCAGCGGCGGCGACATGCTGGACATGCTGAAAACAGCATCCGCCATGACGGTTAACGAATACGAAGCCGGTGTCGTCGAGCAACGTACGGGCAAATCGCTGGAAGAGCTTTCCCGTCGATTGGTGGCACTAGTGGTCACGCGCGGTGCCGAGGGTGCGACGCTGTACCAGGGCGGCGAGCAATATACGATCGCTCCCGTGGCGGTGGCCGATGCCGTCGATCCCACGGGTTGTGGCGATGCACATCGCGCTGGTCTGTTGTTCGGTCTGAGTAGCAAATTGAGCTGGCTGGATAGCTGCAAGATCGGCAACCTAATGGGTGCGCTGAAAATCGCCCATCGCGGTCCCCAGGGTTATGCCCCGGACCGTTCGGAAATCGCGGCCCAATTGCAGGCGGCCTATTCGTTGACGTTGCCTGACCAGCATAAATCTGTTTGAATTCGCATAAATCGAGTTTCACCCGTTGCAGCCTGTTTCGCACCCCTCACAATCAGGCCGCTACAAGTCAGTATTATTTAGACTAGCAATTCAGGCTGCGTAGCGGCCATTGCCCCAACGTCAGTCTTTGACGTGGGCCGGCGGTCCGGCAATAGGAGAATCTTATGAATGCAGTTCAACAGCAGTCTTCCCGTACTTCGGGCCGCTTCCGTCTGCTGGCAGGTGGTGCCGTACTGACCACCGTTGCCATCCTGGCAGGTTGCGCCAACCCCAGCGCCTCCAGCGGCGTTTATACCTACGGTCAAGCTCAACGCGAGCAGATCGTGCGTTCGGGCACGGTGACGGCTGTGCGTCCCATTGTTATCCAGCGTGACGGTTCCAGTGGTGCGGGCGTCTTGGCCGGCGGTGCCCTGGGTGGCGTGGCGGGTAACGCCGTCGGTGGCGGCACGGGTCGTGCTATAGCTACAGTGGGTGGCGCCATTCTAGGTGCGATCGCCGGTAACGCGGTCGAGAACCGAGTGGGCAAGAGTTCGGGCCTGGAAATCACCGTCCGGCTGGACAATGGGGAAACTCGTGTCGTGGCGCAAGAGGCCGATCTGCCTCTGTCGGTAGGCCAGCGCGTTCAGGTCATCAGTGGTGCCGGTCCGACTCGCGTCGCACCAATGTAACACCCGGTTTTTGCACGCTATGGCGTAGCGCCTTCGTGTAAAAGCTGGAAACCCTCCAAACGCCGATTCGTCTGGAGGGTTTTTTTACGACTCAAGCTTTGGCCACGGTTTTAAAAACCGAACAGATTCAGGCTGATTCGGCTCAACACGATAATGCCGATCTGCGCCAGAATCAGGACGACCAGCGGCGAGAAATCGATAGCGGTACGCGGTAGCACCCGACGGATGGGATCCAAGATGGGGGCGGTGAGCATATACAGCAGCGGCATCAGCGGTGCTTGCGGGTTCACCCATGTCAATATGGCTTGAATCAAAGTCAACCACACCGCCAGATTCAACATCCAGCGCAGGACCATCAACAGCGCAGCGGCCAGAAACTGTAAAACGAACTCCACCGCAGGCAGCGAACCGACGCTCACGACCCAATTCAGAACGATGAACAGCAGCGCCACCAGCCAGGTCGCGACCAGTGCGGGCCAATCGACTTGTTTGTGGGGCAGCACGCGCGCGAGAATCGGTATACCGATGGATGGCGAGCGCCAGGGGGTTGAAGCGCGGCATGCGGATGCTGTTCATCCATGCGCGAACGAGCAAACCTACGCCGAATAAGGTAAAGGTGATTTCAAGCAAGAACTGGAGAATCTGGCCAAGCATGGCAACCTGCACGGGGAATGAGTTGGCGCCATTGTCGCATGGGGGCGTCGAACGCAGTAGCGCGTGTGTGCTGACGGCTTGCGGCGCAAAAAAAGCTGCCGAACCGGATGCGGTTCGGCAGCTCAGGTGCCCGACTAGGCGTCGGGAGACCTTGGTCCTTCCAGGCTAGCGTCCCCGTTTAGGGACGGCCACCCGTCGGGAACGGCCATGAAGCAGCCGGATTCAGCGCGGTCTTGGCGCCAGGTGCGGCCGCGGTCGATGCCGGGCTGACAACCTTCTTGGCCGGGGCCTTTTTGGCAGCAGGCTTTTTAGCCGCTGCTTTTTTGGCGGTGGCCGGCTTGGCTGCAGGCTTGGCCGCTGCGGTCTTCTTGACCACAGCTTTTTTGGCCGGCGCCTTGGGGGCCACGGCCTTCTTAGGCACAGCTTTGGCAGCCGTCTTCTTGACAGCGACCTTCTTCACTGCGGCTTTTTTGGCCGGCGCTTTCTTGGCCGCGACCTTCTTTACTGCGGCTTTTTTGGCGGGCGCCTTCTTGGCTGCGGCTTTTTTGACTGCGGGTTTATGGGCTGCAACTTTCTTGATTGCTGCCTTTTTCGCAGGTGCTTTCTTCACAGCGGCTTTTTTAACGGTCGCTTTTTTGGCGACAGTCTTGGTGGCGGTCGCTTTCCTGGCCGGCGCTTTTTTCACAGCGGCTTTCTTAACGACAGCTTTCTTGGCGGGGGCTTTTTTGACTGCGGGCTTGGCTGCTGTTTTCTTGGTAGCAGCTTTGGTTGCGGTTGCGGCCTTCTTCACCGCCTTTTTTGCGGCTTTTTTGGCTGTAGCCATGGTTTAGCTCCTAAGGTTCAAGGGTCCCAGAACATAAACCCGTGCCAGTCGCAGGCCTGGCCTGCTGCTGCCCCGGGCTATTCATCGGCGCATACCACCGGCCCTCTCGGACTCGGTCGCTCGGTGTGCGCTAATGAATGCGGCACAGCCATTTGAGTTGGTCCCCACGTCCATCGCGCGAACCATCTCAAATGGCCTGACTGCGGCACCCCCTCGCGGGAGATGCCGCAGCC
>CAMDNZ010000065.1 GCA_945903445.1 Bordetella parapertussis
TCTGGTCGTAGCCCTTGGCTTCGCCACCGTTCTTCTTCGCCAACACCGTCGTGATCGCCGCCGTCAACGTCGTTTTGCCGTGGTCAACGTGACCAATCGTACCCACGTTCACGTGCGGCTTGGTACGCTCAAACTTGCCTTTTGCCATGATCTCTTATCCTTTGATTCTCAAAGAAAACTGGATTGATTGCGCCTCACCCGGCATGGGCGAGGCGCGATGTTGAAATTACTTGCTGCGCGCAGCCATCACTTCGTCGGCGATGTTCTTGGGCGCGTCGGCGTAGTGCTTGAACTCCATCGTGTACGTCGCACGACCCTGGGTCGCCGAACGCAGGTCGGTGGAGTAGCCGAACATCGAAGCCAAGGGCACTTCGCTCTTGATCGCCTTACCGCCGCCGACCATGTCGTCCATACCTTGAACCATACCGCGACGCGAGGACAGATCGCCCATCACGTTACCGGCATAGTCTTCGGGCGTCTCGACTTCCACGGCCATCATGGGTTCGAGCAACACGGGACCGGCTTTGCGCATCGCTTCCTTGAACGCCATCGAGCCCGCCATGCGGAACGCGTTTTCGTTCGAGTCAACGTCGTGGTACGAACCGAAGGTCAGCGTCACTTTGACGTCTTCCACCGGGTAACCCGCCAGGATACCGGAGTGCAAGGTGTCTTCGATACCCTTCTTCACGGCCGGGATGAATTCGCGAGGAATCACACCGCCCTTGATGGCATCGACGAACTTGAAGCCAGGACGATCGCCTGCTTCCAACGCTTCCGTCGGATCCAGGGGTTCGAGCGAGATGACGGCGTGACCGTATTGACCACGACCACCGGACTGCTTGACGAACTTGCCTTCGACGCCCTCGACCTTCTTGCGGATGGTCTCGCGGTAAGCCACTTGGGGCTTGCCGACGTTGGCTTCGACGCCAAATTCGCGCTTCATGCGGTCGACCAGAATCTCCAGATGCAGCTCGCCCATACCCGAAATGATGGTCTGGCCCGACTCTTCATCGGTACGCACACGGAACGAAGGATCTTCAGCGGCCAGGCGGTTCAGGGCGAGGCCCATCTTCTCTTGATCAGCCTTCGACTTAGGTTCGACGGCCTGCGAAATCACAGGCTCGGGGAACACCATACGCTCCAGAATGATGTGGTCGTCGATATCGCACAGGGTTTCGCCCGTGGTCACGTCTTTCAGACCCACCACAGCGGCGATGTCGCCTGCCAAAACTTCCTTGATTTCTTCGCGGTTGTTGGCATGCATCTGCAGGATACGGCCGATACGTTCTTTCTTGCCTTTGATCGGGTTGTACACGGTGTCGCCCGACTTCAGCACGCCCGAGTACACGCGCACGAAGGTCAATTGACCGACGTACGGATCGCTCATCAGCTTGAATGCCAGCGCCGAAAACTTCTCGCCGTCGTCCGCCTTGCGGCTGACTTCTTCACCGTCGTCGTTTTCGCCGGGAACCGGCGGCACGTCGATGGGCGAAGGCAGGAAGTCGATGACCGCGTCCAACATGCGCTGCACGCCTTTGTTCTTGAAAGCGGTCCCGCACAACATCGGCTGGATTTCGCCGCCGATGGTGCGCTGGCGAATAGCCAAAATGATTTCTTCTTCGTCCAAGTCGCCCGTTTCCAGGTACTTGTTCATCAACTCTTCGTTGGACTCGGCAGCCGCTTCGACCAGGTTCTCACGCCATTTTTTGGCATCGGCTTGCAGCTCGGCGGGCACGTCGACGTAATCGAACTTCGTGCCTTGGCTGGCTTCGTCCCACAAGATGGCTTTCATCTTGACCAGATCGACCACGCCCTTGAAGTTTTCTTCGGCGCCAATCGGCATCACGATAGGCACCGGGTTGGCTTTTAAGCGATTACGCAGCTGATCGTAGACCTTGAAGAAGTTCGCGCCGGTACGATCCATCTTGTTGACGAACGCGAGACGGGGCACGCCATACTTGTTGGCCTGGCGCCACACGGTTTCCGACTGGGGCTGAACGCCGCCCACCGCGCAATACACCATGCAAGCACCGTCCAGTACGCGCATGGAACGCTCCACCTCGATGGTGAAGTCCACGTGGCCCGGGGTGTCGATGATGTTAATGCGGTGTTGCGGGTAGTTGTTGGCCATGCCGCTCCAGAACGCCGTCGTTGCCGCCGACGTAATGGTGATGCCGCGCTCTTGCTCTTGTTCCATCCAGTCCATGGTGGCTGCGCCATCATGCACTTCGCCAATCTTGTGATTGACGCCGGTATAGAACAAGATGCGCTCGGTCGTCGTGGTTTTACCTGCATCGATGTGAGCAGAGATACCAATGTTGCGATAGCGCTCGATCGGGGTTTTGCGGGCCATGGTAGGTGTTTCCTTAAATTACCAGCGGAAATGGCTGAATGCCTTGTTGGCTTCGGCCATTTTGTGGGTGTCTTCACGTTTTTTCATCGCGGCGCCGCGACCTTCCGAGGCATCGATCAATTCGCCAGCCAAACGCAGATCCATCGACTTCTCGCCACGCTTCTTGGCGGCTTCACGCAACCAACGCATCGACAAGGCCAGGCGGCGCACGGGGCGCACTTCGACCGGCACTTGATAGTTCGCACCGCCCACGCGGCGGCTCTTGACTTCGACGATCGGCTTGATGTTGTTGATTGCCAGGGAAAAGACTTCCAGCGGCTCTTTACCGGTCTTGGCAGCAACCTGTTCCAGGGCGCCATAGACGATACGCTCGGCCGTAGCCTTCTTGCCATCCAACATGACAACGTTCATGAATTTAGCGAGTTCGACGCTGCCGAATTTGGGATCGGGCAGAATTTCACGCTTGGGTACTTCGCGACGACGGGGCATTTTAGCTTCCTGTGTGTCTGTTCAGTTGAACCGTGCTGTGTGACACGGCCATGGCCGTCCATCCGGACGACCCCTTACCTGCCACAAACGAGCGCATCCGACGCTGGTTTGGGCCGCACATACCGATAGCCTTTGGGCAATCGGGCAATGATAGATACTGCGATACCGCCTGATAAGCCGAATTGGCTTACTTGGCAGCCTTCGGACGTTTGGCGCCGTACTTGGAACGTGCCTGCTTGCGGTCTTTCACGCCTTGCAAGTCGAGCGAACCGCGCACGATGTGATAGCGCACACCCGGCAAGTCTTTCACACGACCGCCGCGCACCAGCACGACCGAGTGTTCTTGCAGGTTGTGGCCTTCACCGCCGATGTACGAGATGATCTCGAAACCATTGGTCAGACGAACCTTGGCGACTTTACGCAAGGCCGAGTTCGGCTTCTTGGGGGTAGTGGTGTACACACGGGTACACACACCGCGACGTTGAGGGCAATTTTCGAGCGCGGGGCTCTTGCTCTTAATGACGCTGACTTCGCGCGGCTTGCGCACGAGTTGGCTGATAGTTGGCATAACCTTAGAAATCCCTTTTACGCACTACTGGCAGGCTTCGATGGGCCTGCCCCACTGGGTTGTCTTCGTGAAAGCGTCTGGCGTGAAAGATTTCACGACGTGCCGCGAACACTGAAGGGCCGTTCATGCAGAACCGCCCCTACAACCTGACCCCCATGGATTCGGGGAAGCGTAAAAGAGCGGTGTTTGGCCGCTAGTGCCCGACGGCGTTTTGCCATCATAGCCACTATTGGCACCTGCAAAGACTGCAAAATCCGACCGCAAAAAATGCATTTCTTCGCGGTTAGCCAGAAAGAATACCGCATTGGGCCAATTGCGTCAAAGACCTATGCGGTTTTGCCACATCAGAATTGGTGGCGGATGGCCGGGGGCCGCGCCCCTTCGCGCACAATGATACGGGTGCTGAACGGGGGTGCACCTGGATTGGTGATGGTCACCTGATAGCTGCCCGGTGCCAGGTTCAAGCTTCGCAGTGGCGGGCTGACGCCACGACGCACGCCGCCGATACTGACCACGCCCCAAGGCTGCACGTCGATGGCGACGGCGACCGGTGCGGGCGCCTTGCCATCGGTCGGCATCGATTGCGCCAGGGGGCCGGACGTAAGCCCAGGCGCATGTGCGCCATCGGTCGATACCGCAGGGTTCGGCACTTGCAAACCTGGCGAGATGAGCGGCAGTACGTCCTCGACTTGTGGCGAGGAGATCGTGAACGCCGCTTCGTCCAGACGAGGTACAAACGGGTTGCTCCAACTCAGCCAGATATAGACCACCAACGAGGCCAGACCCAAACCTGCCGGAACAAAAAGCCAAAACGCCCAATGCCTGGAGGCGCTCGCGGACGCGGGACAGAGCATCGGATCGCCAGCAGTTGTCGCATCGGCACCGGCACTCTTCGTGGCTGTCCACTCACCATCGAAGCGCGCCGTAGAATTCAGCCCATTCATGGGTGAGGGAAGCACAGACGCCGGGCCGTTTTCACTCACCACCTTGTCGCGCGCGAGCCTTGTATCCGTCAAGCTCACACTCGCGGGGTATCCCATGGCTTGCAGCAATGCAGCAACCGTAGCGGGCCTATCTTCCGGGCGAAGAGCGAGCGCCTCGTCGATACCGGACAAAAACCCAAGCGCGTACTGGTCGGCATCGAGTCCGCGCTCGGACAAAGGCACGAATGTATCGCACATACAACGGTCGATAGCCGATGGCGGCGCAGCGCCGGTCACCAGCATGCAAGCCACGGCACCCAGGGCATATACATCGGTCCATGGACCAATGACCCAGCCAGGATCGTCGGTGTACTGCTCGAATGCGTTGTAGCCGGAGGCCCGTCCTTCGGACACGGCCATGTTGCCGCGGCTGCGCAGATGTGACGCGGGGAGCGTAGCGACATCGGCTTCGCCTTGCGCATTCAAGGCCACCGAATCGTAAGAAATGGCGCCGTGAATCACGTTCGACGCGTGGAGCTGCGCGAGCGGCTGGGCCAGATCGGTCAATATTCGAACGATCCGAGCCTGCGGCACCAGCCCACAGCGTGTTGCGGCAATCGCCGACAACGGACGTAACGCATCGGTGGAGATGCCTTTCAAACTGAGCAAGTTGCCAGGGGAATTGAAGTGTGCGTTCATGCTGCCGCGACGACTGGCCTGCAATAAATATGAAGATTTTTATTAAAATACTTTACTTAAGTTACTCATAAGGTACATCAAGACGGTCCACGTAACGGTTTCACAGGAAAAAGAATATGGCCGCAGGGTTTTTTAAATATCATGCTGACTCAGCCATCCCGTGGCCGCTGCTGTATCGGTCATGCTCTCCATCGAGGTCTGCGTCATGGTCCGCTCATCCATTGCCGGTGCTGTAGTGTTGCTATCTGTTTTCACGGGCTGCGCGATGAACCCCGGTGCCATCGTTGATGCACCGCCCTCGAAAGCGCAAACCGACGCCCTGCAACAAGTACGCAGCGATTACGCGGCGGGCCGGTATGGCGACGTGGTGAGTGGCGTTGCCCGCTCGAGCATTCTGGCCGACGCGCCCCGCGCGACCCGCATCGAAGCCATGAAATTGCAGGCGTTCAGCTACTGTCTGACTCGCCATCCCGCCCTGTGTGAAGATCAGTTCCGCCGCATTTTGGCGCTGGATCCGGCATTCATGCTGAAAAGCACCGAGCAAGGCCACCCGCAGTGGCAGCCTGCGTTCGACGCGGCGCACACTGGCTGACGCAGTCGGGTCGCCACCCGACTTGCCGCGAGTACGGGCGTCACCGCCATCGCGGCCGAGATCGACAGCCCCGGCGGGACGATCGGGCGTTGCGTTGGCGACGCCCCGGTGCTTGCTGTGGAAACCGACTCGATGCGCGGTCTGTAAGCCACCGTGAAGGTCGAAGGCGCGGATTGCTATTTGGTCAATCTGAGCAGCATGGCCGATGTGCGCGCGAATGGGCGCCGGATTCAGCCCTTGCATCGCGTCCGACTGGATGCGGGCGATGAAATAGACATTGACCCGTACACCCTCCGCTCGGAAGGCTGCGGCGTTTAAAGCTGTTCGAAGCGCTCATAACGCTTGTCGACCGCACGAGTCTCGTGCGTGACCTCTTTCACCTGGGCGGCAGGCGGGCCCTTATGCAGCCAACTCAATAAACGGTCCACTTGCTCGATTGACCCCTGCAACAGGGCTTCGACCGAACCGTCGGCGTTATTTTGGACCCAGCCACGCACGCCCAGCATATGCGCCTGGCGCACTGTCGCAGCCCGAAAACCCACACCCTGTACACGGCCGGTCACACGCACGTATAGCGTTTCCGGAGAAGAAGTTACGTTCATGCGGCAAGTCTAAACATTTGACTTGTCGGCGTCGAGCCGCGCGCGCCCATGGGCAAAGCCGATCACTTCACCGACAATAGTGCGGTTCCCATTCGTTTCGCCACCATGCCATCACTCTACCCCTACCGTGCCGGTGTATTTATCGGCCGCTTCCAGCCCTATCACCTCGGACACGCGCAGATGCTCGAGCGCGCGCTGGAATCTGTAGAGGTATGCATCGTGGTAATCGGATCAGCGTACCAGGCGCCCACACCCAAGAACCCATTCTCTTGGGAGCTTCGCGCCCAGATGATTCGGCAGAACCTGACGCCAGAACAGGCCGAGCGGGTGGCGTTTCTACCACTGCGCGATTACTACGACGGCGATCGGTGGGCCGAAGCCTTGCGTAGCGGTGTTGCCCAAACGATTGACGTGCCAGCCGGCAGCGTGGCGCTCGTGAGCCACTACAAAGATGCATCCAGCGCGTATCTTCGCTGGTTCCCTCAATGGCATACCCTCGCGTTGCCGCGTCAGAACGCCATCGATGCGACGCCACTGCGAGAGGCTTTTTTCGCTCGGATCGAACAGGGCGAGACGCCCGTCCGTGCGTTAACGGACTTGCATGACGCCATACCGGCAGGCACCTTGGCTGTATTGGAAGCGTGGGCCGGACACACGGACAACGCTCAGGAGCTGACGGCCGAATGGCGTGCCACCCGTACTTATCGCGAGCGCTGGGCTCAGGCCCCCTATCCGCCCATTCTGGTGACCGTCGATATCGTCGTCGAATGTGCAGGCCGCGTCCTGATTGTAGAGCGTGGCGGTCGGCCCGGTAAAGGCTGCCTAGCACTGCCGGGCGGCTTTTTGGATGAACACGAATCTCTATTCGCTGCCGCATTACGCGAGCTTGAAGAAGAAACCGGTTTACGCCTGGACATCTCGCCCGCCCGAGCGGCATTGATCGACGTCCAGGTATTCGATCACCCCGACCGCGATGCACGCGGTCGCGCGATTACGCATGCCCATCGTTTCAGTTTGCCATACGACACGCCACCCGAGGTGGTGGGAAGCGGCGACGCCAGGGCGGCTCGATGGATGACGCTCACTGAAATCGCGCAAACCGAAGCGGCGTTCTACAGCGATCATTTCCACATTCTCGATCGCATGTGCGGCGTGCTGCCTCGTTAAGCGAACCACCGACGAAAAACGCTCGCGCCAAACTGGTTGACGATCAGACCCAACAATACGCCCACAGCCCCGAGCCACTGCAAGGGCGTCAACCACTCGCCAAACGCCGCCGCCGCCGTAGCCAGACCGACGACCGGCACCAGTAGCGAGAACGGCGCGACCCGGCCCGGCGCATGCCGCTTGAGCAAGGCCGTCCACATGGTGTAACCAATCAACGTCGAAGCCACGCCGAGGTAGGCCGAGGCCGTCCAACCCACGACACTCATCTGAGTGAGCATCGGCCACGCCACGTCGAAACCATCTACCCAGGCAACCAGCACGAGAAAGCTGGGCGCGGCGACAAGGCTCGTCCATACAACGAAACCCAACGCGTCATAACCCGGTGCCACGTTCGAGGCGTGACGCACGATGAGATTGGAGGTGGCCCACATGAAGGCTGCCACGATGGTGAGGACAAAACCCAGCAGCGTCATCTGATCTGGGCCCGCGCCATGCGAGGCCGCAATCAAGCCGAGCCCGCCAGTGGCCAGTATCAAACCCAGCCACTGTGCCCGCTGCGCCCGCTCGCCCAGAACGACCGCAGCGAGAATCAATGTAAAAAAAGCTTGGGTCTGCAAAACAAGCGAGGCAATGCCCGCTCCCATGCCTGCCGCGATCGCGACGAACAAAATACCGAACTGGCCCACGCCTTGCGCCAGACCGTAGGCGACGATGTACCGCCACGGGACTGCGGGGCGTTTGACGACCAAGGCAGGTAAGCCCGCCCAAACGAAACGCAACAGCCCGAGCAGCATGGGGGTGATCTCTAGCAGCGCATATTTCATGACTGCGAAATTCACGCCCCAAATGACCACCACACCCAACGCACACGCGTAGTCTGCGCGTGTGAACGCCTTGATATTGCTCATCATCCGCCCTTGGAAACCGAAGTCCGAGTGTACGCCTAGCAAGCGCATCCTAGCGAACGCTCGCGGAATCTACCGAGCTTATGGTGTCATGATCGAAGCGGCTTGTTTTGGGGATGGGCGTCGACCGCGGCCACCCAGTCCAAATGAGGCGATAGCTTCTCCTGAGCGCGGTGTATGTCTACCCCTGCTGTGTCGCTGCCTAAAGCGCTGATCGCGTGTGCAAGACGAGTGACATCCGTGTAGAGCTGCGCATAGGCTGCACTTTCCAATCCGGCACTGGATTGGTGGGTGGCAAAAAGTTCGGCAGCCACTTCCTTTACGACAGCGGTTTCGTCCACCACGTTCTCAAACAAGTCCGTTACCACACGCTTCATCGGGCCGTACTCGTACTGCCCGAAGCGGTCAGGCAGGGTTAGTGTGTTCCCGTCGAAGGAGACGACAAATCGCTTACGGACAACCGTGTGATTGAATGTTCCTGCCATATGCATAATCAGTGTCCCCCCGTAACCTTCACCTGATGAATCAAATTGTGATTTCGTAACGAGCGGAAAGAGGTAGTCTTCTTGATAGCGAGGTATCTTCCACGCCCGGGGTGGCTCACCCGGGCGAGCGTAAGACATTATGCTGTTCTTAAAATGGTAGAAAAATTTCGTATTGCTCGTCTCACAAGTGCCGACAAGTTCGCCGTACATCGCCTTTTCTAACTTTCCCCTTACGTCAACGCCAAATACCGCCTGGTCTTTTTCATCTAAAACTTTCAGGCGCATTGTGTCTTCGTTTAGAAAAAAACGATTATTCGAATATTGCTCAATCTCTAGTACTGCGTCGCCATACGTCGCCCGCAGCTCTTCCAAAGGGATTTGCCCGAAACGCTTACGGACTGGATGGACTGGATCAAGTGCACGAACAAGCGACTTGACGCTGAGAGGCTCATCCGCCTCAAACGAGATGTGCAGCGCATCTATCGCCTTAGGTGCCAGCCCACCAACTATCTTTATTTTTAATCTGTCAGGGCCGATTAAAATAAGATTTTCCGCATCATAATCAAACTCGAACATCTGCCTATTTTGGACAAGACGCAAATTGACGGGCTTGGTCGTGTTCAGATAGATTTCATGTATCGTGCTAGGCAAGTCATTGATATCGATTTTTATATCACTAAATTTTTCGTTATCGTCTTGCACAGAAAAATTTTTAACTACGATTTTTCTAATATCCCCAGAAAGTTTCGCCACGGCTGAAGGCCAAATCAGAGATGCCTCACGATCTGTTTTATAGACGATATCCACTGACGCATCGCCATTAAATACATAGTCGACATGCTCGTCACCGTATTTCAGCAGAACGGGAATCCGCATCTTGGATGAAAATATCGCTTCTCCACCATTTTTATTTTTAAGTGAAACTTCATTGCCCGACAATACGGCGTAAGATTCGAAACCATCGATCGTGCGCTTCCCCACACCATCTGCAATTAAGTAGTGCTGGCCATTTTCTTTATCGAAACCCACGAGCATCGAAGACCTGCTCTGCAAATCGACTAAGCCCACATAGGTGATTTTACCGAGAACCATCGTGGCATCGATGACGGGGGGTAAATCTATACCCGCGATTTCCGCGGATTCAAGTAATTTCTCGATATTTTTGCCAAGCAATACGTCATTTTTCTGTGCAAATAACAGCACATCGTAAGCGTTTTTTTCCAGTCCCATTTTAACAGCAGCGATAATTCCGACGCGTCTTTGACATCGAATTTTAGCGTTAAGTTGGCAGGTTTCTGATCCTTGAATTTGATGGTGTGATTGCTAACCGTTAATGCCTTCGACGTAACTTGTAGATTCTTTATGACGTCTCGCTTCCACTGCCCGATAACGCTTTGGTCTATCATTTCTGAACCGGCCGCGGTCAGATCGATCAACCAAGTTTCGTCTTTATTAGCGCTGGGAGCAATCGTGGTATCGATGTGCCATGAGTTAGTCGTCAATGAATATTGACCTGACCCACCCTCTATCAAATATGAAAGTTTTTCCCTATACACCTTATCCGGGATGGGCGGAACAATTACCGCTCGACTCCTTTCATCCAACTTCAATTTAATATTTGTATTTTGACTGATCACTTCCACTTCGTCCATGATGTACTGAATCGGGATTAGTGGGTACGCCATCTTCCAAAAATAAAAAGTCGGCTTTCCGTGGGTTCCGTCGAAATATTTTTCTAGTTGCCTCGCCACCGGAGCGTGGTAGCCATGGCCAGGCGAATCGACGTAATCGTATTTGATCCTTTTTTCCAAGGCAGATGGAAGCACAATAACTTGAGCAGCGGCATCAGCGCTGTTAAGCGCAGAAAATGTCTTGTTATTTACACCATAGGCTTCATAAACGCTAATCCACTGATCAGTGACCTTTGGCGCTCCCAATATAATTGGTTGCTCGGAACCAAGGATAAGAACATCGCCGAACTTAAATGTGTTTTTGGATAAGTCTATTTCGGTAATTACCGCTTCGGCGTGCGCTTGGATGAAACCATGCTTGTTTAGTGTCAGACGGCGCTCGGCGACTCCATCGCCGATGCCATTGAGCATTGCCATGCCTTGGTCGATATTTTCCGCTCGCCTGGCGTATCCCTTGACGACTTGCTTGATACCAAAGTCCAGCCCAATCAACGGCACTCCCAAATACGAGCAAGCCGCAGCGATACTTCCTATCCCTACAATTCCTGCAATCGTGCCAGTCGTCCCTATACCTAAAGACGTTATCGCCATTCCGAGATTTTCACCCGCGATCGCTTTTTCCGCCCCGGTTTTTGCATCGCTTAGCGCTTTCGCAGCGGACACAACCGAGGCGACATTCATCGCGATCCCCAGGCCGGCAAAGGCGCGATTAGGCTTCGGAAGCGCCTCGGACCAGTTGGTTTTGGTAATATCGAGCCCCCGTATTATCTGCGCAAGTGCGACATTTACTTTCACCCCTACTACGGCAGCGCCAACATAGGTATCGTTTAATGCATTTATTGTGCTGTGAAGTTTCGCCACTACATCCATTATATTTCTTACGGCTTCAGACCGCTCTGCACTAGAAGGTTTCGCAGACTCTATTACTTCTCCACTTCCAGTCCTTACGCTACCACCGCTCTCGGCGGCGTGCGCTTTAGCCAGCAAAGTTTGTAGTACTACGCCAGCGGCCACGGTTGCCACGGCATCGGCTTCGGAACGACCTGAAAACACGGGCAGGCCGAGGTGGCCGCTTTCCTGAGTACCAGGTTTCACACCAGCTTGAAAGTCAGCCGCGCATTCGGCGGCGCGCCGGTACCACGCACTGATAGCGCCGCTGGTCGTACTGACCCAAAAAATACTGGCAGGATCTATTTCATCGGAGTTATGGGCCACCGGACGCCCCACTGCGATTTCGTCCTCCCCTGCCTCGTTTTGGCGTATCAAGCCGGGAACATAGATCACGTCGGGATCGTGCCTGTGTGCCACCTCCAAGCCCGCTGCGATCGCGGCCTCTTTTTCACGGTTCAGCAGATGCGCCTCTTTGATTTTCTCCAGCATGGCTTCGTGCGCGTCCCGGTGCTCCACCGTCAGCGGTGGGCGCCCAATACGCTCTCGAAACGCCGCGCCATGCAAATCGGTTAACTCCTTGATCAGCAAAGCGTTGTTTTCAGCTGTGGCTTTATCATCGCAAATCTTCTCTAGCAGCGCGCCAGCGTCATGCAATGCAGTGAATGAAAGCGGCCTACGCACATACGCGCGCGTCTTTGAATCGAACACATACTCGGCCGAATGCAGTAGGTCGAAGGCCGTCGCCAAATCGCCGGTCAACGTCTGTCCTTTGGACGTCACGTATTTTTCTTGAACTATGCCCTTATCAATCACTGTCCACCCGTTGCGGATGTGCAGTTTTACCGCTTCGGCGTCCACGCCCGCGCTTTGTAGAATCGACGGCAGGTCTGCACCGAGCCGTCCAGTGAAGGTATCGCTCGATTGATGCCACCGATCGTCCAAGTCGGCACCCACCAGAACGATTGTCAACCGTTTGACGGTCACGGCTGGTAAGTTATTAATGTCTTCGTCGAGAGAAGATTTGAATTCCTCGAACGTCCTGCCTCCAAAAGTGGACGGATTTTTTACTGTTCTGCCATTCCACCCGATGAACGTCAGAAAAAACTCGTCGGCACCCGTGGCCGCATCAAAGGTTGCTCGCAGTTGGGGATACTCTAATGCAGATACAAGCTGCGAGCTTCCATCGGGTAACTGAAAATACGTGTCCTGCCGCTTGGCGATATCTTTTTTCATCTCCATCTCCTCTATTGTTATAGTGCGCGCCGTGTGATTGCCGGCTATCTCTCCTGAAATGCTTCGTCGATCGTTTTTTTTATCGGCGATAGCAAGTAGTCGATTACCCGACGGCTATCGGTGGTGATTTCCGCCGTCACGGCCATACCGCTTTGAATAGGTAAAACCACGCCCGTCGACGACGTCCCGCCACGATTCAGGCTGATTCGCGTGACGTATACCGGGCCGAGTTCTTCGTCCTCCGTGGCGTCCGACGATACATAAGATACGGTTCCGTCCAAAACACCGTACTTGGTATACGGAAAACTGTCGATTTTTACGCGAACTCGCTGATTGGGATAAACAAAACCGCTATCCCGATTCAAAACCCAGGCTTCAACCGCTAATTCCGCGTCCTCCGGCACCACGGTCATTAAGGGTTGGGCCGGCTGAACTACGCCGCCCACCGTTTGAATCTTCAAATCTTGAATAATGCCGCTAACAGGAGCTCGCAGGTATCTATGTCGTTCCCGTTCACGATGCCGGGAGAGATCGAGTTTGGTTCTCTCGATCATGTCGTGGATATCGGTCAGTTTTTCGAGCGCCTCCCGCCGGGTGTCGGCTCGATATTGATCGAGCTCGAACTGTTGACGATTTTTGTTTGCTTTGGCCTGCGTGGAACGCTCTTTTTCGATTTCAAGGCTGTCGCTTGTTGCAGTTTTTTCCTGTTTGGCTTCCAACCACTGAAACCGCGCCGTGCCGTGGCGCTCTACCATCTGCTTTAATGCATCGGCTTTTCGCCTCAACAAATAAAAATGGTCTTGCAGTCGGCGCGACTCGTGTTTGCTGGAACGTATTACCGATTCGCTTTCGCTTATTTGCGCCTCGAGCGCCGCACTTTTAGCGTTATACGCAGCCAAATCCGCCCATAACCACTGCTGCTGTTGATCGGTTGGTGCTATTTCCCGTCCATCGCCAAGATAGCTGACCTTCTGGCCTAACTCCACGCCAAGTTTCGATAAAAACAGGCGGTAGCGAATTGCATCCTGCTCGGCGCGCTCCAATTGATTCTGCAATTGCGACAAGTCGATAACGCTTTCGGTAGTATCCAGTTCCACGAGTAAATCACCCGCTCGTACGAGCTGTGCGTTATCGACTAGTATCCTTCGAATCACTGCTGATTCGAGCGACTGTACTGCCTTCACCCCTCCTATCGGCACGATTCGCGCCGAAGCGGTCGCACTTATGTCGATTCGACCAATAATCGACCAAATCAAAGCAATCAAAAAGAACGCGCATATGAGCATTGC
>CAMDNZ010000066.1 GCA_945903445.1 Bordetella parapertussis
ATTAGGCAGGCCACCGAAAATGACATCTATCCACCCTGCAGGGTGGGTGTTGAGCACCAACAGTGTGCCTTCCGGCAGCATGCGGTCGCGTGCATAGCGCAGCGCGTGACGTGCTTCGTCCAATGCCATCAAGCTGATATCGATGAAAGCGATAGCGTAGCGCGCGACGGGCGAGTGGTCTTGAGCCGTCAAATCTATGATACGAACATCGGGGAACGGATCGAAACTACGCCGGGCTTCGGCCAACGCATCGGGATCGGCGCTGCCGTAGCAGTAGTCGCTCAATAGCGGATCCAACTGCGCGCAGCACTCGGGACCTAGCAGAGGAGCAGCGCCACCGAGTTCCAAAATCGCGAGTCGTTCACCGGTAAGCAGACGCGCTTGAGCAGCCAAAGCGTGTACGCCGATCGCATGCGCCATGTCCTGACGAGTAGCAATCCCTTGCACGTGCGCAGCCAACTTTGCAGGCGTTGCTTCGCGGGGCCAAGTGTTTTCCCAGGCGCGCTCGCCTTCGATGAGTGCGGTCAAGTGCTGACCGACGCGCCCCATCGTTTGAACGATAGCGAAATGATCCGGATACTCGCGTACCAAGCTGTTCCAGATATCGATGGCGGGTGGGGCGTCGGTGTCAATAAAGGTCCAGCCGCTGGCACTCGGCGTCAGCACGCCGTCGCCTACCGATCGATCGATCAGCGTATTGAGCAGAACGGCACGCTCGGGTTGGGCTTGACGCAAGCCTTGCACGCAACCTGACGACAGAACCCCGGCGTTGTTGGCTAACGCACGCAGCGCCTCGTGGATGAACTGACTGCACAAGGCATCGACCAATGGATCGACTTCAGCGGCGAAACGTTGCGCGGCAGGATCGTGATGTCTAGCTTGAGCCAGGGCATTTAGCGCGGCGGCGAATTCGGAGGCCGGCGCGCATCGATTGATGTCTACGGTATCGGCGTGGGGCGCTGGGGCTGCGACATAGTCCGGAAAGGCCAAGTGCTCGGCGGCTGTTTTGTACAAACGAATGCTGCGAAAACGCGCTTCTTCGATGGCAGCAATCTGTACGCCGTCGCTGTCGAACAAGGCGAAACGTGCAACCAAAGCATGAGGCGTGCGACGCAGCAGAGTGACTCGTGCGGCCGCAGGCGCGCCGCTATTGGCTCGCACGATGACGCGGCCCACCTTGGCGGGCACGAAAGCGGCGCCCGTGTGCATCGATGGGTCGTCTTTCAGCAACTGGATGATCAACTGGAAGGCGCAGTCCAGCAGCGCGGGGTGAATGTGCGTTTGAGGCAACTCTTCAGCAATACAGGCGTCGGGTTTGAAGCGCGCCAGCACTACCCGGTCGGACTCACGCCAACCGTCGGCAATCGCGCGGAACGCCGGGCCGTAGGACAAACCTACATGGGCGGTCAGGGCAGCATGATCGGCACCGGTGAAGTCGGGCGCGCGGGACGGCCACTTGATGGCGGTGTCCGCCAAACCCACGCCACGCGGTTCGGCCATGATGCGGCCAACGGCGTGTAAAGCGTAGGGGTCGTCACTGCCTAGCGTCAATGCATGAACGCTTACCGCACCATCGCTGTCGTCGATACGAGTCTGCACGACCTTGGTTTCGTCGTCGCTCAATAAAAGCGGTGCGCGGATATCGATGTCTTCGATTTCGGCGAATGCGCCGCCGTTGTGTGCGAACGCCGCGGCCAGTGCCAGCTCTACGAATCCGGTCCCGGGGAAAACCGTTGCATGTCCGACCACATGATCGGCCAGCATGGGCACAAGACGTGTGTCCAGATGATTTTCCCACACGCCCGGTTGTTTGGGCGCGGCATAGCCCAATAGCGGATGCACGCGTTCGCGCAAAAGCCCACGACCGGCCTGAGTCGTGACGTTGTGCCAGTGACGCTCACGTTGCCAGCTGTAGGCGGGCAGGGTGGCGTGCGCGCCAATTACGGGAAAGAATCGACGCCAATCGGTTGTTGCGCCCGACAGCACGAGCTGTGCGCTGGCGATATAGATCTTCTCGGGCGAATCGTCTCCGCGTTGACCCGTCACCAGAACGCGACTGGCGATCGATTGGATTTTTAGCGCATCCGAGACGTAGCTTTTCAGTACCGGGTGCGGCCCGACTTCGGCATAAATGTTGATGCCGTCACGCACCATTGCGGCCATAGCCTCTTCGAAGCCGACTCGCTCGCGAATATTGCGCCACCAGTAGTCCGCATCGAGTTCTGCGCCGTCGATCCGGTCGCCACTCACGGCAGAATAAAACGGGATACGCGAAGGGACGGGCTTCAAATCGGCCAAGGCTGCGCGCAGAGGCTGTTCGATAGGCGCCATGGCCGGACTATGAAAAGCATAGTCCAGATCCAGACGTTTTTGGAAGATACGCTGTGCCGACAAATGCTGCTCGGCGATGGATAGGTCGTCAGGATGGCCGGCCAGCGTGGCGCCACGCGAACTATTGTGTCCGGCTACGCTGATAGTGGAAGACAGGCCCAAGTGTTCGAGCAAGGCGGTCGAAGCTGCGCCGCTCAAACCGACGGCAGTCATCGCGCCATTGCCTCGGGTGCTGCCTTGCAGACGACTGCGATGGAAAATGACTTGAGTCGCATCCGCCAAGCTGAGTGCCCCACAGGCCCAGGCCGCTGCGACTTCGCCTACGCTATGGCCAATAACGGCGACGGGTTCGATACCGACGTTAGCCAGCATGCGAGTCACCCCGACTTGCACGGCGAACAGGGCGGGTTGAGCAAACTCGGTACGCTGATAGCGCTGCGTTTGGTCGGCATCCAAAGCACCGGACAAATCGTCGGTCAGGCGATATCCGGCCAGCGCAGCGAAGCTCGTGTCGATTTGGGCAATGGCTTCGGCAAACACGGGATCGGCAAGCAGCGCTCGCCCCATCCCTAACCATTGGGATCCGTTGCCTGAGTACACCAGCGCCGCACCTCGTGCTTGCGGCACCGCCATAGCGGTGGTCATCGTGGCGCGAACCGGTTCACCCGAACCCAACGCCGCCAGGTCTTCGGCGATGGCACGCGGCGAACTGCCGAAAACCATCGCACGATGCTCATGCCACTCTCGCCGGAATGCGGCTTGGTAGGCGATGTCGTACAGCGCGCTGGGCGGTTGATTGCGCAGCGTCGCCGCAAAAGCCTGGGCTTGCGCTGTCAACGCCTCGGCAGTCTTCGCCGTCACCACGACCGGCACGCCATGCGGGGTCAACAATGTCTGCGCGCCCGGGCGGGACGGCTCGTGACTTTGCAAAATCACGTGCGCATTGGCACCGCCGAACCCAAACGAATTCACCCCGACGGTCAATGTGCCTGTGGCTTTCAGCTTGCGACTCTGGCTGACGACGTCGAGATTCCATTCATCGAATTTGATGAGCGGGTTGAGCGTTTGAATGCCGATTGTCGCAGGAACCTCGCGGTGAGCCAGGCAGTACAGCGCCTTGACCAAGCCGGCCACGCCGGATGCCGCCTCGAGATGGCCCATATTGCTTTTGACCGAACCGATCGGTAGCGCACACTTGCGCTTTTGCGCCAACGCCAGACCTATGGCGCGAGTTTCGATAGGGTCACCCACCGCAGTGCCGGTGCCGTGGGCTTCCAGGTAGTCGATCTGATCCGGCGCAATGCCGGCTTG
Organism: Bordetella parapertussis; assembly: GCA_945903445.1. Lineage (GTDB taxonomy): Bacteria > Pseudomonadota > Gammaproteobacteria > Burkholderiales > Burkholderiaceae_B > Schauerella. The sequence continues at coordinate 3,643 of CAMDNZ010000066.1, forward strand.
CTCGTACGACTTGGCCATCAGTGCGATCTGCGCATCCGCACTGGGCACGGTCAGCCCGGATTTGCGTCCATCGGTATTGACGGCGGTATGAGCGATCACGCCTAAAATACGGTCGCCCGCCGCCACCGCGGCGTCGTAGTCTTTGAGCAAAAACAGGCCGCCGCCTTCAGAGCGTACATAGCCATCGCCGTCGGCATCGAACACATTGCAGCGCCCGCGCTTAGACAGCATCGAGGCTTTGGAAAACGTGATGAAGCCGTACGGATGCAGATGCAGACTGACGCCGCCTGCGATGGCATGGCTGACCTCGCCCGATTCGATCGCCTGACACGCTTGATGAAAGGCGACCAGAGAAGACGAACATGCGGTGTCGACCGCCATGCTGGGGCCGCGTAAATCGAACGCGTAGGACAGGCGATTGGCTGCAATGCTGGCGGTGTTGCCTGTCGCGAACGACGAGTCGATGGCATCCAGATCGTCAGCCAGACGGTAGGCATAGTCGGCGCTGGCGATGCCGATGTAGACACCGGTGTCGCTGCCGCGCAGATTGGACGGGGGAATGCCCGCATGCTCAATCGCTTCCCAGCACAGTTCGAGCAGCACACGCTGCTGTGGATCCATCAGCGCCGCTTCGCGCGGGCTGATACCGAAAAACGCCGCATCGAAGCCGCTGATGTCTCCAATCGAGCCAGCTGCAAAAGTATAGGCCGTACCCGGATGGCTTTTATCCGGGTGCAGATATGCGTCTTTCGCCCAGCGCTCGGCATCGACCTCGGTGACGAGGTCGTGTCCGCCCATCAATGCAGACCAATAGCCCGCCGTGTCTGTCCCAGGAAAACGAAAAGACAGTCCGATTACGGCAACACGCTTTGGCATTCAATCAATCCTTACTGATGTGGCCCCTTGGGCAATTATTTTTAGTCTTGCTATTGATTCGCGTTGGCGCGAATCGAGTCCGGCCAAGCCAACGCCAATCCAATCGAAATAAACAGTTTTCATTGAATGTAACACCACCTTTCAGAACTATATGTAACATTGTTAGGATATGTGGGTGGCATTGAGATCATTAGTGTATGGACGACTGACCCCAAAATTTGGAGGCCGCGCCGTAACGGCAGTCGCGCCATTTGATTGCAATGCACCAATATGAGTGTTTCCAGCTGTGAGTCATGCTTTCAAATGATTGAACGATTCCGGCTGCTATCCCATGGGCGGGGGGATCAGCGTGATACTATTTACGGCAATACTCTTGGGGCCTGTCGAACAGCCCCCATTTTCTGTTTCCAATCGTCATGTCCTTTGCCACTCACTTCCGAACTATGACCACACCTCGCGCCCTGGGTGCGTAGGGGTTGTTTGCGGGTAGACACTGGGCAGTAGCACTGCCAGACAGACCGAAACACTCGTATACGCGGCCCGTTGGGGCCATTTTTTTTGCTCGACGCGGCTTTGGCGGCGTCTATCTTCATCTTGTTGCAGGACGTCTCCATGGTTCACATCACATTGCCCGATGGCTCCCAGCGTCAATATCCCGGCCCGGTCACCGTGGCCGAAGTGGCTCAGTCCATCGGAGCGGGGCTGGCACGCGTTGCGTTGGGTGGCAAGGTCACACTGAACGACGGAGCGCCAAAGCTGATCGACACCAGTTTCTTGATCGACCGCGATGCGGCATTGTCCATCGTGACGGCCAAAGACGCCGACGGGGTCGATCTGATTCGCCACTCTACGGCCCACTTGCTGGCGTATGCGGTCAAGTCGCTGTTTCCCGATGCCCAGGTAACGATTGGTCCAGTAATCGATAACGGGTTTTACTACGACTTTTCGTATAAGCGTCCGTTCACGCCTGAGGATTTGGTGGCGATCGAGAAGAAAATGGCAGAGTTGGCCAAACGCGACGAAGTCGTGACCCGCGAAGAGTGGTCGCGCGACGAGGCCGTTGCGTTCTTCAAGCGCATTGGCGAGGCCTATAAGGCCGAGATCATCGAGTCGATTCCTAGTAACGAAACACTCAGCCTTTACCGCGAAGGTGATTTCATCGACTTGTGCCGTGGCCCGCATGTACCGTCGACGGGCAAGTTGAAAGTCTTCAAGTTGATGAAGGTGGCCGGCGCTTACTGGCGCGGCGACAGCAACAACGAGATGCTGCAGCGCATTTACGGTACGGCCTGGGGTTCGAAGGAAGAGCAGGATGCGTATCTGCATATGCTGGAGGAGGCTGAACGTCGCGATCATCGCAAGATCGGCCGCGATCTCGATTTGTTTCATTTTCAGGAAGAAGGCCCGGGCCTGATCTTCTGGCATCCCAAGGGCTGGGCAATCTGGCAACAAGTCGAGCAATACATGCGCGCGGTGTATCGCGACAATGGTTACCAAGAGGTGAAGGCGCCTCAAATCCTCGATATTTCCTTGTGGAAGAAAACCGGCCATTGGGAAAATTATCGTGAAAACATGTTCACGACCGAGTCCGAAAACCGAATGTACGGTTTGAAACCCATGAACTGCCCTGGTCATGTTCAGATTTTCAATGCCGGGCTGCATTCGTACCGCAATTTGCCTTTGCGCTATGGCGAGTTCGGTCAGTGCCATCGGAATGAGCCCTCGGGATCCTTGCACGGCATGATGCGAGTCCGGGGTTTTACGCAGGACGACGGTCATATTTTCTGTACTGAAGATCAACTGCAAAACGAGTGCGCCGATTTCACCGCACTGTTGCAAAAAGTCTACAAAGATTTTGGGTTCGACGAGGTGCTCTACAAGGTTGCCACGCGGCCCGAAAAGCGCATTGGATCGGACGACACTTGGGATAAGGCCGAACAGGCCCTAATGGAGAGTTTGCGTCGTACAGGTTGCGCGTTCGAAGTGTCGCCAGGTGAGGGCGCATTTTACGGACCTAAAATCGAGTACACCCTGAAAGATGCCATTGGTCGTCACTGGCAATGCGGCACGATTCAGGTGGATTTTTCGATGCCGGTTCGCCTCGGAGCCGAGTATGTGGATGCAAGCGATCAGCGTCTGCCGCCGGTTATGTTGCACCGTGCCATTCTCGGTTCGTTCGAGCGTTTTATCGGTATGCTGATCGAAAATCACGCTGGTGCCATGCCGCCTTGGCTCGCGCCCGTGCAGGCTGTTGTATGCTGCATTTCCGAGCCGTCGGCCGATTATGCAGCGCAAATCACACAAAGCCTGCAAAAACAAGGCTTTAGGGTGCAATCCGATTTGCGTGGTGAAAAGATCACTCGTAAAATCCGAGAGCATAGCCTGCAAAAGGTGCCTTATATCCTGGTGGTCGGTGATAAAGAGCGTCAGGAAAACAAGGTCGCCGTTCGCGGTTTGAACGGATTGGACTTGGGTGCCATCGAATTCAACGACTTCGTGGCTCGCTTGTCCGATGACGTCGCACAGCGACGTTCCGTTCTGGTCGCCGCAGCTTAAGCAGCAGTCGTTTAATCTTTTAGGAGTTGTCAACATCGCCACTGAAAAAGCCAACCGTATCAACGGTGAGATCCGCGTCCCTGAAGTTCGCCTGATTGGCGCAGAGGGAGAACAGCTCGGCATCGTCAAGATCGCCGATGCGTTCCGCCTGTCGGAAGAGAACAATCTCGACCTGGTCGAAATTGCACCGAATGCCGAGCCGCCCGTCTGCCGCTTGATGGACTACGGCAAGTTCAAGTATCAAGAGCAGAAGCGTCAGGCAGAAGCCCGGTCGAAGCAAAAGGTCATTCAGGTCAAGGAAGTTAAATTCCGCTCGGCAACTGACGAGGGTGACTACCAAGTCAAGCTGCGTAATTTGAAGCGCTTCCTGGATGACGGCGACAAAGCTAAGGTTTCGCTTCGCTTCCGTGGTCGCGAAATGGCCCACCAGGAACTTGGTATGCGCATGCTCGAACGCGTGCGTGACGATCTGACTGATTTGGCCCAGGTTGAGGCAATGCCCAAACTGGAAGGTCGGCAAATGATCATGGTATTGGCCCCACGCAAGAAAGTGGTGCCTGCCAAGGAATCCGGTTCGTGATGTAAGGCCCCATACGGGCGGTTGTCAGTGGCATGCGTGCGCTGGCAACCGCCCGTTTTGCGTTTTGCACGGTCCAGATATCAAGAGGCGACCTTTTGGTGAGCGCCGTGCTATGTTGTCAGTATCTTCCAGATTGTGGTGCGCCCCATGCGTGTGCTGTTTGTCGTCGATCCTTTACCGGCCTTGAAGGCTTATAAAGATACTTCCGTATCCATGATGTTCGCCTTGCAGGCGCGCGGTCATGCCATCGAGGTCGCCCTTTCCGGCGACTTGTATATTCAGGCTGGACAGGTTCGAACCTCAGCCATACCCATCGTATTGCTGCCCGATGCCGATAAGCACGCGCAAGGCTGGTGGCGCGAGTCGCAGGCGCACGATGACGCTCTGGTCGAATTCGATGCGGTAGTCATGCGCAAGGATCCGCCCTTCGACATGGAGTATGTCTATTCGACGCATCTCCTGGAATACGCCGAACGCAATGGTGCCAGGGTGTTCAACAGTGGCTCAGCCATCCGCAATCATCCCGAGAAACTCGCGATTACCGAGTTCGCGCAGTTCACCGCCCCGACGCTGGTCACCAGTCAATCGACACGCTTGAAAGCGTTTCATGCCGAGCATGGCGACATCATTCTTAAGCCGCTGGATGGCATGGGGGGCGCCGGCATTTTCCGCGTGCAAGCCAATGATCCGAACTTGAACGCGATCATCGAAACGCTCACGCTCGATGGCGCTCGTACGATCATGGCGCAGCGCTACATTCCCGATATCGTCCATGGCGATAAGCGTATCTTGTTGATCGGCGGCGAGCCGGTGCCTTATGCCTTGGCGCGCATTCCGTTGGCCGGTGAGACGCGCGGTAACTTGGCTGCTGGCGGGCGCGGCGTGGCACAAGCCTTGTCGGCGCGCGATCGCGAGATTGCCGAGGCCATTGCGCCCCGTCTGGCCGAGCGCGGTTTGCTACTGGTGGGATTGGACGTCATTGGCGATTACGTGACGGAAATCAACGTCACCAGCCCCACCTGTTTTGTCGAAATTACCGAGCAGACCGGTTTCGACGTGCCGGATCTGTTTGCGCGCAAGCTGGAGGAGGCGGTTGCCGCTGGCTCGGCTGTCGCGACGGCAGCAGCGATATCGGCAGCTTGAGTCGCCATCATGACTGGTATCGTTATCGTCGTGCATACTCCATTGGGCGGCGCCATGTTGGGTTGTGCCGAGCATGTGTTGGGCACGGTGGACGGCGTGGCTGTGCACGATGTGCTGCCAGACGACAAACCGGACGATGTCGCGCCTCGAGTCTTGGCCGACATTTTACGTGCCGATCGTGGCAACGGTGTGCTGGTGCTCACCGACCTGATCGGTGCGACGCCTGCCAACATCGCAAAACGGGCGGTTGCCGATGCTCGCAGTCAGGGCGTGTCCTGTTGTGTGGTCGCAGGCTTGAATACGCCGATGCTGCTACGTGCCATCACCAATCGTGATCTTTCACTCGCAGACATCCGCGAGAAGGCGCTGTCGGGCGGCATGCAAGGCTGCTTGCGTGTAGACTGACGGCCTGAATTTTCACGCGTTTCATCTGTATAAGGCGCTAGAAGCAGGATGCCCAGTCAAGACATCACCATCACCAATAAACTCGGTCTGCATGCCAGGGCCGCTGCCAAGCTGACCCAGATGGCCAGCCGCTTCGCGAGCGACGTTTTCATCGCCAAGGGCGCACAACGCGTCAATGCCAAAAGCATCATGGGCGTGATGATGCTGGCCGCTGGATGCGGTGCCGTAGTCAAGGTAGACGCGGTAGGTGCCGATGCCGATCGCGCGCTGGCCGATATCCAAGCCCTTTTCGACAGCAAATTCGGTGAGAGCGAGTAATCCTCCTTCGACTGCTGTGCTTTGCCTTCAAGGCAAGGGTGTCGCACGCGGGTATGCGATCGGGCGTGCCGTCGTGCTGGGTGCCGCGGCGCTGGAAGTCGCGCACTATCGCGTGGCCGAAGACGAGGTGGCGCGCGAGGTCGAGCGCTTGCAGCAGGCGCTGTTGCAGGCGCAGAACGAGTTGCAGCATTTGGCCGATACCCTGCCCGACGACGCGCCTCGCGAGTTGGGTGCCATGCTCAACGTGCATCGCTTGTTGTTGTGCGATCCGGTACTAGCCGAGCCCGCCGTCGATTTGATCGTCGAACGGCAATACAACGCCGAGTGGGCGCTCACCACGCAGGGCCAGGCGCTGGCGCAACAATTCGATTTGATGGAAGACGAGTATCTGCGTGAGCGCGGTGCCGATGTACGTCAGGCCATCGAACGCGTGGTGCATGTCTTGGCAGGCTCTTCTGCGATGTTGCCGGATACCGATCAGGTGCCTGGCAACGATCCGCTGGTGGTCGTCGCGCACGACATATCGCCTGCCGACATGTTGCGGCTGCGCGGTGCGCGCTTTGCTGCATTCGTGACCGATCTGGGCGGTCCCACTTCGCATACGGCCATTGTCGCGCGCAGTATGGGTGTGCCTGCCGTGGTGGCGATGGGCAATGTGCGCGAACTGGTGCGCGAGGGCGATATGCTGATCGTCGATGGCGCTCGGGGCGTCGTCGTGGTCAATCCAGCCGATCACATCACCGCCGAATATCGGGCGCGGCAAGACGAATACCTGCGCGAACGCGAAGCGTTGCAACTGTTGCGAGATGAGCCCGCCGTGACGCTCGATGGCATAGACATTGTCTTGAACGCCAACATCGAGCTCCCTGACGAGGCCGCGCTGGCACTGAAGTCTGGCGCGTCCGGGATCGGTTTGTTTCGCAGTGAATTTCTGTTCATGGGACGCAGCGATCTACCCACCGAGGACGAGCAATTCGAAGCTTACGCCAGCGTGGTGCGCGCCATGCAGGGGCGTCCAGTCACGATCCGAACCTTGGATCTGGGCGCCGATAAGACATTGGACGGCGAGGCGACCGTGGCTACCAATCCGGCGCTCGGTCAGCGTGCGATTCGGTATTGTCTTGCGCGCCCTGAATTATTTGCCACCCAGTTGCGCGCGATGTTGCGAGCCTCGGCGGTGGGCCCGATTCGGATGCTGGTGCCGATGATTGCGCACATGCATGAAGTGCGTGCGGTGCGGGCCGCGCTGGACTCGGCGAGGGCCGAGTTGGATGCGCGTGGCGAAGCGTATGCCGAGAACATTCCCTTGGGTGCGATGGTCGAAATTCCTGCCATCGCCATTGCCATCGAACCTTTTGCCGAAGCGCTGGATTTTCTGTCGATCGGTACGAATGACCTGATTCAATACACTTTGGCCATCGATCGCGGCGATCACGACGTGGCCGAGCTGTACGACCCCATGCATCCCGCCGTATTGCGTCTGATATCGCATACGATCAATGCCGGTGAGCGTTTCGGCATTCCGGTGGCCGTATGTGGCGAGATGGCGGGCGATGTCCGTTTGACGCGCTTACTGCTAGGTTTGGGCTTGACCGAGTTCTCGATGCACCCGCAGCAACTGCTGGACATCAAACGCGAGATACGCGGCGCGCATAGCAATGCTCTGCGTGCGAAGGTGGCCACGGCATTGAATCGCGCCACTCGTGTCGATCTGGATAGCCTGACGAATTGATTTTACGGATAGCCGACGAATCGATCTTTCACATCGCGAGGCAGAACTGATCTTTATGCGGTGCTGGCCCATAGTATGCAAAAAGCCCGACGAGACAAAGGTCTCCTCGGGCTTTTCTTTTATTCGCACCCGCTGCCTGAGGCTGCGGGTGCTCGGACACTGCATCAGCTATGGTAGGCCGACTCACCATGCGAGGTGATGTCCAGACCTTCGCGTTCCTGATCTTCCGGCACACGCAGGCCGCATACGGCGTCGGCGATCTTGTAGGCAATGAAGGCGACGACACCCGACCACACGATGGTGATCAGCACGCCTTCGGTTTGCACCCACAGTTGACCCAGGATGTCGCTGGCATTGGCCAGACCCGGGCCGCCCAAGGCTTGAGCATTGAACACGCCGGTGAGCAAGGCGCCGACGATACCGCCCACGCCGTGCAGGCTGAACACGTCGAGCGAGTCGTCGGCACGCAGCATGCGCTTTAAGCCATTGACACCCCACACGCAGATCGCACCGGTCACCACGCCGATCACCAGCGCACCGACGGGGCCGACCAACCCGGCTGCCGGGGTGACACCCACCAGACCGGCCACTGCGCCGGAGGCTGCACCCAGCATCGAAGGCTTGCCCTTGGTGGCCCATTCGGTCAGGGTCCAGGCCAGAATGGCACCGGCAGTGGCGACTAGAGTGTTCAAGAATGCCAGCACGGCAGTACCGTTAGCCGACAATGCCGAGCCGGCGTTGAAACCGTACCAGCCCACCCACAGCAGTGCCGCGCCGATCATGGTCATCGGCAGATTGTGCGGCTGCATGGCTTCGCGGCCGTACCCCAGACGCTTGCCGATGACATAGGCACCCACCAAGCCGGCGACACCGGCGTTGATGTGCACGACGGTACCGCCCGCGAAATCGAGCGCACCGCGTGCAGCCAGCAAGCCCGGATTGGTGTCCGACAAGAACCACACCATGTGAGCGATGGGCACGTAGGCGAAGGTCATCCAGATGGCGGTGAACACCAGCACCGCCGAGAAGCGCGCACGCTCGGCGAATGTGCCGACGATCAGCGCGCAGGTGATGCCCGCGAACGTTGCTTGGAAGAAACCGAAGGCCATTTCAGGAATCGTGCCCGAGATGACGTGCTCGCCGGTGGCTGAATTCCACATGCCCGAGAAGAACATGCGCGAGAATCCGCCGAAGAACGCGTTGCCTTCAGTGAATGCCAGCGAGTAGCCGTAGATGAACCACAGCGTCACGGCCAGAGCGAACGTGCCCGCAACCTGCATGAGCATCGACAACACGTTTTTGCTGCGCACCAGGCCACCGTAGAACAAGGCCAGGCCGGGCAGCACCATCATCAAGACGAGAAGGGTGGAGACCATCACCCATGCGACATCTGCTTTATCCATTTTTGTACGCTCCGTTAAAACGCAGGCTTACAGCGCCGCTTCGCCGGCTTCGCCCGTGCGAATCCGGATCACTTGTTCCAGCGGGGCGACAAAAATCTTGCCGTCCCCGATCTTGCCCGTGCGGGCCGCGTGTTCGATTGTCTCGATGGCCTGGTCGACCAAGTGGTCGGGAATGGCCGCTTCGACACGCAGCTTCGGCAGGAAATCCACCGCATATTCAGCGCCGCGGTAAAGTTCGGTGTGTCCCTTCTGGCGGCCGAAACCCTTCACTTCGGTCACCGTCAGGCCCTGTACTCCTATCCCCGATAAAGCCACCCGCACCTCGTCCAATTTGAACGGCTTGATGATGGCGATGATGAGTTTCATGGCGTTTCCTCTCTTTGGTTGCACTCTGGCGTGGCAACATAAAGCAAAACGTGTGCCAACTTTTAATGCCGATGTTGCATAGGCTTACTGACTGGCAAGTCGCGTTTTTGCGGTGCGATATGCATGATTGGAGTGCAATGTGTAGCGCATTAAGCACCGTTGTTGTGCAAGGGCTCGCACGAAATAGGGAATTTCATGGCATCTCGATCAATTCGTTACTACTGGTCTTGTTCGTTGGCGTCGGCCATCGCCTACACTCGCCTTGAACCCGCTGGTCTTCGTCTTCTACACTGTCTTTTTATTTCACCGTCAATCGAGATTGTCATGAACCGCGCAACTTGGATGGAAGACTTTCAGAAGAATCTGTCGGATTTGATCGCCAAAAGTCCGGCCGCAGACGTCGAACGTAATGTGCGCGCCATGCTGACTCAAGGGTTCAGCAAGCTCGACCTGGTCACTCGCGAGGAATTCGATATTCAAGCCGATCTGTTGGCACGCACTCGCACTCGTGTCGAGCAATTGGCGGCGCAAATCGATGCCTTGCAAGCCGAACGTGCGGGGCGATCCACTGCAACCGCCGCGTCTGCGACGGCTACGCCCAGCGATGGCGCAATTCGTCCGCCTGCGGTTTGACCCGATGGGCGGTCGTTTTTTCACGTGCCGCGCC
>CAMDNZ010000067.1 GCA_945903445.1 Bordetella parapertussis
GCGCATTCAAACGGCCGAGAAAAAGAACCTGCTGATCGATTCGTATGTGAAATGGCGCATTTCGGATCCCCGCCGTTACTACGTGTCGTTTTTGGGTAACGAATCGGGCGCTCAGCAACGTCTGCAAGCGCTGATTCGTGACGCGCTGAACGCCGCGGTCAACGTCCGTACGGTTCAGCAAGTCGTGGCCACCGAGCGTGACAAGGTCATGGCGGAAATCGTCACCAACGTCGCGCGCCGTTCGGCTGAATTGGGCGTCGAGATCGTCGATGTCCGGTTGCGCCGAATCGAGTTTGCGCCGGAGATTTCCGAATCGGTGTATCGCCGTATGGAAGCCGAGCGTTCGCGCGTGGCGAACGAACTACGTTCCTTGGGTGCCGCCGAAAGCGAGAAATTGCGCGCTAACGCCGACCGCCAACGCGAAGAAATCGTTGCCCGTGCGTATGCCAGTGCCCAGGCCGTCATGGGCGATGGCGATGCCGAGGCCAGCCGCATCTACGCCGAAGCCTACAACCGCGATCCCTCGTTCTTTACGTTCTACAAGAGTCTGGAGGCTTATCGCACTGCATTCTCCAAACCGAGCGATATCCTGGTGGTCGATCCCAGTTCTGACTTCTTCCAGTTTATGAAGTCGGTCAACGGCCGGGGTGCGATGGCAACGCCTGGTCAGTTGCCCAAGCCCACAGCGCAATAGACGTGTACAATACTGCGTAAGCTTTAAAAGATATCCGCAGCGGCTTCAAGCGGGCTTACGCCCCTTGAAGCCGTTTTTTTTCGTCCTTTTTTTGTTGGTCTGACGCGCATGTAGTGCGATGCGTCTCAGGCGATACGCAAGGTTTGTGCAATGAGCATGGGCAATTGGTTGCTGCCCGAGAGTCTGGCCGATATTCTCCCGGCCGAGGCCCGGCGCATCGAAGAGTTGCGGCGCGCGTTGCTCGATCTGTACCGTACGTACGGATTCGAGCTGGTCGCACCTCCGTTGGTCGAATATATCGATTCCTTGTTGTCGGGCACTGGCACCGACTCGAATCTGCGTACCTGCAAGCTGGTCGACCAGTTATCGGGGCGCACCCTGGGCGTACGTGCCGACATGACGCCCCAAGTCACTCGCATCGATGCTCATCTGCTCAATCGGGCGGGTGTGACGCGTCTGTGCTATTGCGGGCCGGTTTTGCACGCCCGTCCGGCCGATCTGGTCTCCAGCCGCGAGCTGTTGCAGATCGGTGCCGAGATTTACGGTCATGCGGGCTTCGAGGCCGATATCGAAATCATTCGTCTGCTGCTCGAAACCGTCGAGTTGGCGGGCGTGCGTTCGCCGCGCCTGGTGCTGTGTCATCCGGGTGTACTGGATGCCGTATTGCAGGGCGATCCGGCCGGCGCAGCCTTCGAAGAGCAGGTTGTCGGGCTGCTGCGCGAGAACAACGTGCCGGGCCTGAAGGAACTGACGGGACGCCCGGGGGGGTTGCGTGGCGATACCGTTTCGGCCTTGCTCCATCTGGCGAGTTGCTACGGTTCGCGTGGCGTGTTGGATCGCGCTCGTGCGACTTTGCCTGCAGTGCCCGGTGTGGCCGAAGCTTTGGACGTGCTGGCGAAGGTGCTGGATGTCTTGCCCGATGTCGATGTCGCGCTCGATTTGGCCGATGTGTCGGGCTATGCCTATCATTCGGGCGTGTCGTTCGCGCTTTATGCGGCGGGCTGGCACGATGCCTTGCTGCGCGGCGGTCGATACGACGACGTCAGTCGCGCATTCGGTCGGGCTCGTCCGGCCACGGGTTTTAGCCTGGATCTGCGCAAGCTGGCCGCAGGGCTTGCGCCCGCCTGCGCAGGGCGTGCGGTGCGTGCACCGTGGGGCCAGGAGCCAGCGCTGCTGGCCGCTGTTCGGACGCTTAGGCGGGCGGGCGAAGTGGTTATCCAGACCCTGCCGGGTCATGTGACTGACCAGGAAGAATTCATCTGCGATCGTGAACTGGTGCTGAAAAACGGTGCCTGGATCGTCACGACGCTTTGACTCACCCCCGCCTGGTAACGGGCGGGCCTTGGGGAAATCGTTGTTTCCCGGGACAACTCAAGACTGTTTCGCACATGAGCAAAAACATCGTTGTGATCGGCACCCAATGGGGTGACGAAGGCAAGGGCAAGATCGTCGACTGGCTCGCCGAGTCGGTACAGGGCGTCGTGCGCTTCCAGGGCGGCCATAATGCCGGCCACACCTTGTGGATCAATGGCCAGAAAACCATTCTGCGCCTGATTCCCTCGGGCATCATGCACCCTGGCGTGACCTGCTATATCGGCAACGGCGTCGTGCTGTCGCCGGAGGCTTTGGCCAAAGAGATCGCCGAACTCGAGGCCGCTGGCCTGGATGTTCGTTCGCGCTTGCAAATCTCCGAGATCTGCCCACTGATTCTGCCCTATCACGTGGCCATCGATCAGGCCCGCGAGAAAAAGAGCGGCGAGGCCAAGATCGGCACCACCGGTCGCGGTATCGGGCCGGCTTACGAAGACAAAGTCGGCCGTCGCGCACTGCGCGTGCAGGATTTATTCGACAAAGAAATCTTCCGCGCCAAACTGGAAGAAGCACTGAATTATCACAACTTCGTGTTGACCCAGTATTTGGGTGCCGAGGCCGTGTCTGCAGAATCGGTGATGGCACACGTCGACGCGTGGGCCGAATTCCTCAAGCCCATGGTGCGCGACGTGGCCACCAACCTGTTCGAAGCCCAACAACGCGGCGATCGCCTGTTGTTCGAAGGCGCGCAGGGCGCATTGCTGGACGTCGATCACGGTACTTATCCGTTCGTCACCAGCAGCAACTGCCTGGCGGGCAATGCCTCGGCCGGTTCGGGCGTTGGCCCGCAAGCGCTGCAATATGTCTTGGGCATCACCAAGGCGTACACCACGCGTGTCGGTTCGGGTCCGTTCCCCACCGAGCTGATGGACGAGATCGGCACTCGTCTGGCTACCATCGGCAAGGAATTCGGCTCGGTGACGGGTCGTCCGCGGCGCTGCGGCTGGTTCGACGCTGCAGCACTTAAGCGCTCGGTTCGCATGAACGGTATTACCGGTCTGTGCATTACTAAGCTGGACGTCTTGGACGGTCTGGAAACCATTCGCTTGGGTGTGGGCTACGACGTTGACGGTGAATTCCGCGACGTGCTGCCGAGCGGCGCGCATGCCGTCACAAAGGCTGAAGCCAGGTTCGAAGAACTGCCGGGATGGTCGGACTCGACCGTCGGCATCACCGAATTCGACAAGCTGCCGAAGAATGCACAGCGTTATCTAGAGCGTTTGGCCGAAGTGTGCGGCGTGCCCATCGCTTTGGTATCGACCGGCCCTGATCGTAACGAAACTATCGTGTTGAGCAATCCGCTGCAAGCCTGAGTGCGCTAGCGGTATGATGCTGGCCATTGCTTCGAAGCAGTGGCCAGTTTTTTTATGGAGCCATCAATGAATCTGCCTCCCAACAGCGACAGCGACCTATGGGTTTCTTGGGATGAATATCACCGTTTGATCGAACGCCTGGGCCAGACGGTGTATCAGTCCGAATGGAAATTCGACCTTATTCTGTGTCTGGCACGGGGTGGCGTGCGCGTGGGCGATGTGCTGTCTCGTATTTTCGATGTGCCCCTGGGAATTTTGGCCACCAGCAGCTATCGCGAGGCGGCGGGCACTCAGCAAGGCGAGCTGGATATCGCTCAGTTCATTACCATTACCCGTGGCAGCCCGGCGGGCAGGGTGTTGTTGGTGGACGACATGGTCGATACGGGCCTGACCTTTAATAAGGTGGTCGATCATTTGCGGCAGCAGTTTCCCGAAATTACCGAGCTGCGCACTGGCGTGCTGTGGTGGAAGGGGCATGCCAAAGCGACGCCCAATTACTACGTCGATAAGCTGCCTACCAATCCGTGGGTGCATCAGCCGTTTGAAGAATATGACAGTCTGCGGCCCCATCAGTTGGACGCGTGGATCAGAAAGGGTTCCAGATCTTAAGCATTTCATGCTAGAATTCTGGGTTGACGCTTGAAGAACTACATTTTTTTAATACTGTGGTCGTGATTTGAGCGTATGAAGTAGTTATGCAATAGATTGAGCAACAAGATTTAGAAACGAGATTTAGAAACAAGCCTCGGGGTAACTAAACGCGAGGGGATGATGTTAAACGTCCCGGTCTTGCTGCCCTGGTAACCATAGTGTCATTTCACAGTCCAGCTGATGTTGGGCAAAAAACTCAAGGCCAATACACTTCCATGCCTATCGTTCGCCTGAAAGAAAACGAGCCGTTTGAGGCCGCACTGCGTCGCTTCAAGCGCACCATCGAGAAAACCGGTTTGCTGACCGAACTGCGTTCGCGCGAGTTCTACGAGAAGCCCACCGCCGAGCGTAAGCGCAAGGGCGCCGCCGCGGTCAAGCGTCATTACAAACGTATTCGCAGTCAGCAACTGCCCCCGCGTCTGTACTAAGCAGATGCAGACGGGCTGCACTGTTGCAGCCCGTTTTTATTTGCGCACGCTCTATTGATCCCGGACAGCTATATTCAGGATCTGCTCGCCCGCGTCGACATCGTCGAAGTGGTGGGCCGCTACGTTCAATTGCGCAAAGGAGGGGCCAACCTGCTAGGTCTGTGCCCTTTCCATAACGAAAAATCCCCGTCGTTCACGGTCAGCCCCACCAAACAGTTCTATCACTGCTTTGGTTGCGGCGAGCATGGCAGCGCCATTAGCTTTTTAATGAAGCACACCGGAGCCAGTTTCCCGGAGGCGGTGCGCTCGCTGTCGGGTACGATAGGCATGGTATTGCCCGAACCCGAACGTAGCCCACGCCAACAGGCGCAGGCGGCGCAACGCAAATCGGAAGTGTCGCGGCATACGCAGGCACTGGATCGGGCTCAGTCGCTGTATCTCAAGCAACTGCGAACCAGCCCGCAAGCCATCGAGTATTTGAAGCAGCGTGGTCTGTCCGGCGAGATCGCCAAACGCTTTGGCTTAGGCTGGAGTGGTCGCGATCGACAAGCCTTGTCGGCCGTGTTCGATGATTACAACGATCCGGTGCTGGTCGAGTCGGGTCTGGTGATCGAGGCCGACGACGGGCGGCGTTACGACCGGTTTCGCGAACGGGTGATGTTTCCTATCCATAATGCGCGTGGCGCCCTGATCGGGTTCGGTGGACGCATTATCGGCAAGGGTGAGCCCAAGTACCTGAACTCGCCTGAAACACCCGTGTTCTCCAAAGGCCACGAACTGTATGGCTTGTGGGAGGGCCGTCAAGCCATCCGCAAAGAAGGCCAGGTGATCGTGGTCGAAGGGTACATGGACGTGGTGGGTCTGGCCCAGCTCGGTCTGGGCAATGCCGTGGCGACCTTGGGTACGTCTACGACGCCGGATCACATCGTCAAGTTGCTGCGCGCCAGCGACAAGGTGATTTTCAGTTTCGATGGCGACAAGGCCGGACGCAAAGCGGCATGGCGTGCGTTGTTGGCGTGTTTGCCTGCTTTGCGCGATGACATCGCCATTCGTTTCCTGTTCTTGCCTGCCGAGCACGACCCCGATTCCTATATACGTGCTTTTGGTGAGGCCGCGTTTCGAGCAGGCCTGGCAGAAGCCGATGCCTTGTCGCGGTTTTTGTTGGATGAGCTGGCGAGTCGCCACAACTTGAACGAAGCCGAAGGGCGGGCCAGTTGCTTGCACGAGGCCAAGCCTTTAATTGCCATGATTCCAGAGTGTGCGCTGCGCTTGCAGATCGAGCGGGAGTTGGCGAAGTTAGTGCATCTCACGCCGGAAGAGCTCACCCGTATTTTGGCGCAGGCGCAAGCCCAAGCGGCACAACGTGCGGCCGCTTTAGGGCATCTGCCGGGTAGTGCGCGCGGGGCGGCGGGGCAGGCGCTTGCCGATGTTTCGGGCGCGGGAGATGGGGGGCATCGCGTCGATGCTGCGGGTGCAGATCGGGTATCGGGCCATGTGATGACCGATGCCGAGCGCTTCGATGCGATTGCCGACGGTACGTGGGATGGCAGCGAATTTTCGGGTAACTGGGAGCCTCTGAGCCAGAGTGATCCTGGGGGGGCCTCGCACGGCGATTCGTTTGGCACCGGTGGTGGTTACGGCGAGTGGGGGAGCAGCCCAGACTCAGGGTCTGGGAGCGCCCAGGGACATGGGCAGGACACTGGCCCCGGCGCATGGCAAGGCGGCGGCTCGGAAGGCTGGTCGGGCAGTGGCTCGGGGGCCTGGCAAGGCGGTGGAAGATGGCAGGGCGGTGGTCCGGGTGGCTTTCGCCGTTCGGTGACCGGTAAAACGCCTTGGAAAAGTGGTCAGGGCAAGGGTAAATGGCGCGATGACAAGCTGCAGGGCGCAATCGAGCCTCGGCGGCCGGTTCCGACCTTGGCTCGCCGATTATTGCGTTTGTTGCTGGCTCACCCCGAATTGGTCGACAGCATGGGCGATCAACAGCTTGAAGTCATCGACAAAGGCCCCCATCTAAATATGGTCAGGGATTTGATCGTGCTTGCACAGGTGACGGGTGCGCGCCATATCGGTGCCTTGCTGGAAGCGGCAGAACCCGATTCGGATCTTCATTTGTTATTGCGTTCGACTCGCGCCGATGTGATCGGTGAAGAAGAGTTGCCCGATCCGCAGGCTGAGTGGGATGATGCGCTGCGACGGATCGAATTCGATACGCTGACCGCTGAAATGCAGGCGCTGGCGGCCGCGGGATTGACCGATGAGGCCGCTCGCGCTCGCTACCAAGCGCTCTGGCAGCGCAAGGCGACGTTGCAACGTGCGGGCATTCGTGATTTACGGTAAAATTTAAGGTTTTTCAGCCATAACTCTTTTACCCGAGGTTTGAAAAAACAGGTTAAAAAAAATCGGGTTGAAAAATCGAGTATCGGCAGGTGTAAGGCAGGGGCGTTCGCTTTTTGCGGCTGCGCCGGATTGCAGGTTGTCTCGTAATAGGGCTGGGGCCAATAGGATTCCCGCGAGGTACGAGCGCCTCATGTGCTATGACGACGTCGTCAATCAGGTCGCCGGAGCAGAAGTCTCCATGGCAACAGGCCTCAAAGGCATAGCGACGATCGGCTGGGCACAAGCAGTCTGGTTGTCGCGTGGCGGCGTACCCCCTGGAAGATGAAACGGCGTGGATAATATCGTCCATGACCGATTTTGCGGTGCGCGTATTTCCGCGATACGCCGCCACGGAAGCGACTATGACAAAATCGATCGGCACCTCCACTCCCGAAAACGTTGCGGCTGACGCCGCCGTGGGCACGCGCAGGCGCGCCACCGTCACTCGGGCAGCCGAAAAGACCACCGCCAAGACTGCCGTCAAGGTAGCGACCAAAGCGCCGGCAAAAACCGCTGCGCCGGCCAAGACCGCTGCGCCGGCCAAGCGTGCAGCCAAGACGGCGGCACCCGCCGACATGCCTAAGCCTGCGGTGAAAGCGGCACGTGCCAAGAAGGCCGAAGACAAACTGGCCGATCTGGTTGGTCGTCCTGTGCCTAGCGGTCGTCGTCCTGGCCGGCCGGCCAAGAACGCCAACAACGATGCGGGCGATTACGACGATAACGATGGCGAAGGCGAAGTCCTGCCCGATCTGAAACCGCCCAAACGTGGTGCCAAGCGCGGCAAAGGCGATCCCAAGGATCTGATCGCGCGCGGCCCCGTCTCGCCGGAAGAATACGAAGCGCGGCGCAATCGCTTAAAGCAGCTGATCAAGCTGGGCAAGGACCGCGGCTATCTGACCTATGGCGAGATCAACGACCATCTGCCTGACGATCTGGTCGACGCCGAAGCGATCGACGGCATCATCAGCACGTTCAGCGACATGGGTATTGCGGTCTACGACCAGGCGCCCGATGCCGAAACGCTGTTGATGAGCGAGAACGCGCCAGTGGCCTCGAACGACGACGACGTCGAAGACGAGGCCGAAGCCGCGTTGACCACGGTGGACTCCGATTTCGGTCGGACCACCGACCCGGTCCGCATGTACATGCGTGAAATGGGTTCGGTCGAGTTGCTGACCCGCGAAGGCGAAATCGAAATCGCCAAGCGTATCGAAGACGGTCTGAAGCACATGGTGATGGCCATCTCGGCATGCCCGACGACTATTAACGAGATCAACAATCACGTTGCTCGCGTGCGTGACGGTCAGGCGCAGATCGACGAAGTGGTCGATGGTCTGGTCGATCCCGAGGACGGTGCGGAATACGCCGGTGCAGGCGTCAGCGGCGACGACGACGAGAACGAAGACGGCCCGGCCGGCGGCATGAGCAGCAAGCAGCTCGAGGACTTGCGCGTCAAGGGCCTGGCCAAGTTCGACGAAGTGGGCCGCCAGTTCGACAAAATGCGCGCGGCCTACGAGAAAGAAGGCTATAAGTCTGACGCTTACGTGAAGGCACAAGAAGCCATCCAAGCCGAGTTGATGGGTATCCGTTTCACGGCCAAGATGGTCGAAAAACTGGCCGATACCTTGCGTGCTCAGGTCGAAGAGGTTCGACAATTGGAACGCGCCGTTTTGCATACCTGCGTGGATCGCGCCGGTATGCCGCGCTCGCATTTCATCAAAGTGTTTCCTGGCCACGAAACCAATATGCAGTGGGTGATCGACGAAGTGGCGGGAAGCCACGCTTACTCCGAAACCTTGGAGCGTCAGATCCCGGCCGTGCAAGAGTTGCAGCAAAAGCTGATCGACCTGCAAAGCCGGGTCGTGTTGCCGCTGAAGGACTTGAAGGAAGTTAATAAGCGCATGGCGACGGGCGAAGCCAAGGCACGCAAGGCCAAGCGCGAAATGACCGAGGCCAATCTGCGTCTGGTGATCTCGATTGCCAAAAAGTACACGAATCGGGGTCTGCAATTCCTGGATTTGATTCAGGAAGGCAACATCGGTCTGATGAAGGCGGTGGACAAGTTCGAATACCGTCGTGGCTACAAGTTCTCCACCTACGCCACGTGGTGGATTCGTCAGGCCATCACTCGCTCGATCGCCGATCAGGCACGCACCATTCGTATTCCGGTGCACATGATCGAAACCATCAACAAGATGAATCGGATCAGTCGTCAGATTCTGCAAGAGACCGGTGCCGAGCCCGATCCCGCTACTCTGGCACAGAAGATGGACATGCCGGAAGACAAGATCCGCAAGATCTTGAAGATCGCCAAGGAGCCGATTTCGATGGAGACGCCGATTGGCGACGACGACGATTCTCATCTGGGCGACTTCATCGAAGATACGGCAACGCTGGCGCCTTCGGACGCGGCATTGCATGGTTCGATGCGCGATGTGGTGAAAGAGGTGCTCGACTCGTTGACGCCGCGCGAAGCGAAGGTGCTGCGCATGCGTTTCGGTATCGAAATGAGCACCGACCAGACCTTGGAAGAGGTCGGTAAGCAATTCGACGTGACGCGCGAGCGGATTCGCCAGATCGAAGCCAAGGCGCTGCGCAAGCTGCGTCACCCCAGCCGTGCCGACAAGTTGAAGAGCTTTCTCGAAGGGCAATAAGCTGTCGTAGGTGCACGATGTTTGAGAATAGCTGTCCTTGTAGGGCAGCTATTTTTTTGTCCTGCCATTGCAGTCGTATCGAGCTTGAGCCGCGCAGTTTTATGCCTTCAAGGCTGCAATCGGGGCTTACGACGATTCCAGTTTCGTCGGGTATTTTTCGTCTTCAGCTGGGATACATTTATCTCGAACCCGAGCAGTACGGTTAGACCTTGCCATCAACCGAGTGGCGTACTTCAGGAGCTTGATATGTCTGGTCGTCCTCTTTTTTTATTACGTATTACAAGTGCTTTGGTGATTGCATTGCCTATGCTGGGCAGTTCGGTGCATGCATGGGCCGCCGAACCCGAGACGGTGCTGAAAACCACGCGATCCTGGGACGGCACTGTCTATCGCAGTTATCCAGATAGCCAGCCGGAGATCACCGTATTGCGTTACAAGATCCCGGAACATAGCGCATTGGCTTGGCATTCGCATCCCGTCATCAATGCGGCGTATGTCGTTTCCGGGCACATCACGGTCGAGCGCAGAAGCGATGGGAAAAAGCGGGAACTCGGCCCAGGTGAAGTGCTGGCCGAGATGGTCGATGCGGAGCATCGCGGCGTGACGGGTGACGAGCCAGTCGAACTGATTGTCTTCTACGCGGGGACAACTGGGGTTCCGCTGACGGTCAAGGCCGACAAACAGAACTGATTGCCGTTTATTGAATCGAGCGCGGCATAGCCTGCGGGATTTTCGAGCCGCGATTTTTTCCATCCCAGGTTACGCCGGGATAAAGCATTCTCTGTCTGCTGTCGGGCCATGGCACAATTCTGCGCCATGAGACGTTCGATTGCTGTAGTCCTGTGTTTTTTAAGTCCCGCCGGGTATGCCGACGATGGACTGGTGAGCCGCCCAACCGAAGTAGGATCGCGTAGTTTTAGCAACGCCAAAAAGGTGATGCCGCGCGTGTATGCCGGTCACGAGCGCGATATCTACTGTGGATGCCCCTATAGCGGTAAAAAGATAGATTTGGATGCTTGCGGCTATGTACCTCGCAAGCAAGCGGCCCGTGCTGCGCGTCTGGAGTGGGAGCATGTGATGGCTGCGTGGGCAATCGGGCATCAGCGGCAATGCTGGCAAGCAAAAGTAGACGGTCGGCAGGGCGGACGCGAGCATTGCACCCGCAGCGATTCCGAGTTTCGTCGAGCCGAGGGCGACCTGATTAATCTGGTGCCTTCAGTAGGCGAAGTCAACGGCGATCGCGGCCATTTCGGCTTCAGTGCATGGCAACACCGGCCAGCACCTATATACGGTCAATGTGAGACCGTGGTCGATTTCAAGCGCCGCGCCGTGCAGCCGCGCGCTGCCGCGCGCGGTGAGATCGCTCGAATCCAGTTGTATATGTCGCAGAAATACCGAGTGAGACTATCGCGACAGGACTTGCGGCTATTTTGTGCCTGGGCCAAGCAGCATCCGGTATCCGATTGGGAGCGCCTGCGAGACAGCCGTATTGTGGCTTTGCAAGGCAATGGCAATCGGTATGTGAGCGACCCGAGTGCCGTCAAGGAACGCTGCGGGTAAAGCGACGAGTTCTGCTTGCGATATCGATCGCCTCAGGCGTCCAATACTTCGCGCACCCGTGCGGCGAGCTCTTCGAGTGAGAATGGCTTGCCTATCAAGAAGACGCCTGCGTCCAGAACGCCGTTGTGCACGATGGCATTGCGGGTATAGCCCGTCGTGAACAGGACCTTGAGATCGGGGCGTCGTTTGAGGGCTTCGTCGGCCAGTTTACGGCCGTTGATCTCGGGCATGACCACATCGGTGAACAGCAGATCGATTTCTGGATGAGCGTCCAGAATTCTCAGTGCAGCGGTGCCGCCGTCGGCCTCTAACACCTGATAACCCAGCTCGCATAGAGCTTCAACGGAAAACTGACGCACGGAAGGTTCGTCTTCGACCACCAGAATCACTTCCAGATAATCGCCCGTCGGCAACTCGGGGTTGGCGTGGACGACCACGGATTCGTCGTCAACGCCAAGTAGTCTGGGTAGGTAAATCTTGACCGACGTGCCTTGATCCACTTCCGAGTAAATCTTGACGTGACCGCCCGATTGCTTGACGAAGCCATAGACCTGGCTCAAGCCCAAACCCGTGCCGCGACCGACTTCCTTGGTTGTAAAGAACGGATCGAATGCTTTGGCGATGGTGTCGGGCGACATGCCCGAGCCGGTATCCGAGACAGCGATCATCACATACTGGCCGGCGGTGACGCCCAGGTTTTCTGCTGCGTAGCGCTCGTCCAGAAAGAAATTGGCCGTTTCGATGGTCAAACGACCGGTCGTGCCCATCGCGTCGCGGCCGTTGACGGCGAGATTTAGAATCGCGTTTTCGAGTTGATTCGGATCGACGTGCGTACGCCATACGCCGCCGGCCAACACGGTTTCCAGCCGAATGCCGGCAAGCGTATGGCCCAACATGTCGGACATGCCCGATACGAGCTTGTTGACGTGTACGGGTTCGGGGCGCAGTGGCTGTTGACGCGAAAATGCCAGCAGGCGGGATGTCAACAGCGTGGCGCGTTTGGCACTGTCCATGGCGGCATCGACATAGCGCTTCGCCCGCGGTTCGGTCAAGGCGAAACGACGATTGAGCAGGGACAGCGATCCCATGACCACAGCCAGCATGTTGTTGAAATCGTGTGCGATGCCACCAGTCAGTTGGCCGACGGCTTCCATCTTCTGTGCTTGCCGAAGCGCGTCTTCGATCTTCATGCGATTGGCGACTTCGTCGACAATTCGTTGTTCTAGCGAATTATTCAATTCGCGCAGCGCTAACTCGGCTTGGCGGCGTTTGGAGACGTCTTTGAACAATACGGCGACTTGGCGGCATTCCGCGGGTTCTACGCGGAATGCGGCGAGCTCTAGATAACGTTTGGTTCGCACCAGCTCTCTTTCAAACCGGATCGGCTCGCCGGTGGTCAAGACGGTCTTGTACGTCTCGACCCAGGCAGCGGCCTCGAGCGGCACCATTTCGCGAACACGCTGACCGACAATGTCGGCAATGCCGGCGTTGGCCTCGTAGGCGGAGTTGGCCAGGACATGCACGTAATCGCTGAGCGGGCCGTCTGGGCCATCGATGAATTCGATGACGCAAAACCCTTCGTCCATCGTCTCGAACAGTACGCGGAACAGGCGTTCGCTTTCGCGCTGGCTGGCTTCGCTTTCAGCCAGTCGCTCGGCGATACGCACTTTTTCGGTGGTCTCCCATACGGTGCTGACGACGCCGCGGATCACGCCTTGGGCATCGCGTAGCGGCGTGCAGGAAAATGTAAACCATCTGAGCTGCTCGATGCCGTGCTCGTCTGGTTCGAGCAAGGACAGATCCTCCTTGCGGATGCCTTGGCCGCTTAGGGCTCGATCGATCAGCGGCTGAAGGAGCGACAAGTTGCTGGCGAAAAATTCGCAGGCCGGAGAACCCCATTGAGTGGGGTGCCTGCCGCCGACGATTGCGGCATAGGCATCGTTGTAGATGACATTGAGATCTTGTCCCCACGCCAGCCACATGGGTGAGGCAGAGTCGTGCATCAAAGACAACGCGGCTTTCAGGCCAGGATCGTCGGATTGGGCGAGTTGCGGGGGAAGGGGATAGCCGCGGTGGCTATCGAGCAGTTTACGTTTCATCACGAGCCAGAGGTTACACCACGGTCGGAGTGGCCTGAAAGACTTGGTTGGCTTGCTGAAGTCGAAGGCATTGTGAACGATGCCCTAGGCAAACTCAAATGTGCGGCGCCGATTTCGTGCGATGCATAAAACTACTAAAAATGGATTTACGGCAGATCAATTATTACTATTGGACTGTTGTGTGTATCAGTGTTTACCCTTGATTTGTGATTTCCTTGATTTCTTGAGGGTGGACTCGGTAGTGAGTTTGGTAAACGACCGCTCATCTGCGTTTAGCGAGTCCGCCATTGCAAGAGCGACCAGCGTGGCCTCTTTAAGCCACGCCGCTTGCCAGCCGACACCGGGCTCTCGCCCGTTTTTGCGAATAAGTCGCACAGGCAGCATCTAGCCTCTTGGCCATTGCAAAACGGCGTAAACGGCTTTTCCAGCTGAAGCGGATATTGGCAGCTTTTACAACCTGCTCATAGGCTGAACGGCGTTCGACCGCCGTCAGCTCACCCTTTTGGTTTGACTAAAAATA
>CAMDNZ010000068.1 GCA_945903445.1 Bordetella parapertussis
GCTTTGGTAAAACACCATGGCATACCTTCCAGGAGTCAAAACAACTCGCTCTCGATAAACAGTTGAATCGGACAATGCCGACACCGTCTCCTTCTTTAGGCGCTTAATAGAGTTGTACTGTCAGATTAAATCGTGGCTAGGACATATTATCGCCCGATGACTCGACGCTCGACGCCTGCAGACCGCCCACGACCGGCTCTCACCGCCTGGTTGGCCCGTTGCGCCAAAGTCGCTCGATTCGCCTGGGCCCAAGTCGCCGAACAGCAACTGCTGCAAGTGGCGGCAAGCCTGACGTTTACCGCAGTGCTTGCCATGGTTCCGATGTTAGCAGTCGTGCTGTCGCTATTCACTGCGTTTCCGCTATTTCAAGAGTTTCGCATTGCGTTGGAGCAATTCCTCACGCAAAGCCTGATGCCACCCACGGTATCCGAAAACATTATGGAGTATCTGAACCAGTTCGCTTTGCAGGCCTCGCGCCTGACGGCTATTGGCGGCGCATTTTTGATTGTCACATCGATATTCATGATTATGACGATCGATCAGACTTTGAATGACATCTGGCACGTCACCCGCCAACGGCCCCTGCCTCAACGGGCGTTGGTGTACTGGGCGGTATTGACGCTGGGGCCGGTAGTCACCGGTGCCAGTCTTTGGGCGACTTCTTATGTCGCGCGCGAATCGATGGGTTTGGTGGGCGATGTCCCCGGCATCTTGGGCGTGTTGGTATCGTTCTTACCGCTCCTGGTCACCGGTGCCGGGTTTACTGTGCTGTTCGTCGTAGTACCCAATCGTCGGGTGTTTTGGCGCGACGCCATGATCGGCGGGTTCGGCGCAGCCATCGTGCTGGAAATCATGAAGGCGGGTTTCGCTTACTACCTGACTCAATTCCCTACCTACACCGTCATTTACGGTGCATTTGCCACACTGCCCATCTTTCTGCTGTGGGTTTATCTATCCTGGCTGGCGATTCTGGTGGGCGCAGTCACTGCCGCCAGTCTGCCTTTGATCAGGCTGGGTCGATGGGAGCCCGACCGCGAACCCGGCGCGCCGTTTCTGGACGCCATCGGCGTACTACGGCTGCTGCGTCAAGCCTTGGGGCAACGACCGACAGATGCCTTGGGGCAACGACCGACAGATCGCAGCGCAACGTTTCTTGCTGCCCACTTGCGACTGCAATTCGCCGAACTGTATCGGGTACTCGAAACCTTAGAACAAATGGGCATGATCGCCCGTACCAGCGATAATCGCTGGCTTCTGTCGTGCGACCCGGCCACTACCTCACTCACACCGCTGTTCGACAATCTGCTGCTGAATCGGGCACAAGCGCGCCTTCAGAACGATCCCGATGCTTTGCGCGTCTTGCGCAGCATTTTGATGGGCGACGAGCCGCCAATGCTGGAGGAATTACGTCAAACGGCGCAAAATAGCGATAAGCTCGGGCTAGATCCTGCCGATCGCACACCTGTCGTGGCGACGACGGCACAGGGAGACAATCATCATGCTAAAAGTCAGTGAAATTTTGCGTGTCAAAGGGGACACGCTGTATACCGCCAGCCCCGACATGCTGGTGTCCCATGCCGTCGACGTCATGAGCCAGCAAGACATCGGCTCTTTGGTCGTGATGGACGCAGGCATGCTGGTCGGCATGCTGACGTTCCGTGAAATCATTCGGCACGTTCACGCCAGCGGCGGCAACATTGGCGACAGTACGATCCGCGGCATCATGGATGACGCACCGGTTAGCGTTTCGCCCAACAGCAGTGCCGACGAAGTCCAGCGGCTGATGCTGGAAAAACACGCACGTTACATCCCAGTGATGGATGGTCCGACCTTGATGGGCGTCATTTCGTTCTACGACATGGCCCAAGCGATCGTTGCAGCGCAAAAGTTCGAGAACAATATGCTCAAAGCTTATATTCGCGATTGGCCAACCGACAGCGAAGAAACCGCCGCGTCATAAGCATTCAAACCGCGTCGCGAGTTTGGCGTAAAGTGCGCCACGCTTCGTAAAATAGATCGGCGTCGTTGGGAGCCAGCAGATTGGGGTCCGATAGCATTTGCCGCCAACGACGCGCCCCAGGTTGCCCGTTGACCAGGCCCAGCAAGGGACGGGTTAGCATGCGCAAGGGCACGCCACGCAGCAAATGCGGTGGCGCATAGGCCGCCATCGCGTCCACCACTTGCGCATCGGTGGGCAACTTCAACTCCGGCCACAGCCGATGGCTGATTTCGGACAACACGCGCGGTGTGTGCCAAGCGGCCCGACCCATCATCACGCCATCCAGCCCCGGTAATACCGCGATAACGTCGGATGCCGTCGCCAGACCGCCGTTAATGACGATGGTCGCGTCCGGGAAATCGGCCTTCAATTGACGTACCGCACCGTAGCGCAGCGGTGGAATGTCGCGGTTATCTTTGGGCGACAACCCCTTGAGCACCGCGTTTCGCGCATGCACGACGAACACCCGGCAACCCGTGTCATACAGCGTGCCGACAAAATCCCGAACGAATCCATACTCCTCGTCGTAATCCAAGCCCAGCCGATGCTTTACGGTCACGGGAATATCGACGGCGTCCTGCATGGCCTTGATACAGTCTGCGACCAGCCCGGGCTCGGCCATCAGGCAGGCGCCGAAGGCGCCTCGTTGGACGCGCTCCGACGGGCAGCCACAGTTCAGATTGATCTCGTCGTAGCCCCATTGCTGCCCCAGGCGGGCCGAATGCGCCAACGCCTCTGGCTCACTGCCGCCCAGTTGCAGAGCGACAGGATGCTCGGTGTCGTCGAAATCCAGATGCCTGGCGGGCGAGCCGTGAACCAATGCACCGGTGGTGATCATTTCGGTGTACAGACGGGCACGGGGGGCCAGCAGCCGATGGAAATAACGGCAATGTCGGTCGGTCACGTCGATCATCGGCGCGACACACAATGTCCAATCGGCTGCGGTCGTAGACTCAGATTGCATGCAAAGAACTCAAAAAATGCCCGGTAGAATACGGTGCTTTACTCGTTCGCCTCTGGCCCGCTACGGGCTGCCCGTACAGGACACAACCGCACCATGGCTGTATTCACCCCCGTTTCCGAGGACGACGCGCGCGAACTGTTGACGCGCTATGACTTGGGCGATTTCGTTTCGTTGCGCGGCATTACCGCAGGCATCGAGAATACGAATTTCTTTTTAGCGACCACCCAAGGCGAATACGTCCTCACGCTGTTCGAAGTGCTGACGCAGTCACAACTTCCATTTTATATCGAGCTGATGCATCACCTTGCACAGCGCGATATTCCGGTGCCTCATCCGCAAACCCTGCGCGACGGCACCCGCCTGACCCGGTTCAAAGACAAGCCATCTGCCATCGTCAGCCGCTTGCAAGGCGGCTACGAAGCCTCGCCCGGTGTGGCGCATTGCGCCCTGGCGGGCGAAACCCTGGCTCGGGCCCATTTGGCGGCTCAAGATTTTCCTATCGAACAACCCAATCTGCGGGGCCTGCCCTGGTGGGAAAGCACGGCATTGGCGGTCCAACCGTTTCTGAACGACAGCCAAAAATCCTTGTTGAGCGACACCTTGCAAGAGCAACGCGACATGGCCACATCGCCCGCCTACGGCTCGCTGCCGCGCGGACCGTCCCATTGCGACCTCTTCCGCGACAATGTACTGTTTGCCGGTACGTTCGAATCGCCTCGCATGGGTGGTTTCATCGATTTCTACTTCGCCGGTTGGGACACCTGGCTGTTCGATGTGGCCGTCAGCCTGAACGATTGGTGCATCGACCGCGACACGGGCGTATTCGATGCCGCAAGAACTAACGCCTGGCTCGCGGCTTACGCCGAGGTCCGTCCCTTTACCAATGCCGAAACGTCACTATGGCCAGCCATGCTGCGCGGCGCCGCACTGAGGTTCTGGCTGTCACGCTTGTATGATTACTATCGTCCACGCGAAGCACAAACGCTCAAGCCTCATGATCCTACTCATTTTGAACGGGTGCTAAACGCGCGTCGCGTCCATCCGACCCCAATACTGCCATAATCCGACCACTTTTCACGCCTCGACTCAAGCGCCATGCAAGCAGCCATTCTTCCCCCCCTAGCCGGTTGGCACTGGGCCCGCGACGGTTTTGCGATCTTTCGCAAACAACCCGTCGCCATGTTTATGTGGGCGATGGCCATCACGCTGTTCGTGTCGCTGGCAGCCGCGACGCCGCCTATCGGACCGCTGTTTTTCGTTGCGCTGATGCCAGTGGTCACGCTGTTGACCCTATCGGCCTGCAAACATATCGCGGCCGATCGCGTCATGTTGCCGTCCATGTGGTTCAAGCCGCTCAAGCAACCAGGCGTGTTTCGCAAGCTCGTTGGAATGGGTTTGATGTACGGCGTCATTTCCTTGACGGCTGGCTTGGCCGTTTTCATGCCCTTTGCACGCGATATTGCCGACGCTTTTGTTTTGGTGTCGGCTCAAGCCGATCTAGAACCGCTGATAGAAGCCGTGTGGTTGCCATTGCTGGCGTTCATCGTGGTGTATGTCGTGCTGGCCGCGCTGTTCTGGCATGCCCCGGCACTCACTGCCTGGCACCACATCAAGCTGACCCAAGCCCTGTTCTATTCCGGCATCGCCTGCTGGCGTAATAAATTGCCGTTTCTGGTTTACGGTGCGACGTGGTTCGGCGTGTTTTTCGTCATCGATCTCGCGGCAGGCGCGTTGATGTGGCTGGGCGTTTCACCGTCGGTGGTACAGATGCTTCAGATGCCGTTCAACATCGCGGCCGGTGGTGCGCTGTATTGCAGCTTTTATCCAGCCTATGTGTCGGTGTTCGATATCGAGAACTGCACGCCGGTTGCACTCGGATCAGAGCAAACATAGCGTTGTGAAACACGCAGCAGCGTAAGGCTCCTACTACTTCTTCTACAGGTGAAACTCCGGTCGAGCCGCTTGTGCTTTGCGGCAAAATGAACGGAGAAGTAACGACGTGAGAAGTCTATCCACTTTGCATTTATGCTTGCGCTTGCCTGTCATGGCAGGTTCGAGCCTGATCCTGTCCGCATGTGTCCTCTCGTCCGACTCGGACGTGGCTCCCCGCGCGTCTACGCCAGACACAGCCGGACCGGCAGTTTCGTTGCAGACGGCCACCATTGCTCAAATGCAACACGCCATGGCGGTCGGCGAAGTGTCCAGCGTCGAATTGGCTGCACTCTATCTAAATCGCATCCATGCCTATGACGCAAACGGCATCAAGTTGAATTCCGTGCCTGTCCTAAATCCTAAGGCATTCGTTGCTGCGGCGGAGGCAGACCGATTACGGGCGGCGGGCATCGTACTCGGTCCGCTACACGGCATCCCCTTCACAGTCAAAGACAGCTTCAAAGTCAGTGGATTGACGATCTCGGCGGGTTCGCCTGCGTTCAAGAACCTGATGGCAAAAGACAATGCATTCACTGTCGACAGAATCTTTGAGTCTGGGGGCGTATTGATCGGCAAGACTAATATGCCGCCCATGGCCGCCGGTGGGATGCAGCGCGGCCTCTACGTCCGACCTGAAAGCCCATACAACGCCGATTATCTGACCGCAGCGTGGTACTCCGGCTCGTCCAGTGGGTCGGGCACGGCTACCGCTTCCAATTTCGCAGCGTTCGGCATGGGAGAAGAAACGGTGTCTTCCGGCCGTTCGCCGGCATCTAACAACGCGCTCGTCGCATACACGCCATCGCGAGGCGTCATTTCCATTCGCGGCAACTGGCCACTCTTTCCTCTGCGCGACGTCGTGGTGCCCCACACCCGCAGTGTCGAAGACATGCTTCAAATCTTGAATGTCATCGTGGCCGACGATCCCGACCCGACAGGCGACTTCTGGCGCAGCCAATCGGTCGTGCCAATACCCGCAGCCTCGTCCGTACGACCTGCCGATTATCTCGACCTTCGAGATCCAGATGCACTGAAAGGGAAGCGAATCGGCGTACCCAGAATGTATATTGGCCAGGATCCGGCAGCAGCCCGACCCATCGTGGTGCGCCCGTCCATCCTCGCACTGTGGGAACGCGCGGTCCACGACCTGCGTGCTCTGGGCGCAGAGGTCATCGAAGTCGATTTTCCGGTTCAAAGCAATTATGAACGCGACCGACCTTCGGCCCGCGACATGGTCGACCGCGGATTTGTACCCGAAACATGGAGCGATATCGAGTATGGCCCGGTGCAAGCCTATTGGGCCGAAGCTTTTCTCAAAAGCGTCGGCGATCCAAATTATCCGAGCTGGGCGGATATCGATCCCGCCGTAGTTTTTCCCAATCCTCCCGGTTCGGTCGATGCGCGCCGAGGCAACGACAATCACAACTATCGCGAGATCGTGAATCTCATCCGAGCGGGTGTGTACCCGATATCCGAACTACCCGGCTATGCCTAAGCACTCGCAGGTCTGGAAACCACTCGTAAAATCGACCTCGAAGACTGGATGCAAACACATCGCCTGGACATCGTGGCGTTCCCCGCCAACGCAAACGTGGGCCGCGCCGACGCCGATACACAAGACGACGCCTACGACGAAGCCTGGCAAAACGGCAATTATTTTTCCAACATGAATGAATCCATGCGGCACTTGGGCATTCCCAGCGTGTCCGTCAGCATGGGCAGCATGTCCGATACGAGCATGCCCGTTAATCTGACGCTGATCGCCGAGGCCTACCGCGACAATGATCTGCTTCGCTACGCCTACGCCTACGAACATGCCACTCAACGTCGTCCACTGGCGCCTCGCGTACCGGCACTGGCCGACGAAATCATCAACGACGGTGCAACCCGTTTCGTTCCACCCCACGAGCGCAAAGAAACGCTTCCGCCAATCCAGACGTTGAACGCCTCGATCCATGGCACCACACTTGCCCTCTCGGGAAAGTCCGTCGATCAGAGCACGCTCGCCTTTACTCGGGTATATGTGAACGGAAAAAAACTGGCTACACAGGGAACCGCCGAGAACTGGTCTGCGCGGCTTGAACTGCCTCTAGACAAAAATCGTAGTGTGCCCACCCACTCGCTTTTTATCTTGGCGGTATCCAAGGACGATCTAGGTAACGCCTCGGTCATTACCCGATGCATCCCAGTTGGTATCGGAGAACTCCACCACCGACCATGCGCGGCAGCACAGCACTATGCGGTTGGGCCGAAGATGCCGGACGATTTTGATACATCGATCCGATCGATCCAGGAAAACGACGGTTAATGGAAAGCGCATGCCGAAGGTATGCACTGCACGGCAAGGACGCAGCCACAGTCCTGCGCGGGCGTGCAGCCGACGGCGGCCCAACACACCTCGCAATCTGTGCCACCAACTCGTGGCACACACAACGCGCAGCCTGCCTGGTCGGGCTAACATCTCGGCCACGTGCCCACACATCGCTTGAGTGCGTACGTCCAGAATCATTGCGATCCTTCTATCATGGTCATGAGAATTGGAAATCCAATCACGAGAAACGTACACGGAAAAATACATAGCACCAAAGGCACCAATAGTTTGACGGGCGCCAGCATGGCGAGCCGTTCGGCACGTTCGAAACGAGCATCGTGTTGCGCCTCGGCCAGCTCGCGTAACGCATCGCCCAGACTGGTTCCCATACGTGCCGACTGCGACATAGCATCGACCCACGCACGCACCGATGCTGACGGCAAGCGTCGAGCCAAGTCGAGATAGGCTTGATCGCGAGCCACGCCCGTACGCAGCTCCGACAGCATGTGACAGATCTCTGCTTGCAACACGCCGGGCGGCCCCACCTGGGCGCAGGTATGCAGCGCACCTTGCGTACTGCTTCCTCCCTGCACGCACAAAGCCAGCAGGTCAAGCACCAAGGGCAACTCGCGTTCGACCTCGGCCACCCGAGCGACACGACGGCGACGCAGCCAGAATACCGGAGCAGACGCGCCCCACAGCGCCGCGCTCGTGCAACTCGCCCATGCAAGCATCGGATGACCGGACGGTAGCGCCAGCATCCAGACTGCGGCAGCAAAGAGAGACGCCGCGCCACTGGCAAAGCATTGCGCCAAAGCGAGATGAGCGTGCGTGACCATCGGCGCCAACCCGGACGCGGCCAACAAAGCGGCGCTCCCTTCGCTCACGGGCAGCCAGCGTCCGCAATGGCGTTCGCCCCGTAATAACAGCGGCCACGCCCAACGCCAAAGTGTCGGCAACCTGCGCGATGCAACGATATGAGCGGCGGCTTCGACAGGCCGATGCCAGGCGCGTGCATGTGCGCCACTTCCCCACACCAACAAGACGTACATCGCCCCAGCCACTGCGACAGCCGACGTGCAGACGACAAGTGCATAAAACCCACCGCCCGCACCCGAAGTCATACTCGTATTCTCACGATTCGCCGAATCAAATATCCGCCGCACAACTCCAGTACAAAAATCAGCGCCAACACGGCCCATCCCTCGGGGGTATGCCAAAAAACCGTCATCATCTCGGGGGCGAGCGCCGACAGGACAATCAGTAGCACCATCGGCAAGATACCGACCACAATGGCTTGCATTCGCCCCTGACTGGTCAAGGTTCGGACTCGCGTATCGACTTGCAGACGGCGGCGTTGCATTCGTGCGAACTGTTCGAGCAGACGGCTGAGATCGCCCCCTGTCTCGGCGGCGACCCGCAGCGTAGCGGTTAATAAGCCAATCGCCTCGGTTCCTAAACGCTCCTCCAAATGCGCCAGCGCCTCTGCAAACGGCACACCCACGCGTTGCTCTCGAAGCATCAGCCCGACTTCTTGCGCCAACGGCGTCGGGGTGTGATCGGCGGCCCACCGCAACGCGGCCGGTAAGCTGGCGCCAGCACGTAAGGCTGCCGCCATGCCACGGGCCGCATCCGGCAACTGCGTGTCGATGCGAGCCAGGCGTCGGTGCCGCAGTATCGTCAAGGCGATGCGTGGCAAGGGCGCCACCATGACGGCAGCGACCACACCGATTATCCGACTACCGCTTGCCCCCCAGACAATCAGCGCTGCGCCTGCACACGCCATCAGATTGATGCGCCACATCATGTCGGGTGCCAGGAATAAAAATATCTCGCTCAAGCCCGCCTGCGCATCCAGGGTATAGCGAACGCGCCAACGCGCCATGGCGCGGCGGATACTGCCGTAGCCCAAGGCGACGACGCTCGCTACTCCTAGCCCCGTCATCGCGACAGCGATCCACGCCCATGTCTCTGTCACGATGGCGGGCCGCTTTGCGGGTCGAACCATTCCATCGGCACAGCATGTCCGATCGTACGCCAGGCTTCGACACAAGCTGGTACCACGCCCGTGGCGCTGGCACGCGATGCACCGCGGAGCCGCTGAAAAATGGACTGAACCTGAATGGTACCGCCTTCCAGACCGCCCACCTCGGCGATGTGCGTCACTACCCTGCGACCATCCCCCCAACGCGCCTGCTGGACGACGATATCGACCGCCGAAGCGATGTGCTCACGCACCGCTGCCAGAGGCAGGCCCATACCCGCCATCAAAATCATGGTTTCGAGACGGCCCAAAGCATCGCGCGGTGCGTTGGCGTGAAGCGTCGTCAGCGATCCTTCGTGACCCGTATTCATGGCCGCCAGCATATCGAACGCCTCCGAACCTCGACACTCGCCGACTACAATGCGGTCGGGCCGCATGCGTAGCGCATTACGCACCAGATCGCGTATGTCGATCCGTCCCCGGCCTTCCAGGTTGGCGGGCCGAGCCTCCAACGCGACGACGTGCCCGTGCGCCAATTGCAGTTCGGCAGCATCTTCGACCGTCACGATACGCTCATGGGGTGCGATCAGACCGGCAAGAATATTCAATAGCGTGGTCTTGCCGGCGCCCGTTCCCCCGGACACGACGATATTGCGACGCTGCTCGACGCAAGCCGTCAGAAACCCCGCCATCGCGTCCGTCAATGCGCCAGCTGTCACCAGATCATGCAGCATCAATCGCCGACGCGAGAACTTGCGAATGGTCAGTACGGGACCTCGCAGCGCGACTGGCGCGATGACGGCATTGACGCGCGAACCGTCGGGTAGGCGCGCGTCCACCATGGGGGAGCTCTCGTCTATGCGCCGACCCAGCGGAGACACGATTCGTTCTATGACGGCCCGCAACGACGCATCGCCGGTGAACGTCATGGGATGCTGGCATAAACGCCCAGCCCGCTCCGTAAATATACGGTCCGGGCCATTGACCATGATCTCGGTGACCGAATCGTCGGCCAGCAGGGGTTCCAGGGGCCCCAATCCCACTGCCTCGGCTAAAACGCCGTCTAGCAAGATTTCCTTGTCAGCGGGCGCGCATAGTTCGGCATGGTTTTCGAGCAATTCGGTCAGTAATTCGTGCGCCCGGGCGCGCAAGTGAAGGTCGCTCATGTCGGCGACATTCTCCCGGCGCAAATCCAGGCTTTCCAGCAAAAGAGTGTGTAGGCGTGCATGCGCTGCACTGGGTGCGGTTCTCGCAGCGACAGGCAAAACGATTGCCTCGACGGTATGGGCGTCGACGGTCATTGCTTCAGTGTCCGGATCGAGCGACGTGACGACCAGGGTATAGGGGCCGACCTCCAAGGCATCGTTCGGGCCTAAGGGCGTGGGGGCCACGACTCGCGTGCCATTGATGCGCGTGCAGCCCCATCCACCGTTATCGTCCACCCACAGCGTACTGTGTCGAGAGCGAAGTACCGCATGCTGGCGTGCGACGCGCCAATGCGACAAACAAACCGCGCACGATGGATCGCGACCGATGAAAACCGGGGCGATCACATGCCACTGGCGTAGACACGCATCGCGCGAGCGCTGTTCGATCGTCACCCTCATGATGCAGACGCCTTATCTTGCTGGGTCCATTGAGATTTAGGACCGCGATGCCAGGTGTCGTCGACCGTACCCGCGATGTCGCTGCCTGGCGCATGAGGTAGCCATTGCGAAGGCACGCCTTGTGACGAGCGCTTCAGTGGCACGTTCATGATGGGAGGCGTTTGTCTGGATGCCTCGGTCAATGCCGTGGCGCGACGCACCCGCTCGGCCAAAGCCGGATTGTGCTCGTCGACAATAGTCGGCGTGACGAAAATCGCCAGCTCGACGTCTCGTCGATTCTGGCGTCTAGCACCGAACAATGCGCCAACTATTGGGATGCTGCGCAGTCCTGGAATACCGGTATGCGAGTCGGTACGATCATGGGAAAGAAATCCTGCCAAGACCAGGGTTCTACCCGAGGCGACGTTGAACTCGGTCGCAGCGCGCCGAGTCTTGAGTGCCGGACCATTGTCGCCCATCAGCTGGTCGTCAACGGCGCTCGCTTCGACGGTGATGTGGGCGCGCACAATACCATTGCGCTCGGCGCGAGGTGTCATTTGTAGACTTACGCCATAGGGTTTGAATTGCGTAGTCGCTCGGTTATTACTGTCGATGTGCTTGTAAGGAACTTCGCCGCCGGCCAGGAACTCTGCCGTGGCCCCGCTACGCGCCAGCAACTGAGGTTGAGCCAGCACGACGGCCTCGCCCGACTCGGCCAGTGCACGAAGACGCGCAGACCACAGTGCATTGACCCCCAAAATACCGGCCAACGGCGCGTTCGTGCCCGGTCGGGCCACAGGGGCTGCGCCAGGGCGCTCGGTGACCGAACGCCCTCCCCACGCATCCCATGCAGCACCGACGTGTATGCCGCCCTCTGGCCCGGCTCCCCAGTCCATGCCGAACTCCAACAGACGCGAACGAGGAATCTCCACGACTTGTACATCCAGCATGATCATCTGCTCCCAACCGACATCGCTGGTGAAGTCGATGATGTCGGGATAGCGTTGCGCAAGACTGGCAATGCGTGTTCGGTCGGCATCCGACAGTGCACTGCCGTCGATGACGATCGTTCCGCCGACGACCCGGCTGCGTGCGGTGGGCACATCTTGCAGCAGCGCCTGGAGTTCGGCTTGAATCTGACGGCCGGCTGCAGCCTCCACCGTGATGTCGTAATCGTCCCGCACATCCTCGGACCGCCAGATATGCAATGTCGAACGTCCCGGATTTCGTGCGAAGACCAACACCTCCTTGCCTTCGATCACGACGGCCTCCAGCACATCGCCTTGCCCTACCGCCACACGTTGTACGCCATTTGCGCGAAATACCTGAGTCTGTCCAACCACCAAATCGATTGACGCAAACGCGCGGCGGTCAACCATAGCTTGCACGGCACGCGAAGGCGTAGTCTCGGGCGGCGGCATGGAAGCGACGGATGGCGCAGTCGGTTGAGCGGCGGCGGGCCGAGCAGCACGACACGGCAATACCGACACGAAGAGCGCGACGAAGATGACGACGACCATAACCGTTTTGTCGAGCAAGGCGGCTATCGTTCTCATGGCTCGAAGCCCAAGTCGCCGTTCGACATCTGCGCAGGATCGACGCTAGTGGTGGTGGCATCCGCCGCAAGACGGCTTCCATAGAGCACCGGCACGATGCGCGGCGTACGGACTGGCGTGGGGCGCGCCAGTCCCAGAACGACTTGCACGTCGTTAGCTAGTGGTGCGAGGGCCTGCCGGGTATCGACAGCCAGGTCATGTCTGAGCGCGACGCTCAGAGCGCTGAATTGTATTAGTCAAAACTTAATCTGACATTTTCGTTAACCTAGGGCAAGAGCCCTGAAAGGAAAAGTCAGAGATGAACATGGCCCAGAATCATAAGGTAATCCGAAACAAGATAGGGCTGCTGAAGCTAGCCGAGCAGCTGGACAAT
>CAMDNZ010000069.1 GCA_945903445.1 Bordetella parapertussis
TTGTCCAGCTGCTCGGCTAGCTTCAGCAGCCCTATCTTGTTTCGGATTACCTTATGATTCTGGGCCATGTTCATCTCTGACTTTTCCTTTCAGGGCTCTTGCCCTAGGTTAACGAAAATGTCAGATTAAGTTTTGACTAATACAGATAAATCAGCATTCGATATGGCCACCCCTGATCCGAATGCAATAACGGCCCGTCTTGGCCTGCCAGCTTGTCCAGCGCTGTTTCGAACATACGGCTCACCAGCGGAAAGAAGGGTTCTCGTGCATTTCGGAGGCCACGATTTCCCCGTTGTAGGAATCCGGCACTGGCGAAAGGTATACCGTCGTGCATCGGGCGTTGAACTCCGTCACGTCGGTGCCCCACTTCTGGTGCGGATACGTGATTTCAAGCCAGCGTGGGGGTCGGCCTGTTGCGCTTTCACCTGGGAAGAAAACGTGCAGCGCGACAATCCCGCCACATTCGGCGCAGCACCGACAGTTTGAAGCGCGCGCTGTAGTGACTGAACTTTTTGCGCAGCCCAGCTTCGCCATACTGGCGATAGCGCTCTACCCAGCAGCGCACCGTCCCATGGTCCAGCCCATACTGTGCCGCCAACGATCGCGCCCGATGTGGGCTTAAAACCCGGGATGCGTCCCGCAATAATCGCAGTCGCGCCAATAAGCTGCCATGGATCGACTTCATTTATGATTTCGAAGCCTTTGCGTATCCAATGCATCACCAAAACTACCGTCGTGTTGAAGAACTCGTACCAAGACACATCCACTTCATCAATGGATGGCGGGCACCAGATCAACAATGCATGGGCATATACAAACTTTTTGTAACTAAGCTTGCAGCCATGCCCAAGGGTTTACCCTTTCACCTCTTTCGCATGTCTCTCCGCTAGAATTCTGGCGGGTGCCGGACTAATTGTTAGTCATCGGCAGGCTAATGCGCTGGTCGGGCCGCCACGCGGAAAACGCACGCATGTCCCCGTCCCCCAGCACGCTTCAGATTCTCGGCGCCGTTCTGTTTGCGGTCGCGCTCGCCCACACTTTCGCGGCCTCTCAGTTCGAGCGCCTGGCTCATCGCTTTCCCCGCCACCGTGGTCTGTTCCATCTCTTAGGCGAGGTCGAAGTCGTATTCGGCTTCTGGGCCATCGTCTTGATAGGCGCGATGGCGCTAATAGCGGGCGGCGACGCGGCCCTGTCCTACGCCGAATCGCGCAACTACACCGAACCCTTGTTTGTTTTCGTGGTGATGGTGATTGCCGCGTCCCGGCCCATCCTCACGACGGTTTCCGCAATCGTCGGCAAGTTGGCGCATCTCGCGCCCTTACCCACGCCGTTGATGACCGCCTGGTTGGGCCTGTTCGCCGTGCCTTTAATGGGCTCGCTGGTGACAGAACCCGCCGCCATGACGATTGCCGCGCTGATGCTCGCTCCAGTGGTGTTCACCGCCGCCATGCCGCCAATGCACAAATATTTCGCATTGGGCGTGTTGTTCGTCAACATATCGATCGGCGGCACGTTAACGTCATTCGCCGCTCCGCCCATTTTGATGGTCGCCCATACCTGGCAATGGGATTCATCGTTCGTCTTCATGCAGTTCGGTTGGAAAGCCGCCCTGGCAGTGCTCATCAACGCCACGCTTGCCGCGACGTTGCTGCGCCGCCATGTCGTCGCACCGCCAATCGAGCCGGGCAGCGAGCGCCCTCCCGTTCCTTTCGCCGTCGCAGCGATTCACATCGGTTTGCTGGCAGGCGTAGTCGCCTTTGCCCATCACCCCGTCATTTTCATGGGTATCTTTCTGACGTTTTTAGGTTTCGCCCAAGCCTACGAACACCATCAGTCCCGACTCATCATCCGGGAAGGATTATTAGTGGGATTCTTCCTGGCAGGATTGGTTGTGTTGGGTGGCCTGCAAAGTTGGTGGCTGCAACCTCTGGTGGCTGGACTGGAACCAATGGCGCTGTTTTTCGGCGCAGTGGCACTCACAGCCATTACCGACAATGCAGCGCTGACCTATCTGGGATCGCTGATCCCGGACATCGGGGACCAAGCCAAGTACATGCTGGTTGCCGGAGCCGTTGCCGGCGGTGGCTTGACCGTCATCGCCAATGCCCCGAACCCCGCTGGCCAGGCTTTGCTGAAGCACGGTTTTTCTGGCGGCACGGTCAGCGCGCTAGGCCTTTTGGCAGGCGCGGCGCTACCGACACTGGTCGCCATCGGCGCATTCCTGATTCTTTAGCTCTATGATGGCCGACGTCCACACGAAACAAAAGCGGCTCGAGGGCCGCTTTTGTCTGATCGATCAATTGCGATCGGACATCGAATCCGATCGCGACATCCGCGTCACTTCTTGAGCTGCGACAGATCGATACGCGCGATGCTTTCCGGCCCCGATGCGGTGTAGTCCTTATTAAACGGACCTTTGATCGTCACATACAGCACCTGCCCAGTCGGATCCAAGGCCAAACTGTTCGGATTCTGCGGCAGCGAGTAGGTCTTGATCTCGCGATAAGTATCGGCATCCAGGACACTGACGCTGCCGCGATCACGATGCGATACGTACAGCTCGTTGCGCACCGGGTTCAGCTTGATCGCCATCGATTCGCCTACAGGCAAACGCTGAGTGACCTTGCCGCTATCCGTATCCAGCACCAGCACCGTCTTCAGCTTCGAATGATCGGTCACGAACAAACGCTTGCTCTTGGCATCCAGCGCCAGATTCAGCAACAACGCCTCTTCGCCTCCCGCCGGTTTCCAGCGATGCAGCACCGTGTATTTTTCGCTATCGAGCGCCACGATCTCGCCATCGCCGTTGGCCACATACAAACGCTTGGCGTCCTGATCCACCAGTAAGCCGGTGACCCATTTACCCATATCGGCAATGGTTTGTTTGAGCGTCAAGGTTTTCGCATCCACCACCCACACGACACCCGGCAAACCGACGCCGCCCACATACAACAGATCGCCCTGCTCTTGATAAATAATCTGGCGCGGACCATAGGCGGTGCCGTCGGAGGCTTTTTCCGTGAACTTCAACTGCGCTTTCACGTCACCCGTTTTGATATCGATGGCGCTGATGCCGCTTTGCAGGCTGTTGCCCACATACAAGGTATCGCCCGCCGGATTGATGGCCAGACCGAAATTCTTCTTATCTGTATGGGTTTTACCTGTCACTTCCAGCGTCTTGGGATCGAGCTTGTAAACGATGCCGCCTTTCACACCAGGGATGGACTCGGAACTGGCCAAATACACCGATTGGTTCGCAGGGCTGTAGATGACCTCGTACACACCGCGCGCGATGTCGCGGCGGATGCCACCATCGATCAAGGTCGTGGCTGTCGCGTCGGCGACTTGCGAAGTGACGGGCGCAGCGGCCTTCTGGGCCTGCGCGGCACTCGTCGCGCCACTGGCGATTAGGACGGCTGCTGCAACGTGACGCAAGCTGAATGAGCGACGAATCATGGTGTCTCCTAAAGCGACAACTAAAAGAGACTGTTTATCATTCTCAAAGTCAGACGGCAAGCGGCATTCAAGCCCATGTCACTAGTTTTACGATCACAACGAGCCAAGTGTGAACGCCTCGACGACCCTGAGGTTTTAGCGATGAGCATTCGCACGCGCCACATGCAACCGCGGCATCCCTCAGTGCATTCGATCAGCGAACGAACGAAGGCTGCCACATCGACAAATCGCGCGCGATGGCGAGTTCTGCGGCATTGGTACCGTCGGACAGCAGCGGCACGTCCCCGCCCGCCAATGCACCTGCGGCGCATTCTGGCGTGCCATAGCGGCCTAGGGATTCGCCGTCGAATACCGTCCACCACTCGCGATCAATGGCCAGAATATGGAAGGGCCCCAAGGGCGTGTCGAAGGTGTAGCAGGTAGACATGGTGCGAGCAACAACAGGGTTGGAAAAATAGTCCAACTGCTAATGCAAGCCGCATGCCTAAGTTCGCTTTATACGCTCGCTACGTATTAAGCCGTAGGATCGTTACGCGTGCGCCGCTGCCGTAAGGCTTTGCGCACGCCTAGGCCGCCCCAAATGCAAAACACCCATCCCATCACCGCCAACGCACTGACGATGCCGCCCAAGCCGAACCTCACATACAGCCATCCCGCGCTGAATTCAGCGGCCACCATCTCGGGCGATAACGCTGCGCCTAAGGCCATGGCCAATGACACCAGGCCGACGATGAGCATAGAAATCGAGCGCAATGGCAGCAAAATGACTCCGACGGTGTGAACGGTTAAGCACGCACGAGGCGCATCGATCATTTACGAGTCGCCGGAACCGCGCGGCGATGCGTCGTCACCTTATCACGTCACCGTGCGTCCGATCTGATGAAGTCGAACGCGGCTCGCCCGATGTCGCCAATCGCACGATTCCGCTCGGCCATATCGGCTCGACTTTGAGTTAGGTAGATAGCAATGCCCCAGGGCGTTCCATCGCTAGGCCAGACCACTGCAACGATAGATCGCGAGCCATACCCACCTGCTCCCGTCCGATCGGCGATTTGCCATCCCTCGGGCAAAACAGCACGCAACACCGGTCCCGCTACTCGGTTATCTCTCATCCATCGAACCAGCCGTGCCTTGCTGGCGACCGTCAGTGCATCACCCTCGACCAACCGCAACACCGCATGAACGATCGCCGCAGGCGTCGTGGTATCGCGCAGGTCGCCCGGCGTCGCCTCGTTCAGCTCGGGCTCGAATCGGTCCAAACGGCTTGCATCGTCGCCTAGCGATCGCATGAAACGAGTGAAACCTTCCGGCCCGTCGATGTGCTTGAGAATCAAATTGGCCGCCGCGTTATCGCTCATGGTGACTGCGGCCTCGCACAGTTGGGCCAGCGTTACCGAATGGCCTATTTGCGATTCGAATACGGGCGAATAGGACACGATATCGGCTTTGCTGATCGTCGTTGTTCGAGCCAGACTACTGCCTGCCGCATCGACGCGTGCTAGCAGCGCCGCACAGGCAAAGGCTTTGAAGGTACTGTTCAACGGGAACCGCTCGTGGCCACGCCACGCCCAGTGCCGCGCCGAAGCGACGTCCACCAAGGCCACACCCACTCTCGCTCCCAAACGAGATTCGACCGCTTGCACCTGCTGTAGAACCGACTCAGGCAGAGGTAACGCCTGCGCTATCGAAACGGCGGGCGCGGTGACGAACGACAGCACGCAAGCCGCTGCAACCGCGTATGTTTTTAAGAGTCGGGCGACAGCATAGCGGCCAGTCAAAGTGGTTCTCTCGTAGGTTCGGTTCCCGTATATCAGCTTAGCCGACACGGCATATCCAGCCCTTTTACCAGGGAGACGCCAGCCAAAAATCCGTCGGCCGCCGCTTTCTCTTTTCGTGCGCTTTCGTTTTTTTGCACATCTTTGTACGCACAAACAAAAAAACCGTTCTCGCTTGAAACAAGAACGGCCATTTGTACTGAATTTGGTTGCGGGGGCAGGATTTGAACCTACGACCTTCGGGTTATGAGCCCGACGAGCTGCCAGACTGCTCCACCCCGCGTCTGAGAAATGAATAATAGCATAGATTACAGGCGTTCGCGAGCCACATTTTCGCGAGTCGTCACAAACAAGTCCCAGGCTGCCATGAACAGGGCTGCGATCACCGGGCCGATGACGAATCCGTTGATCCCGAACAAGGCCATGCCTCCCAGCGTCGAAATCAGCACCACGTAGTCGGGCATCTTGGTGTCCTTACCCACCAGAATCGGGCGCAATACGTTGTCTACCAAACCGATCACGACGATCCCGTAGACGATCAATCCGACCCCGGCACCCACCGCGCCGGTCGCCAGAAAATAGATGGCCACCGGCCCCCAGATCAGCCCGGCGCCCACGGCAGGCAGCAAGGACAAAAACGCCATTAACACCGCCCACAGCAAGGCACCCTGAATATCCAGGAACCAAAATGCCAGCCCGCCCAAAGCGCCCTGGGTCATGGCAACCAGTACGTTGCCCTTCACTGTGGCACGAGCGACCGTGACGAACTTCCGGATCAGGTGCATCTTGTGCTCGTCGCTCAAGGGCACGGCAGTACGAATACGACGGCCGATGTGCGAGCCGTCGCGCAACAGGAAAAACAATAGATACAGCATGATGCCGAAGCTGATGATGAACTGGAACGTGTTCTGGCCGATATTCAGGGCTTGTGT
The DNA here is from genome assembly GCA_945903445.1 of Bordetella parapertussis. Lineage (GTDB taxonomy): Bacteria > Pseudomonadota > Gammaproteobacteria > Burkholderiales > Burkholderiaceae_B > Schauerella. The sequence goes on from CAMDNZ010000069.1 coordinate 6,164, forward strand.
CGCCACCAATTGGCTGGCCTGCATCGCGCCCTGGCTCAGCTTGTCCTGCAAGCTGGCAATGTCGGTGATTTCGAAACGAGCCAACAAACCGCGCACCGATTCGGGTAATGCCGCCACGGCCTGTTGGAAATACAAACCGAAGTTCAGATTGCCGGTACGAATCCGTTCGTACACCAGCGCGCCCTCTTGCACCAGCGCACCCGCGATCAAGGTCAGCGGCAAAATCACCAGCATCAGAATGACACCGAGCGTCGCCAGTGCCGCCAGATTGGGTTTGTTGCCACCGAATTTACTGACGATTTTCCGATGCATGGGCGTAAAAATGATCGCCAAAATCGCGCCCCAAAACACCGCGCCGTAAAACGGCAGCAACAGCCAGAAAAAAGCCACCGAAACGGCGGCCAGCAGCATCAGGAAGAACTTGAAGTGCAAAGAAGATTGGCGCATGACATGCATCCGAAAAAGCCGCGCTGGCGCGAAAATACGTTCAGCGAATACTGCCGCCGGTGGCACCCGACACCACCCGGTAGCAATGAGCGGGCCGGGCAGCGACGGCCACCGTCACAGATCGACGGCTAGCGATGCAGCCAGGCCGACATAAGCACGCGGCGTCATTGCGGCTAGGCGAGCTTTGGGTTCGGCCGGCAGATCTAGACCAGCGATGAACTCGGCCAATGCTTCTTGCGTGATGCCCTTGCCACGGGTCAATGCCTTCAATTGCTCGTAGGGTTGCGGCAAACCATAACGACGCATCACCGTTTGCACCGGCTCGGCCAACACTTCCCAGCAGGCATCGATGTCGTCGTCGATGGCCTGGGTATTGACCTCCAGCTTGTCCAGACCGCGCATGCAGGCATCCCACGCTACCACGCCATAACCCAGGCCCACGCCCAGGTTGCGCAACACCGTCGAATCGGTCAAATCACGCTGCCAGCGCGACACCGGCAACTTCTCGGACAGATGGCGCAACACGGCATTGGCCAAGCCCAAATTGCCCTCCGAATTCTCGAAGTCGATAGGGTTGACTTTGTGCGGCATGGTCGACGATCCCACTTCGCCTTCCTTCAAACGCTGTTTAAAGTAACCCAGGGCGATGTAGCCCCAGACGTCACGGTTCAAATCTAGAATGATGACGTTGGCACGAGCCACGGCATCGAACAATGCCGCCATCCAGTCATGCGGTTCGATCTGAATGGTGTGACGGTTCTGCGTGAGACCTAGGCCGCTCAAGACGCGTTCGCTGAAGGCAGGCCAATCGATCTCGGGATAGGCGCTCAAGTGCGCGTTATAGTTGCCCGTCGCGCCATTCAATTTGGCCAGCGGCTGCACGGCGCGCACGGCATCTGCGGCACGTTGCAGACGCACGGCCACGTTGGCGAATTCCTTGCCCAGGGTCGTGGGGCTGGCGGGTTGACCGTGCGTGCGGCTCAACATCGGCTGAGCGGCGTAGGTCGCGGCCAATTGTTTGAGCTTGTCCGTCAGGCGTTCGAGCCACGGCAGCACGACCTGCTCGCGCGCACGCGTCAGCATCAGCGCGTGCGAGGTGTTGTTAATGTCCTCGGAGGTGCAGGCGAAATGGATGAATTCGGCAGCACGCGCCAACTCTTCGTCGTCGGCCACGCGCTCTTTCAGCCAATACTCCACCGCTTTGACGTCGTGGTTGGTCACCCGTTCGATAGCCTTAATGCGATCGGCGTCGGCTTCCGAGAACCCGGCCACCAATGCCGCCAAGCGCGCGCGCGCGCCCTGGCTGAATGCGGGAAGCTCGGGCAAACCGGCATCGGATAGCGCCGCCAGCCAGGCCACTTCAACTTCGACGCGATGCGCCATGAAGCCAGCTTCCGATAACAGGCCGCGCAAAGGCGCGCCGCGCGCAGCGTAGCGTCCATCCAACGGTGAAAGAGCGTTCAAGGCAGTCAGTTCAGAGGCGATGTGCATGGCGGGGCCTGGCAAGCAATTAAAATAACGGCGCAAATCTTAACATTCACCCCGATGTGCGCGATTAAGCGGTAATCTGATACGACCAGTATTAAAAGGTTGGACTTGTAAGCATCCTGCTATACTCGCGCCCGCTTTTTGTTGAACGCCTCTATCCATGAAACTGATCGGTTCGCTCACCAGCCCCTACGTTCGCAAGGCTCGTATCGTCATGGCGGAAAAGAAACTCGACTACCGCCTCGAACTCGAAAACGTGTGGGCCAGCGACGCCACCATCCAGCAATTCAATCCGCTTGGCAAGGTGCCCTGCCTGGTCATGGAAGATGGCGGCAGTCTGTTCGATTCACGCGTCATCGTCGAATATCTGGACACCTTGTCGCCCGTCTCGCGTCTGATCCCTCAGCAGGGTCGCGACCGTGCCGCCGTAAAGTGCTGGGAGTCGATCGCCGACGGCGTACTGGATGCCTGCGTGACGGTCGTGAAAGAAAAACAGCGCCCGCCATCGCAGCAAAGTCCCGAGTGGATCGAGCGGCAGATGGGTAAAGTAAGTGCCAGCTTGGCCGCCATGGACGCTGGTTTGGGTGAGCACGCCTATTGCATGGGTGTGAACTACAGCTTGGCCGATATCGCAGTGGGCTGTGCGCTTGGCTACCTGGACTTGCGATTTGCCGAGTTGGCGTGGCGCGACGGGCGCCCGAACCTGGCACGCCTGTTCGAAAAATTGTCGACGCGCCAGTCGTTTGTCGACACCGTGCCCGCTACCGTCTGAACGACCTCAGGCGGCGGCCGCGATCAAGCCCCCACCCAAGCAGACATCGCCGTCGTACACGACGGCGGACTGGCCCGGCGTAACCGCCCATTGGGCCTCATCGAAACGCAGGCTGAATCCTCGTTCGTCGGCCTGCGTCAAGCGACACGGCGCATCGGGCTGTCGATAGCGCGTCTTTGCGCCCAAACCCGACTGGGCGGGCGGCACACCAGCTACCCAGCTTGGCGAATCGACTTGCACCTCATGCGATAGCAACCACGGATGATCGTGGCCCTGAACGACGTAGAGCGTATTGGCGGCCATATCCTTTCTTGCGGTATACCAAGCGTCTGCCGTGCCATCGGCCTGCTGAGTACCTTTGACGCCACCGATACCCAAACCTTTGCGCTGGCCCAGCGTATAGAACGCCAAGCCTTGGTGTTTGCCCACGCGCTGGCCCTCGGGGGTCAGCATCGGCCCCGCTTTGGTGGGCAAATACCGGTTCAAGAACTGTCTGAACGGCCGCTCGCCAATAAAGCAGATACCGGTAGAGTCCTTCTTGGCGGCGTTCGGTAAACCTATTTCGGCTGCCAGACGACGGACTTCGGTCTTCGGCAACTCACCCAGCGGAAACAAGGTTCGCGACAGCTGCGCCTGATTCAAGCGATGCAGGAAATAGCTCTGATCTTTAGTCGTATCCAGACCTTTGAGCAATTCGTAGCGTTCGACTGCCCCATTCGCAATCCCACGCACGCGGGCGTAATGACCGGTAGCGATACGCTCGGCACCCATGGCCATGGCGTGGTCCAGAAACGCCTTGAACTTGATTTCGGCATTGCACAATACATCGGGATTGGGCGTGCGCCCCGCCGAGTACTCGCGTAAGAAATCGGCAAATACGCGATCCTTGTATTCGGTCGCAAAGTTCACCGCTTGGAGCTCGACGCCAATCAGATCGGCCACGCTCGCCGCGTCCAGCAGATCCTGTCGGGTCGAACAATATTCGGAATCGTCATCGTCCTCCCAGTTCTTCATGAACAGGCCAACCACGTCAAAGCCTTGCTGCTTGAGCAACCAGGCCGTCACCGACGAATCGACCCCGCCCGACATGCCGACGACGATCCGCCCTTTGGTCGGTCGAGGCGTGGTGATCACTGCTGGCGCCTGCACGATGGCTTCGCTCATGCCGTCCAGCTCACGATCTTGCCGGGATTCAGGATATTGTGCGGATCGTAGGCATGCTTGAGGCTACGCATCAGATCGAGCGCATCTTCACCGTGCTCTTCCACCAAAAACGGCATCTTGTGCATGCCCACGCCATGCTCGCCCGTGCATGTGCCGTCCATTGCAATGGCACGACGCACCATGCGATGATTGATTTCTTCCGATTGCTGCCATTGCTCGGGGCTGTCGGGATCGATCAACATCAGGACATGAAAATTCCCATCGCCAACATGACCGACGATGATGGAGTCGAATGTCGCATCCTTCAAATCGTCAGCGGTTTCGCGCACGCATCGCGCCAAATTGGAAATCGGCACGCACACATCTGTCGTGCTGGATCGGCATCCGGGGCGCAACTGTAACCCAGCGAAATACGCGTTGTGCCGCGCCGTCCACAAACGATTGCGATCTTCGGGCCGCTCGGCCCATTCGAAATCCATGCCGCCGTGGTCGTGGGTGATGTCTTGCACAAGCTCAGCCTGTTCCTGCACACCGGCGGGGCTGCCGTGAAACTCGAACAGCAACAGCGGCGTTTCTTGCAAGGTCAACGTGCTGTAGCGATTCACCGCTCGAACGCTGGCCTCGTCCATGAACTCGACCCGCGCGACCGGAATACCCATCTGAATAATGTCGATCACACTGGCGACCGCGGCATCCAGGCTCGGAAAATTACAGACCGCCGCCGACACCGCTTCGGGCAGAGGGAACAGCCTGACCGTCACCTCGGTAATGATGCCCAGCGTGCCTTCGCTGCCCACGAACAAGCGAGTCAGGTCGTAGCCCGCAGATGACTTACGTGCGCGACTGGCGGTTCGAACCACCTTGCCGGTCGCGGTCACGACCGTTAGTGATACGACGTTCTCCCGCATCGTGCCGTAACGCACGGCATTGGTGCCGGAAGCCCGGGTGGCTGCCATGCCGCCGATACTGGCGTCTGCACCGGGATCGATCGGAAAAAACAAGCCGGTGTCTCGTAAGGCGTCATTGAGTTGCTTGCGCAACACGCCCGCCTGCACCGTCGCGGTCAGATCCTCGGCGTTGATCGCAACGATCACGTTCATCTGCGACAGATCGAGACTTACACCGCCCTCGATCGCCAAGGTATGGCCTTCCAACGACGAACCCGCACCATAAGGAATCAATGGCACCCGATGAGCGTGACACAAGGCCGCCAAGGCCGCCACGTCGTCCGTCGTATGCGCAATGACCACCGCGTCGGGTGGTGTGGCGGGATAAGGCGACTCCGACTCGCCATAGTGTGCCAGGGCCGATGGCGAAGTCAGCAGGCGGTCACCGAAGCGCTGAGCCACCGCCGTCATGAATTCGGACGGAATGGGACGACGCAAGACATCGAGATGAGTAGGAGCGTTCATAGCAAAGAATCGTGCAAATCACTGAAGGCGCTATTTTACGCCTGCCCTCATTTGCCGACGGTCCCAAGGCTGCGACGACGTTCACGCACGGCTTGGGCCAAACGGTCGAGCACAACCACCGATGCATCCCAGTCGATGCAGCCGTCGGTGATACTTTGGCCGTATACCAAGGGTTGACCTTCGACCAGGTCTTGCCTTCCGCCCAACAAATGACTTTCGATCATCAGACCGAAGATCCGGCTATCGCCTGCCGCGATCTGACGGGCGACATCCTCGACCACCAAAGGCTGATTCTCGGGCTTCTTGCTGCTGTTCGCATGACTCGCGTCGACCATCACGCGCGGCGCCAAGCCAGCACGGGCCATGTCCTGGCATGCGGCATCGACGCTGGGCGCATCGTAATTCGGTGTCTTGCCACCCCGCAGAATGACGTGGCAATCCTCATTGCCTTCAGTGGACACAATGGCGGAATGACCGCCTTTGGTCACCGACAGGAAGTGGTGCGACTGTGACGCAGCCTTGATGGCATCGACGGCGATTTTGACGTTGCCATCGGTGCCGTTCTTGAAGCCCACCGGACACGACAGTCCCGAAGCCAATTCGCGATGCACCTGACTTTCGGTCGTCCGCGCGCCAATTGCACCCCACGACACCAGATCGGCGATGTATTGCGGAGTAATCATGTCCAGAAACTCGCAACCCGCCGGCAATCCACGACTATTGATATCCAGCAACAACTCACGCGCCACACGCACGCCCCGATTGATGTCGAAGCTATTGTCCAGATGCGGATCGTTGATCAGGCCTTTCCAACCGACGGTCGTGCGTGGCTTCTCGAAATACACCCGCATGACGATTTCCAATTCGCCTGCCAGGCGATCTCTCACGGGTTTCAAGCGGTCGGCATATTCGAGCGCGGCACGGGTATCGTGAATCGAACATGGGCCGATCACCACGGCCAGGCGGTCTTCCATGCCGTGCAAAATGCGATGCAGCGATTGGCGGGCCGAAAACACGGTGGCCGACGCGGTGGGCGTGCAGGCGTATTCGCGCATGACGTGCGAAGGCGGATTGAGTTCCTTGATCTCACGAATACGCAAATCGTCGGTGTTGTGTGACACGGTCATGCTCCTGTTGTGATCTGAACCAGCGGCGGGCACAAAAAAAA
>CAMDNZ010000070.1 GCA_945903445.1 Bordetella parapertussis
CGGCACCCAGCGTGTCGATCAGCGACTGCGGATCGACACCGTTGTTTTTGGACTTCGACATCGTGCCGATACCGCCGTAATCGATGGCGCTGGCGTCGGTTTTCAGTTTGGCGCCCGTGATCGCGCCTTTTTCGTCATACAGATTATCGACCTCTTCGGGCCAGAAATACTCGATGCCACCTTGTGCGGTCTTACGCGAATAGATGTGGTTGAGCACCATGCCTTGGCATAGCAGCTTGGTGAACGGTTCGTCGAAAGACACCAGACCCAGATCGCGCATGACGCGCGTCCAGAAGCGGGCGTACAGCAAGTGCAGCACAGCGTGTTCGATGCCGCCGAGGTATTGGTCCATCGGCATCCAGTAATCGTTGCGCTCGTCCACCATGGCCCGATCGTTGCCGGCCGAGGTGTAGCGCATGAAGTACCAGGACGAATCGACGAAGGTATCCATCGTGTCGGTTTCGCGGCGTGCGGGCTTGCCGCAGCGCGGGCACGAGCAGGATAGGAAGCCTTCATGCTTGGCCAGCGGGTTGCCGCTGCCGTCGGGGATCAAGTCGTCCGGCAACACGACCGGCAGATCGGCCTCGGGCACCGGCACCGGGCCGCAGTCGGCGCAGTGGATGATGGGGATCGGGGTGCCCCAGTAACGCTGGCGCGAGATGCCCCAGTCACGCAGACGCCAGGTGGTCTGCTTTTCGCCCAGGCCCTTGGCAGAAAGTGCGGCGGCGATGGTGTCCACGGCGGTCGAGTAATCGAGATTGTCGAACGGCGCCGAGTGGATGGTACGGCCGGCTTGCTTGTCGCCATACCAGTCATGCCACCGGGTGTCGTCGTAGGGCTTGTCGCCTACAGTCACCACCTGACGGATGGCCAGCGAATACTTGCAGGCGAACGCGAAGTCGCGCTCGTCGTGCGCCGGAACGCCCATGACGGCGCCGTCGCCATAGCTCATCAACACATAGTTGCCCACCCACACGTCGATCAATTGGCCCGTGATGGGATGCGTCACGGTCAGACCGGTACGCATGCCTTCTTTTTCGCGGGTGGCCATTTCGGCTTCGGTCGTGCCGCCTGCGCGGCAGGCTTCGATGAACGCGGCCAACTCGGGCTGAGTGCTGGCGGCGTGCGTGGCCAGCGGGTGTTCGGGGGCGACCGCGCAAAACGTCACGCCCATGATGGTGTCGGCGCGTGTCGTGAAGACGTACAGCTTGCCGTCTTGAATCAGATCGCCTGCGGCATCGCGGATGGTGTGCGGGAACGCAAAGCGTACGCCAGCACTCTTGCCGATCCAGTTCTCTTGCATCAGACGCACGCGTTCGGGCCAGCCTGGCAGGCCATCTTGCACGTTGCCCAGCAGCGCTTCGGCGTAATCGGTGATGCGCAAGTAATAACCCGGAATTTCGCGCTTTTCGACCGGTGCACCCGAGCGCCAGCCACGACCGTCGATGACCTGTTCGTTGGCCAGCACGGTTTGATCCACCGGATCCCAGTTCACCACCTGCGTCTTGCGATAGGCGATGCCGCGTTCGAGCATCTTCAGGAACAGCCACTGGTTCCATTTATAGTAGGCCGGGTCGCATGCACACATCTCGCGCGACCAGTCGATGGCCAGACCCATCGCCTGCATCTGTTGCTTCATGTAGGCGATGTTGTCGTAGGTCCACTTGGCCGGCGGCACCTTCGATTTGATCGCGGCGTTCTCGGCGGGCATGCCGAAGGCATCCCAGCCCATGGGCATCAGCACGTTGTAGCCGCGCATACGCAACTGCCGCGCCATCATGTCGTTGATCGTGTAGTTACGAACATGCCCCATATGCAACTTGCCGCTGGGGTAGGGCAGCATCGAGCAGGCGTAGAACTTCGGCTTGAGCGAGCCGTCGGCATTGCGGGCATGCTCCACGACGCGGTAGGCGTCGCGTGCCTGCCAGTTCTCGCGCGCTAGCGCCTCGACGGTGGTGGGGAAGTAGCGTTCCTGCATGAGTATTCCTGCCCGATGGCTGTCGGCTTTTAGAAAGCAATGGGGGCCGGAGCGTGCTTCGATCCGACCAAACCGGCAATTATAAGGATGCTGGCGTTATCGTGGGCTGCCGCCTGCGTTTCGTGGGTCAGTTGCGCGCTTCGAGGCGATCGGGAATGCGTGCGCTGCATACCGCCATGCCATAGATGGCGGCGATCAGACTCAAGCCCATGCCTAGGCCGACAACGCCAGGCCAGCCTAAGTAGGCATAGATGGATGCGGATGCCTGAGAACCCAGCGCACCGCCCACGAAGCAACATGTCATGTAGCCCGAGGTCAGCCTGCTGCGGGCCTCGGGACGAATGCGGTAGATGGTGCTTTGATTGGTGATATGAACGCCCTGGACCGCCAGATCGAGTAAGACCACGCCCACCAGCATGGCCGTCAGCGAAACTTGCGCCAGTATCAGCACGGCCCACGCAGCCATCATGAGCAGCAGTGCGATCCGGGTTGATGCGTTGGCATGACCTCGATCGGCACGCCTGCCGAAAACGGTGGCTGCAAGCGCGCCTACCAGCCCGGCCAGTCCAAATGCACCGATCACGCCATCGGACAGCTCGAACGGCGGGCCGGCCAATAAAAAAGTCATCGAGGTCCAGAACACCGAAAAAATGGCGAACATCAAGCCGCTGAGGATGGCACGAGCTCGAAATAGCGGCTCCTGACCGAACAGTTGCAAGACCGAGCGCAGCAGGCCGACGTATGACAATCTGGCGTTGGCCCGGTAGCGTGGCAGGTTGCGATACAGCAGTGCCGCCATGAGTGTCATCAGCACGGCGGCAACCCAATACACTGTGCGCCAACTACCCAGTTCGGCCAGTGCGCCTGCGACGGTTCGGGCCAGCAAGATGCCCATCAACAAGCCTGCCATCACCATGCCGACAGCGCGGCCGCGCTGCTCGGGCGCGGCCAGCGTGGCGACGAAAGGCACCAGCACCTGCGCGGTCACCGAGAAGATTCCGGTAATAATGCAACCCAGCAGCATGACGTGTATGTTGGGTGCGAAAGCGGTGATCACCAAGCCGCCCGCTGCCAGCAAGGCCATGACGACGATCAATGCCCGCCGTTCGAACAGGTCGCCTAGCGGCACCAGAAACAGCAGGCCGGCGGCATAACTGAGTTGCGCTGCCGTCACGAGCGATCCGGCTTGAGTCGAACTGAGTCCGAAAGCCAGACTAATGGTGTGCAACAGGGGTTGAACATAATAGTTGCTGGCGACTGCCAGCCCGCAGGCTGCCGCCATCAAGATCAATATGGGGCCAGTGAGCGGCTTGGTGTCGGGAAGAGGAGTGCGGGGCAACGGGTGGGCGTCGGTAACGGGAGAGACGGGGGGAGTCATGGGTTGAAGCGAGCGCTGCGCCTACCTTAAATACAGGAGAAGTCCGTCAGCTTACTCCGTTACGGTTTACATTCAGTTTACGGTCGGCCTGCTCACGTCAGGGCCTGCATGCCGATGTTTCTTGGCGTGACGCGCACGGCGCGGATCGCCAGACTATAAAAAAACCCGCGCCGAAGCGCGGGTTTTTAGCGTTCTCCGGGCGTGGCCGCTTGCGGAGAAGGACTGAGGTCTCAAGCTTATTTCAGCTTGGTTTCTTTGTAGTCCACGTGCTTGCGAGCGACCGGATCGAATTTCTTGATCAGCATCTTCTCGGGCATGTTGCGCTTATTCTTGGTGGTCGTGTAGAAGTGACCCGTGCCGGCAGTCGACTCGAGTTTGATTTTTTCGCGGATACCTTTGGCCATGTCGGACTCCTAGAGGTTCGTGTTGAGCTAAGAGCGACGGCGATTAGGCCAGTTCGCCACGGGCGCGCAGGTCGGCCAGAACGGATTCGATGCCGTTCTTGTCGATGGTGCGCAGGGCTTGGGTGGATACGCGCAGGCGGATCCAGCGGTTTTCGCTTTCAACCCAGAAACGGCGCGATTGCAGGTTGGGCAGGAAGCGACGCTTGGTCTTGTTGTTCGCGTGCGAAACGTTGTTGCCCACCATCGGGCCTTTGCCGGTTACTTGGCATACGCGTGCCATCATGTACCTCTTTAAAAATTGCCAGGTGAGCTGCCTGGCTCGCAGTGTCGGGCGGCAGTGTGTAAAAGCGCGCCAGTAGCGGCGGCTTCGCGACGTGCCACTCGACCGAAATCCTGTTTGGCCGCAGCGGTCGCACTCAGAATGCGTTTTGCAGAATGCTTTTTGCACAATGCGTTTTGCATTTATCAGTGCCTACAACGCAAGCCCACAGGTGTGTGTGTAGTGTTGATCCCAATAGTGGCAATCAAGCCCACCATTCTAGCCGGTATTTGCTTTTCAGATCAAGTCTCGCGCCGAGCGAGGCGGCCAAACAGCCACGATAGCGCCGCGCAAGCTGCAAGCGTGGTCGCCATCGGCAAGCTATCGTTGCTTTGCCAGGTACTGAGCAAAAAACCGGCGACCGCTCCGATGGTGAATTGCAGCGTCCCCATCAAGGCCGACGCCGCACCCAAGCGGCTACCCTGTTCGGCTAGGGCCAGAGCCGCCGAATTGGGGCTGACGAAGCCTTGACTGCCCATGAAGGCGATCAGGCAAGCCATCAACAGGCCCAGCGTCATGAGGCCGCTGAGCGATAGCGCCAGCAGGAGCAGGCCTGCCGCCAGCAAGCAATGCTGCGCCCAGCGCTGGAGCTGGATGGGGCGGTAGGTACGCAGTAGCCTGCCGCTGATCTGGGCACCCCCGATGAGTGCGATGGCGTTAGCACCGAAATAAAACCCATAGTATTCGGAAGGGACCTCGAACACTTTCATGATCACATGGGGCGATCCGATGATGTAGGCGAACATGCCGGCTTGGCCAAAACCGCCTGCCAGCGAGTGCGCGATGAAGCGTCTGTGGCCCAACAGCGCACGGTAGTTGCCGACGATATTGGCGATGCTCAGGCTTTGCACGCGTTCGGGGGCCAGCGACTCACGCATGCGTGTGGCCACCATGAAAAGCAACACGCCCGCCAAAAGCAACATCGTCCAGAACATCGCGCGCCAAGTGGCCACGATCAGCAGCTGCGCACCGACCAGCGGTGCAACGATGGGCGCGGCGCCCATGATCAGCATCAGCAGCGACAGCGCTCGCGCCGCCTGTTGCGTGTCGTAGTGATCGCGAATGACGGCGCGCGGGATAACGATGCCGGCTGCGGCCCCCATCGCCTGAACGAAGCGCCACACCATCAGCCAGCCGGTATCCGGTGCCAGCGCACAACCCAATGATCCAGCGATATAAATCAGCAAACCGACAATGAGCGGAATTTTGCGACCGAAACGGTCGGCCAGCGGGCCATAGAATATTTGAGAGCATGCAAGACCGACCAGATAGGCGGCCAACGTGCGTTGCACATCGCCTTGCGAGACCTGCAAGTTTTCCTGGATGGCCGGAAAAGCGGGCAGATACATATCGATCGTGAATGGGCCGAGAGCAGTCAGCGCGCCCATGAGAAGCAGCCAGCCGGGGAAGCTGCGAGAAGAGGCAGGGGAGGACATGAAGACGGGCCCGGAAGATGAGTCCGGGCGAGATAGGTAGCAAGCGAATTAATGAATGTATCACGTTGAACTTGACGAACACCTTATAAACACTTTCCGATAGAGTCTGACCTATCGTTTTCCACTAGGAGAAATCGTGAGTCCATTGCTATCTGCCATCGAACGCAAACTTGCCCGCTCAGCCGTTCCTTTGCAAGTGGTAATGCCCGGCGGGCGAATCCTGGGACCCAGCGATTACGAGGTGCAGTTCGTCCTCAAGGATTCGTCGGCGTTGGCTCACGTCGCTTCCGGCCAGGTCGGCGTGCTGGGGCAAGATTACGTCGAAGGCAAGGTCGATTTTCGAGGCAGTATGCGTGCGGTCATGCGCGCTGCGGCCGCTATCCTGCCCGGCTCGCCGGTCGAGGCTGCGCGCGGCGGATGGCTGACCTCGCTGATGCACCGGATGCTCTCGACATGGCGGCATACCGAAGAGCGCGATGCCAGACAGATCGAGTTTCACTATGACCTATCGGACGATTTCTACCGCTTGTGGCTGGACCCCAGACGGGTGTACTCCTGCGCCTATTACCGCAGCCCGGAGATGACACTGGCACAGGCTCAGGAAGCCAAATTCGAACATATCTGCCGTAAGCTGGCCTTGCGTGCGGGCGAGCGCTTTTTGGACGTCGGGGCGGGTTGGGGCGGATTGCTACTGTGGGCCGCCGAACATTACGGCGTCGATGCCACGGGCATCACGCTATCGCGTAATCAGCACGCCTACGTCAATTCGCTCATCGAACGCAAAGGTCTGTCGAACCGGGTGCGTATGACCTTGCTGGATTACCGCAAGCTCGATTCGAGCCAGCCTTTCGACAAAATATCGTCGGTAGGCATGTTCGAGCATGTCGGGCGGGCGCAGTTGCCGCAGTATTTTCAGCAACTGGCGCAGCTGCTGAAACCCGGCGGCTTGATCATGAACCATGGTATTACAGCGGCCGGCTTGCATCACCATGGGCTGGGCAGCGGCATGGGCGAGTTCATCGAGAAATACATTTTCCCCGGTGGCGAGCTGACCCATGTCGGTCGCGTTCTGGAGGCGGCGACCGAGGGGGGGGTTGGAGACCTTGGATGTCGAGAACCTCAGGCCGCATTATGCGCGAACCTTGTGGGCGTGGAGCGACAATCTTGAAGCGTGTCTGAGCGAGGCACAAGACATACTGACGCGCCAGAAAGGCGAGGGCGGCGCACGTGCGCTGCGTGCCTACCGACTTTATCTGGCGGGATGCGCCATGGCGTTCGAGCACGGCTGGATCGCCTTGCATCAAGTCGTGGCGCAGCGTGCGGCCGATATGCGCGGCAACGAACTCGATCTGCCCGCCGGGGTAGCCTATCCATGGCGGCGCGATTACATGTACCCCAACTAGACTTCAGTCACAATCGAATGGTCCCAAAAATGTTTCTTATTGAAACTGTCCGTCAGGGCTAGCGATAGCGTGCCCCACACGAGATTTCCGCAGACGCACGCACCTGCTGCGCCGCAACAATCCAGCCTATTTGTAACTGGAATCTAAGCGTTAGATTTGTGTCAGGGTAATTAATTGTCTAAAATTCGTTCATCTTCTCGTAGTTTCATTCAATTTGCTGGCTATTTCATCTAGTCGGTTTTTGTTTTTTTTCGGCGCTCTGTCTGAGTTCCTTGTGGCCACCCAATCCCAGGTGTCGATTCTCCGGGTTGCCGCGCAGAGCGTCTCAATCTGCATCGTGGTTTGACCATGATGCGCCAAGCTAGAGCAGGCTTGTCTGTACGGGTCCCTCCCGAACTTGCAAACCCTTTAAGCGCAAGGCATGCGGTGCCGCGTCAGCGGCAGACGTGTGTCCCCAGATCTTAAGGAGGCATCAGCCCATGAGTATCACCCCTGTTAAAAAAATCGCCCTGGCCTGCGCGTTGGCCGTATCCGGCGGGCTTGCCCACGCCGCCGATACGCCGCAATGCGAAGTCAGTCGAACCGTCAACTTCGGCGGCATGAACTGGGAATCCAATCTGATTCTGGTCGACGTGCAGCGCACGATTCTTGAAAAAGGCTATGGCTGCAAGACCGAGGTATTGCCCACCGAGACACTGCCGGCCTTGGCCGCGCTGGAACGTGGCGACTTGGATGTGAACAGTGAAGTATGGCTGAACGCCGTGGCCGAACCCTGGGGACGTGCCGAGAAAAGTGGCAAGGTCAAGCGGGTAGGCGACGTGTTCATGGGCGCGGAAGGGTGGTTCATCCCGAAGTACACCGCCGAGCGACTGCCCGAATTGAAGTCGGCAACCGACTTGCCCAAATTCAAAGACGAGTTCAAGGATCAAGAAGAACCCAATAAGGGTCGCTTTTACGGATGTCCGGCTGGCTGGGGCTGCGAGGTGGTGAGCAACAACCTATATCGCGCCCTGGGTCTGGAAGACAGCTATACGCTGTATTCGCCCGGCACTGGCGCCGCTCAGAAGGCAGCTTTGACATCGGCTTACAAGCGCAAGCAAAACATCGTTTTCTACTACTGGTCGCCAACTCCGCTGGTCGGCGCGATGGATCTGGTCAAGCTGGATATGCCAGCCTATGACGCCGGCAAGCACGCCTGCTTGACCCATGCCAAATGCGCGAAGCCCGAACCCAGTGCTTATCCCGATACGCCTGTGTTTACCGCGCTGAACACCAAGTTCTCGCAGCAGGCACCGAAATTGACCGAATTCTTCGCGAACGTCAGTGTGCCCCTGCCCGTCATGAACGAGACCTTGGCGCACATGGAAGAAACCGGTGACGACTCGGCCGCCATGGCCGAATGGTTCTTGAAGAACAAGCGCGACGAATGGACCAAATGGGTTCCCGCCGACGTCGCCAGCCGCGTTCAAGCCTCGCTTTGATCTTTGCGCAGGCTAGGCCAACCGTCCGGCGTGGACGATTGGCACTCTCTTGGGCTGGCACAAAAAGGCCGTCGGGCCCGATCTGTGCTATTGCCCCCCCGTAAGTTGATATTAGCGCGACGCTCTGCCGGTTTTGCCGACAGGCGCGTCGCACCACGCCAAAAGAATGGAGCGCTTGCGCGATGTTTCCTGAAATTATCCCGGCACGTGAAGTGCGCAGGGCGATCGACGGCTTTGTCGATCACCTTGTCACGAATTACGCCGACGCACTCGAACGACTATCCAGTCCCATCTTGACCGTTCTGGTCTGGCTCGAACAACTCCTGCGTGCGACACCCTGGTGGGTCATGGTGCTGGCAGTTGTCGCCATCGCCTGGTTGGTCAGCCGCCGTCCGCTATTCAGCGTCGCGATGGGCTTGATACTTTGCCTGTTGGGCGTGCTGGGCCTGTGGGACGCCGGCATGCAAACGCTATCGCTGATGTTGATGGCAACCTTCCTGTCGGTGTTGGTCGGCATTCCCTTGGGCATCATCATGGCTCGCATCAATTGGTTGCGGTCCATCATGCTGCCCATCCTCGATGTCATGCAGACCATGCCCAGCTTCGTCTACCTGATTCCCGTCGTCATGCTGTTTGGTCTGGGCAAGATTCCTGCGTTGATCGCCACTGTGATCTACGCCGTGCCGCCGCTTATCCGTCTGACCGACCTGGGTATCCGTTTGGTCGATCGCGAGGTGCTTGAAGCGTCGCGAGCGTTCGGCGCGACCTCGCGCCAGCAACTGTTCGGCGTGCAATTACCCCTGGCCATGCCCAACATCATGGCGGGCATCAACCAGACCACCATGATGGCCTTGTCGATGGTGGTGATCGCTTCGATGATCTGGTGCGCGTGGCCTGGGCTACGAGGTGCTGCTGGGTATCAATCGCCTGGAAGTCGGTCGTGGTCTGTTGGCCGGTTTAGGTATCGTGGTGTTGGCTGTCTTGTTTGACCGCATCACTCAGTCTTATGGGCATCGTGTGCGACGCCAGGGAGGTCAGCGATGAGCAAGATCGAAGTCAAGAATATTTATAAGATCTTCGGGCCGCACCCCGAACGTTGGCTGGATGCCGCCAAGTCGGGCATGAGCAAGGACGATCTGCTGGCCAGGAGCGGCCATACTTTGGGCTTGCGCGACATTAGCCTGTCCATCGAAGAAGGCAGTATCTACGTCATCATGGGATTGTCCGGTTCGGGCAAGTCCACGCTGATTCGTCACTTCAATCGCTTGATCGATCCGACGGCCGGGCAGATGCTGGTCGATGGGCTGGACGTGATGACGCTGGGGAATCGCGATCTGGAGAACTTCCGGCGCAAGACCATGAGTATGGTATTTCAGCGCTTCGGTTTGTTTCCGCATCGTACTGTGCTGGAGAACGCTGGCTATGGATTGAGTGTGCAAGGTCTGCCTGTAAAGGAAATCGAGCAGCGCGCCCAGCACTGGCTCGAACAGGTCGGTTTGGCGGGTTTCGAAAAACAATATCCGCATCAGTTGTCCGGCGGCATGCAGCAGCGCGTAGGTCTGGCCCGGGCACTGGCTACCGATGCCGAGATTCTGTTGATGGACGAAGCGTTCTCGGCTCTGGATCCACTGATTCGTCGCGAGATGCAGGATCATCTGCTCGAACTGCAAGCACAGCTCAATCGCACCATCGTCTTCATCACGCACGATCTGGATGAAGCCTTGCGTCTGGGTAACCGCATCGCCATTCTTAAAGATGGCGAGTTGGTCCAGGAAGGCACGCCAGAGGATATTTTGCTGAATCCCGCGAATGACTACGTGCAGGCGTTTTTGCAGGACGTCAATCGTGGCAAGGTGCTGAATGCCTCGCATGCCGTGAATCCGCCACGGTTAACGCTCACCATGCGCAGCCGGCCGGCGCATGTCGTCGATCGTTTGCACGCCATGGATTGGGAGTATGCGCCGGTGTTGGACGGCAAGCGTCTGGCGGGCGTGTTGACCAAGGACGGTGCGATGAATGCCGTGCGTGCGGGTGCGCGCGATATTCACGCCTACGTCGAAGATTTGGCCACCGTACCGGCGACCGCGGGTTTGGACGAAGTGCTGGCGCGCCTGCTGCATTCCGACAAGCCCATGGCGGTGACCGATGACAACCAGGAGTTCATCGGCATGGTGTCGCGTCGCAAAGTGGTCGAGCTGGTGACGCCCGCCACGGACCCGGTGGCAACGCCGGAGCCAGTGGCCGATAGCGCCGACGAAGGCGTGGCGGTTGCGGCCGAGCAGCGACCTGAGGTGGGCGCTCATGCTGGCGTGCAAGCTGCTGGTCCGTCGGGCAATACGGCAGTCGCGGCCGAGGCCACTGCCGATCCTGCGAGCCGTCGCGACTAGAAGCGCCAGCTGGCGTTCGCCTGAAGACCATGGTTTTGCGCTCCTCGGGCCAGCTGTGCGGTGTAGCCCGCTGCAAGGCTGACCTGAGGCCGCGGCTGCCACTGCAAGCCTGCTTCGAGCAACACTGCATTGCGTGCCATGCCCACGCCGCGTATCTTGAAACCGGGCGAACCTGGCAGCTGCATAGTCGTTTTGGGCGTCAGTCCACCTAGCGCGTGACGCCATCCCGCCATGGCCTGAACGCTGAGCATGCCGTGTTGGCGGAAATCCCACAGCGTGTCCAAGCGTGCGCCCAGCGTCGTGAACCAGGCATCGTGCATGGCTCGGCGAGCGCGCAAGCCAGCCGGCCCGGGCTCCGAGAAGCGGCTCGCCTGTGCGGCAGAGTAAGTCAGTCCCGCGAAGGGTTCGATCGTGTGTTGGGCAACACGCTGGCGTAATCCGAGCTCGGTGAAGAGTTGCGTCGTCCTTGCGGCATAGCGGGTTCTGATTTGGCCGGCGTCGGCAATCGCAACATAACGGCGGCTGTCGACGTGGTGCCATCCTTTCGTCAAACCGTAGCGCCATTGCGTTGCGCCCCAATCGGTCGAGCCGAACGCGGACAGCGAATAGTTGTCGAGCTTGGCTCGAGCCATTCGTTGCCGTGCATCGAGCGTGGTGTTGCCGAAGCCGACCGCGATGCCTAAGCGCGTGGCCGTGCCTGCGTGCGTATCACCGCCGAAGAGCATGCCCCGATAAGCGGTGCGTACGGGAGCAGCACCGCTTGCGCCCTGCGCACGGCCCCAATCACTGACGTGTTGAGCCCATAGACCTTGTGCTCGAGCAGTGGCTGGGGCGCGCGCGCGGGCCCATGGCGACGATTCGTCTGCACGCCGCATTTGGCGCATCACGGCACCGTGCGTCAAGCGACTGTGCTGCATAAGGCTGCCCAGCACACTGGGATGGATGTCACCCGACAGCTGCGTCAGGGCCGTCCGGGCCGTCGGCACGTCGCGCGACATCAGCAGTGCGTCGAACACAGGCGAGCCTGCTGCCACCTTGTCCAGCGCTTGTGCCACGGCGTGTTGATTGCCGTTTTGAGCCACCACGCCAAAACCGCCGGTATTACGCGAGACCGACAACGCATAGCGTTGACCGACCGCGAAGTCGGGGGCGATTCGAGTGGCCAGCACGATGAAAAGATAGTCGTTCGGTATGGTCGCGAAGCGGCCTGATATGCCGTTTTGGGTACGAATGAGGGTGTAGTCGCGGCCCAAAGTCGACGGGGCGATACCGTAGACCTGCAAAGTGCCGCCGCCAAGCTTGGCGGCGCCATCGACCTTCAACTGTATTAGTCAAAACTTAATCTGACATTTTCGTTAACCTAGGGCAAGAGCCCTGAAAGGAAAAGTCAGAGATGAACATGGCCCAGAATCATAAGGTAATCCGAAACAAGATAGGGCTGCTGAAGCTAGCCGAGCAGCTGGACAATGT
>CAMDNZ010000071.1 GCA_945903445.1 Bordetella parapertussis
GTCTGTTCGCCGTTTTTTCGGCTGCTGGCGCGCGCGCTCAAAGGTGACGGCCACACGGTCGGCAAGCTGGCATTCACGGGCGGCGACGTGGCGTCGTCGTTTGGCATTAAAACCGTGCGCTGCAACGTTCCTTCGGCGCAGTTGCTGGATTTTTTTCGTACTTATTATCGTCGTGAGAGCGTGACCGACATCGTCGTTTTTGGCGATACACGTCCTGTTCACGTTCCGGCCATTCAGGCTGCGAAAGCGTCCGGCGTTCGCGTTCATGTGTTCGAAGAAGGCTATTTTCGGCCGTACTGGGTCACGCTGGAACGGGGTGGCGTCAACGGGCGGTCGGTGTTGCCCACCTGTCCCGAATGGTTCAAAGAGGCCGGTCGACTGGTGCCGCACTATGGCGATGGTCGGCCGTTTCATGCGCCTTTCGTGCACCGCGCATGGCACGATGTGGTCTACCACTGTAACGGCGTGTGGAACACATTGTTGTTCTCGAAATACAAAAGCCACATCGATTTCACGGCACCCCAGGAGTATTGGGCCTACGTGCGAAGCTACTTGCGCAGGTACAGGTCGCAGACCGCATTTCAGCAGATCGTGACCGATCTGCTGAGTGGCGACAAGCCGTTTTATCTGCTGCCGCTGCAGTTGGCCTACGATTCTCAGATCAGACACAACTCGCGCTTTCGCTCCGTCGAGGACGTCATCGATCATGTCGTGCAGTCTTTCGCGCGTCATGCTCCGGCTCAAACCTATCTGGTCGTAAAGGCCCACCCCTTGGACCCGGGTTTCGTCGATCACGCCCAGTCGCTCATGAATGCCAGCCGCGCTGCGGGCGTCGAGCACCGGGTCGTGTTCATCGAGGCAGGTGCGATGCCGCATCTGCTGGATCGGTGTAGCGGGGTCGTGTGCGTCAACAGTACTGTCGGCGCATCGGCCTTGATCCATGGAAGAAAAACGGTCGCTTTGGGTGCCGCGATTTACGATTTGCCCGGCCTGACCTTCCAAGGCGGGTTGGATGACTTCTGGACCGATGCCTCCAGCCCCGATATGGTGTTGTTGCGCCGATTCAGAGACGTCGTCATTCACACCACTCAGATCAACGGCGGGTTCTATAGCGGCCAGGGTATGGCGATGCTGGTGGATAATTGCAAAGACGAACTCTATGCGCCCGAGTCGGCGCTGGAGCGTTTGATCGGCATGGTCGCCGGTCAGACCTGCGCTTTCCTATGATATTTTTTATTCCACTCTTATGAAAATCACCGTCTTCGGCGTAGGTTATGTCGGTCTTGTCACTGGCGCTTGTCTGGCCGATGCGGGTCATGATGTCGTATGTGTAGACGTCGATGCCGCCAAGATCGACGCGCTCAATCGAGGCCGTATTCCCATTTTCGAGCCCGGCCTGGCCTCGCTGGTCGTCGCCAATTTGGCAAGTGGGCGCTTGTCGTTCACGACCGATGCGGCCACCGGCGTCGCGCACGGCATTTTGCAGTTCATCGCGGTAGGCACGCCGCCCGGCGAAGACGGTTCTGCTGATTTGCAATATGTGCTGGCCGTGGCCGAAGCTATTGCGGCACACATGTCCGACTACCGAGTCATCGTCAACAAATCCACAGTGCCTGTGGGCACGGGCGATCGAGTGGCCGAAACCGTACGTCAGACGCTGGTAAAACGAGGTGCCGAGGTCGCTTTCGACGTCTGCTCTAATCCGGAGTTTCTCAAGGAAGGCGCTGCCATCGAGGACTTCACGCGTGGCCCGCGCATCGTCATCGGTTCGGCCTCGGCTCGCGTGCAGTCGTTGATGGCCGAATGCTATGCGCCGTATAACCGCAACAGGAACAAGATGCTGACCATGGATGTGCGTTCGGCCGAACTGACCAAATACGCTGCCAACGCCATGTTGGCGACCAAAATCAGTTTCATGAACGAGATGGCTGCCTTGGCCGAGCGTCTGGGGGCCGACATCGAGCATGTGCGTCACGGTATCGGCTCCGACCCGCGAATCGGCTATGACTTCATCTATCCTGGCTGCGGCTATGGCGGGTCTTGTTTTCCCAAGGACGTGCAGGCGCTCGCCCGTACTGCGCAGGCCGCTGGCCATCCATCGCTGCTATTGCATGCGGTCGAAGCCGTGAACGATCATCAGAAAACGGTGCTGTACAGCAAGTTAGAAGCGCATTTTGGCGGTGCGCATGCGTTGCAGGGCTGCACGATTGCGGTTTGGGGGCTGGCGTTCAAACCCAATACGGACGATATGCGCGAAGCACCGAGCCGGGTGGTGATCGATAGCCTGCTGGCGGCCGGCGCATGGGTCCGGGCTTACGACCCGGAAGCCATGCACGAGGCAGCCAAGCTTTATGCGGATCGATCGCGCATAGCGTTCTGCGAGTCCAAAGAGGCCGCAGTGGAGGGGGCCGACGCTTTGGTGATCTGCACGGAGTGGAAACCCTTTCGTGCCCCCGATTTCGCCAAGCTGGGCCAGGCGATGACAGCCAAACTGATTTTCGACGGCCGTAACCTATACGATCCGGCGGTTTTGGCGCGCGAGGGTTGGCAGTATTACGCGATCGGTCGAGGTCTGACCGCACAGGCTGCGACATGACCGCCGACACGCGTCCGATGCCGACATCAGCCCGCGCGAATAGAGGTGCCCCTGCCCCCGGTATGCCTCGCGTGGTGCTCATCACCGGCGCGGCCGGGGGAATCGGTTCGGCGCTTGCTCGATCCTATGCCGCGCCTGGCCGTACTTTGTTGCTGCACGCGCGCAGTGAACAGGCGCTGCAAGCCCTGGTCGACGAGTGCGCAGCGCGCGGCGCAAATGTGGTTCAGGCCTGCTTCGATCTGGACGACGCCGATCGCTTGCGGCAGTGGTTGATTCAATCCGACGAGGCCTATGCCTTAGATCTCGTCATCGCCAACGCAGGCATCAACATCAATATGCGTGCGGGATCCGCTGGCGAACCCTGGGACCGGGTCGAAGCGCTGATACGCGTGAACATCACCGCCGCGATCGCCACGGCCCATGCCGTGCTGCCTGCCATGCGAGCACGTGGTAGAGGACAGATCGCCATGATCAGTTCGCTGGCCGCCTGGCGTGGGCTGCCCGAGACACCGAGCTACAGCGCCAGCAAAGCCGCCATCAAAGCCTGGGGCGAAGCCATGCGCGATGCGGTCGCAGCCGACGGCGTACGCATCAACGTCGTCATGCCCGGCTATGTCCATTCAAAAATGGCCTACGATATGCCAGGCCCGAAACCCTTCATGTGGTCGGCCGAACGCGCTGCACGCTTTATTCGGATAGGCTTGGACTGCAACCGGCCTCGTATATCGTTTCCGTTTCCGCTGAATCTGGGTTGTTTTTTGCTTGCAGGTCTTCATCCGGCTGTTTCAGGGTGGATCTTGCGTCGTTTGAATTACGGCCATTAATAACCCGATAGCCACAGTTTGCCCTGTCGCGGACAACCGCTATACTGGCAAAATCGGTGCAATGCGGTACCCAATATTGCACCCTATACAAGGTGAGCGACGTGACCCCGTTCAAATCCCGGCGTCGGCGTGTATGGCACGGTTTGATCGTGTTGGCAGGTGCATTGGCACCGTTAATCGTCGTCGCTCCCCTGGTGTGGGTGGAATCGGCTCGGCAAGCCGACCGCGAGGCCCTGGTCACCGCCAGCGTCGTGCGCCGGCAATTGGACAACATCTTCCGCTCGGCGGAACAAACGACGACCGAGCTGCTGCAAATGGCCGGGCAGCCTTGTGCTCAAAACGCCAATACTTTGCAGCGGATGGGCACCTTGCGGCCTTATTTCAGGTCGCTTGTGCTGGTGCAGGATAATCGTTTGCGCTGCTCGTCGGTCACGGGTGCAATCGACGATCCGCTGTCGGATCTGGGTGGATTGCAGACGCTGGCTGTCGGCCGAAAAATCACCTCCCTATCGTCCACGCCGCTGGTGCCGGATCGTATGGCCGTGGTGCTTGCGATGGGGAGCGTGGCCGGTACGGGCGCATTAGCCATCGTCGATGGGCAGTACATCTATGACATGCAGGCTGCCGCCGCCTACGACGGTCTATACGACATCGACATTCTGATCGGACAGAACGCATCGGTGCCTGCAGCCGCCGTACCTCAACGGTCGTTATGGCTCAGCGTCCAACCCACTGCCCAGGTGTCCCGATCGGATCGGTATCCGATCGAAGTGCACGCGGCAGTCAATGCCGCCAACATCAAATCCTATATAGGCGATATCTGGCACAGCTATCTGCCATTTTTGTTGCTGGCTAGTGCGTTGTCCGCGTATGTCGCGCATCTGTTCGGTTCGCGGCAGCTGTCCATGTTGGCCGAAATTCGTCGCGGCATCCGCGATCGCGAATTCCATATGGTCTATCAGCCGGTATTCGACTTGGCCACCAATCGCTTCAGTGGCGTAGAGGCGCTGATACGTTGGCAACATCCGCGTTATGACGCCGTCCGCCCCGATCTGTTCATACCCATTGCGGAAGAGGGCGGACTGCTGCCCGATCTGACGCGTCATGTGTTCGACTTGGTCGCCCATGATTTGCCTTCGTTGGGATTGAAGCCCGGCGATCATTTGTCAGTCAATGTGGCGGGCTCGCACATTGTTCAGCCGCAGTTCATCGACGATGTCGCGCGGCTGTCGCAGCGCCTGGGCGCAGAGCCACCTCAACTCGTCCTGGAAATTACAGAGCGCGAACGTATGCCCGATACGCCTGAGGTGCGTGCTCGTTTCGCACAGTTACGGGCGCGTGGCGTGCAATGGTCCTTGGACGATTTCGGTACCGGTCAAAGTTCTTTGGCCTACATCGAACAGTTGCGTCCGGACTTCATCAAAGTGGATCGCGCATTTACCCGGGGTATCGGTGCCGATACGATCAATGCCGTGGTATTGGACACCATCATTGCGCTCGCGCTCAGGTTGGGCCTGCCTTTGGTGGCCGAGGGCATCGAAACCGCCGAGCAGCGCGATTATCTGCGCAGCAAATCGGTCCGATGGGGGCAGGGCTATCTCTTTAGCCCGGCCTTGCCCGCCGAGGCGCTGGCAAGGTGGCGACGCGAACAACTGCCTTGATCTATTTCTTCAAAAATCCATAATGTAGATTCAAGTATTGGGCCAAAGCCAAATCGTTCGAGAGTCCGAGCTTGCGCATGGCATTACGCTTGTGGCTACTGATGGTTTTGCGACTGCGCTCTTTGCCGACAGATATCTGGCTGACCGAAGCGCCGGCAGCCAGTCGGTGCAGAACTTCTATTTCGTTCAAGGTTAGATCATGCCCAGGGCTGGGCGGCGCGCCAAATACCAATGCACCGGCATGGGTATGGTGAAAGCGACCGACTCTTTTCAACGACTGGCGTATGGCATGAGCGACACAAATTGCAGCGTCCCATTTCGAGACAAATGCAGAGGCCCCGGCCTCGTACGAGGCATAGGCCGTCTCTCGCGTCTGCCCCGCTGAGAGCACGATGATTGCCAGATCGGGATGCCGACGCCGAAGGTGCCGCAAGAGTGCAATGCCATCCATATCATCCGATCGCAGATAGAAATCCATCACGATCGCGTCGATTTTGCCGTGTTCGAGTGCTTCCAGCGTGGGTTCGGAGGACGTCGAACGATGCGCAATGACGAACCCGGGTTCTTGTTCCAGCCACGCAGCAACGCCGTCGAGCACAATCGGGTGGTCGTCCAGCAAGGCGATTCGTATGCTGTGGGCAGATTCGACCATGTGTCGAGATGACGGACGGCGAGCGTGCAGTGAATAGTGCAATGTGTTCATAGAAAAAAAATGCTCGGTGGGAGGATGAAAAAAAAGAGTGATCGAGCATTTGCCCGAAGCGCAGTCTTTTCTATTAACCCGCCCGCGCGGCTCGATGGGTAACGGGTTGCGCACCGGATTCGGGTTTAGGACAAACGCCGGGTAGCGCAAAATTCGGTGCTGAATGAGCTATCGATCAGCCAGACTCAAACACTGCAATCTGCGAAAATCGCGCACATGACTATAAATTTGCTATGCCATGTGCTGTTGCCGGGTGCGATCGGCTGGTTGCTCTCGCTCTTGCTGGAGGGCCTATTGACACCGCGCCCGGTGGCCCCCTGGCGTCGATCTGGCGCGGCGCATTGCGTGCATGCCGGTTTGTGGCTGGTGCTGTATGCGCTAGAGCTGGCTTTGTTTCGCCGACCTGTTTTCGCAGTGTTGAACGTGTTGGCCATTCAGTTTTTGGTGATCCTTGTAAGTAATGTGAAATACAGCACTCTGCGCGAACCATTTGTCTATACCGACTTCGAATACTTCGTCGATGCTCTTCGGCATCCACGACTCTATTTGCCATTTTTCGGTCGTATCAAAGCAGCTTTGGCTGCTGCCGGATACGCCGTGGTGCTATTTACGGGTTTGACCATGGAGCAAGCCTTGACCAGCGCTGGCGGCTTATGGACCCTGATGTTGCAAGATGCAGTAGACCCATCGATGGCGGTGTGGTCTTTGCCCTTTTTTTGGGCAGCTATGGCCTGTCTGGTGGTGTGTGGATGGCTACTGGCCCAATGGGGTGTCATTCGGCCCTCGACAATGCCTACGTTCGATACAGGCGATGATTTACGTCGCCTGGGGCTGGCTACGGTATTGTGGCGCTACCGGGCTAGCGAGCGGACTTGTTTCGTTGTGCCCGAACGGCATTGGCGTGCCCCGGATGACGGTTATTCCAATGGAGCCAAGTTTGCCGAGCGCCCGGATATCGTGGTGGTGCAAAGCGAATCGTTTTTCGACGCTCGTCGTGATTTTCTAAGTATCAAACCCGATGTGCTGTCCCAATTCGATGTTTTGAACGCCGAGAGCGTGGCGGCAGGACGCTTGCGTGTTGCGGCCTGGGGGGCCAATACCGTTCGCACCGAATTCGCTTTTTTGTCCGGGCTCGAACCCAGCACTTTGGGTGTGCACCGCTATAACCCATATCGGAAATTGGCTCGCTCGGGCGTATCGACGCTGGCTTCGCATCTCCAACAGCACGGATATAGAACGGTTTGCGTGCATCCCTATCCGGCATCTTTTTACGCGCGCGACACAGTGTATCCGCTCATGGGGTTCGAGACTTTTCTGGACATCGATGCCTTTGCCGACGAAGAGCGATTCGGTCCCTACGTGTCGGATGCCGCAGTGGCCCGAAAGATCGATGCACTGTTGGGCGATGCGCGCGATCACAAGCCCTTGTTCGTGTTTGCGATCACCATGGAGAATCACGGACCTTTGCATTGGGAGACGGTAGGCCCCAGCGATCGAACCCGGTTCTTCGATGCGCCACTAAGTCCGGATTTCGACGATCTTGTCGCGTATACACGCCACCTGGCCAATGCAGATGCCATGTTCGGCCAGCTGGCCGAACGATTGATCCGCCACGACCGGTCCGCTGTGCTATGCATTTACGGCGATCACGTTCCCATCATGCCTACTGTGTACGCCGCGGCCGGCGAGCCGGATGGGTTGACCGATTATGTGATTTGGCGACCGCCCGGGCAGGGAATGCAGCACGCGCCTGCCCAACGTGACGAGATCAGGCCGGTCGAGACCTTGGCAGACGATATTCTGCATGCTGCTTTCGCTCCGAATGCAATTGACGTCACAGCGTCTTGACGATTTTTCCGAGTGTTTTAACTGCTGAAGCGATTTGCGCTTCGGTATGGGTACACGAGACGAAAAAGCGCAATCGCGCGGCTTGCTCGGGTACCGCAGGATATAGGATGGGTTGGACGTTGTAGCCTTGCTCGAACATGGCGCGTGACCAGCGGGCGGCACGCATCGAGCTGCCTGCAATCGCCGGGATCACTGCAAGCCCGGTACTCGTGCCCGTGTTGACCCCGGCTTGCCTGGCCAGGTTTAAGAACTGCATCCCGTTCGCCTGCAATCGCGCAACCCGCTGGGGGTGGGCCAGCATCTGTTGCAGCGCTGCAAGCGAGGCTGCGGCCATAGCGGGCGGCATGCCGACGCTATACAGAAAGCCCGGTGCAAGAAATTTTAGATGCTCGATCAATGCGGTTTCGCCAGCGATGTAGCCACCGCATCCAGCCAGCGATTTGCTCAGCGTCCCCATCCACAGATCGACATCGGTGCCCGCCAAGCCGAAGTGTTCCCGAATACCGTAGCCGTTTTCTCCCATAACACCTAAAGAGTGCGCCTCGTCTACCATCAAAAACGTTTTATGACGGCGCTTGATATCGACGAAAGCGGGCAGATCGGGGAAATCGCCATCCATGCTGTAGATGCCTTCGACGACAATCAGCACTCGTTCGAATTGATGGCGTTGCGCGGCCAGCAACGTGTCCAGCGCTTGCGCATCGTTATGCGGGAAGGGCAAGCGCCGCGCGCCCGACAGCTGAATGCCTTGCAACACGCTGTTGTGAATGAATTCGTCATGCAGCACCAAATCGCGCGGTCCGAACAGATGCCCGATGGTCGATACGTTGGTGGCATGACCACTTACAAAGACGATGGCATCGTCGGTCTGATAAAGCTTGGCCAGGCCGCGCTCCAACTCGCGATGCACCGGCCGCTCACCCGACACTAAGCGACTGGCGGACACTGTCGTGCCGTAGCGGTCGATCGCAGCCTTGGCGGCAGCGATGACCACGGCGTCATCGGCCATGCCGAGATAGTTGTAGCTGGCGAAGTTGACGTATCGCTTTCCGGCAATGTCTGTGTGAGCATCGGCACGGCCATCATGAAGCTTGAAAAACGGGCTTTTGATACCCAGCCGCGCGGCACCGTCGTTGATGATGCGCAACTGCTGATACTGTGGGTGCAAATGGAAACGGTAGTGCGCTTGTGGAATATCGGCCGTGGTGGCGGTCGTGCCAGTCTGCGAAGTCGGTGTAGGCACCGGCTCGCCGGCCTGGCGCAGTTTGCGCGCCAAGGCGTCGGCGATCAGCTTGTCCTTCAGCTTTGCGGTCAGTCCGAGGCTCATCAGTAAATCATCCGCGCTTGAGCATCGTTGTCGGAGGCAAGCCGGGCCGCCAGCTCAGCGACCTGTTCGTCGGACACGTCGGCATCGTGCTGTTGGGCGATTTGCGCAATCTGCGATTCGGTCGCTTTTTGTTCCGATGCCTCAGACGTTTCTTCGCCTTTCAGCATCCGTCCCAGCCGTTCGGCCAGCTTCGCCAAGGTCGGGCTGTCGTTCAATGCCATGACCGGCAGCCGTACACCAAACCGGCCTTCCAAGGCCACCACCAGTTCGACACCCATCAGCGAGTCCAAACCCATGTCATAGATCGATTGGGTCGGATCGATTTTTTCGGGCGCGACGCGAAGAATGTCGCCCACTTCATGACGCAAAATCTCGACGAATTTGGCATGCAGGACGTCATCTGCCAGTGTGGCAACCCATAGAGCGATGTCATCCGATTGGCCCTCGTCGTCGTGCTTGCTACGGCGAGCGATTGGCCCGAATTTAGGCTGACCCGATGTCGGCAGGAATCGCGATAGCGCGCGCCAGTCCAGCTCCATGACACCCATATTCGAGCGTTCGCCTAGAATCATGTCTTCCAAAATTCGCAATGCAAGGCTAGAGGGCAGCGCATGACCCCCCATGCGATTTTGCAAAGCTTCCTTGATCTTGTCGTTGTCGGCCAAAAAGCCGACGTCGTCGATGGCACCCCACTTGACGCAGGTCGCGGT
Source organism: Bordetella parapertussis (assembly GCA_945903445.1). GTDB lineage: Bacteria > Pseudomonadota > Gammaproteobacteria > Burkholderiales > Burkholderiaceae_B > Schauerella. The sequence goes on from CAMDNZ010000071.1 coordinate 9,670, forward strand.
CAAGCCAGCACTACGCCGGGTTTGCGCCAATGCCTCCAGCCAGCTGTTGGCCGCGACGTAATTGCTTTGACCGGGATTGCCTAACAAGGTGGTGGCCGACGAGAACAGAACGAACAGGTCGAGATTCATTCCCGCAGTCAGGCGATGCAGGTGATGAGCGCCCACTAATTTGGCGGCCAAAGTTCGTCGAATCTGTTTGGCGCTCATGCCGCGCACTAAGCCGTCATCGATGACCACGGCGGCATGTACGACGCCTTTGAGGGGGGGAAGGCTTCGACCAGCCTCGTTCAGCAGTTTTTGCAGCGCAACTGCATCTGTTACATCGCACGCCGCAGCATGCACGGTGACGCCTTGAGTTTTGAATGCAGCTAAAGCCGTTTGGGCAGCTGTGCTCGCAGGCCCACTGCGGCTGGCTAAGATCAGGTGCCGTGCCCCGCGTTCGACCAGCCATTGCGCGGTGCGCAGACCGAAGCCCGCCAAACCCCCAGTAACCAAATAGCTGCCCGTCGAATCCAATACCAGACGACGACCCAAGCGGCGGTCGGCAGTGGCATGGACGTGGCGCATGCCATTGCGATAAGTAACCACGATCTTGCCGATGTGACGCGATTGCTGCATGTGTCGGAACGCATCGACTACGGCGTTAGCATCGAACAGCTGATACGGCAACGGATGCAAAGTGCCGTCTTCGAACAAGGCCATCATGTCGCCAAACAGGCGTTGGGTGAGTTCGGGGCGAGCATGCATCAATTGATCGGCGTCGATACCGAAATAGCTGATGTTGTTACGGAAGGGGCGCAAACCAATACGCGTATTCTCGTAGAAGTCGCGCTTGCCCAATTCCAGGAAGCGGCCAAAAGGCTTGAGTACCCGCAGGTTGCGATTGATCGCTTCGCCTGCCAACGAATTTAGAACGACATCGACACCTCCTCCTCCGGTGTCGCGCAGAATGTCTTCGGCATAGGCCAGCGAGCGCGAATCGTAGATTCGCGTCACGCCCATCATGCGCAGGAAATCGCGCTTTTCGTCCGAGCCTGCAGTGGCATAGATGTCGGCACCGATCGACTGGGCGTATTGAATGGCCGCGATACCTACGCCACCTGCGGCACCATGGATCAGGATCTTCTCGCCACGTTCCAGACGCGACAAGTGGTTCAGAGCATAGTAGACCGTGAAAAATGTGCTAGGAATTGTTGCCGCGGCTTCGAACGACATGCCGGTGGGCAAATGGGCGATAGCGCTGACTTTGGTCAACATCCGATTGCCGAAGCTGGATGGACCGAAACCGACCACTGCGTCACCGACTCGATAGTTCTCGATGTCGCGTCCGACGCGCCTGACCGTGCCTGCGAATTCGAGACCGAGGGTCGGGCCGGCAAAACCGTTTTCGATCGCCTCGTCGGACAGCATGCCCAAAGCGTACATGACGTCGCGGAAGTTCAAACCCGTGGCATGAATATCGATTTCCACTTCATCGTTCGCGGGAGCCACCGATGTGACGCTTTCCCAGCGCAGGTTGCGCAATTGACCTGGGAACTCGAAGCCCAGCCGGATGGTGTCGTCCGCGGGGTCGCGCGATACCCCCGCAAGCCAGACAGGGCGAGGGCGTGGGGTGAGCACCATGCGAGGCACCCGGCGAGCGATGCCATGGGCAGTTTTACTCAATAGCACTTCGGCATCTTCATCCGGCGCAATCAGTTCGCGTGCCAATGCGCCAAGCAGCCCGGCGTCGGTCGCGAAAGCACCCTCCAGGTCAACCAGGCGCACGCTGAAACCGGTCGCCTCGTTCATCATGGTCCGACCGAATCCCCACAACGCTGCGTCGCCCGATGGCGAGACTACAGACGGCTCGTCGACCGTATTGACCCACTTTGGGTCGCCATGATTCACGCGGCACGCCGCTTCACCGACATGCGTCATCGCTGCCTGAGCCCCGCCGGTGATCAGCCACACGCCAGCGGCGCTCTGTAGCGTCTCGCATGCACGGGCAAGCCTTGCAGCCACATCGCATCGTTGTACCTGCCGATCCAATAGCGCTTGGGCGTTGTCGTTTGGCGACGTGTGCAAGCCATGCAGATGCACGACGCCATGGAGGGTGCCGAATTGCGCGATACAGCCGTGCAATGCCTGGAAGATGGGGTCGGTGTCGGTCGGATCGTCGGCGGTCGCTGCAATATCTTCATTGGTCACCGTGATCCATTGCACTCGATGACCTGCCGCGATGAGATCGGCATGCAAGGCTTGGGCGACTGCCGTGCTGTGGGCGCTCGAATCGGAACGCTCTGTCAGCAAAACCCACAAGGACGCATCGGCCGAGGCTGTGGACACACTGGATTGAGCGACTGGCGCAGCAGCAGCCGGTCGATGCGAGATCAACAGATAGGCGCCCGCCGGATGATCGGGCGTCATCATGCAGGTCGCATCCGGCAGCAGGC
>CAMDNZ010000072.1 GCA_945903445.1 Bordetella parapertussis
TGAAAGCCTTGCCTTCCACTCAAACCCCGGCAACGTCTGCTGCACCGGGTTGTTTTTGTGTTGCGTCAACCGAGTCGGAAACTATAGCACAACAAATTTCGCCTTTGCAAGCGATTGGCATGAATATTTTAAAAAAGAGCTGAAAACCGTAGCAATACTCGGCGGCGGCTTTAATTACATGCTGCCGCCTTCACAGGAATGCTTCGAAGGTGAGCGGATCTACAGCGCCCGGCCCTAACCGAAAGTCATTCCTCGCATTCAGCCTAGACCACCATCACAGGCAATCCGTCGCGACGCCTTTCTTGTTTTCTACTTTCTGTATAGCCCGCGCGCCCTCCTCTATAGCTACTCCTCTATAGCTACTCCTCTATAGATACTCCTTTATAGCTAATCGTTTCGCGATCGCCCCTGCCTGGTCATAAGGCCTTCTCGCCACCGCCATTGCACAGATGCCGCTATATATATAGATTGCTTACTACTATATGGATACTGGATACCGCTCTATACGTCTGCGGCCAGGAAACCCCGACGCCCAAGCGACCGGAAGATCTTTCAACACCTGGAACCCGACGCTACGCTAGCCCTGCTTCAGCCGCCCCGCAAACGTTTTGCGCATCTTCACTACCTTCGGTGCGATCACGTATTGGCAATAGCCTTGCTCTGGATGCAAAGCAAAATAGTCTGTGTGATAGTCCTCGGCAGGCCAGAATTTCTCCAGAGGACGAAGCGCCGTTACGATGGGAGCCGGAAATACCCTCTCGGCAGCCAAGCGATCGATGAAGTGCTGGGCCGCCGCCTGCTGTACCGGACCAGCATAGAAAATCGCCGATGCATATTGCGGTCCCACATCGTTGCCCTGACGGTCTGGTGTGGTGGGGTCGTGCGTGGCGAAAAACACAGTGAAAATGTCTTCCAGACTAAGGGTCGCATCGTCGTAGGTCACCCTCGCCACTTCGACATGACCCGTGTCGCCATCGCACACTTGTCGGTAAGTGGGCGGTAAGACATGCCCGCCGGTGTAGCCGGACTCGACCGAGACGACGCCTCCCAACTGGTTGAACACCGCTTCGACACACCAGAAGCACCCGCCGCCCAATACGATTTGTTGTTGCATGATCGATCTCCCGCTCGACTGGCACCACGCCACTTCCGTGACGCCATGCCTGAGTTTGATGGTGATAGACGTTTATCGCTCCGAAGCAATATGGTCTCGGAGCAACACAGTCCCGGCGCAATATCGTCTCGGAGCAGTAAACCCCGAAGTAATAATCCTTACGGCTTGGATTTGGGTCTGGCCAAGGACAGCACCCAATCCGCCAGCGTCAAAGCCTCGGACTCGGACACTTGCGGCTGCGCAGGCATGGGCACCGCGCTCCACTTGCCCCGCCCGCCCTGCCGAATGGCATTGGCCAAATACTGGCGAGTCGCATCGACCGTCGCCGGATCGGCATACCGATCGCCTACGCTGGCAAGTGGCGGACCTACTCGTCGACTCTCCACCTGATGACAGGCCATGCAATTCCGTTTTTCTGCCAAAGCGGCACCGACACTCGCTAAGCTTTGACTTTCGGCGCCACCCGACGCCGCCATCGATGCCGTGGCTAGACAACAAGCCCAGGCTGCACTCCATTTCAGTACGCGCATCAGTAACAGGCTCCCGCGTGCGAGATACCGAGACCGAGATGGGAGGGCGAGCATTGAGGCCCGCGGCGAGGTTGCGACATGAAAGTCCTTCCGAATGAGTTGACTGCCGTGCGTTATTATCGGCGATCTCTAAATGGGCCTTTACTCGCATCATGTTGACTTACCCAAAGATCGATCCCATCGCCTTGCAAATCGGCCCCCTGAGCATTCATTGGTATGGGTTGATGTACCTCGTGGCATTCGCCACCGTGTACGGTCTGGGTCGTTTGCGTATCGCCCGGGGGCAGACGCCCCACTTCACCGCTCGCGATATGGAGGATCTGGTCTTCTATAGTGTGCTGGGCGTCGTGGCGGGCGGGCGGCTTGGCTATGTGCTGTTCTACAAACCTAGCTATTACCTGCAACACCCACTGGAGATTTTCTATTTGTGGGAAGGCGGCATGGCTTTCCATGGCGGCTTGATCGGCGTGCTCGTGGTGCTACTGGTGTATGCACGCAAACGCGGGCTATCGTTTTTCACGGTCAGCGATTTCGTCGCACCCCTGATCCCGCTCGGTCTGGCCGCCGGCCGCCTTGGCAACTTCATCAACGGCGAACTCTGGGGCCGGCCATCGACCCTGCCCTGGGCCATGGTGTTTCCTGGCTCGGGCGACGGCATTGCACGCCACCCCTCGCAGCTTTATCAGATGGGGCTGGAGGGCATCGCTCTGTTCGTCGTTCTATGGTGGTTTTCAGGTAAGCCGCGCCCGACTGGCCAGGTGAGCGCAGCGTTTCTGATCGGCTATGGCACGTTCCGCTTTGCCGCCGAGTTCACGCGTGAACCCGACAACTTCCTTGGCCTGCTGGCCGGCGGCATGAGTATGGGTCAGTGGCTGTCTATTCCCATGATCATCGCCGGCGTCGCGCTCTACGTCATCACTGCAAAAAAATCGACCCACTGACCTCGACCGTCACGGTCTCGGTATCCGGCTCCAATGGTAAGTTGGGCTGGACGTCGCCTTCCTTCGCGGATCGCGCAGACATCATCATGGCCGCAGGACGCGGCGGACTGATGTCGCCCCCCGTGCCGGATAGATCGATCTGGTTGATGCGATAACCCGAGAATCCGAAAGCACTGGCACCCGCCAACGCGCGCGTCTTGAACGCAGCAGCGGCTTGGCTCAACAAGCGCTTCTCTTCAGCCTCACGTCCAGCACGCGATAACGAGAAATACGTGTTGGAGACGGCCGAAGCATCCGACAGCTTGCTGGCCAAAGCGCCCACCGCTTCGAAGTCTTTCGATTCCAATTGAACTTCGGCACGGCCGCGCCAACCGGTGGTCTTGCCCTTGTTGTCGATCACGCCCCACACTCGGTAGCTGCCGGTACGGACGTCTACTTTGTCGCCGCCTTCCTTGGCACGCCTGACCAGCGCATCGAGCGCTGCAGTCAGTGCTTTGCCCGCATTGGCTTGATATTGTGCATCGACTTCCACGGCCAAGGTGGTCGTCACCGTGTCTTGCCTCAGCTCGCTCGTGGCGTGTGCGCGCAAGCTGAGTTGAGGCGCACGCGAATGGGCATGCGCGGGCTCATTGGGGGTCGCAGTCTGCGCTTGAGCAGGCAACACCGCGGTTTGCAAAGACAGCACGACACATGCCAAGGCAAGCGGACGCAAGGAAAAAGTGAAGGCTTGGCGCATGACGCGACTCCTGGATTCAGAAGTCGCTATGGTAGTACAGCCCGGCGGCTGCACGTATGGCGGACTGCAACAGACGTATGCTGCACTAGGCCGCTAAAACCACGACCCACTATGCAAAGGCGCATGTTCCACGACAGCGAAGGGGCGCTGTCAGATAACCGACCCAATCGCCTGAAAAAAGCAAAAGGGCCTGCTCGAAAGCAGGCCCTGCGCATAAATGCCCCGCCTGTGCCGTCTAGACCGGCATCTCGAACCTACGGTTCAAGTCGGCGGCATTATCGCACCATATTGGGTCCGTCCGCTGGGGACAGTCACGCCTACGGTGATTACTGCTACCTATTATGCCTAAGCATTGGTTCAGAGACTGTATGGTCGAGTCACGAACACGGCAGGGACAAACTGAAAATCTGGTACTGCATGAAAATCCGAGATTATTTGATCGTCAATGCATCGTCAAGCAAAGAGTTCATGTCCGTCATTCTACGCTTGAAGTCGCCAACTGCCAAACCGCCCAAGGGACCATCGGGCGCCTTGACCGACAACAGCTCGGTGGCGATCTGCAAGGCCGCCATGACAGCAATTCGTTCGTTGCTGGACACTTTGCCCGACCCCGAAATGCGCAGCATGAGTTGATCGACGTGCTTGACTGCCGCCAGCAACGTGGCCTTTTCGTCGGCCGCGCAGGCAAGCGAATACTCGCGCCCCAAAATAGTGACGTCTACGCGTTCCATGTCAGGACTCCGGGTGCAACAAAGAGATGGTGTCGTCGGCAACAGCCTGCGCGGCGGTCGGCACAGGCGCACCCGGCAGACGAGCCAGAACGGCATCGATGCGTTCGCGCGCCTAGCCGGCCACTCGCTTCAGTCGACCCACGTCGGCCTGGCTGGCGGCCAAGCGGAGATTTAGGGTTTCTTGCGCGGCCAACTGCAAGCTCAATTGCTGTTGTAACTCGCCTTCGTTGCGCTGGGCCGTTTCGAGCTTGCGCTCGACTTCGCCATCTTGATCGCTCAGACGGTCCTGCAACGCCAATAAGGCCGCGTCACGTTGAGCGCAGTGCTCGCGTAGTTGGCGCGCCGAGCGCTCAGCGTCGTCGAGGCGAGCGCGCAAGGCGTCGCGCTCGGCTTTCAGCAGCCGGGTTCGTTCGGCCAACTGACCGATTCTGGCGGTGATGTGGTCTAGGTCTTGCAACATGGGCGCTATCGTAAACCATAGGCAGCAAGAAGGCAGCATCGCCCAGCTCAGTACAACGCGTCAACTTGCAACACAATATTCGTGTCTTGTACTCGCCACACCTACAGACTACTTGCTACACGCTCTTATGTCTTTCCAATTGCTTTCTATATGCTTTCATTTGTCTTTCATTTTGATGTCAACTTGCTGACCTCTGCCATCGAGACCTGCGGACTACCCTAATTTCTAGGGAAAACCCCAGGCTTTCATTGAACTTACAGGGTAGGAATTGGACTGGCGCTCCATTACCATGGCGCCTGTCAATGGCGTGCCATTCCTTCTGGAGGCGAGTTACGCTGTTTGCATATAACAGAAGCACACCGAGCAATCGGCTGCGCTTTTAGAAGACGCTGTATTTAGGAGCCAACTTATTATGGTTAGTCGCAACAAACAGGATTTCTGGTCAGGAATCATGTTCATCATTGTGGGTCTGGGGTTCGCCGCGCAAGCGTCGACCTACCAGATGGGAACGGCGGCACGCATGGGCCCAGGCTACTTCCCCTTCTGGCTGGGCATCGTGCTCAGCCTGATCGGGGCCATCGTGATGCTGAGTTCGTTCTCCCGCAAGGCCGGTCCGACCAAGATCGACCGATTCGACTTCCGAGTCCTGGGCCTGGTAGTAGGCTCCGTCATTCTCTACGGCCTGATCCTGCGCCCGCTCGGCGTTTATCTCTCCGTGTTCGTTCTGGTGGTGGCCAGCAGTCTAGCCAGCCACGAGTTCAATTGGAAAATTGCGGTGGGCAATGCCATCTTCCTGGTGGTGTTCTCGTATCTTGCGTTCATCAAAGGGCTGGGCTTGATTTTCCCGCTGTGGCCTTCGTTTCTTGGCATGAATTGAGGAGCCAAACATGGAATTGATGGAAAACCTGATGCTGGGTTTCAGCGTAGCATTCACGCCTGAAAACCTGGCTTACGCCCTGCTGGGTTGCGTTTTAGGTACGCTGATCGGCGTGCTGCCGGGCATCGGACCCGTGCCAACGATCGCTATGCTGTTGCCGATCACGTACGTGCTGCCTCCAATCGCCGGCCTGATCATGCTTGCCGGTATTTACTACGGCGCACAATACGGCGGCTCGACGACAGCTATCCTGGTGGCGCTGCCGGGAGAAACCTCCGCGGTGGTAACCGTGTTGGATGGTCATCAGATGGCGCGTAATGGTCGGGCCGGTGCGGCCCTGGCGATCGCGGCACTCGGCTCGTTCTTTGCAGGTTGCGTGGCGACGGTCCTATTAGCTGCTTTCGCGCCACCTCTGGCTGAAGTCGCGTTCAAGTTCGGCCCCGCCGAGTACTTCTCGCTGATGATCCTGGGCCTGGTGGGTGCAGTGGTTTTGGCATCGGGTTCGTTGCCCAAGGCCATCGGTATGATCGTGTTGGGCCTGTTGCTCGGTATGGTGGGTACCGACGTGAACTCGGGCGTCGCTCGCTACGACTTCGGCATTCCCGAGCTGCAAGACGGCATCGACTTCGCAATCGTGGCTATGGGCGTGTTCGGCTTCGCCGAAATTATGACCAACCTCGAACAGAAAGAAGCCCGTGTCGACATCACCGACAAGATCGGCAGCCTGTATCCCAACAAGGAAGAGTTCAAGGAAGCCTGGCCCGCCGTCGTGCGCGGTACAGCGCTCGGTTCATGCCTGGGGATCTTGCCCGGCGGTGGCGCAGTGTTGTCTTCGTTCGCTTCGTACACGCTTGAGAAGAAAATTTCGAAAAACCCGCAGCGCTTTGGCAAGGGCCACCCCGCCGGTCTGGCAGGTCCCGAATCGGCCAACAACGCGGCTGCTCAAACGTCGTTCATCCCGCTTCTCACGCTGGGTATTCCGGGCAACGCGGTAATGGCACTGATGGTGGGTGCAATGACCATTCACAACATCCAGCCCGGCCCTCAGGTGATGACCAGCCACCCGGAACTCTTTTGGGGCCTGATTGCGTCGATGTGGATCGGCAACCTGATGCTGGTGATTTTGAACCTGCCCCTGATCGGCTTGTGGGTGAAGCTGCTGAAAGTGCCGTATCGCATTTTGTTCCCGGCGATTCTGGTGTTCTGCACGATCGGTGTCTATTCTTTGAACTACAACGTGTTCGACATCTTCATCACGGCGATCTTCGGTGTAATCGGCTATGTCTGGGCAAAGCTGAAATGCGAAGGCGCTCCGCTGCTGCTGGGCTTGGTGTTGGGTCCCATGATGGAAGAAAACTTCCGCCGTGCGTTGCTGCTGTCGCGCGGCGATTTCTCGACCTTCATTACCCGCCCGCTGTCGGCAACGCTGTTGGCCGTCGCCGTGTTCCTGGTGATTTTGGTGGCCCTGCCCGCCATTCGCAAGAAACGCGAGGAGACCTTCGTCGAAGAGGAGTGATCGCAGGCCAGCCGCGAAAGCGGCGCATGGTCGTGGCACGATATGCGCCTCCCTCCGGGGAGGCGTTTTTGTTAAGCAATGGCCCATAAGAACCGTAGGCACGTCGTTTTTCGTAGGCTTACGTTAAGCTACGTATTTACCCTCGACGTCGATGGCGCATGACTTTTCATTGGGATAACCCGTACGGGTCAGTGCGAACGCCTGTGTTTGCGCGCAATATCGTAGCGACTTCGCAACCCCTGGCCGCACAAGCCGGCCTACGGATGCTGGCGCAAGGCGGCACCGCCGTGGATGCGGCCGTTGCCGCTGCCGCCACGCTGGCAATCGTCGAACCCGTCAGCAACGGGCTCGGTTCGGATTGCTTCGCTCAGGTGTGGGATGGTGCCCGGCTGCATGGATTGAATGCATCGGGCCCCGCTCCGGCCCGCTGGAGTCTCGATTATTTTCATCGCAAGCATCGTGGTGTGATGCCGCGCCGAGGATGGGACAGCGTCACTATTCCTGGATGTGTCGCCGGATGGGCGGCCTTGCACGAGCGCTGGGGGGCTCTGCCGTTTGATACGTTGCTTGCCCCGGCCATCGAATACGCCGAGCGTGGTTATGCCGTCTCGCCCATCGTGGCGCAGAAGTGGGCAGCCCAGATCCACGCGCTTCAAGCGCAACCGGGTTTCGCCGCAGCGTTCATGCCGAACGGTCGAGCACCCGATGTCGGAGAGCATTTCATTTTGCAAGGCGCAGCCGCCACGTTGCGACGCATTGCCGCCACACGGGGTCGAGATTTTTACGAAGGCGAGACTGCACACAAGCTGGTCGCCCATGCGCAGGCGCACGATGCCGCGCTGACATTGGCCGACCTGCGCGACTACGCACCCGAATGGGTCACGCCGATCGCTCAGGACTACCGTGGCTATCGGCTGCACCAGTTACCACCCAACGGCCAGGGACTGGCCGCATTGATGGCTTTGGGCCTGCTGTCGCATTTCGATTTGAGCGTTCAACCCATCGACCACCCAGATACTCAACATTTGATGATAGAGGCCATGAAGCTGGCTTTCGCGGATGTGTATGCCCATGTCGGCGATGCTGCACACATGTCGGTATCTGCACAGGCATTGTTAGACCCGGCCTACCTCGCCGACCGAGTAGGATCGATCGATATGGGCCGGGCACAGACATTCTCGACCGGCCGCCAGCCTCAAGGCGGAACGGTCTATCTGACCGCAGCCGATCGCCACGGCATGATGGTCAGCTTCATTCAATCGAATTACATGGGCTTCGGATCGGGCGTCGTCGTGCCAGGCACAGGCGTCAGTCTGCAAAACCGGGGGCACGGATTCTGCACGGCACCGGGGCACGCCAATGCCGTTACCGGAGGCAAACGCCCGTTCCATACGATCATCCCGGGATTTCTCACCCGCGACGGCGCCCCTATCATGAGCTTTGGCGTGATGGGCGGCAACATGCAACCGCAAGGACAGGTGCAGACCTTGGTACGCATGCTGGACTTCGGCCAGCAGCCTCAGGCCGCGTGCGATGCGCCACGCTGGAAGTGGAATCACGGCGTATCGGTAGATGTCGAGCGCAGCATGCCTGCCCCGATCTGCGACAGTTTGCGCGCGCGAGGCCATGTGCTGGAAGGCTTGAGCGATCCGTATATGGACTTCGGTTCGGGCCAGTTCATCTGGCGACTGGGCGACCCCGCAGTGCAGGGTTACGTCGCCGCCAGCGACGGCCGCCGCGACGGATTGGCGGCGGGTTTTTAAGCCGTCGGCACACGCTCATCGGCATCGGCCTGGACTGGCGCGCGTTCGGCTGAACATTCACTCACCTCACATCACATCAATCATTCCTGGAGCATCGCATGGCAACGATAGGCCAAAGGCAGTACGACACCCTGCCCTCGCGCAAGGTCGCATTTCTCGGGCTGGGCGTAATGGGGCTGCCGATGGCAGGCCACTTGGCGCGTGCCGGCCATACGGTCCGTGTCTACAACCGCTCGGGGTCCAAAGCCAACGCCTATGTGACCGAATTTGGCGGCACCTCGGCCGCGACACCGCGCGAGGCCGCAGGCGATGCCGACATCGTGTTCGCCTGCGTAGGCAACGACGACGACTTGCGCAGCGTGGTGCTGGGTGAGAACGGTGCGTTCGCCGGCATGAAGGCAGGCGCTGTGTTCGTCGATCACACCACGGCCTCGGCCAACGTCGCACGCGAGTTGCATGCCATCGCTCGGAGCGAGGGCTTGCACTTTGTGGATGCGCCGGTATCCGGCGGTCAAGCCGGTGCAGTCAACGGGCAATTGACCGTCATGTGCGGTGGCGATTCGGCCGTCTTCGAGCAGATCAAACCCCTGGCCCTACACTTCGGGCGTGCCGTCACGCGAGTGGGCGGTCCGGGCGCGGGCCAGTTGGCCAAGATGGTCAATCAGATCTGCATCGCAGGCGTGGTGCAGGGCCTGGCCGAGGCGATTGCGTTCGGCGAGGCCGCCGAGCTGGACATGAAAGTCGTGCTGGATGTGATCAGCAAGGGCGCCGCGCAAAGCTGGCAAATGGAGAACCGCGGCAGCACGATGGTCGACGATCAGTTCGACTTCGGCTTTGCAGTGGACTGGATGCGCAAGGATCTAGGCCTGGTGTTGGACGAGGCGCGAGCAAATGGCGCGCGCGTGCCCTTGACTGCCCTGGTCGATCAGTTTTATGGCGATGTTCAGCAACAAGGTGGCAGTCGTTGGGACACTTCCAGCCTGATCAAACGACTGCGCCCTGGCAAGTAATGCCTGAGCGACGGCAGGCGAGCACGGGCCGGCATGAACCGGCCCATGCTTATATGAGCTTCAGGCAAAGGCCAGGGCGTCGATCTGTGCTTTACCCTGGGCGACGCCTGCGGCAGCCATATCCGGCCCCATGGCCAAACCTTCGGCGCCCACGAACGCGACATCGGTCATGCCCACAAAACCCAACATCGTCTGCAAATAGGGCGTCACGGTGTCGATGGCCGTGCCACGGGACTGACCACCACGCGAGGTCACGACGAACACCTTCTTGCCCTTGACCAGACCTTCAGGCACGCCCTCGGACGAATACTGAAAGGTGACGCCTGCACGTGCGATGAAGTCGATGTAGCTTTTGAGTTGCGCGGGCAAACCGAAGTTGTAGATAGGCACAGCGAAGATGATGCGTTCGGCCTCGAACAGTTCCTCGACCAGCGTGTCTGCCAGGGCAACGATGCCGCGCTGGGCCTCGCTACGCTGCTCGGCGGGCGTGGACAAGGCGCCCAGCACTTGGCCATCGAAATAAGGCAGAGGTTGAGCGCCCAGGTCGCGTGTTTGCACCGACAGATCGGTGTCCGTGCCAGCGACGCGATTGACCAGATGATCGACCAGTTTGCGCGACGTCGAGTGATCGCCGAGGATAGAGGAGAGAATGACCAGGGTTTTCATAAGCGGCTCCGAATAGGAACAATAACAATGAGCCGACTGTACCCGTTGAGATTGATGCCATAAACCGGGTATAAGTGAACAGATCGTTCTATAAATAGAACAATCTGCCTGACGTTCTGGCATAAATCTCCTTTCCCATAGCCATTCCAGGCGACGCCCCATGCGCGATTTGAACGACCTGTATTACTTCACCAAGGTGGTCGAACACGGCGGATTCAGTGCAGCGGCACGGGCACTGAATATCCCCAAGTCGCGCCTATCGCGTCGCATCGCGGGCCTGGAGGACGAGTTGGGAATTCGGCTGTTGCAGCGGTCGACCCGGCGCGTACGACTCAGTCTGGCGGGCGAACGGTTTCTCCAGCACTGTCGCGAAATGTCGAGCTCGGCGCGGGCAGCCTTGGACGCCGTTCAACAGATGAAAAGCGCGCCGGCCGGCCCAGTTCGAATCAGTTGCCCAGTGCCCATTGCGCATCAAATGCTCGCACCGGTACTGCCAGAATTTCTCGCGCTGTGGCCCGACGTGTCGGTGGAGGTGGTGGTTACCAACCGGCGAGTGGACTTGATCGCCGAGGGGGTCGATTTGGCCTTGCGGGTGCGAACGAAACTGAACACCGACGCCGATTTCGTGGTGCGGCATATCGGTCCATCGCGCGGTTGTCTAGTGGCCAGTCCGGCCTTTTTGGCGCGCTGGGGCCAACCGGATTCGCTCGCCGACTTGGCGGATCAACCCTGCCTTCAATTCGCCGAACCGAGCGACGAGCCTCGATGGGTGCTGGTGGACGACTTCGGCGAAGAGCACGACTTGAGAATACGTCCTGCCTTAGTCTGCAACGACTTCACCGTGCTGCTGGAGGCGGCAACCCGGGGGCGCGGTGTGACGCTGCTGCCAACCATGGCCACGCTCGATGCACGCCGTAGAGGCGAGCTGGTGCAGGTGCTGCCACGCTTGCGCTCGATCGACGGTTTGCTGCACATCATCTATCCATCCAGACGGGGCATGATGCCCGCCGTCCGAGCGCTGCTGGACTTTTTGGCCGATCGGCTGAAATCACCGGACGGCCCGAATCGATAAGCCCGATCGCGCAAAACGACGCCGCTCACGTCTTGGCCCTCGGCCAGTCGCCGCAGCTTGCCGACGATCTGCTCGACAGCCGCTTCAAGCAGCGCGCGATGCGGACTGGCGAGCAAGATACACATGCAGCCTGCTGATCAACATCAGTAAGTCGCGGGAATCCGTAGTTCGGCACGCAAGCCGCGTCCACCCAGCGCGTTGGGCTCGCCATCGAGCAATACGATGTCGCCCCCATTGCGGCGCGCATAGGCCCGGGCGATGGCCAGGCCTAGTCCCGATCCACCCGGATGGTTTCGAGCGTCGCTGGCCCCGGCCCGATCGAACCGGGCGAACACGCGCTCACGCAATGCAGGAGTAATGCCCGGGCCGTCATCGGCGACACTACACACTGCATCGCTGCCCGCACGTTCGACGGCGACGGTAATGGTGGCGGCGGTCGGTGCGTAGTGGATGGCGTTATGAATCAAGTGTCCTAGCCACGATTTAATCTGACAGTACAACTCTATTAAGCGCCTAAAGAAGGAGACGGTGTCGGCATTGTCCGATTCAACTGTTTATCGAGAGCGAGTTGTTTTGACTCCTGGAAGGTATGCCATGGTGTTTTACCAAAGCAG
>CAMDNZ010000073.1 GCA_945903445.1 Bordetella parapertussis
GTTCGAGCCGCGTGCGCTGTGCTGGATATTGATGCCGGAGACTGTCCGCGGCTTGTTTCGCCAGCGCCAGCGGTGGGCGGTAGGCGGCATCCAGACCTTGATTCGCCATTCCGCCGAGGTGCTCAACCCGCGCAACATTCGCATGTGGCCGGTCTATCTGGAGTATCTGGCCAGCGTGTTCTGGGCCTACGCGATGTTCTTCGTATTGATTCTGGCCATCGTGCGCCGCCTGGCCCCCGAAGGCTGGCATGCCGTCGGCTTTCTGCCGCAATGGCACGGCGTGCTGCTGGGCATCACCTGTATGTTGCAAATGCTGGTCAGCCTTTATATCGACCGTCGATACGACCGCGACATCTTGCGCTATTTCGTCTGGACCATCTGGTATCCGGCTGTGTTCTGGACGATCAACATGCTGACCACCATTCTCGCGATCCCCATCGTGATTCTGCGCCGACGGGGCGAACGCGCCGTCTGGAACAGCCCTGACCGAGGAGTCTCTCATGGCCCGAACGCCCCCCCGACATCGCCCCCATAACGAAGCGACCCCAGCGTCCGACACCGAGCCACGTGCCGCAGTCCAGGCGACCGCATCTGGCGCGCCGCCCGAACGCCAACCCGATTGGGCCGAACCAGAGGCCGAACCCATTTTGGACGCGGCCCGGGTACCGCTGTCGGCCTATCCCCAATCGCCCGACGGTTATCTGATGTATGTCTGGCTGCACTTCGCACGCCCTTTTCTGGTCGTGCTGTTTTGGATTGGCGTCAGTTTTTACGCTTGGCGGCAGTTCTTCTCGCCGACCGAAGGCATGGACGATTACACGCTACTGGGACTGTATGCGCTGATCGTTCTGGGCATATTCATCGCGATGCTGTTGATCGCGCCGATGCGGCGAATCGCGCTGAAATCCGACGACGCTGATGAAACTCCTGACGCCAGCACCGCCACAGAAGTCGCCAAGTTTGCGCAGGTCGCCGCACCGAGCATGCGACAGTGGCGGCGCAGTCGCCGCCTGGCCGTCGATCACGACGACCACGGCAATCTCGATGGCGCGACCGATCTGGATTCGGCCACTCGACCTCGTACCGCTAGCCACTAGCCACTAGCCACTAGCCACTAGCCACTAATTACTAAACACTAACTGCTAACCGCTTAGTGCTATCTACTGGCTGCTGTCTGCTCACCCCGACGCCTTCGGGCAGCCGACTGATGGGAGCAGACACTGGCGAGCTTCACGGCAGCCACGCGGGCCGGTCGGCGCATTCCCGCTACACTGTGCGCCTTCACGGCTACCTTGCGAGGCATCGATGCACTGGCTGGATACTCCCCGACGTTACGGATTGCTGAGTCGTGTGTTGCACTGGATCGTCGCTTTGTTGATGGCGTGGCAATTCACTGGCATGGCCATCAAGCTGATCCTGGGCAAACATCCCGTCAGCGCATTCTTTGTCGGCACGCACGGCGCCCTGGGCGCCCTATTGTTCTGTTTGATCGTCATCCGGGCAGGCTGGGCACTGTCGAACCGCCGCCATCGTCCCGCTCACGATCCCGGTGTAGTGGGCTTGTTGGCCCGGGCCGGTCACCTTGCGCTCTATATCCTGATGCTGGTCGTGCCTGCGCTGGCACTGCTGCGTGCCTATGGGTCGGGCAAAGGATTTTCGCCCTTTGGCTTGCCCCTCATGCCGGCCACCGGCGTGAAAGTCGACTGGATGGTCGCGCCTGCCAATGCGGCTCATGGCTTTCTGGCCTGGACACTGTTGGCGCTCATTGCCGGACACATCGTCATGGTAATTGTGCATCGCAACATATGGCGCGACGACGTCGCGTCCAGAATGATCTGAAACTGCCCTAAAGCTTTCGTAAAAGCCTCCGTTAACGGTGTTACGGGAAAAGGAGCACTTCGAATGTCGTCCACGCCGTCCATCCAAGCAGTTCTACCGCAAAACTCGTTCGATTCTGCACGCCAACCGGCGGTGACGACTGTCGAACGCCCCGCCGGCAGCCCTGCGGGCGGCCCCAGCAGCACTGAAAGAGACACTGCGGCAGTCTCTCTATCGCCAGAGGCGTTGGCTCGCATGCGAGCCGAGGCACTGGCAGCGGTTCAGGCCGTGGCGGAACCGCCGCAGCTCGCCGCGCAGGATGCCGCCCTGTTGTCCAGTCTGGCGCAAGTTCAAGCCGCCGGCATCGACACGCAACATCCGATCTTCACGGATCGCTCCAGCAGCCTGGATGCAGTGGGCCTGGCTTCCGTAGCGCTGGCGGGACAATCGACGCCCGAGAAAGTGATGACGCTGTTGGACGCGTTCTACGCTGTCATGCGAGCCCCGCTGGATCAGATCGAACCGAAGACGCCGCCGACCGATCCCATGGTTCGCCAGATGAAAATGGCCCGCATCCGCGAGTCGTTGCTGCCGCCTTTTGCAGATATTCGCGCGCGCCAGCTGATCGACGCTTATTTGCACCGCTATATGGCGATGCACCCGGAAAGGGCGGAAGAAAAACCCGTTGACGCGGCAGCCAAGACCCGCTGATTCGGTTGACACTGGCTTCCAACGGCACGAGCTTATCGGCGCACCCCACTGCGCGCCAATAAGCCATTCGCCCACAGAAATCTTTCGTTACCTTTACGCTGCGCCGCAACACACATCTTTTACGATTGAACCGCAGACTCCATTGAGTTTCGGCACGCAGCGTGCTGTAACGGCCTGCCGGTGCGCCTTTGCGCCGTTTCGCTCGATGGAGTCTAGATGACCAGCCGCTACACTATTTCCGAAGGCACCCCGTTTCCGCTGGGCGCGACCTGGACCGGCAAAGGCGTGAACTTCGCCTTGTTTTCGGCCAACGCCACCAAAGTCGAACTGTGCCTGTTCGATGTCTCGGGCAAGAAGGAGCTAGAGCGCATCGAGCTGCCCGAATACACCGACGAGGTATGGCACGTGTTCGTGGCCGACCTGAAGCCCGGTGCGATCTACGGCTATCGCGTGCATGGTCCTTATGAGCCTGAGGCTGGCCATCGCTTCAACCCCAACAAGCTGCTGCTGGACCCCTACGCCCGTGCCCATGTGGGCGAACTCACACACGACCCGGCCCTGTTCGGCTACACGCTGGACGCCGAGGGCGAAGACCTGAGCTTCGACGAACGCGACAGCGCGCCGTTCTCGCAAAAATGCCAGGTCGTCGATCAGGAGTTTGGCTGGAAACACCCCAGCAACGTGCGAGTGCCCTGGGAACGGACGATCTTCTACGAAACCCACGCTCGCGGCTATACCAAACGCCACCCTGCCGTGCCGCCCGAGCATCAGGGCACCTTCGAAGGTCTAGGCCACGATGCCGTCATCGCCCACATCAAATCGCTAGGCGTCACCTCGGTCGAGCTGCTGCCCATTCATGCCTTCGTCAACGACAGCTTCCTGCTGGATCGCGGATTGACGAACTTCTGGGGCTACAACACCATCGGTTTTTTCGCCCCCGATCCGCGCTTTTTCGCCCAACAAGGCCCAGGCGCAATCGGTGAACTGAAAACGATGATCGACCGCTATCACGAAGCAGGTCTGGAAGTGATTCTGGACGTGGTGTACAACCACACCGCCGAAGGCAACGAACGTGGGCCGACGCTGTCGTTTCGCGGAATCGACAACGCGTCCTACTACCGCCTGATGCCTGACGAGCCGCGCTACTACATCAACGACACGGGCACCGGCAACACCTTGAACCTGTCGCACCCGCGCGTGCTGCAAATGGTCACCGACAGCCTGCGCTATTGGGTGACCGAGATGAAAGTCGACGGGTTTCGCTTCGATTTGGCCACGATTCTAGGCCGCGAAGATCATGGTTTCGACGAAGGCGGCGGCTTTTTGGATAGCTGCCGTCAGGATCCGATTCTGTCCAGCGTCAAGCTGATCGCCGAGCCCTGGGACTGCGGTCCGGGCGGCTATCAGGTGGGTGGCTTTCCGCCCGGTTGGGCAGAATGGAACGACA
This sequence comes from Bordetella parapertussis, assembly GCA_945903445.1. GTDB lineage: Bacteria > Pseudomonadota > Gammaproteobacteria > Burkholderiales > Burkholderiaceae_B > Schauerella. The sequence continues at coordinate 3,977 of CAMDNZ010000073.1, forward strand.
CCTATCGCGACACCGTACGGGCGTTCTGGAAGGGTGAAGAAGCCACCGCGGCCGAGTTCGCCACACGCATCACAGGCTCGGGCGACAAGTTCAACAAGCGTGGCCGCCGCCCCTGGGCCAGCGTGAACTTCATCACCGCGCACGACGGATTCACACTGAACGACCTGGTCAGCTACAACGACAAACACAACGAAGCCAACGGCGAAGACAGCCGTGACGGTCATTCGGACAACAAGTCGTGGAATTGCGGCGCGGAAGGTCCGACCGACGACCAGGAGGTACGTACCCTGCGTGAGCGTCAAAAGCGCAATATGTTGGCGACCTTGCTGTTCTCGCAAGGCACGCCCATGATCCTGGCCGGTGACGAGTTCGGGCGAACTCAACAGGGCAACAACAACGCCTACTGCCAGGACAACGAGATCAGCTGGGTCGATTGGAACATCGGCGAAGAAGGCCAGGCGTTGATCGAATTCATGCAGAAACTCACCGCACTCAGGCGTGCCCTGCCCGTTTTGCGGCGCGGTCGATTCCTCACCGGCGAATATCGGGAGGACCTGGACGTCACCGACGTCAAATGGCTCAGTCCCGCGGCTGAAGTGTTAACCGACGATCAGTGGCAGGACGGCGGCATGCGGTGCTTCGGCCTGGTGATCGATGGCCGTGCTCAAACCAGCGGCATTCGCCGTCCGGCGTCAGACGCCACGCTGCTGATCGTGATCAACGCGCATCACGATGTCGTCGACTTCACCTTGCCGGATGTACCCGGCAGCGATCAGTGGCGATGCATGATCGACACCAATGCGCCGGTACGCGAAGAGTTGCCGGAGTTCGGCTCGGGCGACGTCTATCAAGTGACGGGGCGCTCTTTGCTGCTGTTCGCGCTGCACGCTCACGGCGAAACCGGACGCATCTTCGACCGCCTGGAGGATCGGCTGACGGGCTGATTGCAGCAGTATTTTCCATCGGTGATATGGTCGAGGCGGGCGATCCATCGATTCGCCTTCCCAGCGGGTGGGCGACTGGCATGCCGGTTGCTCGCCTCGCTCGTTTTTTTCGACCAGAAAGGACCAAGAAGATGAAATATCAACTGAAGCCTGTTTCGACGCAGACCATCGTGATCACCGGCGCGACCAGCGGTATTGGACGGGCGACCGCGCTCGCGGCGGCACGCCAAGGCGCGCAGATCGTCATCGCCGCGCGCGATGCCGATGCACTGGATGCTTTGGCCACCGAATTGAACAAGTTGGGAGGCGAAGCCCTGGCTGTGCCCACCGATGTGGGCGACATGATCGACCATGAAAACCTCCTGACTGCCGCCTTGGAGCGGTTTGGCACCATCGACACCTGGGTCAACAACGCGGGCGTGTCGATATTCGGCAAGCTGGAAGACGTATCAATCGAAGATCAACGCCAGTTGTTCGAAACCAATTTCTGGGGCGTGGTGTATGGCTCGCTGGTGGCCGTGCGTCATCTGAAAGTACACGGCGGAGCGCTCATCAATCTGGGCAGCGAAGTGTCGGACATGGCCATTCCCCTGCAAGGCGCCTACTCGGCGTCCAAACATGCGGTCAAAGGCTATACCGATGCGCTGCGTCTGGAGTTGATGGAAGAAAAAGCACCCGTGTCGGTGACGCTGATCAAGCCCGCCTCGATCAACACTTCGTTTGTCGATAACGCCAAGAATTACATGGATCGGGCGCCGCAATTGCCTTCGCCGCTGTACGAGCCTGAAATCGTGGCCGATGCGATCCTGTTCGCTGCGGCCCATGCTCGCCGCGACATCTACGTGGGCAGCGCCTCGAAGATCGCATCGTCGGCGGCACACCGGGCCCCCAATCTGATGGACAAGATATTGGCCGGTGCCATGTTCAAGCAGCAGCGCACCGAGTTTCCCAGCGAGGGCCAGGGCGGCGCCCTATACGAGTCGCGGCGCGCACCTCAGGTTCGCAAGGTCACGGATCGCACCGTCCGCAAGCGCAGCACGTATACGACCCTGACCACCACCGGGCAAAAAAAGGCGCTGACCGGCGGGGCGATCGCTACGGCACTGCTGCTGATCGGGACCGCTGCCTGGCACAGCAAGCGCCAAGGTCCGCACCGCGGCGACATGTACTGAATCAGGCGCGGGCCGTTGCCAGATAACGCTTGACGAGATTGACGAAAAACGTCGCGCCCACGGGAATCAAAGCGTCGTTGAAATCGTAATTCGAATTATGCAACTGGCACGGCCCCATGCCCTCGAACGCCGCTTCGCGGTGCTCGCCCGAACCGTTGCCCAAAAACAGATAGGCACCGGGAATCTCGTTCAGATAGAACGAAAAATCCTCGGCGCCCATGAAAGGTGCCAACTCGCGGGTGACGTTGTCGGCACCGAAGGTATCGATCGCCACTTGCGTCGCCAGAGCCGTCTCGTCCACATGATTGACCACGGGCGGATAGGCGCGAATAAACTCCAACTCGCCACTGCCCCCGTACACCGTCGGCAGCGTCTTGACGATTCGATTCATACCCGCTTCGATTCGGTCCAGGGCTTCGGTGGTGTAGGTGCGAACCGTGCCGCGCAGGATCACCTGATCGGGAATGACGTTATACGCATCGCCACCGTGAATCTGGGTAATCGTCAGCACGACCGGATCCAGCGGATTCGTCAATCTCGACACCAGGGTTTGCATCGACAGCACCATTTCGGCGCTCATGACCACTGGATCGATCGCGTTGTGCGGTTGGGCCGCATGACCGCCCACGCCCCGCACGACGATGTTGAACCGATTACTGGACGCCATCAGCGGTCCGGGACGAAAACCGAAATGGTTTTCCGGCATGCCGGGCATATTGTGAATACCGAATACGGCGTCGCACGGAAACCGCTCGAACAAGCCTTCGCGAATCATCTCGCGCGCGCCTGCATTGCCGTTTTCCTCAGCAGGCTGGAAGATAAAATTGACCATGCCTGTAAAGTCGGGATGAGCAGCCAGATACTGCGCTGCCCCCAGCAGCATCGTGGTATGCCCATCGTGACCACAGCCATGCATGTGTCCCGGATGTTTGGAAGCGTGGGCAAAGCGATTCAGCTCTGGCATGGGCAAGGCATCCATGTCGGCGCGCAAGCCGATACTGCGCGGTTTCTGGCCCGCAGGCGTCGGCAGCTTACCGCGCAACACAGCGACCAGCCCGGTCTTAGCGATACCCTCGTGCACTTCCAAACCGAATGATTTCAGCTTTTCGGCGACTTTCGCCGAGGTGCGCACCTCTTCGAAGGCGATTTCAGGATGGGCATGGATATCGCGGCGAAATGCAGTGAGTTCGCCGTGCATGCGCTCGATGGCTTCCAGGGTCTTCATGCGGGATTCTCTTGAATTCGGTGAGGGACGCGGTTCGCCTTCTACGCCTAACACTTGAGGGCGACTAACCGTTACCAATTCAGTATAAAGGTCGAGCCGGTCACCGTCATCGTCCTAGTCGAAGGATGCGCTGTTTTCATGCTTTTCAAACGGTAGCCTTTTGAGGTACGGGGCTTGCTAAGTAGCGAATAGGGCTTTTCTTTGTGATCGGCTCTTTTTATGAGTCGCCGATGCCCCTGCCCCACGCTTCCCGCCACACTGTCTTAGCTGTAGAGGATGACGACCTGATTCGGTCGCTATTGGACGATACGCTGTGCGATCTGGGCTATCGGACGATCACGGCAGCCAATGGACAGGAAGCGCTTGCCGCGTTGCAAGCCCATCAGGATATCGACTTACTCGTCACTGATGTACGCATGCCCTTGTTAAACGGCGTGGATCTCGTGGCCCAAGCCCGTCAGGCCCAGCCTGGCTTGCGTGTGATCTATGTGACTGGGCACGTACCGGAGAACCTGTTGCCGCGCGTGCGGGTGGACGACAAAACCGTACTGGTTATGAAGCCTTTTTCGATGGCGCGATTTCGGGAAACAGTTATTGCAATGATTGACTGATTTCAGGCACGGGGGTTGCGTCGTCACTGGCACAGCTGAACCCCATCAGCTTATACAAGGAGCGAAACCATGAACAAAGACCAAGTCGCAGGTACTGCCGAAAAACTAAAAGGCAAAGTCAACGAAGCTGTCGGCAAAGCCACCAATGACCCGGCCCAGCAAGTGAAGGGCAATGTGCAGCAGGCTAAGGGCGAAGCTCAGAAGCAATTCGGAAATGCACGCGAAGACGTGAAGAAGTCGCACTCGTAAAGGGTCGATTGCGGCGGCTGCGGCGTCGCATTGCTGATGCCCCCCGCAACTACGGACGGCCATGGTTCATTCGAACAATGGCCGTTTTTTATCGTCATGTTCCATTGCCGTGTTCCATTGCCATATCTCTAGCACTGGTTTCCAACGGAGTTTTTCAGCCCTAGCTTCCCACCCTATTTTCAGGCGACTTTCAGGACTTGCGTGCATCGCTTCGACATTCGTCGGTGTCGGTTTTACCGATTTACATGCCGCCCCTTCCCCCACCATCCTTTGGAATGATGGTGATTTCCCCGCCGGCTTCCATATACGCCCGTTTGACCTGTTCGAATCGTTCCAGGCCCGCACGATGCAGCTCCGTCATGAGTTCGTCTTGAGTAATGTATTCGCGCCGCATATTGCGCCGCTGCAAATGTCCGTCACGAATCAAGCACAGCCGCTTGGGCGATAACCATCGCCGGGTACTGGGAAAGCGATAGCCTATCCGGTCGATGACCACACTCCAGAATACGATCGCAAACACCGCGATCAGCCCATCGGTGGTGGATGTAGAGTCGCCCGACATGGCATTGCCGGCCGCATCGGCAACCAACAACAGCACCAGCAAATCGGCCATGCCCAGCGATCCAATATCGCGCCGCCCTGCCAGCCGCAATAACGCAAAAATTGCGCAATACACCACCGTGCCCCGCAAAAACATCTCCAAGGGCGAGCTTTGCGAGCCCAACACGTTTTCCAAAATGTGCAACATGACGACTCCATACGAGGCTTAATCGCGAACCCTGATCGCCACGCTATTAACCGGGAACGGCTTGTTCAGTCAGGCCATGTCTGTCGCAAGTTGCTCTTGGCTGGTATCACAGCGTGACACACAACATGTCCCACAGTCAGCCGATCATGGCACAGCAAGCCTGGCGAGACCTCGGGTCTACCTTAATGAATGTCGACGCCCTAGGCAATGCCACAGTGTGCTACTTTGCCTCGTTGCTAGTACTACGAAATTAGTTACATATCGATGATAGACGACATCAAGCGAACGTTATGGTCTGCGGCAGACAAGCTGCGCGCCAATATGGATGCGGCCGAATACAAGCACCTGGTGCTAGGCCTGATTTTTCTTAAGTACATCTCGGATGCCTTCGCGGCACGACAGGCCGAACTGCGCGCACGCTTCGCCGACAAGAATGATGAGTTTTACTTTCCCGATGCTAGCGAAGACGACCTGACCGCCGAAATGGAAGACCGCGACTACTACACTGCGGCAAATACGTTCTGGGTGCCCGAAGCGGCTCGTTGGGAAAGCCTGCGTGCCGCAGCCAAGCAGCCCGACATCGGCAAGCGCATTGATGATGCGCTGACTGCCATCGAGGCGGAGAACCGCAAGCCTGAGGAAGCTGGCAAGGTGGCGAGGGTATTCGCGTCGCCCCGACCGAGTTGTGGAGTACATCGACCTGAGCCGTGTCCAACCCGTTAACGCGCGGCTAGGATATTTCCGATTAGCAAATCCGCAATTAAAAGAATCTCCCATCCGCGACGAATGGTCTCCTGAAAAAATGCGGCGGCTTTCTCATTTGCTGGGTAAGCGCTACGCCTCAGCTCGTATGGCAATGACTGACTTGGATGCCAAGCGGAAGATTCCAGTCGTCCAGATTGGAAAGAACTTCGTCTCAGGCTTTCACCAAGGAGCCGGAGAATTAACCACAGCAGAGCTGCTCCAATTTTCGTTTACCCAAGATTCAATAATCCTGATTGGCGAGATAGAGTCTTCCCTACATCCGCGGGCTCAGCGGCGTCTTGTGCGTGAATTAGCCGAGCAATGCAAACTCTTAGACCTCCAAATAATTATCACAACGCACTTCCCTTATGTATTAGACGAGCTCCCCCCGAAGCCCGCATTCAAATTTTGAATGAACAAACAGGGAAACATTCGTCGCAGGGGTTAGCCCCGAGTTCGCAATGACGCGACGGACGAAGAACATCATCCGGAATGCAATCTTTACATAGAAGACTCCCGTGCAGCTGCACTATTACGCGAACTACTTGTTAGATTTTGTCCTGGGCTAGTCCCACGTTGTCAAATCATTCCTTACACGGCGGCATCGGTTGGTTTTTCATTAGGTCAAATGGCAGCGCGCAAGCGTTTTCCGAGGCCGTCTTGTGTCTTTGTTGATGGAGACCAAGATGCAAGAGTAGGCTGTTTGACGTTACCGGGAGGTGATGCGCCCGAGCGGGTGGTGTTTGATCGGCTTGCAGCAGAAAACTGGAGTGATCTGCACGAGAGAATATCGCGAGGCTACGGATCCACAGCCGACGCTTGTACGCAAACGATGACGGATGAACATCACCACATATGGGTGCAAACAGCAGCTGACCAGCTCCTGGTAGCAGGTGATGTGCTGTGGCAAGCGATGTGCGCGTGTTGGGTGCAGGCAATAGTCGAGGATGAACAGGTACGTCTGATCACCGAGACGGTAACCGCTGCTCTCGACAAAAAAACGCTTAAGCGCCGTACGTACATAACGCGCACTCCAAAGCGCGTCGCTATTTTCGGTTAATTTCACTGAACTCGGCCCGCCCCTGGCACGAGCGTTTTTGCTTCCATATGACGAAGCTTAAAGCGGGTTCCACTACGCCTACGCAGATTCATGAGTGCGTGCGCCCGCGGCCTTTGGGCTCGGCGTATGCGTCAGATAGGCTGAGTCCAAGGAGATCACTATGAACCAGCCTAGAAATCCCGAGCCACCTGTCGATTCCGACCAAGTTGAAGTAGACGAAAACCTGGAGCACGACGAATCCAATTCCAATGAAAAATCGGACCGCACCAAGCAGCCGAAAGGCGAGGCCATCGGAAAAAACGCCAACGAGCCCACGCCCGAGTAAGGGCCCACGGCAGCGGGCCGCACTCGCCCGACTGAAAAAGACATGCTCGCCCTAGCGCGGGCTTTTTTTTGCCTATATAGACTGCACGCCTTAGCCGGCCGCCGTAAGAAACCCGACGATCACACTTGGCTGGCGGGCATCCCCTAGGCTGCCGCCAGACTCTGGTCAAGGAGCCTCAAGCCGAGATATTGTGAACAGGAGATAGTTGTGAAAAAAATTGCCACTTGCATGCTGATCATTGTCGCAGCCGCGTTCTCCCCCCAAGCCAGCGCTCAATTCGACTTTCGAAAAGCGTTCTGCGCCTACTGTCCTAGCCACGATTTAATCTGACAGTACAACTCTATTAAGCGCCTAAAGAAGGAGACGGTGTCGGCATTGTCCGATTCAACTGTTTATCGAGAGCGAGTTGTTTTGACTCCTGGAAGGTATGCCATGGTGTTTTACCAAAGCAGT
>CAMDNZ010000074.1 GCA_945903445.1 Bordetella parapertussis
GAATACCGCCGCCGATCTGCACGGGAATGTCATCGCCGACGGCGTCGACGATGGCCCGGATCTGCGCTTCGTTTTTGGGCACGCCGGCGACGGCGCCGTTCAGGTCGACCAGGTGCAGACGGCGCGCGCCGCGCGACAACCAGAGTTCGGCCATGGCGGCGGGGTCTTCGGAGAACACCGTAGCATCGTCCAGGTCGCCCTGGCGCAGGCGAACACAACGTCCGTCTTTGAGGTCGATGGCGGGGATCAGCAGCATGATAGTGGGTCGCTAGATAGGAAAGAAAGTAATTTGCCTGGCCGCTATCTATGCGGCCCCGAGCAAAGTCATTAGCTGGGTTGCCAGTCTACAAAATTACGGTAGAGACGCAAACCGGGAGCAGCGCTCTTCTCGGGATGGAATTGCACCGCAAAGATGTTGTCGCGCGCAACTGCACAGGTAAACCGGCCACCGTAATCGGTCTCGGCCGCCACCAGCGCGGGGTCGCCTGGCGCGACATAGTAACTGTGTACGAAATAAAAATGCGTGCCATCGGCAATGCCATCCCACAGCGCATGGGGACGGGTGACGTGTACCCGGTTCCAACCCATGTGCGGGATCTTCAGCCGCGCATCGGCGGCTGGAAGAACCGGGCTGGCCTGGGGCGCGCCCGGGCTGTCGGGGGTATTCAAGGTGGCTTCGCACGCTGCGTCGCAGGCCACGGGGTCGAGGCGGTCGGCGAACTGTGGGCCGGCAAAGCGCTTGACCGTACCGCTGAAGATGTCCAGGCACGGGGTATCGCCTTCTTCGCTGCGGCCAAACAGCATTTGTTCGCCTACGCATACGCCCAGCAGCGGCTTGCTGTTGGCGGCCTGGACCACTGCATCGCGCAAGCCGGAGCGATCCAGCGTACGCATGCAGTCGCGCATCGCACCCTGGCCAGGGAACACCACGCGGTCGGCGGCGGCGATGTCGGCGGCCGTGTTGCTGATACGGATGTCGGCGTCGGGTGCGGCGGCGTGCAGGGCGCGGGCCACCGAGTGGAAGTTGCCCATGCCGTAATCGACGATGGCGATACGGGCCACTTACAACACCCCTTTGGTCGAGGGGATGACGCCCGCGCTGCGTGCGTCCTGGGTGAGCGCCATGCGGACGGCTCGGCCGAATGCCTTGAACACCGTTTCGCACTGGTGATGGGCGTTGTCGCCACGCAGATTGTCGATGTGCAGCGTCACCAGGGCATGGTTGACGAAACCCTGGAAGAATTCGCGTGCCAGATCGACATCGAACTTGCCGATGTGCGAGCGGGTGAACGGCACATCGAAAAACAAGCCGGGGCGACCCGAGAAGTCGATGACCACGCGCGATAAGGCTTCGTCCAGCGGCACGTAGGCGTGGCCGTAGCGCAAAATGCCTTTTTTGTCGCCCACGGCGTGCGCAAAAGCCTGGCCCAGGGTGATGCCGATGTCTTCGACAGAGTGATGGTCGTCGATGTGCAGATCGCCCTGGCACTGGATGTCCAGGTCGATCAGGCCGTGGCGGGCGATCTGGTCGAGCATGTGATCCAGGAACGGGACGCCGGTTTCGGTTTTCAAACGACCGGTGCCATCCAGATCGATGGCGACCCGGATTTTCGTCTCGTTGGTGTTGCGGGTGATGGCTGCGGTGCGCATGGGAGTCAGTGTTGAGGCGGTCGACCCAGAAAGGATCGGACTCGCTTTTAGTCAAGTGTGCCGCAAAAGCGGCTAGGAATAAAGCCGGGCGAAAGGCGGTTCAAGTGTCCAGCCGGTAGGCGGCGCTGGCCGCGTGGGCGGGCAAGCCTTCGCCTTCGGCCAGTTCGCGCGCGATCCGGCCCAGCGTCTGGGCGCCGGCGCGCGACACCTGGATCAGGCTGCTGCGCTTCTGGAAATCGTACACCCCCAGCGGCGAAGAGAATCGGGCGGTGCGAGCCGTGGGCAAGACGTGGTTCGGGCCGGCGCAGTAGTCGCCCAGCGACTCGGAGCTATAACGGCCCATGAAGATCGCCCCGGCGTGGCGGATTCGGCCAGTCCACAGCTCGGGCGATTCGACCGACATTTCCAAGTGCTCGGGCGCGATGTGGTTACAAATCTCGCAGGCTTCTTCCAGATCGCGCACCTGGATCAGCGCGCCTCGGTTGGCCAGGCTGACTCGCAGGATCGCTTCGCGCGGCATGCTGGGTAGCAGCCGGTCGATGGCTTCCTGAACGGTGTCCAGATAGGCGGCATCGGGGCACAGCAGGATGGATTGGGCGAGTTCGTCGTGCTCGGCCTGCGAGAACAGGTCCATCGCGATCCAGTCGGCGGGCGTGGTGCCGTCGCAAATGATCAGAATCTCGCTGGGGCCGGCAATCATGTCGATGCCGACGGTGCCGAACACACGGCGCTTCGCGGCCGCCACATAGGCGTTGCCCGGGCCGACGATCTTGTCGACGGCGGGCACCGTCTGCGTGCCGTAGGCCAAGGCCCCTACGGCTTGCGCGCCACCGATGGCAAACACCCGGTCTACCCCGGCGATAGCCGCTGCGGCCAGTACCAGCGGATTGCGCACGCCATCGGGCGTGGGGGTGACCATGATCAATTCGGGCACGCCCGCCACTTTGGCGGGGATGGCGTTCATCAGCACCGAGGACGGATAGGCGGCTTTACCGCCCGGCACGTACAGGCCGACGCGATCTAGCGGGGTGACCTGCTGGCCCAGCATCGTGCCTTCGGCGTCGGTGTAGGTCCAGGTCTCGGCGCGCTGGTGTTCGTGATAGTCCCGCACGCGTTCGGCAGCGGTTTCCAGGGCGTTGCGACGCACGGTGGGCAGGGCGGCCAGGGCTGCCTGGCATTCGGCGAATGGAATCTCCAACGCAGCGGCGCTGGTCACTTCGACCCGATCGAAACGGCGGGTGTAGTCCAGCAGCGCTTCGTCGCCCGAGCGGCGAACGGCAGCCAGAATATCGGCTGCGGCACGATCGATGGCGTCGTCGGTTTCGGCTTCGAACGCCAGCAAAGCGGTCAGACGCTGGCGGAAGTCGGGCGAGTCGGATGTGAGGCGATTGATGACGGCCATGACGGTCAGTTCTCGAAAGTGCTGGCGCGTTCGAACGCGTCCAGCAAGGGTTGCAACTGGGCCGCGCGGGTTTTCATCGCGGCTTGATTGACGACGAGGCGCGAAGAAATCGGCATGATGTCTTCGACGGCTACGAGATTGTTGGCGCGCAGCGTGCCGCCGGTGGACACCAGATCGACGATGGCGTCGGACAGGCCGACCAGCGGCGCGAGCTCCATCGATCCGTATAGTTTGATGATGTCTACGTGTACGCCCTTGGTGGCGAAGTGCTCGCGTGCGGCTTGAACGTATTTGGTGGCCACTCGCAGGCGTGCGCCTTGGCGCACAGCGGCTTGATAGTCGAATCCGTCGGGTACCGCCACGGACAGACGGCACTTGGCGATGTTCAGATCGATGGGCTGATACAGCCCGCCCGGATATTGCGCCGAATGCTCGATCAGCACGTCCTTGCCGGCAATGCCGAAGTCGGCGGCACCGTATTGAACGTAGGTCGGCACATCCGAGGCGCGCACGATGATCAGCCGCAGATGCGGGTCGCTGGTCGGCAGGATCAGCTTGCGCGACTGTTCGGGGTTTTCGGGCACCTCGATACCGGCAGCCGCCAGCAGCGGCAACGTTTCTTCGAAAATGCGGCCTTTGGACAGCGCCAAAGTCAGCACGGGGCCATTGTCGATCATTCGGATTCCTTGGTGACGCGTTCGATGTCGGCGCCCAGGGCGCGCAACTTCACTTCCATTTGGTCGTAGCCGCGATCCAGGTGGTAGATGCGATCCACCAGCGTCGATCCCTCTGCGGCCAGTCCGGCGATGACCAGCCCGGCCGACGCCCGCAGGTCGGTGGCCATTACGGTGGCACCCGACAGGCACGGCACGCCGCGCACCACGGCGGTGTGGCCGTCGATGTCGATCTCGGCACCCAGGCGAATCAGTTCCTGGACGTGCATGAAGCGATTTTCGAAAATGTTCTCGACGATGATGGCCGTGCCTTCGGCGACAGTGTTCAGGGCCATGAACTGGGCCTGCATGTCGGTGGCGAAGCCGGGATATTCGCGGGTACGCACGCCGACCGACCTGGGGCGGCCGGTCATGCTGGCACGAATCCAATCCGGTCCGATTTCGAGCGCCAGGCCGGCTTCGCGCAGTTTGTCCAGCGTCGCGCCCAGATGGTCGGGATCGACGGCACGCAAAGTGATGTCGCCGCCGTTGGCCGCTACTGCGCACAGAAACGTGCCGGCTTCGATTCGATCGGGGATGACGGTGTAGGTCGCGCCATGCAGACGGGCCACGCCTTCGACGACGATGCGGTCGGTGCCGTGGCCGCTGATGTTCGCGCCCATGGCGATCAGCAATTCGGCCAGATCCACCACTTCGGGTTCGGTGGCGGCGTTCTCCAGCACGGTGCGACCTTCGGCCAGCACAGCGGCCATCAGCAGGTTTTCGGTGCCGGTGACCGTCACCATGTCGGTGCGAATCGATGCGCCTTGCAGCCGCTTGCTTTGCGCGATGACGAAGCCGTGCTCGACGCTGATGTCGGCCCCCAGCGCGGCCAGGCCCTTGATGTGCTGGTCTACCGGACGCTGGCCGATGGCGCAACCGCCAGGCAGGCTGACGCGGGCCTGTCCGAAGCGGGCTACCAAGGGACCCAGCACCAGAATCGAAGCGCGCATCGTCTTGACCAGGTCGTACGGTGCTTCCAGGTTGTCGATGTGGGCCGCCGAAATCTCGACCGCGCCGTCCTCGCGGCGATGTGCTTGAGCCCCCATGCCTGACAGCAGGCGCAGCGTGGTGTTGACGTCCTTGAGATGCGGCACGTTATGCAGCACCACCGGCTCGTCGGTCAACAGTGCCGCACACAAAATGGGCAAGGCGGCGTTTTTCGCGCCCGACACAGTCACTTCGCCGTGCAGGGGATTGCCACCGCGGATCAGCAGTTTGTCCATCAGGAAGCCTCGAATTCGGCAGGAGTTTTAGTTTTCATGGAGAGGGCGTGAATCTCGGCTTTCATGCGGTCGCCCAAGGCCGCGTTGACCAGCCGCTGGCGAGCAACCAGCGATTTGCCTTCGAATGCATCGCTGACGATGGTGGCGTAGAAGTGCGAGCCGTCGCCTTCGACTTCGACATGCGTACAGGGCAGGCCGTCGGCGATGTACTGGCGAACTTGTTCGGGAGTGGGCAACATGGGCCGTGAGTTCCTGATTAATTCCTGAGTTTGTAGCCGGTGGCCAGTAAACGCAACGCGGCTCCGGAAAGCACGACGAAAACGATCGTGACGACTGTCAGGCTGCGCCATGGCGAGACATCGGAGACCGAGAAAAAGCCGTAGCGAAAACCGTCGATCGTATAAAAAATCGGGTTGTAGTGCGATACCGCCTGCCAGAAGCCGGGCAGCGTATGGATGGAATAGAACACGCCCGACAGGAAGGTGGCGGGCATGATCAAAAAGTTCTGGAACGCGGCCAATTGGTCGAATTTCTCCGACCACAGCCCCGCGATCAATCCCAGCACGCCCATGATGCCGCAAGACAGCACACCAAATACCAGCACCCAGCCGATGTGAGCGGCGGGCAAGGGCGCAAAACTCAGCGCCACCAGCCACACGCATGCACCCACCACCAGCCCGCGAACGATGGCCGCGATCACATAGGCGCCAAAAATTTCACGGTGCGACAGCGGCGGCAGCAGCATGAACACCAGGTTGCCCGTGATGCGGCTTTGGATCAGCGACGACGATGGGTTGGAGAATGCATTTTGCAGCATGCTCATCATCATCAGGCCCGGGATCAAAAAGGAGGTATACGGCACGCTGCCATAGACTTGAACCCGATCTTGCAGCACTTGGGCGAAGACCATCAGGTAAAGCAGCGCGGTGATGACTGGGGCGGCAATGGTTTGAAAACTGACCTTCCAGAACCGCAGCAGTTCTTTGCGCAGCAGGGTCGGGAATCCCGATCCGGCCGATAGGTTGGGGCTCAGGATAGGCGGACGCGGGCGCAGCGCATCTGCAGGGGTCGTGTCGCCGCCAGCGGAGTCGCGAGTCGTCATAGGGCCACCGAATTCAGGTCGGGTTCGTTCATGATGCGCACGAAGGCGTCTTCCAGATCGCCTCCGGCTGCTGCCATCAGCGCTTCGGTCGTATCCAGTGCGACCACGCGTCCGCGCTTGAGCATGGCGATACGCGTACACAGGGCTTCGGCTTCTTCGAGGTAATGCGTGGTCAGCACGATAGTGTGGCCCGCGGCATTTAGGCGCGAGATGAATTCCCAGAGCGTACGCCGCAAATCGACGTCTACCCCCGCCGTAGGCTCGTCCAGCACGATGACGGGCGGCCGATGCACCAAAGCCTGAGCCACCAGCACCCGGCGCTTCATGCCGCCCGACAGCGCGCGCATATTGGTGTCGGACTTGTCGGACAGGCCCAGATTGAACAGGATCTCGTCGATCCAGTCGTCGTTTTTGCGCAAGCCGAAATACCCGGATTGGATGCGCAGGGTTTCGCGAACCGTGAAAAAGGGGTCGTAGACCAGCTCTTGTGGCACCACGCCCAGGGCCCGACGGGCCAAGGCATAGTTGGCGGTGACATCGTAACCACAGACCGAGGCGGTCCCGCGGGTGGCTCGCGCGAGACCCGCCAAAATCGAGATCAATGTGGTCTTGCCTGCGCCGTTCGGGCCCAAGAGGCCGAAGAACTCGCCATGCTCGACTGTCAGGCTGACATCGTTGAGCGCTGGGAAGCCCGGTGCAGGTGCGCGTCCCAGCAGGCGGCGCCAACCTGGCGAGCGCGGCGGGTAAAGCTTGGAGATGTTTTGGAAGGTAACGGCAGACATAGGCGGCACGGGTCGGTCCCGGCGCAACGGCAGAGGTAAACCGGGATTATATAAGGCGGCTACGTTTGGTTTCGGGATACTTGTATGGCTTGCAAAGGCAAAGGCCCCCGAAGGGGCCTTTGCCGTCGCGGCGGGGGAGCGCTGCGGTGTTTACTTGTTGCGGCTGTTCAAGGCGTTGATCAGGCCGTCGATTCCACGTTGTTGGATTTCGTCGGTGAATTGATTCCGGTAATTTTGAATGAGCCAGGCGTTTTCGACGTTGATGTCGTAAATTTTCCAGCCTTGAGCGATTTTTTCCAGGCGGTAATCTACTCGAATAGGCGCGCCGCCGCCTGGACGGCTGATGGTCGAATTCACCACGACGTCTTTGGCCGAGGCGTCGCCCCGGAAGGGCAGTATCGTGATGCGAGTGTTCTGGTCGACCTTCGACAGTGCGCCGCTATAAGTGCGGATCAGCGTGCCGCGGAAAGCATCGGCCAAGCGGGTTTGCTGGTCGGGCGTGGCTTGACGCCAGTAGATAGTTGCCGCCAGCCGCGTCGTTTTGGTGAAATCGAAGTAAGGCAGGATGTAGGTATCGACCGCTTTGTTGACTGCGGCCAGGTCGCCGGCTTTCAAATTCGGGTCGGCCTTCAACACCGTCAGTGCCTCGTTGGCGACGGCCTCGACGAACTTGTCCGGTGCCCCGTTGGGATCGGGTTTGGCCTGTGCACCAGTCATCAGGCCCAGTCCAAGTGCAAGAGCGGCCAAGCCACGGCTAAGGCCCGCTGCGAACGGATGCGTCATCATCATAAAGTCACTCCAAAATAGTAGTCGATGGCAGCACGCACAAGGCGTGCCGCCTTGCTTGTACTAGCGTCGGGCGGGCGCGGCGGCCGCTGCGGGCTGGATGGCGGCCGACGCAGGCGTCGCGGCGGCATCGTCTTCGTCGTCCGAGTAATCCGGCAGGTCGGCATCGCCCGAACCGCCTTGGCCACGTACCTGCGCATCGCGGCGTTGCAGATAGGCATCGCGCACGAAACTGTACGGATCGAGGGCCGTGCGATCCACGGTATCGGTGACTTGCAGCAGATTGCTGCGGGTGTTGACCACCCACAGACCGATCAGGGAATTGCGCCAGCGCACGTCGTCGATCTGGCTCAAGGACAAGGGATTGCCCACGACGCCAACGCCCAGGCCCACGCCATCACGAATCGTGCTGGGCCCCAGAATCGGCAGAACCAGGTACGGGCCGTGACCCACTCCCCAGACGCCCAATGTAGTACCGAAATCGTTGGGGTTTTTGTTCGCGCCGGTTTCGGTGGCGATATCGAAACAGCCGCCCACGCCCATGGTCGTGTTCAGCATGAAGCGGCCCATGGTGTTGATGCCGTCCAAGCCGCGGCCTTGCAAAAAGCTGTTTGCCGCCGACCAAACCTCGCCCAGGTTGCTGAACACGTTGCTCACGCAACTGCGCACGGGTGTCGGCGTCACGTACTGGTAAGCCTGTGCGACGGGCTTCAACACGGCGCGATCGACGGCGTCGTTGACGGTATAGACGCGGCGGTTGAACCCTTCCCACGGGTCACGCGGATCGGGCGACTGAACCGTAGCGCATCCGCCAAGAACGGCAGCGGCAGACACGGCGAAAGCGAAGCGGGAGAGGGTAGGTGTGGTCATGGTGGTAATTGCGGCGCGGTCGGACGGTACCCGAGGGCATTGGGCCGACCTGGGCGTAATGGAGTTCTATCGACCCCAGATGTTACTACTAGATTTTAAACAAATGCGACATGCTGCCGGGCCAGTATTGCACAGGTCTGTATCCAAGCGTGTTGTATTTGGTTGGCTCAAAGTGCCGCCAGCCGTGCGTGAAGTGTGCGCCACAAGCATACTTTTACTGGCGCGGCTGCGCAGTGGTCGGTGTTTTTGCGGGGGCCTGAGCGTCGCCGGTCGTGGCGGGCGACGACGCGGTGCCCGGGTGGGTGGTCGAGCTGTCGTCTGCGGGCACCTTGCCCGATGTATGGTCTTCGCTGGCGGTGCCTTGTTTGTCGGCCGAGCTATACAAGAATTGACTGATCAGATTCTCCAGCACTATCGCGCTTTGCGTGTATTGAATCTTGTCGCCGGCTTTCAGAGTCTCTTCCTCGCCGCCGGGATCAATGCCCAGGTATTGCTCGCCCAGCAGGCCCGCAGTCAGAATGGACACCGAGGAGTCGGTCGGAAACCTGCGGTTTTCGTTCAGGTCTAGGGTGACGACCGCCTCGTAGGTGGTGTTGTCGAAATCGATCTTGCCGATTCGGCCGACAGTCACCCCTGCGCTTTTTACGGGAGCGCCGGGTTTCAGACCGCCGACATTGTTGAAATTGGCGGTTACCGCATACTGCGACGCGAACGAGAACGTGCTGAGGTTACCGGCACGCAGGGCCAGAAAGACAAGGGCGGCGAAGCCAATCAGTACGAACAGGCCCACCCAGAAATCTGATTTATCACGCGACATGATTACTTTCCGTATTAGTTACCGAACATCAGGGCGGTCAGCAAAAAATCCAGCCCCAGCACCGCCAGCGAGCTGACCACCACCGTGCGGGTGGTCGCCCGCGACACCCCCTCGGGCGTTGGGCGGGCGTTCCACCCTTCATACAAGGCCACCAGCGTGCAGGCCACGCCGAACACCACGCTTTTGATCACGCCGTTTAATACGTCGTCGAAGACATCGACGCCGCCTTGCATTTGAGACCAGAACGCGCCTGGATCGACGCCGATCATCTGTACACCGACGAACCAGCCACCGATGATGCCCACCATCGAAAACACCGCGGCCAGAATCGGCATGGCGACGATGCCCGCCCACAGGCGGGGCACCAGGACCCGGCGCATGGGATCGACGGCCATAACCTCCATGGCCGACAGTTGCTCACCGGCTTTCATCAGGCCGATTTCGGCCGTCAGCGACGTGCCGGCACGGCCCGCAAACAACAGTGCGGTCACGACCGGCCCCAGCTCGCGCACTAAAGACAGTGCCACCAGCAGGCCGAGCGCCTGTTCGGCACCATAGCGATTCAGCGTGTAATAGCCTTGCAGACCCAGCACGAAGCCGACGAACAGGCCCGACACGCCAATGATCAGCAGCGAATAGTTGCCGATGAAGTGAATTTGTCGGGACACCAGCCGAGGACGGCGCAGTGCGATGCCCGAGCGTGCAAGCAGAGCGAAAAAGAACCGGGTAAAGCCACCGATGCCGGCCAGCATGCGGCGAACCAAGCCCCCTAAGCGGGTGATCGGATTGCGCGATACGGTGCTCATGCGCGGCCTCCTTGTTTGTCCAGCCAGCGCCCGAAGGCTTGCGTCTCGGGGTAGTGAAACGCCACCGGGCCGTCGGCCGCGCCATCCAGAAATTGCCGGACGTAGGGGTCTCGCGAGGCCGAGAGCGTCTCCGGCGTACCGGATGCGACCAGCTTGCCTTGGCCGACCAGATAGACCTGATCGGCAATCGCGAACGATTCCTGCACGTCGTGCGTGATCAGCACTGAAGCGCAATGCAGTCTGTCGGCCAGATCGCGGATCAGTCTTGCGGTGATGCCCATGGAAATCGGGTCCAGCCCTGCGAAAGGTTCGTCGTACAAAATGAGTTCTGGCTCCAGCACCACCGCGCGCGCCAATGCCACGCGTCGGGCCATGCCGCCGGAGATTTCGGCCATGCGCAGATGCGCGGCGGCGCGCAAGCCCACCGCTTGTAGTGTATCGAGCACCCGGGCGGTGATGTCCGATTCGGGCAGTGTCGTGTGTTCGCGCAAGGGGAATGCGACGTTTTCGAACACATTCAAATCGGTGAACAAAGCACCTTGCTGGAACAGAACGCCCATGCGCTGGCGCAGGGCACGCAGCTCGTCAGGGGAGACGTGCGCCAAATCTTGGCCGAACGCCTGCACGGTGCCGGATTGCGCCGTCATTTGGCCAGTGGCTGCGCGCAACATGGTGGTCTTGCCCGAACCGGAGCCGCCCATGACTGCAACCACCTGACCCGGTCGCACTTGCATGGACACGCCGGCCAAGACGGTAAATTCGCCGTAGCCCAGGGATACGGCGTCGAAGCGCAAAGCGAAGTCTGTGTCGTCGGCGGTCGGCATGAACTCGGAGTCGGAGGAGGTAAGTCCGGCCCGAGACGTTCATCGGGCGGACACAATAGCGGGGATTGTAACAGTGCCGCTCACGCCAGGCTTCCGACAAAATGAAACTGCGACTTCTGCACATCAGCTTCGTGGGGTGCAATGAGGGGGGCTCCGGTGGCGGCCACTGCCGCTGGTCTTAGGGATATGTGTACACATGGCGAGTCACTGTCTTGTCGTGCAGCACCGTGCCATCGTCTAGCGTATGAAGCAGGCGAAAGCCGCAGCGAAGCGCGACGTTAGCGCTTGCGGTGTTGCTGTTCAGCACGTCCAGACGCAGGTTCGTGAGTTTCAGGTGTATTAGTCAAAACTTAATCTGACATTTTCGTTAACCTAGGGCAAGAGCCCTGAAAGGAAAAGTCAGAGATGAACATGGCCCAGAATCATAAGGTAATCCGAAACAAGATAGGGCTGCTGAAGCTAGCCGAGCAGCTGGACAATG
>CAMDNZ010000075.1 GCA_945903445.1 Bordetella parapertussis
CGCTAAGGCGACGCTTAACAAGAGGGGGCGCAGCAGCGACATAAGAAAAAAAACCATCAGGCGTGGCGACATAAGGTCGAAACGCAGTGTAAATGAATATTAAAATTATCGTTACCGTTTGTTCGTCGCGTATGTTACGAGCCTATAACGAGCACATTCACGACAGATTTATTTGCGCTGAACAATCATCCGCGATAATGAGGCGAATTTCAGTAGCCATACGCCCGAGGCCATAGCTTGTTGACCATGATGTGGATTTTGCTTGTAGGGATCGGGGCTCTGGTGGGCGCTCTGGCAGGGTGGCGTCTGGTGCGTCGTGGCTCGATGGCGGGGCAAGGCCCGCCCGTGCAGGATCGCGTGTCCGGTGCATTGCTGTCGGACGCTCTGGATAGCCTGGCTGATCAATGGTTCACGCGGCGACTCGGCGCGCGTGCCGAGCAGGCTCATCCTGCCGATTCGGCCGCGATGTTGGTCGTCAGCGCCGATCACTTTACGGATTTGCAGACCATGCTGAGCGCCGAGCAGTCGGAGCAACTGCTGCGCCAGGCGGCGCAACGCATTGCCGCGGCTGTGCAAGCGCTGGGCGGCGAAGTGGCGCGCAGCGGTCATGATCAATTTCGTGCGTTCGTCCCTCATATCGACCTGAGCCAGACTCAGGCGCTGGCGCAAAAGCTGCGCACCGATCTGGGGGCGCCCTTCGAGTTACGGGATCGCCTGCTTTTGACGACGTTCAGCGTCGGGGCATCCTTGTCGCCAGATCAAGGCGAGCGGGCGAATACGCTGTCGCGTAGCGCGCAGGTCGCGCTGCAAAGCGTTCGTCGCAGTGGCGCGAGCGGGCAGCAGGTGTTCGACGCGGCAGTGTTCGCCCGCGAGCGTGGATGGCGAGAGATCGAACAGGATTTACGACAGTTGTTTTCACGCGACGATATGAGCCAGTTCGAGGTGGTCTTCCAACCTCTGGTGGCATGCGAGGGCAATGCGTGCGTGGGCGGCGAGGCTTTGTTGCGTTGGAATCATCCCGTTCGCGGAACCGTGCCCACGGATCGCTTCATCGATCTGGCCGAGCAGACCGGGATCATCGAGCCCTTGGGTTTGTGGGTGCTGGAGCAAGCGTGTCACGCGGCGATGGGCTGGCCGACGCACTGGCGGGTGCACGTCAATTTATCGGTCGGGCAGCTGCATAGCGTTTCATTGATCGAAGATGTGCTGGGCGTGCTGGACCGGTCTGGATTGGCTCCCTGGCGGCTTGGCCTGGAGATCACCGAAACGCTCTTTATCCATCGCTACGAAAGTCATGTCGACAAGCTGACGCCTTTGCGCACGCATGGGATCAATCTGGTGCTAGACGACTTCGGCACCGGTTACTCCAGTCTGAATCATTTGCGTAATCTGCCCTTGGACTGCTTGAAGCTGGATACGGTATTTGCGCAAGGTTTGGCGACTGACCCGCGCGCCCGTGCGCTGGTCGAGGCCGTGCTGGCCATGGCACGGGTGCTCGGGCTGGTGTTAGTCGTTGAAGGCGTCGAAGACGAAGCCCAGTGTGCCATTCTCTGCGAGATGAAATGCGATCTCATGCAAGGCTATCTGTTGGGCCGTCCCATGTCTCAGGCCAACCTGCTGCGTTTGGCGTCGATGTCATAATGCACCTTTCCCGTCATTGATTTTTAGCGGCCTTCCATGAGCGGCAATACCCTAGGCAAGTTTTTCTGTGTCACGAACTTCGGCGAATCCCATGGCCCGGCCATCGGTGCGGTGGTCGACGGTTGCCCTCCTGGGTTGCCGCTGACGGCCGAAGACATCCAGGTCGAACTGGACCGTCGCCGACCGGGGACTTCGCGGCACGTCACGCAGCGGCAGGAGCCCGATCAAGTCGAGATTCTGTCCGGTGTCTACGAAGGGCTGACTACCGGTACGCCAATTGGCTTGCTCATTCGTAATGCCGATGCCCGCAGCAAAGACTACAGCGCGATCGCCGACACGTTTCGCCCCGGCCACGCCGATTACACCTACTGGCACAAGTTTCAGCACCGCGATCCGCGCGGAGGCGGTCGCTCGTCGGCCCGTTTGACCGCGCCTACCGTAGCGGCTGGTGCTATTGCCAAAAAGTGGTTGAAGGCTCAGTACGGTACCTCGATCCGGGGCTACATGAGCCAACTCGGGCCTATCGCCATCCCATTTACCAATTGGGCACACGTCGGCCAAAACCCGTTTTATTCGCCGGATGCCGCCATCGTGCCGCAACTGGAGGCGTTCATGGACGATCTGCGGCGCGATGGCGACTCTATCGGCGCACGCATCGAAGTAGTGGCCGAGCATCTTCCCGCCGGATGGGGATCGCCGATTTACGACAGATTGGATGCCGATATCGCCCACGCCATGATGGGCTTGAATGCCGTCAAAGGGGTGTCCATCGGAGCGGGCTTCGAGTGCATCGCGCAGCGTGGCTCGGAGCATGGCGACGAAATCACGCCTGAGGGCTTTCTCAGCAATTATGCCGGCGGGATCCTTGGCGGGATTTCCAGCGGACAGCCGGTGACAGTGTCGCTGGCGATCAAACCGACTTCCAGCATTCGCCTCGAGCGCCGCTCGGTGACGCGTGCCAACGAGGCGACAATGGTGCAGACCCTGGGGCGTCACGATCCCTGCGTAGGCATTCGTGCAACGCCCATTGCCGAGGCATTGTTGGCGCTGGTGTTGATCGACCACGCACTGGCCCATCGGGCACAGTGCGGCGGCAACTGAAACTTAGCGTGTAATACCCGGGCCGCGCATCAGCGTGATGCCCAGATCGGTCAGAATTTCGCGCGTCTCGGTGTCGGGTACATCTTCGGCGTAGACGTCAATACCCAGCTTGCGAGCGGTTTCCACCACCGACGCGGTCAGCTGCTGGCTACCCGGACTGAGGCGCATACCCGAGACGAAGCCGCCGCCCAATTTGACGTAGGACAAGGGCAGGTCGTGCAAGTGCGACAGTGCCCCGAATTGCTGCGCCAGACGGCGTACGCCTAAACGAGCGCCGAATTGAGTTGCCGCCTTGGCGAGCGTTTGCACGTCGGCGGGCCGTTCGACCAAACCATGGGCATCGATCTCGATGAACAATCGACCGGCTTCGGATGGATACTCCGACAACACGATCTTCAAGCGCTCCAAAAATTGCGGATGGCTCAGGGACGGCAAGGACACCATCACACTGATATCGCTTTGATGAGCTGTCAACCATTCCAGGCCCAAGCGTATGGCCTGCAAATCGCAATCGGCCGACAGATTCAGGCGAACGGCTGGCGGAATGAACAGCGGGGCAGGGATAGGCTCTTGCGTATCGACGTTATGAAGCTGCAGCATGCTCTCCATACGCACCAGCTCACCCGTTTGGCTGGTCAGCGGAAACAATGCCAGGCTAAACCGGTTTCCCTCGATGGCCGTCATGATGGCGTCTTTCCAAGCCGATTGAGTGGTGGGCGACGCGCCTTGCTGCTCGTTATCGACCAATACCACGCGATCGTCGCCCGCGCTCTCGGCTTGCATCAAACCGAAATCCAGACGCGACAAAACGTCGCCGATCTTGGCTGCTGGGGTGTAGTCCACCAGGGCTTGCGCCCAGCGGCACAAATGGCCTTCACCCACCGGCAAGCGCAAGGCACGCAGCTCGGTGCGCAAACGTTCGCCGATCATCATGGCTTGGGGCGCGGCGCAATGCGGCAGCAACAGACCGAAGTCCGATCCGTTCAGTCGCGCCAGCACGAAAGGGGTATCGGAGAACTGACTCAAGGTGTCCTGCACCCGTTGGCTGACCGAGTGCAGCCATTGATCGGTAAAGTCGCGTGGCATGTGAAGATTGATGGCCGCCAGGTCGCGCTGACGAAACACCAGCACGTGGCCGCCCGCGGTGCCCAGGCGAGCAGGAACGTCGGGCGAGTGGGCCGTCACGCCTTGATCCAACTCGCGGCGGAACTCGTTGATGAAGTATTTGCGGTTGGCCAAGCCGGTGACGGGGTCTTGGTTGAGTTCGATTTCCAGCGATTCGATCTTGCCTTTCTGTTCTTCTGCGGTCACTCGAAGGCGCTGGCGGGTCTGGCTCAATGCATCGGCCACACCCGCAAACTCGGAAATATGCGCAAATTCAGGTTGCACCACGGGCTCGCCGCGGTCGATGGCTTTAACTTGCTCGCTGACGCCCGCCAGCAAGCGGCGTTTGATCCAGCGCACCAGGCCATACGCGAAAATGGCCCAGACCATGCCCGAGGCCAGCACCAGCAGAATCAGGCGCACGCAGCTCTGCCATAGCGTCTCCCATGCGTAGGCGTCGTTGGCGACCAGCGTGACCTCGCCGATTTGACGCCATCCATCGCTCACCGCGTGTTTTGCCGGGCCGTGATGCAGCGGTGCCAACGATTTGAACCATGCGGGCACATGGGGGGCACGAGCCTGATCCGAAGCTCGTTCGATGATCACCCGGCCTTCGGGATCGGCCAGGCGCACCAACGCGAAAGTGCCGCCATCGTAGAGCGCAGAGACCAGCAGCTCCTGGATAATCGGGTCGTTGTTGGACGGTTGCGATAGCGACAGGGCCAGCGACACCGCGGCGTCGTTGCTTTGGATCTGCAACTGTCCGGACAAATAATCGCGCGCGCCGTTGACGGTGACGATCAAAGTGCCCAGCAGGATGGCCGCGATGGCCACCGTAATGCTCAGCATGAGTTGTCGGAGTATGGACATGGTGCTTTCCCGTTAAATCAGTCAGGGCTTCACGCCCTCGCGTTCCATCTTAAGCAAAAGATCGCGCCAGCGGCCGATACGATCGACTGGCGCGGCGGCTTTGCCATCCACATACACGCCTTGAGCGTTAAAGCTAAACACCGGCGTCAGGTCCCGCCGTTGCGATGCCGGCAGGATTGTCGATATCAGGTTGTCCAGAACGAGCGGAACCGCCTTCGGGCTGGGATAATAGCCCAGCACCATGTGCGCGACCTGCTCCCCGCTGGCTGGGCCACCGATGCGCGCGCGTACATAGACGAATCGCAGTTTTTCCGGGGCCACTCCGAGGGCGATCAGCGAGAAGTACTTGCCGATCACGTAATCTTCGCAGTCGCCTGCGCCCTGCCCCAAGCTTTCGAGCGGGGTGGCCCAGTAGTCGGCCTGCTGCCAAATCTCCAAGTCCTCTGCCGGCCGTACGTTTTGGTTCCAGAAGTCGTTGACTCGGACCAGTTTTTCGGTCTCGGGCGTCTGAGCAGGCAAGCGCAGCAATTGGAGCCAAGCTTGCACGGCCTGCGCGGCCCGCGGGCCATACCGCGTTTGCGCCTGGCTTTGCAGTCGATTGGCGTCGATTTCGAGCGCGAACGTCGCGCTCCAGGACAACCAGGCGCAAGCACCCAGCGCGATCATTGCGCGCCGGGCCTTTTGCGAACTGCACCGAAAAGCCATGGACACCTTCTGGGCTAGCGGCCGGACCTTGCGTGCGCCGACCGACGGTTGCGCTTGCTTGGAGGATCAATGATCCACGTTCAACTTACCCTTCTTCAGCATATCGTCGATGATAGCAGCCGTATTGTTGGCGCCGTTGTTGGTCAGGTCGACGTTCTCCAGAACGATTTTCTGATCAAAGCCGCCGGCCACGTTGCCAGTGGTGCTGACCTGAATCACCGTGTTGTTGCCGTCTTTGGAGAAGTTCAAATATTGCGACAACGTGCCGTCGGTCTCGTTGATCAGCAGGCTCTTCAGGTCGAGAACATCGCCGCCGTTGGCGATCGTCGCCGACGAGTAGTCCTTGATGACGTCTACTGCCGGGTTGGCCACGGTGCCCTGATCGTTCAATTCCCACTTGAAAGTGTCGCTGCCCGATCCGCCATACAGGGTGTCGTTGCCTTTACCGCCTACCAGAATGTCGTTGCCCGAGCCGCCGTACAGCGTGTCGTTACCGGTGCCGCCGTAGATGACGTCGTTGCCGGCACCGCCGTACAAGATGTCGTTACCTTCGTCGCCGTACAAGGTGTCGTTGCCGCCTTGACCCAGGATAATGTCGTCACCCTTGCCACCGTACAGCGTGTCGTCGCCGCCACGCGTGTCGGACTCGACGTGCAACTGGCTCCAGTTGTCCTTGATGTAGTTGTAGAGCTGCGTGCCGGTGGGCGCACTGCCAAGCGAGGCGGTCAGGTAGTCTTTCAGGCTGTCGAGGCCGCCGCCATCATGGCTGCCGGCGGGGTTGCCTGCCCAGGCAAGATGATCGGTGTTGATCGAATCGCCGAAGATAATGTCGTTGCCGTCACCGCCGTAGATGACGTCGTTGCCCAAGCCGTCCAGTTGCTTGTTGGTCGTGCCGCTTTGCAGCGCCGCTGACAGGTCAGCGGGCGTGTTGACGATATCGACCGCGCCGGCAAGCGCTGCCAGCGGCACATTGTAGTCAGTGCCGTTGTAGTTATAAGGCGCGTACACGGTGGCGTTGGTGATGGTAGCGGCAGTGTTATCGAACAACTTGAGGTAGTTCGAATTGACACCCGTGCCGATCCCGATGCCGAAGACCTGGCTGGCTGCGGACAAGGGCTTGAACGCATTGACCGCTGCCGACAACGTCTGGTAGTCGGTCGAGTTGCCGCGACCGGCGATCCCGCTGCCGCTGTTGTATTGCGTCGGATCACCGTCTGTCAGGAAGTACGTCATGTTCTGGAACGTCTTTCCGCCGATGGTCGTGCCCTGGCTATTGAAATAGCTGACGGCCGCGTTAAACGCCGCCTCGTAGTTCGTGCCAGCGTTGGTGCCGGTCGCGATCGTCAGTGCGTTGATCTTGGCGATCAACTGGCTGACGTTGGACGAGGTGACGTTGTTTAGCGTATAGGCCGCCTGGGTGGTGGTCGAGAAGCCGATCAGGCTGACGTTGACCACGCCGTCGTGGCCCGCCAGGTCACCCGCCAACTTGACCAGCGCCGCCTTCACCAGCTCCATGCGGTTTTGTGTCGAAGTGGCCGCTTCGGACATACTGCCCGAGCGGTCCACGACCAGCGCGATGTTGTAGTTCGTGCCCGGTGTGACCGTGGTGACGTAGCCGCCACGGTCGGCCAGGATGACATCGTCGCCCGAGCCGCCGCGGACTGGGTTGGCGTTGCTCGAATCGGCGTTGCTGGCCGATACGAACTGGTCGGCCGACAAGCTGAACGTCTTGGCTTCCGAAGTGTCCCTGCCGCCATTGGCGGTGCCGCCATCGTCACGAACCTGGAAGGTGAAACTGCTATCTTCGCGGCCGCTGCCCAAGGTGTACTTCAACTGTCCGGACTGGATCTGCGCCACCGACACTTCCTGGCCTGCCGTGACGGCCACGCCATTCAGGGTCAGCGAACCCGCGCCCGGCAAGGTCGTCAGGATGACGCTCTTGAAGGCATTGGATTCGCCGGCCGAGTCGGCGAAGCTGAATTGCGACAGTGTAAAGGTGTAGGTGGTTTGACTAATGCCCAGGTCGTAACTGTTGGAGACCGTGACGGGCGCGTCGTTCACGCCGGTCAGCGTAATGACGATGTCCTGTTTGGTGCCGTCCAGCGTGGTGACCGTGAAGGTTTCCAGCTTGGTTTGACCCCCCGACAAGTACTGGGTCGCTGCGTTAGCCACGCTGTAGGACCAGTTGCCGTTGGTGTCGATGGTCAGGTTGCCCAGCGTGCCAGCTGCTTTGGCCACCGCAACTGACGTGTTGATACCAGATTCGCCTGAGTCCGGATCGGTGACTGTCAGCTTGCCGCTGGCCGTTAGCGTGGTCGGCGACGAGTCTTCCATCACGGTAGCCGAGGTCGAGCCGGTGATCGTCGGCGCGTCATTGGTGCCGTTGATCGTAATTTTCACAGTCGTGGTGGCGCTGCCATCGCTGCTGGTGACGGTGTAGGTCTCGACGATCGACTGGCCGGACTTCAGGAACTGGACCTTGCTGTTGTCGACGCTGTAGCTGTAGGAACCGTTTGAATTGAAGATCAGCGTGCCCAACTGGAGCCCACCGGTATTCGTGCTGCTGGTGAACGTGGCGCCCGACAGGAAGGTGCTCTGGCCCGCGTCGATGTCCACGATCGATACAGTGCCTGAGGTGGTCAACTTGCCGGCGCTGACGTTGACGTCCTCGGTCACACTGCCCACGCCCACGCCCAGCGTCGGCACGTCGTTGGTGCCATTGATGGTGATGGTGACCGTTGAGGTCGTCCCGTCGGCCGAGCGCACGCTACGGGTTTCGGTCAGTGTCTGACCGGCACCCAATGCCTGTACGTTCGAGTTTGCGTTGTCCAACTGGTAGGACCAATTGCCGCTGGCATCGATGCTGAATTTGCCATACGTGGTGCTGACATTGTTTTGCACCACGAACACGGCTTGGCCAGCGTCGGGATCGACGATGTTTAATTTGCCCGACGCGGTCAGCTGGCCATCTTCGGTCACCGAACCCTTGTCCGAACCCGGTGTCGCTGGCGTGATGATCGCGCCGTCATCTTGACCGTTGATCGTGATCTTGATGGTCGTGGTGGCCGATCCATCGAAGCTGGTGATGGTAAAGGTTTCGACGATCGATTCACCAGTCTTCAGGAACTGGACCTTGCTGTTGTCCACCGCATAGCTGTAGGTGCCGTTGGTGTTGAACACCAGGGTACCCAATTGCGTTCCGCCAGGATTGGTGCTGGAGGTGAATGCGGCACTCGGTTTGAACGAGTTTTGGCCGGTGTCCACGTCGGTGATGGATACCACGCCCGAAGTCGTTAGTTGGCCTGCCGCATTCGGATTGCCGTCTTCGGTGACTGAACCAGTACCTACGCCCAGCGTCGGTACGTCGTTGGTGCCGTTGATGGTGATGGTAATAGTCGAAGTCGTACCATCCGCGGTGGTGACGGTGCGTGTTTCGGTCAGTGTCTGACCGGCGCCCAGCGCCTGGACCGCGGAGTGGCTGTTGTTTAACTGATAGGACCAGTTGCCATTGGCGTCGATGCTGAACTTGCCATAGGTGGTGCTGACATTGTTCTGCGCTACGAACACGGCCTGACCGGCATCGGGGTCGACCACGTTCAGTTTTCCGCCGGCGGTCAGTTGACCGTCTTCGGTGACTGAACCTTTGTCGCCGCCGGGGTTGGCGGGGGTGACCACGGCGCCCGAATCCACGCCGAAAATCCGGATGGTGATTGTGCTGGTCGTGGTCTTGTCGAAGCTGGTGACCGTATAAGTCTCCACTACCGACTCGCCGGTCTTCAGGTAGGCGACCTTGCTGTTGTCCACCGAGTAGGTGTAGGAGCCGTCGGTGTTGAAGGCGAGGGTGCCCAGGGCGGTATTGGCCGTCAGGAAGTTGCCTTCCACCTTGCTCAAGACCGTACCGGGTTGAAACCGTGCCTCGCCCGCGTCCGCATCGGTGATGGTCAGTGTGCCGATTGTGGTCAGAACTCCGCCTGACGCGTTCGGGTTTTCGGTGATCGATTTATCGGCCTGGCTGATTTGCGGCAGATCGTTGGTGCCCGTGATGGTCACCTTGATCTCGGCCAGTGTGCCGTCAGCCGTGCGCACGGTCACGGTCTCCGTTAGTGTCTGGCCTTCGCCCAGGCGCTGGATGACCGGGTCTGCGTTGTTCAGGCGGTAATTCCAGTTGCCGTCGTTGGTGATGGTGAATGTGCCGTATTTGACCGGAACGTCGCGCTGTTCGATGAAATAGGACTGGCCCGCATCGGCGTCGGTGACCGTCAGACGGCCGCCGGCGTCGGTTTTGGTGTCTTCCTTCAAGGCAGCGGTGTCTTTGCCCGTGACGACGGCACCGTCGTCTAGGCCGTTGATGGTGATCTTGATGGTGGTCGTAGCCGACCCATCGAAACTGGTGATGGTGTAGGTCTCGACAATCGATTCGCCGGTCTTCAGGAACTGGACCTTGCTGTTGTCCACCGAATAGCTGTAGCTGCCGTTGGTGTTGAAGGTCAACGTGCCCAGTTGCCCGCCGCCGGTGTTCGTGCTGTTGGTGAACGAGGCGTTGGGTTGGAAGCTGTTTTGGCCAGCGTCGACATCGCTGATGGATACCGTGCCGGATGTCGTCAGCTTGCCGTTGGACACATTGGTGTCTTCCGTGACCGACCCCAGGCCCGAGCCCATGACGGGGAAGTCGTTGGTGCCCACGATAAGGACGGTAATCGTCGAGGCCGTGCCATCGGCGGTGTAGACAGTCCGGGTTTCGGTCAGGGTTTGACCGGCGCCCAACGCCTGAACGGTCGGGTTGGCGTTAGTCAACTGATAGGACCAGTTGCCGTTGGCGTCGATACTGAATTTGCCGTAGGTCGTAGTGACGTTGTTTTGCACCACGAACACAGCTTGGCCGGCGTCCGGATCGACTACGTTCAGCTTGCCGTTGGTGGTCAATTGGACGTCTTCGGTGACGGTGCCGCGATCAGAGCCCGGGGTAGCGGGGGTGACCACTGCGCCATCGTCCATTCCCTTGACAGTGACGGTAATGGTCTGGGTGGCTTTGCCGCCATTGCCGTCGTCGACTTGAACCGTGAAGGTTTCGTTGACGCTATCGGCGGACGTCAGGGCTTGCGCCTTGGCGTTGTCGAGGGTGTAGGTCCACTTGCCGGTCTGGTCGACGGTGATCGAACCGTATTGGCCAGTGATCGAGCCCACGGCCGACCATGTGTGGGTGTCGGTCGTGTCGACGTCGGTCACTTTCAGTTGGCCTTGGGCGGTTTGCGTGCCGTCCTCGGTCACCGTGCCAGTGGCCAGGCCGCTGATGGTCGGCACGTCGTTGGTGCCGTTGATAGTAATGGTGATCGAATGCGTCGTGCCATCGGCGCTGCGGACTTGGAATGTCTCGGTCAAGGTCTTGCCGGCGCCCAGGTCCTGGACCGCAGCGTGGGCGTTGTTCAGCGTGTAGCCCCAGTTGCCGTTGACATCGACCTTGAACGTGCCATAGTTGCCCGCAGTACCGGGTTGTGTCTGGAACACGGCTTGGCCAGCGTCCGGGTCCACGACATCGAGTTTGCCGCCAGTGGTCAATTGACCGTCTTCGGTGACCGAACCCTTGTCATCGCCCGGTTTGCTCGGGGAGATAATTGCGCCATCGTCGGCACCGTTGATGGTGATCTTGATGGTGGTCGTAGCCGAACCGTCCTTGCTGGTGACGGTGTAGGTTTCGACGACGGATTCACCCGTCTTCAAATACTGAACCTTGCTGTTGTCGACGCTATAGCTGTAAGTGCCATCGGTGTTGAACACGAGGGTGCCGAGCTGCGCGCCGTTACCGGCGGTGCTGCTGGTGAAGGCAGCGCCCGCCTTGAAGCTGCTCTC
>CAMDNZ010000076.1 GCA_945903445.1 Bordetella parapertussis
TTGTCCAGCTGCTCGGCTAGCTTCAGCAGCCCTATCTTGTTTCGGATTACCTTATGATTCTGGGCCATGTTCATCTCTGACTTTTCCTTTCAGGGCTCTTGCCCTAGGTTAACGAAAATGTCAGATTAAGTTTTGACTAATACAAGTTAGCACTTGCCCCGCTTCTTCCTTAAAATGACGCGATGGACGATCGTGCGCGCGCGCTGCTCAATACCCTTATCGAACGTTATATTGCCGATGGCCAGCCTGTGGGCTCGAAGGCGCTGTCGCAAATCATCGATCTGTCGCCTGCCACCATCCGTAACGTGATGGCCGATTTGGAAGGGCTGGGTCTGATTCAAAGCCCGCACACCTCGGCTGGACGGGTGCCTACCCCCCGCGGCTACCGGATGTTCGTCGATGCCTTGCTGGCGGTTCAACCGTATTCGCTGCAACCGGCTGCGCCGCATTTTTTGCCGCCGTCCGAGCCCTCGCGTGCTGTCAGTGCCGCTGCTGCGCTCTTGTCCAATCTATCGCAGTTCGCAGGCGTGGTCATGGCGCCCAAACGCGCCCAGGTGTTTCGCCAGATCGAATTCATCCGCTTGTCCGAGCGCCGGGTATTGCTCATCATCGTCACGCCCGACGGCGACGTGCAAAACCGCATCTTGTCGGTCGCCCGCGATTACGCCCAATCCGAACTGATCGAGGCGGGCAATTTCTTCAATCAACACTTCGCCGGCAAGTCCTTCGATGCGGTGCGCGGCAGTCTAGTGACCGAACTCGCTCAGTTGCGCGAAGATATCTCCGGTCTGATGCAGGCCGCCGTCGAGGCCGGCACGGCACCCGCCGACGATAGCGAATCGGTGGTCATCGCGGGCGAACGCCGTCTACTGGATATTGGCGATCTGGCCTCGGACATGGATCGGCTGCGTCGCATGTTCACCTTGTTCGAGAAAAAGACCGACCTGATGCAATTGCTAGACACGTCCAGTCGTGCCGAAGGGGTTCAGATTTTCATTGGCGGCGATTCCGATCTGCTACCCATGGAGGATGTCTCCGTCATCACCGCACCCTATGGCGTAGACGGTAAAGTGGTCGGCACCTTGGGCGTCATCGGGCCGACCCGTATGGCGTATGATCGCGTGATTCCGATCGTCGACATCACTGCGCGATTGCTATCCAACGCCTTGAGCCATAACCAGGGCTGAAGCCGGAGTCCTGACGTGTTTTTGCGCTTGTTCAAGTACCTATGGCCCGAGCGCTATCTGCCCGAGGTCGCAAAAGACGATCCGTTCGAGAATCCGCCGAAGCCGCTTCACAGCCGCGCTGGCGTGTTGCTGCTCAATTTGGGCACGCCCGACGCGCCCACGGCCCGGGATATCCGTCGTTATCTGGGTCAATTTCTGTCCGATCCGCGCGTGATCGAGATCCCGCGCTATATCTGGTATCCCATTCTGTTCGGTCCGGTGCTGACGTTCCGGCCCAAGAAGCTGGTGCCCAAGTACGCAGGTATCTGGATGGATGGCGGTTCGCCGCTGCTGGTCTGGAGCCAGCGCCAGGCCGAAACCGTGGCAGCTCAGTTGCGCGAGGACGGGTTCCAGGTGCCGGTGGCGCTGGCGATGCGCTACGGTAAGCCGTCGATTGCCGATGCCATTACCGCGCTGCGCGGCCAGGGTTGCGACCGGATCGTGGTGGTGCCCTTGTATCCGCAGTACGCGGCCAGTACGACGGCAACGGCGGTCGATGCCGTCACCCGCCACGTCGCGCAATTACGCGATCAGCCCGCATTGCGTTTCATCAAGCGGTTTTACGATCACCCAGGCTATATCGACGCCCAGGCTGCGCGCATCGCCGATTTCTGGAGCATGCACGGCCGGCCGGAAAAATTGGTGATGAGTTTCCACGGTCTGCCGCGCTATTCCATCGAACTGGGCGACCCCTACTATCGCGACTGTCTGGCGACGGCGGAATTGTTGCGCGCCAAACTGGGATTGGACGAGGACGATCTGGAAGTCACGTTTCAAAGCCGGTTCGGATCGGCGCGCTGGCTCGAACCCTATACCGAGCCGACCCTGAAGATGCTGGGCGAGCGAGGGGTGAAGTCGGTCGATGTGGTGTGTCCGGGTTTCGTGGCCGATTGCCTCGAAACCCTGGAAGAGATCAATCAAGAGGTCCGCGAGGTGTTCTTGCACGCGGGCGGTCAGCAATTCCGCTATATCCCGGCATTAAACGACAGCCCGGCGTGGTCGCGCGGCTTGACCGACATCGTTCGCCAGGAACTGGCGGGCTGGGAGCGTTCGTCGAAGGGTTCTTCAGACAGCATGTGATTTCGTAAAGCCCCTATTGCGGGCCTTGAAATCTCCTGCAGGGCCCCCATCTGTTGGCGAACTCGTCATTCAGTTTGGAGGAATAGCCCCATGACGGCACCCAAAGAGCCCGCAGACTCGCGCCCGGATACCCCCGCTCAACAGGCGGATTCTGACGCTGGCGTCGACGCGCAGGCCGATGCATTTGCACCATCCGAGACCGTCGACACCGACGACAGCGACGTGCATACCCGCTTAGACGCCGCTCTGGCCGAGGTCAACGAGCTGCGCGAAGCCGCCTTGCGCGCCCGTGCCGAGGCCGAGAACATCCGTCGTCGTGCCCAGGAAGACGTGGCCAAGGCCCATAAGTTCGGCATCGAGTCGTTCGCCGAAGCGCTCGTGCCTGTCAAGGACAGCCTCGAACAAGCGCTGGCCCAGCCCGAGCAGACTTTGGACACGCTGCGCGAAGGGGTGGAAATCACCTTGCGTCAGTTGTCCTCGGCCTTCGAACGGGGGCGCCTGAAAGAAATCGCGCCGGCTCAAGGCGATAAGTTCGACCCGCACCTGCATCAGGCGATTTCGTCCTTGCCCTCGGATCAGCCCGCCAACACGGTGATCGCGACCTTGCAGAAGGGCTATCTGATCGCCGACCGCACCCTGCGCCCCGCGCTGGTCACGGTGGCCGCGGGTTAAAGCGGCTTAGAAGGCAATGTCGGCTTTTAACGCATTCGATCCTGGCGAGGTGTTCGAGGCGTTCGCCATGCGACGAGTCACAGACGATTCGTTCGATGCGGACGTCGTCCAGGCGCCCGGCGACGATCTGCGTTGTGTGTTTTTGTGGGGCCAGGAGTGTTACAACTGCGGCGTGTTCAAGCAGTCGGCCTTGCATTACCGCGAAGCCTTGACCGCTTTGAACCTGACGTGGTTCGAGGCCGATGTCTATAGCGACCGTGCCTTGAGCCGGCGTTTCAGCCTGCACGGCGTGCCCGCGTTTTATTTGTATCGCAGTGGCAAACGCCTGGGGCGGATCACGGGTTGGCCCGGTTTGCCGGCTTTCCAGCAGGCCATCCGAAAACTGCGCGCCGATGCGGCGGCACAAAACACTGCCGACATGTCTTGAATTCGCCCGGACCGGCCCCAATTAGGCTGCAACCCGGTATTCATTGTTTCCACTATTTAGAGATCAACAAGGTAAATCCATCATGAGCAAGATCATTGGTATTGACCTCGGCACCACTAATAGCTGCGTGGCCGTTATGGACGGCAACCAGGTCAAAATCATCGAAAACGCCGAAGGCGGCCGCACCACGCCTTCCATCGTCGCCTATATGGAAGACGGCGAAACGCTGGTGGGCGCTCCCGCCAAGCGCCAGGCGGTCACCAACGCCCGCAACACGCTGTACGCCGTAAAACGTCTGATCGGTCGTAAGTTCGACGAAAAAGCAGTGCAAAAAGACATCGATCTGATGCCTTACGCGATCGTCAAGGCCGACAACAACGACGCCTGGGTCGAAGTGCGCGGTAAGAAAATGGCGCCTCCTCAAGTGTCGGCCGACGTGCTGCGCAAGATGAAGAAGACGGCTGAAGACTATCTGGGCGAAGAAGTGACCGAAGCGGTCATTACCGTACCGGCTTATTTCAACGACAGCCAGCGTCAAGCCACTAAAGACGCCGGTCGTATCGCCGGTCTGGAAGTCAAGCGCATCATCAACGAGCCGACCGCCGCAGCCCTGGCTTTCGGTCTGGACAAGACCGAGAAGGGCGATCGCAAGATCGCGGTGTACGACTTGGGCGGCGGTACGTTCGACGTGTCGATCATCGAAATCGCCGACGTCGATGGTGAGAAGCAATTCGAAGTGTTGTCCACCAACGGCGATACTTTCCTGGGCGGCGAAGACTTCGACCAGCGCTTGATCGACTACATTATTGGCGAATTCAAGAAAGAGCAGGGCGTCGATCTAAGCAAGGATGTCCTGGCGCTGCAACGCCTGAAGGAAGCGGCCGAGAAAGCCAAGATCGAGCTGTCCTCCAGCCAGCAGACCGAAATCAATCTGCCTTACGTGACGGCCGATGCCTCGGGTCCGAAACACTTGAACCTGAAGCTGACCCGCGCCAAGCTGGAAGCCCTGGTCGAAGAACTGATCGCCCGCACGATCGAACCTTGCCGTATCGCCATCAAGGACGCCGGTGTCAAGGTGTCGGATATCGACGACGTGATCCTGGTCGGCGGTATGACCCGTATGCCCAAGGTGCAGGAGAAGGTCAAAGAGTTCTTCGGCCAAGAGCCGCGTAAGGATGTGAACCCGGACGAAGCCGTGGCCGCAGGTGCTGCGATTCAGGGTTCGGTGCTCTCGGGCGACCGCAAGGACGTGCTGCTGCTGGACGTGACGCCTTTGTCGCTGGGTATCGAAACCTTGGGCGGTGTGATGACCAAGATGATTCAGAAGAACACCACGATTCCGACCCGGTTCTCGCAAGTGTTCTCGACGGCCGACGACAACCAGCCTGCCGTGACCATCAAGGTGTTCCAGGGCGAGCGCGAAATCGCTGCGGGCAACAAGGGTCTGGGCGAATTCAATCTGGAAGGCATTCCGCCCGCAGCCCGCGGCACCCCGCAGATCGAAGTGACCTTCGACATCGACGCCAACGGCATTTTGCACGTTTCGGCCAAGGACAAGGGCACCGGCAAGGAAAACAAGATCACCATCAAGGCGAACTCCGGCCTGTCCGAAGACGAGATCCAGCGCATGGTCAAGGACGCCGAGGCGAATGCCGATGACGACCGCCGAGTCGCTGAACTCGCTCAAGCCCGCAACCAAGGCGATGCGCTGGTGCACAGCACCCGCAAGTCGCTGACCGAATACGGCGACAAGCTCGAAGCGAGCGAAAAGGAAGCCATCGAAACGGCGCTGACCGAGCTCGAAGCGGCGCTGAAAGACGGCGACAAGGCCAGCATCGACGCCAAGGTCGAAACCCTGTCGACAGCTTCGCAGAAGCTGGGCGAGAAGATGTACGCCGACATGCAGGCTCAGCAGGCCGCCGGTCAAGCTGAAGCTGCCGACGGTGCCAAGCCGGTCGACGACAACGTCGTCGACGCCGACTTCAAGGAAGTCAAGCGCGACCAGTAATGGCTGCGGCTTGACGAGCACGCCCGGTGCCGCTTTAGCGACAGCCGGGCGCGCTTGTTTCCAGAGGGACGTCCAGTCGTCTGTCTGGCAAGGAAATGAACCATCATGGCAAAACGTGACTACTACGAGATCCTGGGCGTCGCCAAGAATGCGACAGCCGAGGACATCAAGAAGGCCTATCGCAAGCTGGCGATGAAGTTCCATCCGGATCGCAATCCGGACAACAAACAGGCCGAAGAAAAATTCAAGGAAGCCAAGGAAGCCTACGAGGTCCTCGGTGAAGACGAGAAGCGCCAGTTGTATGACCGCTATGGTCATGCAGGTGTCGACCCCAATGCCGGAATGGGCGGGATGGGTGGCGCCGGTATGGGCGGTTTCGCCGACGCGTTCGGCGATATCTTCGGCGAGATTTTCGGCGGTGCTGCCGGTGCCGGCCGTCGCGGTGGACCCCAGGTCTATCGTGGTTCCGATCTGAAGTATGCTCTGGACATCACGCTGGAACAGGCCGCCCACGGTTTCAACACCGAGATCAGGGTGCCCAGTTGGGAAAGCTGCGACACGTGCAATGGTTCCGGTGCCAAACCGGGCACGACGCCGAAGACGTGCAGCACCTGCGGCGGTCACGGTACGGTTCGCATGCGCCAAGGCGTGTTCAGCGTCCAACAAACCTGCCCGACTTGCCACGGTTCGGGCAAGGAAGTCACCGACCCCTGCACCGCGTGCGAGGGTGTGGGCCGAGTACGCAAGAACAAAACGCTGGAAGTGAAAATTCCTGCCGGTATCGACGACGGTATGCGTATTCGCTCGCCGGGCAATGGCGAACCGGGCGTCAATGGCGGTCCCTCGGGCGATTTGTACGTCGAGATCCATCTCAAACCGCACAACATCTTCCAACGTGATGGCGACGATCTGCATTGCGAACTGACGATTCCGTTCACGACTGCGGCCCTGGGCGGCGAGTTGCAGGTGCCTACCCTTAGCGGCAAGTACGAGATTTCGATTCCCGAGGGCACGCAGTCGAGCAAAACCTTCCGTTTGCGCGGCAAGGGCATCAAGGGGGTGCGAGCCAGTTATCCGGGCGATCTATACTGCCATGTGGCGGTCGAGACACCGGTGAAACTGAACGACGTGCAGAAGAATCTGTTGCGTAACTTCGAGGCTTCTTTGAGCGATGGCGGCGACCGCCATTCGCCCCAAAGCAAGTCGTGGACGGATCGGGTCAAGAGTTTCTTCAACTGATCGGCGTATCGGGTGCGCCGGACCGATTTCGGTTGGCCGGTGCGCGGTGTTTGGCACCCCAAGCTAAGAAAAAAGCCGCTGCTTTTAATAAGCAGCGGCTTTTTGTTTGGCTTTAAGGCTTACGAAGCCGATTGGGGCGGGTAGTCCAGTTCACCCCGGCTAATCAGGCCGGCGCTTTCGGCAGCATTACGCTCGGCCACGACTTGTTCTCGCGTCTTGTCCTGGCCTTTGGCAGGCTGGACCGGGTAGTCCAGTTCGCCGCGACCGATCAAACCCGCCAGTGCCGCAGCATCGCGTTCGGCGACGACATCGGCGCGAGTGCGCGAAGTCGTGTTTTCGAACGCGGGCGGGTAATCTGTCTCGCCGCGGCTGACTTGGCCGGCCGCCTTGGCAGCGGCCAGTTCGGCGACCACTTCAGCACGGGTTTTGCCTTGTTCGGCGTGGGCGGCTTGCACAGCCGATGCGCCGAAAAGGGAGAGGGCGAGGACGGTGGCGGTAAGTGTTTTATTCATGATGACTCCGGATAAAGGGGGAGGCTGAAGACCGCTGGCGGTGCCTTGCGTTAATCAGTCAGTGAAGTCATTGTGAAACCTTAGTGACCTAGGAAAAACCCTTATTTGGGAAAATTGATTTCCATTTGACGATGTAATTTATGGAAGTGACATGATAAAAAAACTGCCTCGCCCAAGAAAGGCGAGGCAGGTGTTTGTCCGAGCTCAGGTGCTCGATTGATCGAACTTAAGGTGTTGTCTTGGTCAGTGCGCTTGCGGGCATCGACGGTTTGGCAGCGTTCGCAGCGCCGGCCGTCTTCGCCGCTGCAAAATCGCCCGCTGCGGCACGGGTGAATTCGTCCGGCTTCAGATAGTTACGCAACGCCGTATTGACCTGTTCGGTGGTCAGTGCGGCAAGCCGGGCATCCATGTCGGCCGAGTACTTGAACGTGCGATCCAGGCGCAGGTAGCTTTGCCAGGTGGCTGCCACGCTGCGATCTTGTGCGCGCGACAAGTTACGGTAGTTCAACAGGGCCTCGCGGGCATCCGCCACCTCTTCATCGGTAAAGCCGTCTTTCAGCACCCGGCTCAACTCCTCGTTAATGGCACGTTCGAGTTTCTCGCGATCACCCGGCGCATAGATGGCGTAAATCGTCCACGATGCCTCGGGTTCGTAGGACGATGTGGCGAGTTGACTGCGCACGTTATAAGACAAACCTTCTTTTTCACGCACCCGCTGCCACAAGCGCGACTTTTCCGACTGCCCCAGCAGGAAGTTGGCCAGATTGACCGCCGGATAGTCGGGATGATCGTCCTTGAGTGCGAACCACTGGCGCGAAACGTAGAACGCGTTCGCCTTGTCCGGTGTCTCGATGTCGAAGCGTTTGGGCTGCACGTCGCGATGAGGCTGAGGAATGCGGGTATAAGCTTGCGCCTGCGGCAGCTTCGACAAGCCTTGCTCGAGCGCGTCCTTCGTCGCCTTCGCATCGAACGAGCCGACTGCCGAGAATTGAGCCTGGCCGACGCCGATGAACCGGTCGCGATAGGCGACGAAATCGGATTGCTTCAGCGCCTTCAAGCGTGCCAGGGTTTCATCGAAGGTCGGCTGATAGCGCGGGTCGTCCTTGGACCAGGGGTTGTCGTGACGGGCGACAGCCTGGAACGCCAGCACTTGCGGCTCGCTCCGGCTTTCGGTGATACCGCTGGCGGCCTCGCGCTTGAGTTCTTCCAACTGCTCGGTGGGGAACGTCGCCTCGCGCAAGACGTCGGTCACAAGCGCCAGTACCGCAGGCAGATTCTCGGCCGTGGTACCTATGCTGATCTCCAGATTGCCTGCGATACTCGATTGCATGCTGACTTGCGCATTCAGCTCGACCAAGCGATCTTGCAGAGCGGCCCGCGTCAGGTTACGGGTGCCGCGCAACAACATCGGGCCGATGGTTTCAGCCACGGTGCTCTGGCCAGTCAGGTTTTTCAGATCACCGGCTTGCAGGGTCAGCACGGCATCGACTCGCTCGCCTCGCGTGGGCTTGTTCAGCAGTGCGAGTTCGACTTCGCCTTTGCCACCCGCCAGCTGCAATGTTTCTCGTCTGGTGCTGGCATCCAGGTTGGTGGGCGATGGATCGAAAGCCTCGGCCGATTTGAAATCGGTGTCACCCGTGTACCCTTTGAGTGCCGCCTCCAGATCGATAGCCTGACGTGCTGGCGCACGCACGGGCTTATCGGTCGGAATGTAATGTCCCACAGTGCGGTTGGCGCGCAGCAGATAGCGCTCGGCTGCGTGCTGTACGTCGGCCAGTTTGACCTCGCGTGCCAAGTCGCGCGCCTTGAAGTAAAGCCGCCAATCGCCCGCGGCAATCGCTTCGGTCAAGGACACGCCCAGTTTTTCGGGGTCGGCGTAATCGAGGCGCCAGCTATTGATCCAGTTGGTTTGTGCGCGTTTGAGTTCGGTTTCGGTGAACGGCTGTTTGGCGACGTTCTCCAAGGTGTCGTTGATGATCTTCTGAACGGCATCCATGTCGGCATCGTCGCTCAGTTGCGCGCCAAACAATGCAATACCCGGATCGAACTGCGCCTGCGCGAAGCCGAACACGGCGCTGGCCAGTTTCTTCTCGACCAGCGCTTTGTACAGCCGACCCGATGGCGTATCGCTCAGGATGAGCGTGGCCATTTCGACCGCGGCGTAATCGGCGGCCCCGGCCGCGGGGATGTGATAAATGTTCGCCGCCAGCGGCACGCCGCCGTTGCGACGCAGCGTGATGGCGCGCTCGCCGTCCTGCACCGGCTCGACGGTGTACAACGGACGCAAGGCGCGTTCGGGCTTCGCCAGGGGGCCGAACGTTTTGGCGATCACCGACAGCACGCGCTCGGGATCGAATTTGCCCGATACCACCAGTACGGCATTGTCGGGTTGGTAATACCGGTGGTAGAACGTGCGCAATTGGTCGATGTCGACGTTCTCGACATCGGACCGCGCTCCAATCGTCGAGCGGCCATAGCCGTGCCATTCATAAGCGGTGGCGCGCATCTTCTGCAGCAGAATGCGAAATGCGTTGTTCTCGCCCCGATCCATCTCGTTGCGAACCACCGTCATTTCGGAATCGAGATCCTGCTTGCGAATCAGCGCATTGAGCATGGCGTCGGCTTGCCACCCCAGATACCAGTCCAGCGTGTCCGGATTGGCACTGAAGCTGGCGAAATAATTGGTGCGATCGGCCGATGTCGTGCCGTTGGCACGCAGTCCGCGCCGGGAAAACTCGCCCAGCGCGTTCTGAACTTTTTCAGTGCCCTTGAACAGCATGTGTTCCAGCAAGTGAGCCATACCGGTTTCGCCTGGGCCTTCGTGGCGAGAGCCCACCAGATACGTCATGTTGACGGTGGTGGTGGGCTTGCTCGCGTCAGGGGCCAGCAGCACGCGCAGTCCGTTGGCCAGTCGGTACTCGCTAACCCCTTCGATGGTCACGATGTGCTGGGGCTCTGCCGTGACGGTTTGCGCATTCGACGCGGGCGCGTTTTGGCCAGTACTTGATGCCGGTGCCTGGTTGGCGGGGGGCGTGGCGGCGGGCTGCTGCGCATGGACGGGCAGGGCCATGGCTAATGCGGCCTGTAGTGCAGCCAGAGCGAAGGCGTTGCGCCACATCGGGCGGCCGGTCTGCGGGGTCGAGCGGAACTGAGAAGACATGGATGATTTCCTCGAATCGAACACGTAGCGGCAGTGTAGTGGCACACAGCCGTTCGCACTGGGATTCGAGGCTTGCCACGCGCTAAAGTTCGACGGCTGTGCACGCTAAGTTGTATTAGTCAAAACTTAATCTGACATTTTCGTTAACCTAGGGCAAGAGCCCTGAAAGGAAAAGTCAGAGATGAACATGGCCCAGAATCATAAGGTAATCCGAAACAAGATAGGGCTGCTGAAGCTAGCCGAGCAGCTGGACAATG
>CAMDNZ010000077.1 GCA_945903445.1 Bordetella parapertussis
ACTGATGCACCCGCCTACGATTTCTAGGAGTTCCTATGTCCGTCGCCGCATCCTATACCGCTAGCCCTTCTGGTCATTCTTCTGGTCGTTCGTCCGGTGCTGCTTCCGGGGGAGCTTCTGACCTTGCCGACGGTCCCGTCTCTGCTACCGCCGCTCGCGCCCAAACCGTTTTAACGGTCCTGGGGGTGACAGCCGAACACTATGTCGGCGGCGATTTGCCGGTGCAATCGCCTATCGATGGCACGCGCTTGGGCGCTGTTTGGCTGACCTCGCCTGAGGAGGTTGCCGATCGGATCGGTCGAGCGCACGCCGCCTCGCAGGTCTGGCGCTCGGTGCCTGCGCCGCGTCGGGGTGAGTTGGTGCGATTGCTGGGCGAGACTCTACGTACCTATAAGGCCGAGTTGGGTGAACTGGTGTCTTTAGAGGCAGGCAAGATCACCCAGGAAGGGCTGGGTGAAGTCCAGGAGATGATCGACATCTGCGACTTTGCGGTGGGGGTGTCGCGGCAGCTGTATGGGCTGACGATCGCGTCCGAGCGGCCTGGGCATCATATGCGCGAAACCTGGCATCCCCTGGGTGTGGTGGGCGTGATTACTGCGTTCAATTTCCCGGTGGCGGTGTGGGCGTGGAATACGGCGTTGGCACTGGTGACGGGTAACGCTGTGGTGTGGAAACCGTCTGAGAAAACACCTTTTGTGGCCTTGGCTTGCCAAGCTTTGTTCGAACGAGCGGTGAAAGCGTTTGGCGATGCGCCGGCGGATTTGAATCAAGTGGTGCTGGGGCGGGCCGATGTGGGCAGCACGTTAGTAGACGATGCGCGTGTGGCCCTGGTTAGCGCAACGGGCAGCACGCGCATGGGGCGTGAAGTGGGTAGCCGTGTGGCGCAACGCTTCGGACGCAGTCTGCTGGAGTTGGGCGGTAATAACGCGATGATTCTTGCGCCTAGTGCGGATCTGGATTTGGCTGTTCGCGCGATCGTGTTTTCTGCTGTGGGGACCGCAGGGCAGCGTTGCACGACGCTGCGTCGGCTGATCGTGCATTCGTCGATCAAGGATGTGGTCGTGCAGAAGCTGACGGCGGCGTATGGGCGGGTGCGTATTGGCCATCCGCTGGAAGGTGCGCTGGTGGGGCCGTTGATCGATCAGGATGCTTTCGATGCCATGCAGCTTGCGTTGAAGCGTGCTGGTGAGCAGGGCGGGCGAGTGACGGGCGGGGCGCGTCAGTTGGTGGAACAGTATCCCGATGCTTACTATGTGGCACCAGCGTTGGTGGAGGTGGACGGGCAGATCGATGTCGTTCGGCAGGAAACGTTCGCGCCTATTCTGTATGTAATGACCTACGAAAATCTGGACGAGGCGATTGCACTGAATAACGACGTGCCGCAAGGGTTGTCGTCGTGCATCTTTACGACGGACATGCGGGAAGCAGAGCAGTTTCAGAGTGCTGTGGGGAGCGATTGCGGGATCGCTAACGTCAATATTGGCACCAGCGGGGCTGAGATCGGGGGGGCGTTTGGCGGCGAGAAAGAAACCGGGGGCGGGCGTGAGTCGGGTTCGGATGCGTGGCGCGGGTATATGCGTCGGCAGACTAATACGGTTAACTACTCCCGAGCGTTGCCGCTGGCGCAGGGGATCGTGTTTGATTGATGTGGATTAGGTGTTTTTTTAGGGGGCAGGATGGCTGAGGACGGTGATGTGTCGATTCAGACAGAGCGGTTGCTGCTGCGTCCGTGGGTGGCGTCGGATCGGGTGCCGTTTCGGCAGATGAATGCAGACCCGCGTGTGATGGAGTTTTTTCCGGCGGTGTTGAACGAGGCGGAAAGCGACGCGTTGGTTGATCGTATCTGTGCCCATCACGCGGCTCACGGTTTTGGTTTGTGGGCTGTCGAGCTGCGTGAGACATCGTCGTTTATCGGATTCACCGGATTGGCTATTCCTCGGTGGGACATGCCCTTTTGCCCGTGTGTGGAGATCGGTTGGCGGCTTGCTTATGAGTATTGGGGGAAGGGCTATGCGACGGAGGCCGCTCGGGCGGCGCTGGCTTTTGGATTTGATGAACTGAAGCTTGATGAGATTGTTTCGTTTACTGCTGCGGTTAATAAGCGGTCGGAGCGGGTGATGCAGCGGTTGGGTATGCAGCGGTTGGAGAGCGAGGATTTCCATCATCCGGCGTTGGCGGTTTGGCACCCATTGGCTAAACATGTGTTGTATAGGATGTCGCGCTAAGGCTGGGATGGGCGATAGCCGATAAAACGATCTCATGCCCATCGTCAATTTCATCAATGATGACGTGAGCAGGTTTTTACTGGGTCATGACAAAGACCCAGATAGAATCAACAGGTTCGAGCTGGCGTCCTTGCTAATGCGAAGCGCGCCCCAAGCAAGCACAGGAAAAATGCCGCGGCCGCATTGCCGACGAGCATGCCGATGAGCACGCCTGATGGATCGGTGGCAGGGAAGATGTTGTACCAAGTTGCCATGCACGGAAAGGTCAACAGCATCAATTGAGGGGGAAGATTTAACACGTCGTTGATGCGAAGGTATGTGATGGACATTGACGCCAGCCCGTGGAACGATACAGCGATCGTTGCTAAGAAGAACAGCATCTGATGATCGACGCCGACGACACCTAAGTACAAACGGCTGCTAATCGGGATGAATGCGGTGAACAATGCGAGTAGCAGGAGAATTGCTCCTACAGCGGTAACGCTGAATTTTGCAGCAGCAAGTCTCATTTGTCGTTCGAGAAAGACGATGCCAAACGCACTGCTTACGGCAGTCATCACCACGAAAACTACGTTCATGTAGTTGAGCGCCACACCCACAAACCCGAAGTCGTCGTTGCTCAATCGGAAGCTGAGCCACCAGAGAAATATCGCCATTGCGGTAACGAACCCGAATTTCGCTAGAAAATCGGGCGCGGCGATGGCGAGTAGCCGCAGGCACCTAATGCAAAGTTCACCTTGCTTGCCGATACGGCGCGCGAGTTTCGTCGTCTCGGACCCGAGTTGCCACAAAGGGCCAGGCGACGGGGGTGATAGTGCCGGAGTGAGTACGAGCATGCAGGCACACACACCTATCCAGCACAGTAGCGTAGCCGTCGCCACGGCCAGCGCGGGTTCTCGGGTATGAACAAAGCATGCGTCCAATGCTGCGTTGGCGATGCTGGCAGCCAGTGTGATGCCTACAACCAGTCGACTCCGTCCGTTGGCTTGATTGAATGCAGCGAGGGCCGAGTAGATAACGAGTGGGATCATCCCGACGCTCAAGATCAAAATAATCCAGGCGCTGCGCATCGAGGCGCTGGGAAGAAGAGCGAGTAGCGAAGTGCCTAGTGCAATGAGTACGCCTAACGTAATGGATATCAGCATGATCGCGGGCAGCCACGATGCACGTCGTACCGGCGTGCATCGTGGAATAACCGTCATCACCGCTATACCGACGGATCCGCACGCGACAACGCCTATTTGAGACCACTGCACACCGACGAGAAAAGCCGGCAGGTGCGCGGGTGCCGCGTGTGCCATCCATAGGAGATCAACCACGGGCATGCTGATACCGAGTAGGCGTGCAATCGTCATCGAAAATGATATACGGGCCAATGAAGCAATCATTGATGAGTGCTCTGGTGACAGACCATCTCGATATGCTCTTTAGCATCTTTATAGGTAGTAAAA
Source organism: Bordetella parapertussis (assembly GCA_945903445.1). GTDB lineage: Bacteria > Pseudomonadota > Gammaproteobacteria > Burkholderiales > Burkholderiaceae_B > Schauerella. The sequence goes on from CAMDNZ010000077.1 coordinate 3,677, forward strand.
CCTAGTAACCATGAGGCGTGAAGCGGGGATGGCTTTGCAGTAATACGTCGTGGCACGGCTGCGTCGTCTGATTTTTCGGCACGGATTTTCAAGTTTGGCTATCCTAGTTCTATAAAGTGGCACTTTCCAGGAGGTTTAAGGTTTTCTAGGAGCCCGGGATTGAATCCGCATGCGATTTTCATGTTTTTATGTGGGCCGCGATCGCGGCCCACATTTAGTTATCGATTATAATTTGCACAAGTGAGTTCGTGGTCCTCTACAATTAATTCAATCTCTTTTTCAGAGTTGGCTGCATGGTGGGTCGTTTCATCTGCAAGCTCGGCATCGTAGTTTTTTTGATTTATTTTCTTCGTTGTTCATTGCTTATCTTCTGTTGAGTGTGATGTAAATTTATAGATAGCCAATTGCTATTTCAATCTGGGGGAATCTCTAATGGATATGTTGCATATTTATAAATAAAATTATGGGTGTGGAAGTGAATTATTTGGTTCGTCAGAATTTGTTTTTATAAACAAGTGCCCTGTCTCCTGTGACGCCTTTTGATGCGTGTCGTGGTCAAGTATTTGTGGACACGGGGATAGGGGGAGGCAGCTGGCTGCTTTCTCGTAGTCAGCCGGTGATCGGTAGCCAAGTGTCGAGCGCGGACGATGGGCGTTGTGGAAACCCACGATGTAGTGATTGATGTCTGCGACCGCCTCAGCGGCATTGGCATAACGTCGTTGCCACACGCGCTCCATCTTGAGATTCAGGAAGAAGCGCGCCATCACGGCATGAAGACACCGGCTTAGGCACTGGCTTTAGCCGCTTAACCTGAGCAGGTTCTGCTGGGTCATTACATTGATGCGTTGCGGGTCAAGATCCGCGAGGACGCGGTCGTGCGCAACAAGGCGATCTACCGGGCGTTAGGCGTGCTGCCTGACAGTTCACGCGACATCCTTGGCCTGTGGATCGAAGGCACCGAGGGACCAACCCCCCCGAATTTCTTCTTCCAGTTGTAGAAGGTGGCCTCGCTCACGCCCATCTTGCGGCAGACCTCGGGCACGGCAGTTCCCAGTTCGGCCTGCTTCAGCGCAAAGGCGATTTGCTCTTTGGTGTATTTCGATCTCTTCACGGCATGGCTTCTATTCCATATGGTGAAATCATGCCGGATTTCTCTAATTTAGATCGGTACTTAAAACTGGGTTAGGGTCACTTCAAATCAAAAACAACGTAGCCAGCCCCAAAAACAGGAAGAACCCCAGCGCATCCGTAGCAAACGTCAACAGCACCGACGACCCGATCGCCGGATCCTTCCCGAACCTCGACCGAACCATGGGCACCATCACGCCCATGCTGGCACCGATCATCATGTTGCAGATCATCGCCGCCATCATCACCAGGGCAATCGACACTGACCCCGACAGCACCCAGGCAAACCCGGCGGCAACCAGACTCCCGCATAGCCCCACCAGCAGCGTCACCTTCATTTCGCGCTTCACCAGCTGCCACAAGTTATGCGGCGTGATCCGTCCCACGGCCAGCGCACGAATGACCATCGTCATCGTCTGATTACCCGAGTTCCCACCAATCCCGGCCACGATGGACATCAAAAACGCCAGCACCACGATCTGACCCACGGTGTCTTCGAAGTGCGAAGCGACCATGGACGCCGTGGCCGCCGTACAGAGATTGACCAGCAACCAAGGCGCACGGTTACGCAACGCCTTGGCAACCGGTGCAAAAATATCTTCCTCTTGCAGACCCGCACGTGACAGCGCTTGTTCTTGCGAGTCCTCTCGCATCACGTCCACGACATCGGCAATCGTCACTCGACCGATCAATCGATTCTGATCGTCCACCACAGGTGCCGACACCAAGTCGTAGCGCTCGAAAGCACCCGCCGCATCGGCATCCGAATCCAGGGGGTTCAAGGTCAGATAGTCGGTGTTCATCACCGCCCGAACTTCGGTCTCCGGTTCGGCCACCAACATGCGAGCGATCTGCAAACTGCCTTGCAGCTTGTCTTGCCTATCCACCACAAAAATCTGATCGGTGTGATCGGGCAGTTCCTGCAAGCGGCGCAGATACCGCAGCACCACCTCCAGCGTGACATCTTCACGCACCCGCACCATCTCGAAATCCATGATGGCCCCGACGCTGTCCTCGGGGTAGCCCATGGCTTCGAGCAACTGCGCGCGCTCTTCCTCGGTCAGCCCTTTCTGAACCTCGGCCACCACATCGGGCGGCAGGTCGGGTGCCAGATCGGCCAGCTCGTCGGCGTCCATGTTGCCCGTCGCGGCCACCAGGTCGCTGCGGTCCATGGTCTCGATCAGCGACTCGCGCACCCAGTCTTCGACTTCCAGCAGCACGTCGCCGTCGTGTTCGGCATCGACCAGCGAGAAGATGAACTGGCGTTCTTCTTTGGGCACCGACGCCAGAATGAACGCGATGTCCGACGGATGCAGGCTGTCGATCAGCGTCTTGAGCGAGGCGACATGTTGGCGATGAACAAGGTTCTCCACCAGATTCGCCTTGGCATCGCCGGCTTCCTGCCGATGCACCAGATCTTCGATGACTTGCTGTTTGCGCAGGATGTCCTGCACCTGTTGCAGCGCGTGCTGGGCGTCTTCAGGATCCAGGCGGCGGGGCAGCGAGGTCGGGGGCGTGGGCGTGTGGCTCATGCGCAAACTCTAGAGCGGGGGCAGGGGGCGGCTGGCGCGCGTATCGTCGGTGGCCACATAGGTGAGCACCGCTTCGGTCACTTTGACGACTTCGGCGTCAAGCCGTTGACGCTGGGCATAAACCTCGACCGCGATGGTGATCGAGGTGCGGCCGGTCTTGATGATGTCGGCATAAAAACTGAGCAGATCGCCGACGAACACCGGCTGCTTGAACAGGAATTCTTTTACGGCAACGGTTGCCACGCGTCCGGCTGCGCGACGCGCCGCAGGAATCGAACCGGCTACATCGACCTGCGCCATGATCCAACCGCCAAACACGTCGCCGTAGATGTTGGCGTCCGACGCGGCGGGCATGACCCGCAAGACACAGTCGCGATCGGTGGGCAGGCGCAAGCTGCTAGGCGACGTGGTGGATACTGTCATGGCTTTTCCTTCAGGGCAACCTGCGGATTATGGCAGGAAAAGCCAAATGTTCTTGCGACGGAATGTGCCACTTTCAGGCGGCCAGCCCGTTATGACATCAGGGCGACCATACCGAAGCCAGCAATCAGGAGCCAGACGTACAGCACGCTTGCCAGCCCCAGGGCCTTCGGACCGGCTTGCCGCAGTTGAGCTAAGCGCGTTTCCATACCCAGGGCGGTCATGGCCATGGTCAGTAGAAAAATGTCCAGCTGGCGCAATGCGTCCACCAGGGCGGGCGCGAGAATGCCGGTCGAATTAAGCAGCGCGAAGGCTAAAAAGCCCAAGGCAAACCAGGGTACGGGTACCTTACCTGCGCCTTCCCCGGCATTTTCCCCAGGGACTGCATGAGCCTCCGACGCCGAGCGATCGCGTGTCGCGCCGACCTGACGCGCCCGTCGATTGAGCCACATCCCCAGCACCAGCAGCACTGGCACCAACAAGGCAACGCGGGTCATTTTGACGATGGTAGCGACTTCGACCGTCTCGGGCGACATGGCGCTGCCTGCCCCCACCACTTGGGCCACCTCATGGATGGTGCCGCCTACCAGCAGGCCCCAACTGCGTGCGTCCAGTGCCAACCATCCTGCGTGATAGGCCACGGGAAAGAGGATGAGCGACAACGTGCCGAACAACACCACGGTCGCCACGGCTACGGCACTTTTATGCGGCGCATTGCGCAGGGCCGATTCGACGGCCAGCACGGCAGCAGCGCCGCAGATGGCGCTACCGGCAGCGGTCAACAGGGCGGTGTCGCGATCCAGACCGAACCACCGCTTGCCTGCCCAGACGCCGATCAGCAGAGTCGAAACGACCACCCCTACCGACATGACGAGCCCCGCAAGGCCGACCGAAGCGATCTGTTGCAGGCTGATGTTCAAGCCATATAGCGCCACGGCGATGCGTAACAGACGTCGGGCGCACAGATGAACCCCCTGATTCCAGCCGTCCGACATCGGCGTGTGCGCTGCGTTGCCATACAGCATGCCCGCCAGGATGCCGACGATCAACGGCGACACACCCCACCGCACAATTGCTGGCAAGGCGGCGAATTGCGATACCCCCAGCGCGAACAGGGCAACGAACAGCACGCCGTTGAAGACGGGCCGCCAGCCCGGTTGCGGGGCGGGTAGGGCAGTTTGGGAAAGGGTCGGAATCACGGATCGGGCCATATCTACATAACTGAAAGTGATATTAGATCGGCCAGATATATTTAAAAAGCTGTTGTTTATTATATTAGATATCTAAAAAAGTTATAGTTATCGCACGTGTTTATACGATTGCATCCGACCTAACCATGTCTCTCAATCCAGACCATCTGCTGACCTTCATTGCCGTGGCCGAAGCCGCCAATATCAGCCGCGCGGCAAAAGCTCTGCATCTCTCGCAGCCCGCGGTGTCGGCTCAGTTGCGTGCGTTGCAAGACTGGTTCGGTGAGCCGCTATACAGGCGAGCCGGTCAGGGCATCGCGCTGACGGATGCTGGCCTGAGCTTATTGCCGCACGCCCGCCGCTTGCGGGCAACGCTGGCGCAGGCTGCCGAGGCGCGCGCCGACTACGCGGGTTTGGTGTCGGGCGCCTTGCGCTTGGGGGCCAGCACCACACCTGCCAGCTATCTATTACCCAACGCCGTGGCGGCGTTCCGCGAGCGCTATCCTGCCGTCGCCCTGTCGCTGGCCGATGGTAATACGAGCGAAATCGTCGAGCGGCTGGACGGATTCGATCTGGCGTTCGTCGAAGGCGACTTGCCCGCAGCATTGCCGCCCGATTGCGCAGAGCATGAATGGCGTGAAGATGAGGTGATGGCGATCGTGCAATCGCATCATCCCTTGGCTGCGCAAACCAGTGCGTCGCTGGATCAAATTGCAGCTTGCCCGTGGGTGACCCGCGAACCGGGTTCCGGTTTGCGAGGCCGAGTCGAGCAGGTGTTTGCCGAGGCGGGCCACGTGCCTGTCACCTCGTTGGAATTGGCGGGGGTCGAAGCGGTCAAGCACGCCGTGCGTGCGGGCCTCGGCGTCGGATTCGTGTCGTCTTTGGCATTGCGCCATGAGGATGCCAGCTTGGTCGGCCTGCGTATCGGTCCGAAAGGATTGTGGCGCACCATTCGTATTCTGGTGCCCCATGCCTCGTCACCCACCCGCGCGACGAAGGCATTTTTGGACGCGCTGATCTCTGCGCGATCCGTTTGACCCGCTCGATCCGATCGTGCCGCACAATCTGCGATCGCTGCGCGATTTGCCCGATGCCACTAATCGAGCCGCGATCCGAGCCTTTGCGGCCCGGTCGAATTCGTCGAGCAATCGGGGCTGGTTCGTCTTACCGGGCCAACCAGCGCCGCGCCAGCTCGACCCAATAAGTCGCCCCAACCGGCAACAGCATGTCGTTGAAATCGTAGCTGCCGTTATGCAGCATACACGGCCCCATGCCGTGGCCCTCGGCGCGGTGCGAGCCGTCGCCCGCGCCCAGCCACACATAACTGCCGGGACGCGCTTCCAACATGAACGCGAAATCTTCCGCACCCATCGACGGCGAGATATTGTCGTCGACCCGGTCGGCACCCACGATGTCGCGCAACACTTCGGCGCTGAACGCGGCTTCGGCGCTGTGGTTGCGCGTGGCGGGGTAGTTGCGATGGAATTCGAAGGTGGCGGTGCAGCCCATGCCTTCAGCGAAGCTGTGCGTCAGTTCGCCCATGCGGCGCTCGATCAAATCCAGCGTCTCTTTGGTGAACGTACGAACCGTTCCGCGCATTTCTGCCGACTCGGGCACCACGTTGTCGGCGCTGCCAGTATGAATCTGGGTGAGACTGAGCACCGCGGCATCCACCGGATTGCGATTGCGCGAAACGATGGTCTGCAATGCCTGGGCCAACTGCACCGCCGCCATGACGGGGTCTACGCCCAGATGCGGCATGCCCGCATGGGCGCCGCGACCGGTCAAGACGATACGGAACTCGTTGCTGGATGCCATGATCGGACCCGAGTTCACCCCGAACGTGCCGGCCGGTATGCCCGGCCAATTGTGCATGCCGAATACGGCTTCAACGGGGAAGCGCTCGAACAAGCCCTCTTGCACCATGCGCTGGGCGCCGCCACCGCATTCTTCGGCGGGCTGGAAAATGACAATGACGCGGCCATCGAAGTCGCGCGTCTGTGCCAGATAACGAGCCGCCGACAACAGCATGGCGGTGTGCCCATCGTGACCACAGCCATGCATCTTGCCGGGGATGGTGCTGGCGTGCGCGAACGTATTGATTTCCTGCATGGGCAAGGCGTCCATGTCGGCGCGCAAGCCGATGGCGCGGGTGCTGTCGCCACGACCCTGAATCACGCCGACCACACCGGTACCCGCCAGCCCGCGATGGACTTCCACGCCCCATTCTTCCAGTCGAGTAGCAACTAGGTTGGACGTACGGAACTCTTCATAAGCCAGCTCAGGATGAGCATGGAGGTCTTGGCGGATGCGGGCGATGTCGTCGTGCCAGGCAAGGATGGGGTCGAGGAGTTTCATCTGGGATGCGCTGCAAGATGTATTCGATGGATGACCAAGGGTATCATCAAACGCACAAACAATGTCCTAGCCACGATTTAATCTGACAGTACAACTCTATTAAGCGCCTAAAGAAGGAGACGGTGTCGGCATTGTCCGATTCAACTGTTTATCGAGAGCGAGTTGTTTTGACTCCTGGAAGGTATGCCATGGTGTTTTACCAAAGCAGT
>CAMDNZ010000078.1 GCA_945903445.1 Bordetella parapertussis
GCTTTGGTAAAACACCATGGCATACCTTCCAGGAGTCAAAACAACTCGCTCTCGATAAACAGTTGAATCGGACAATGCCGACACCGTCTCCTTCTTTAGGCGCTTAATAGAGTTGTACTGTCAGATTAAATCGTGGCTAGGACAAGTTAGGTGTGTTCGAAGGCGTGGTGGATTGCGCGCCGGTGGAAGTCTGAGTTTGCGCAACGGCGCTACCACCCGCACACACAGCAACAATAGCAAAGGCAGTGGTCAGTTTACGAATCATCATATGAGCCTCCATCGGGAGATGTTTTGGAACTCATACCATCGCAACCTACGTGCCCGGGCTTGCCAACATCCACTTGCTCATCACTACAACGCGCGCTCGACCATGCGTCCTAAAAATTCCATGAATCGGTTCTTGATACCGCGATCCTCCCACTGGGGTAAATCGACCGCAGCTGCGGCAGCTCGATCGATTCGAAACAGATTCTCCATCTGAGTGCCAAACGAACTGCCGACGATGACTGCATTGATTTCGTGATTCAGCGTGAAGCTGCGCCAGTCCATATTGCTAGATCCCACGGTCGACCAGACACCATCGACGACGGCCGTCTTAGCGTGCAATAAAGCGTCGCCACGCTCGTAGATCTGCACGCCAGCCTCCAACAAATCGCCATAATGCGAACGCCCGGCTTGTAGGACCAGGGACGAATCTGAGAAACCTGGCAGCACCAACACGACCTCCACGCCTCGCCGAGCTGCCTCGCGAAGCGCCTGAATGAATGCGGGGTCCGGCACGAAGTACGCCATGGTGATGAAAATCGACTGCCGGGCACTTTGGAATGCCGACATCAGCGTCAAATAGACTTCGTAATTGTCCTCGGCACCTGGCTCGTTCGACAGAATTCTGACGACCTCATCTCCTGCTCGGGCAGCAGGGGCCAGGCGCTGTCGCTCGGTAATGGGTGGCCCCACTTGCGAGCGCCAGCCCTCAACGAACACTCGCTCAATTTCCGCCACGGCTGGCCCTGCGATACAAACATGCGTATCGCGCCAGGGTGCGTCTTCTCGTGCTTGCTGGTCGCGTTTGACGCCCTTCGATCCAAACGACGAAGATCGGTACACGCCGCTGACGTTGATGCCTCCTACAAATCCTACTTGGCCATCGATCACTAGCAATTTGCGATGACTACGCTCGTTAGGCGACCAACCGAAGGGGTTACGCAATGGATTCACTGGATTGAAAATTTTGACGTTCACGCCCGCATCGCGCATGCGTGCAAAAACGGCATCGGAGGTACCCACCGTGCCCACGGCGTCGACCATGAGTGCGACATCGACCCCTGCCTGGCGCCGTTCGATCAGTGCATCGGCAAACATATTCCCGATGTCGTCGTCATCGAAAATATAGGTTTCCATATGCAGAAAGTCCTGAGCACCCGCTATGGCTTCAAGCATCGATCGATAAGTGCTGGGCCCGTCCGCCAGCAACTTTACCGAATTGCCCGCGACCAGAGGCGTCTTGCTGATCGCCTCTTCGACTTCGAGATGACGCTCGAGAAAATCCTTGCCTTCGGGCGATCCGGCAACGCGAGCGACAATGGCTTGCGACTGCCCATAAGAGAGGCGACCGGATTCGGTCGCCACAGAGACGCGTTCGCGTTGCGCCTGAAGCTGATCGACGTGCGGCAGATTTACGCAACCTGCAACCGTGCAACTCAACAGGGCCAGTGCGAAAGCATGACGCGCATGGCGTCTGCGCTGCAGTACGGCACCGCACAACGCGTTAGTCGGACTCACGCTTATCGGCGCTGCGGTCGTTCTGCTGCAGAGGCGTCTTACGACCATCGTCATCGCCACGGCTTCGGACAGGCGCCTGCTGCTTCAAATCCTGATCGTCGATTTGCTGATACTTCGCTTCGTCGGCACTTCCTTTATAGCCCCCTTGATCGCCTTTCTGATAGCCCGGCTGCGACGCGACGTCAGGCCATTGGCGCTCGTCGTCCAGCTGAGAAGAGAGCCGATCGGGGCCTTCCTGTATCTTGTTATCGCCCTTCGGCGTGTTGGCTCGATTGGACGGTCGATCAGCCCTATCGGATGAACGCGTGTTCGACATGAGAATCCTGGTGAATTGATCGACGCCGTGCTAAAACGACGCCAAATTACGAATATGACCCGGGGAACGATAGCGCGTCGGATAATCGAACTCGGCCCACTGGCCATGTTGCCATCGACCTCTGGCCGACTCGACGTACTCTGCACCGGCATCGACCAAAATGCGCGCGACCTCTTGTGCTCGGCCGATACCGACATATACAGTCAACAGCGCGTCGGCCTCGTCGCGCTCCCGGCGTATGGCCAAGGCGCGCTCGGCTAGCCAGGTCGCCCCTAGCCATGCTCCCACACAAGCGCCCAGCGGCCCTAATACCAACATCAAAAGCACGGGCACATCGAACGTCAGTATCAAGGCCGCGCCAAAAATAGCGCACATGGCTGACAACGCAGCCACACATGCCAGTGCATAACGCCGTGAGACCGTCGCGTCCTGATGGCCATCGCCTCGACGCGCCCCCCGAGTACCAGGGTCTGCGGCGAAAAAGACGTTAACGGCTTCAGTGGAAATACCCACGGCGAACAGCGCGTGAGCCGCGCTGTCGGCCGTTGGAAAATCATCGAAGCGGGCGGCCAGGACCTTGCCCATGGTCTACTCGCAGTCGCGGCGTGCGCTGGACGCGCAGCATGCTAATAAGGCACCAGCCAACGCCGCCAAGCCCAGCGACTTCCAGACGTTTTGCTGAACGTAGTTTTCGGTGGCCGCCGCCGCATCTCGATATTTTTGCGTCGCTACATCTTCCCATTCGTGGGCCTAGACGCGCGCCTGATCCAAACGCACTCGCAACTTCGCGCGGGCGTCGTCCACTTCGGCACCGGTGTAGCTTGCAGTCGCCTTTAACAGACCCTCGGTATCGGCGAGCAGTGCTTTGATATCGGTGGCGACTCGGTCGCGTTGGGCAAGAACTTCCTGGCGTTGCTCAAATTTATCCATATCGGCTCCTCAATGCGGTTGACGGGACATCGCATGAGCAATGTCGTTGCCTTATTGTTCATGCCATTGGTAAAACTGTCCCCCTCAACTCGCAACGAGCCGTTAAGCGGTATTTCACACGTATCGATGCATGACGGGAGTCAGGGTTTACGCCTGCCTCTTATAGGCATGACGATTGCTCGCGCTTCGCGATCTACTCGCAGGCCATGCGACATGCTCAGAGGACATGTATGCCTTATACGACCGCAGCTTTAGATCGGGCGCCAGCGCGCTTTCATCAACTTCACTCTGACAATACCCAGGCCATCCAGCGTGAAGTGCTCGATGGCTTATGCGCCGAATCGCCGCGCATCGACCCTAAATTTTTTTACGACCAGTTAGGTTCGACGCTTTTCGACGCCATCACGCTGACAGAAGAGTATTACCCCACTCGATGCGAGGACGAGATTTTTTCTCAGCATGCTGCAGCCATCGCAAGGCATGTGGGCGCTGTCGGGGCGCTGATCGATTTGGGCGCAGGCGATTGTCGGAAGGCCGAAGCTTTGTTTTCACTTTTTCACCCTGGTCAATACGTGCCCGTAGACATATCGGTCGACTATTTGCGTACCGCCGTCAGCCGAATCGAAACGACATTCCCCGAACTGAACATCATCGCCCTGGGAATGGACTTTTGCGATCGGCTGGCATTGCCTGTCGATGTGAGCAGCGATGCGCGACTGTTTTTCTATCCTGGATCGAGCATCGGTAATCTCGCACCCGATGATGCCCTAGCCCTATTGACCGGTTTGCGACAGGCTTGTGGCCTGGATGGCGGCCTATTGATCGGCATCGATCGAGTCAAAGACGCTGCTGTCTTGAGTGAGGCTTACGACGACGCGCTGGGCGTTACCGCCGCCTTTAACCTAAATGTGCTGCGACGCGTCAATGCGATGCTGGGCAGCGACTTCGATTTATCGCACTGGCGTCACGTGGCCTTATACGATGCAGTGCGGCAGCGCGTCGAAATGCATTTGGAAGCGCGCTGCGATACGCAAGCTCGCTTGCCCGCATCGGTACGCAAATTCGGGGCGGGCGAACGCATTCATACCGAGTGCTCGTATAAATATATGCCGGAGCAATTCAGCGCCTTACTCGAACGCGCAGGCTTTACCCGTACGGCTCACTGGACCGATCAACGCGATTGGTTCTCGGTGTTCAGTGCAAGGCCCTGATCACAGGATCGCTCATGCCGACACCATCATTGCATACCCGCAACACCACCCGATCCAGTCTGCCATCATCCGGCGCATCCACCTCATTGATGGACACATTTTATCGACTGCGTGAAACCACGATGCGTTTGGCGGCCCCATTAAGCCCTGAGGATTGTCAAGTGCAGTCAATGCCCGATGCCAGTCCTGTCAAATGGCATTTGGCGCACACGACCTGGTTCTTTGAAACTTTTATTTTGTCGGTCTTCCAATCTGACTATCAAGCGTTCTCTAGCGACTTCAAGGTGCTGTTTAACTCGTACTACAACGCGATCGGCGATAAACACCCTCGCCCCGCTCGGGGGCTGCTGACTCGCCCCGCTTTATCCGAAGTGATGAACTATCGCCGACATGTCGATAAGGCAATGATGGCATTGATGAAAAGCCTGGCGTCGACCGCGCAACTTGCATGTTCGAGCGATACGACACTCCGTGACAAAGCGACCGACGGAACGACGAGCGGTGCAGTGCCTATGGACCCATCGCCTGACGAATTCGTCCGGATGGTGATACTGGGCTTGCATCACGAGCAACAGCATCAGGAGCTCATACTGACCGACGTCAAACATATGCTGGGATGCAATCCTCTGTTTCCCGCTTATGCGTCACCCGACAACGCTACGATTTCAGCTGCATCGTCAGACACGGGCTGGACGCCATTCGAGGGCGGCATATATCGGATTGGCCACGATGGCGATGGCTTTGGCTTTGGCTTTGCCTTCGATAACGAATCGCCCACTCACGAGATTCTATTGCAGCCCTACGCATTGGCTAATCGTCTCGTCACGCAAGGCGAATATCTTAAATTCGTGGAGGCTGGAGGGTATATAAAACCCACATTCTGGTTATCGGCGGGCTGGGACGCCGTCAATGAGAATGGCTGGCGCGCACCGATGTACTGGTGTTGCCGCGACGGCGTGTGGCAGCATTTTACTTTGCACGGATTACGACCGCTGGACTTGGCAGCGCCCGTGGCACACATTAGTTATTTCGAAGCCGACGCTTACGCGCGGTGGACAGGTGCGCGTTTACCCCGCGAGGCCGAGTGGGAATGCGCGGCGCGCAGTCTGGGAGTCGGCGCCATGCGAGACGGAAACTTTCTGGAGGATGGCCATCTGGCCCCGACTGGCGCGGCAGAAGGTGTGCAAGGCCTGGCGCAAATGTTCGGCGATGTCTGGGAATGGACGTGCAGCAGCTATGACGCCTATCCTGGCTTCGCTCCACCCGCGGGCGCAGTGGGCGAATACAACGGCAAATTCATGTGCAATCAATACGTACTGCGTGGTGGATCATGCGCCACGCCGCGTAGCCATATCCGACCAAGCTATCGTAACTTTTTCCCGACGCACGCACGCTGGCAGTTCACAGGTTTAAGGCTTGCACGTGGGGTGTGAGTTGCGCGGCCATGACATCACACAAAGCACAGTAGGCAGCACAGGCAAAAGGCTTGCAGCTCGAATTGAAACATGATAAAGTCTTGTCCTTTCCTGGCTTCGCTAGTGCATCAGGCGCTAGCGAATATCCAGATGGCGCATTAGCTCAGCCGGTTAGAGCGACGGAATCATAATCCGCAGGTCCCCTGTTCGAATCAGGGATGCGCCACCAAAGAATACAAGGGCCTCCACGACAGTGGGGGCTTTTTTATTATCCATGTACGGTTGCTGACGATCGTATTTATGACCGCTCTTAATCGCCGTGAGACATCACTAGACCGACTTCACACTATTCACACCTTGATGGCGTGAAAACCGGGATGGAAATCCTGCGACTCCCCGCGCCTTTCGTCATCACCCGATATCTCGTCCACGGTGGGTTCTGCCTCCACGTCCCCGGCAGAGAATTGCGCAATCAATCGCTCCTGGGTGTTGACGAAATTCTCCACGTTCGATTTCAAACCCAAAGCATCCAGCTGAAATATCCGAACATTTTTGATAAGCACCAGGCAATCTGTGGAAGCCTCCAGACAAATGACGCCATCGTCAGACTCAACCAAGTGCGTATTTTCCGCCAGCACATCCCTCCAGAAATCTCCTTCTACTACATCGGGAAAATCGCCCAACATACCGTAGAGCGAATAGTCTTCGCCTTTTTTACGGATGGAGACCAACAATTTCCCGCCAACCTCCAATAAACACTGATCGTTCTCATCGAATGCCAAATCAATGCCAAGCAAGCCACCAAAATCCTGCAATAACGTGCTCATCATCTATTACTCCAAAATTACGGCGCCTTTGGAAACTGAACTAACCCATGATTAATTATCGACCCTCATGAAATCCCTGACCTTATCCAGCATAGTTCGCCCCAGCAGAAGTGTGGTCATATCTAAATCGCTGTGCAGCTCCGGGCTTTGTCCGAGGAAAACATCCATTGCGTTTACGATATTTTTTGCCTTGAGCGTGAGCGTGTCGAAATCGTCTTGGGCGCTGGGGGCGTTGGCGACGATTGCATCTCTTGCAGCCCCGGCGACGTTGGATTCCGAGACATCAGTTTTGCTGGCTTGACGGGAAATTTCAGCGACCTGCGTGTCGATTTTTGCCCTGATCTCGGTATCGATTTGTCTATGTTCCTCGGGATCTCTCGTCCCTTTCTGGCGCTGTTCGAGCACGTCAAGCTCGGATTGATCAGATAACAAACTCAGCTTCACGCCATCGTATTTTTCTTTGAATTTTTCGTCCTGCATGCTGTCGGCAAACCGTTTCTCTACATTGTTCGATTTTCGATTCAGCGTGTCCATTTCCGCCTGAACCAGCTTCGCATACGCATGGACGCTATTTGGACCTTCACTTATCAAAGCCGTTTGAAATTTCGCAAAATTCTCTGAGCCGCCCGATTTCAACATTCTGGCTGCCATTGCGGCGCAGTTCTGAGTCTTACTTGCGAGGGTATAACCAATTTTCCCTTCTGCGGCATCAGATTTTACTTGCCTTGCATCCGCCAAAATACGCTTCTCGTTCAGCCCGAACATTACAAAACTCTTTTGTCCTGTAACAGCGTCCTTGGTCTTTCCAACCATAGGCATATAAATTTTGTGAGCGCTAACTCCCCAGCTGCCGCCCTTCGTCACGTTTTGGCCAACGCGAGGCTCGAACTTGGATCTTGCCAAAAGGACGGGCGAGCTACTTCCCGCTTTTAACTCTTTCCGAGCTTGTGCACCTAGCTCCAATCGCTGTGCTGTTCGATCTGAAATTTCAAGCTCTTTATCTCGTCGATAATCGGAGATCGTAACTGCTGGCCTCTCACTAAGATAACGATTTTTGGGGGAACCGGCGCGATCTGCTCCAGGCCACCAGCTCACATGCTCGTTAACCGGCCGCCCCCGATGGTAAGCGTCTAAATTCTTGATGGTGACGGAGGCATGGCCAACATGCTCCATGCTTTTTTGCGGCCAAATTCGGACGACCACCTGCCGATTCGTGTTTTTCGCATCTCCCCTACCGTGGATGTTTTCAGCAATCTCGGACATCTGCCTGACCGCCCGGGCATCCAGTGGAGCGTCGCTTTTCCGTAAAGATTCCGCCGCACTGGTCGCGGCTGTGGCGCCGTAACATTTTGAAAGCGCGTTCAAAAAAACGCCAGTGGCAGCGGCGTTATCGGAATTCAGTTTTTCAATGTAGTTCTGAACGAAATCCGTATTCTTGATGATAGGAATATTGCTCAAGAACATGACAGCTTTGTCCTGCAACGAGTACTTCGCCGCCGTTACAACAGGTTCTCCGCTATCGTTAGTGCTGATTAAAACTCGGTCGGCAGAAGCGGAGGCTGCAACAAATTGCTGAATGCTGATCATTCTGCTCTCCAACCCATAGTCAATTTGTATAGCCCTGCGGGTGCTGCTTAGTCGCTTAATTGTTAAACAACGACCATTCCGGTCTACCATTCTTGCAGCAGGCGAGCAACAAGCTGGTTCTCATCTGAAATCCAAATGCTCAGTAACTGCCGATGCGCGCTGGGTTCCACGCCCCGATAAAAAGTGTGACCCAACGCGTGTCATCGGGTCGCCTCGCGAAAGACAAATGGCTACACAATCCCCGGGTGCCCTGCAGGGAACAACCCGAAGTTATCCACACTCACCATAAAAACAAAACCAGGATGTCAGGTCGCAGGGGGCGACCCACCTTTGCTGTCGCGAATCTACCGAACAGTGGACGCTATTGACGCCTGTGCGCAGCAACCTTTACAAGTCCCGCGTTTAGTCGTTGCTGATCTCTAAAGCGATCACCCAGCCCGCCATGGCACGGGCTTTTTTGCATCTCTATGGGTCCGTGTTCACAACGCGGCTACACGAACAGAATCGACACTTACATTCGTTCGGTAGCAGTCGCCCATACTCGCTTGGGCTCGTTATCGTCTAGTCTGCAACCAAACAATTAGAAGGGGGTTATATATGAAAAAAATAATCAGTTGTTTGTTAATTGTTGCCGCAGCGGCTTTCTCGCCTCAAGCCAGCGCTCAACTCAACTTTCGAAAAGCGTTTTGCGAATACGTGTGCAAATACGATCCGGGCGAAGCCGGCACCTATTGCGCCTGCGGCGAATATCCTATGTAGCTTTTTCCGTGCACACATGTAGCGCTTGGCCTGCTTTCCAGCAGGCCTTTTTGCCTCTGCGCGCCGAACCAGACTCGATGACGTTTACCGTCCTACGCAGATTCATGATTACTTGCATTCCGCCTGTATCGGGTCCGGCTTATGCGCAGGCAGGTAGTGTCAAGGAGACTATATGACCCAGCCCAACAGCCCCAAGGCGCCGTTCGAACCCAACAAGAAGCAGAAGCAGACAGACACGAATCAGGAGAACAAAGGGTTCGATACTGATTACGAGAGCGACCCCGATCGAGCGCGGCAGTCCAAAGGACAGACTATCGGGAAAGACTTCAACGCGCCCAAACCCGAGTAGGCGCTGCTGCGATAGCTAGCCTCACCGAGCCACCTGGCTGGAGAAGACAAGCCCGCCATAGAGCGGGCTTCGTTGTGTCTGTGCGATTAAATCAACCGGTCTGGCATATGGCTCCTACGCAATACCATGAACGTCGAACAAAGGCACGAGTTGATACGCCGTTGGGCCCGGCGAATGCTCGAATACGGGGCCACACATACGGAGGTAGCCATGAACCATCTAGCTGATTTCGAGCAACAACGAGAGCAGGATATTGATTCCGCCTACAGGCAGAACGTGCAGGATGCTAAGAGCGGCGTGGGCATCAATGAAGAACCCGTTGCTACCGATCATTTTGAGACGCACCTTCCTTTAGCGGCTGCTTGTAAAGTTCAGAATCCCGATTAGCAAAATTACCGACTGTCCATAAAGGAGAGTTGCAGAGGCGCTTGACACTTGGATTTCTCCAACTGTCCGCTTAGCCGGACAAGGCAGGCCCGCCACCAATGAACTGACCTTATGGAAGTTGGACAGTTAAAAACGCGAGCTAGGTTGATAGGGCCTGAGAACGGTATTGCACCGAACTCAGGCCTTTTAATTTGGTCTTAATGCGATGGTGATTGTAGTAATGGATGTAGCGTCAGATGCCGTTTTGTAGCTGCTCGACGCTGTCGAAGCGATTCAAGTTGAGGAACTCGGATTTCAGCGTACCGAAGAAGCTCTTTATAGTGGCGTGGTCCAAACAGTTGCCCTTGCGCGACATGCTCTGGGTTAGGCCGCGTTCAGCACAATGCCGCCGATAACTTGTCCTAGCCACGATTTAATCTGACAGTACAACTCTATTAAGCGCCTAAAGAAGGAGACGGTGTCGGCATTGTCCGATTCAACTGTTTATCGAGAGCGAGTTGTTTTGACTCCTGGAAGGTATGCCATGGTGTTTTACCAAAGC
>CAMDNZ010000079.1 GCA_945903445.1 Bordetella parapertussis
TTGTCCAGCTGCTCGGCTAGCTTCAGCAGCCCTATCTTGTTTCGGATTACCTTATGATTCTGGGCCATGTTCATCTCTGACTTTTCCTTTCAGGGCTCTTGCCCTAGGTTAACGAAAATGTCAGATTAAGTTTTGACTAATACACATTAAGGTCCCGATAGGGCTGTCTTTATATTGATAAGAGTGCCTCGTTTGCGATCGGCGTAAACGGCTGATGGCGGTAGAATGTCGCTTCTCGTGTCCATGAAGCGGAATCACCCATGCTAGACCCCACCTCGTTGCGTAAAGATCTTGATACCGTCGTCGCCAAGCTCGCCAGCCGAGGCTTTGCTTTCGATCGGTCCGCATTCGATGCCTTGGAATCGCGCCGCAAGTCGGTTCAGACCGAAACCGAGACGCTGCAAGCACGCCGCAACGCTCTGGCCAAGCAGATCGGTCAGCTCAAGTCGCGTGGGGAAGATGCCACCG
Organism: Bordetella parapertussis; assembly: GCA_945903445.1. GTDB lineage: Bacteria > Pseudomonadota > Gammaproteobacteria > Burkholderiales > Burkholderiaceae_B > Schauerella. Next base: position 469 of record CAMDNZ010000079.1, read on the forward strand.
AGGTGATGGTCGAGTCGCAAGCCATCCCTGGTCAGCTCAAGCAGTTGGAAGAAAGTCTGGGTGCTTTGCAAGCCGATTTGAACGCGTTGCTACAAGGTGTGCCGAACCTGCCGCACGAGTCGGTGCCGGTGGGCGATTCGGAAGCGGGCAACGTCGAGGTGCGCCGCTGGGTGCCGGGTGCGACCGATTCCAAGGCCGATCCTGCGCCCTTGGCTTTCGAGCCTCGCGACCACGTGGCCTTGGGCGAGCCCCTGGGTCTGGATTTCGAACTGGCTGCTCGTTTGTCGGGGGCTCGTTTCAGCTTCATGCGCGGTTCGATCGCGCGTCTACATCGCGCGCTTGCCCAGTTCATGCTGGACGTACAAGCCAACGATCATGGCTACACCGAGTGCTATACGCCTTACATTGTCAACGCATCGACCTTGGTGGGTACGGGGCAGTTGCCCAAGTTTGCCGATCAGATGTTCGCAGTTAGCAAGGGCGGCGACGAAAATGGTGCCGAAGGCCGGGAAGACCAATATCTGATTTCGACTTCTGAAATCACCTTGACCAGCACCGTGCGCGACACCATCGTTCCAGGTGCCGATCTGCCCTTGCGCATGACCGCGCATACGCCGTGTTTCCGTTCTGAGGCGGGCAGCGGTGGGCGCGACATTCGCGGCATGATTCGCCAGCATCAGTTCGACAAGGTCGAAATGGTGCAAATCACGCATCCCGATCTGTCGTACGAGGCATTGGAAGCCATGACGGGACATGCCGAAGCCGTGTTGCAGCGCCTAGGCTTGCCCTACCGCGTGATGCTGCTATGCACGGGCGACATGGGTTTCGGTGCCGCCAAGACGTACGATCTGGAGGTGTGGTTGCCCGCGCAAAACACCTGGCGCGAGATTTCGTCGGTGTCGAACTGCGAGTCGTTCCAGGCGCGTCGCATGCAGGCGCGCTATCGCACGCCCGAGAACAAGACGGCGCTGGTGCATACCTTGAACGGTTCTGGCCTGGCCGTGGGCCGTGCGTTAGTGGCTGTGTTGGAGAACTATCAGCAGGCCGATGGCAGCGTGGTGGTGCCGGAAGTCTTGCGCCCTTATATCGGCGGTTTGGAACGTTTGACGCCTGCTGGTTGAGCGGTTTGTGCCGAGTCGACAACGCAAAATTGGACTGTTTAAAGGCGTTGCGCGGCTGTCGTCGCCCGCCGCCGCGGCAGACGCTTAAAGCGTCAAGTGGCTGCTGTGTCTATTGGCGAGTGTTTAGCGCCGCCCGTGACCATGACCCCGGCCACCTCCGTGATGGTGGTGACGAGGGCGATGGCCGGGCGACCAGTGGCCGCCCCCTGGCCCATAATGCTGCCGGGGGTGGTATCCCGGAGGCGGTGCGTAGTACACCGGTGGTTGGTAGACCGATGGGGGGTGATACACCGGCGGCGGCACTACATAGACGGGCGCTCGCCGGTAGATCGGGGCGGGGCTGTATATCGGAGGCGAGTAACTCGGTGTCGGTGTCGTATATACCGGACCCGGTACATGCACCGGACCCGGTACGCGGCCCACACCGGGAGGGTAGACGGGGGCAGGGCTATATATTGGTGGAACGTACATGCGGCCGGTGCCGACCGACACCCCTGCACTGATCTGGGCGTGTGCCGACATACCCGCTAGCAGGGCAAGGGTTGCCACGCAGAATGCAATCCAGTTTTTCATGATGACCTTAGCTGCCGGAGACCGGCCAGAAGACGGAAAAGCATTAAGCGACGAGCGACGTGCCTGCATGCCGTGTGGCAAACGACGCCGTTAACGAAAAGTCTAGGGGTTTTGATCGGTTTCGGGGGCGATTGTTCCATTTCGGAAATCCAGTGAAATGGAATCGATCGCTCACATCAGTCGGGACGCTGTAGTAGTGGCCTGGTCAAAGCGCGCTTTTAACAAACGTGTCACCGTTTTTTTATCGTGATCACGGCGTTCGATCATGCCGATTTCTCGGCCTGTGGCCGCAGCAGCGCCTAACGAAAACACCCGTAACGCGGGATCGATCAACCAGTCCGACTCTCGCACCAAGGGCAGCAGGGACGCACCGACGTCTTGCCGAATCAGCGCCACGACGGTTTCGATGGCGTTGAGCTCTAGAAACTCATCTACCCGAACGCCCAAGCGGCGCAGGCTGCGATCGATCTGGACGCCGGTGCGCTGGCTGCGATCGAATCGTAAAAACGGGTGACGCTCCAGCGCCTGTGTGGCGTCTAGTGCAGTCGTGCTGGCAGGAGCCACAACTACCAAGGGTTCTTCGAATCCGCTGTGCCACGCAAGCGTGTTCGCGCGGCGCCCGGTCGCCACGATGAATGCGGCATCTAGCTCACCTTGCGCGACCTTGTCGGCCAGTTCGGTCGATTTGCCCGAAAACACCTTGATATCCAGTCCGGTATGGTCGCGTTTCAGGCCAGACACCACTTTGGACAGCGTGCCCATGCACGACACGATGGCACCGATGGCCACCGATCCCGATAGATCGTCTGCCGAGACCGGCGGTTTGCGAATTTGCTCGTAGAGTTCGAGTAAGCGGCGCGCTTCGGGTAGCAGAGCCCGACCGGCGGCGTTGATGAGCGCCAGCCTGCCACTGCGATCGAACAGCTCGCGCCCGAGTTCGGTTTCCAGCGCGCGCATCTGAAAGCTGACAGCCGCCTGGGTCAACGCAACGCGCTCGGCGGCCTCGGAAAAGGATCCATGTTCGGCGACCGCGATAAACGTTCGGAGAAATCGGAGCGTGCTCATCGCGTCAGTCTCCGCCACTCCAACCATCGCCTGCACCGCCGGCAGATCCGCTCGAACCGCTGCCGTGCCCGTCAGGGCCGTCGCCTGCACCGCCACCTATGGTGTGAACGACGGTGCCAGCGTGAGTTTTCGAGGCTTCATGAGTGCCGCCGCTGTAGTGGTATCCGCCACCGGCAAGCGGAGCGTAGGTGAAGGGGGCGCTACCGTTCACCCCAGAACCGCGATGCCCGCCGGGATCCGACCCGCGCCACGACGCGCGGCTTGCCCGCCGGTGGCGAGAAGCCAGCACATCGTCGCTTCGCTTGTGTTCGAAACTGCGCACGATCTTCCAAACCAGCGCAATCAGAATGGCCGAGAACACGCCATACATCACAAGGTAGCCAGTGCTCACCAACATCTCCTCTCTTTCATAGGGGGACAGGGTGGGGCGGTAGCCTTCGTGCCCCTCGGGGGCGTGCTTACGATGCCGCCTTGGCGACGCCTAGCGCTTCGGTCAACAGCTTGTCGATGAGGGTATTCACTGGCTCATCCGTTTTTGCGGCTCGCGCTCGGAGTGCGTCGATAACCGGCTGACGCAGTTTGACCGGGAATGACACCAGGCCAGCGGCCTGATCCAACTTCCGCTGTTCGCGGCGGTCGGGCACCGCAGACGAGGCGTTGCCAAAGCGTTGGGGGGTGGCGGTGGCGCGCAGGTCGCCCATGAGCTTCAGGGCTTTGTTCTTTTCCAGATCGGTTTTCTTCATGATGCGAGTGCGCTTGAAAGTAAAAGGCTATTGTCGCAGTCCAACAGGTTTTGCGCGCGCGCAACAGACACAATTTCCTGCTTTTGTCGTTTCCCTGGGCTATTTATAATCATCACACTATGACCTTGTTGCATCGCATCAGCCTGTGCTGCGCGTTAGCCGGCACCTTGTCACCCGTGTGGGTATCGCCCGTTATGGCGGCCCAGCCCAGCGCCAATACCGGCATGTGGGCGGCCAGCTTCGACGCGTTCGATGCCGCCGATCGCGCAAGCGCGCCGCGTGCAGGGGGTGTGTTGTTCGTCGGCAGTTCCTCCATCCGGTTGTGGAGCGATCTGGAAACCGATTTTTCAGCCCTGCCCGTAGTGTACAAACGTGGATTCGGCGGCTCGCGCATGTTGGATTGCACACAGCACGTCGAGCGTCTGGTGCTCCCCTACAAACCCAGCGTAGTGATGGTTTATGCCGGGGACAACGATCTGGCCGAAGGCCGAACCCCCGCCGATGTCTTGAACAGCTTTACTTCGTTTGTCCAGCGTGTGCGTGCCGAGCTTCCCCATACGCGTATCGCCTACATCTCGATCAAGCCCAGCCCGTCGCGCATCGAGCGCCTGCCGCAAATCCAACAGGCCAACGCGCTGATCGGAACTTATATCGCCACGTTGGCCAACGCCGATTACATCGATATCTTCACGCCCATGCTGAACGCTTCGGGTCAGCCGCGCGACGAACTGTTTTCGAGTGATCGCCTGCATATGAACGCGACGGGTTATGCATTGTGGCGTCGGGTCATTTCCGAACATCTGCCCGCGTCGCCTTCGGGCGAGACGGCCGCCTTGTCGGCAGCAATCGCCGATATGCCCGCTACCGGGCCGGTGGCGGATGCCGTGCGCCCCGCTGCCGCGGCCTCTGCCGCCAGCACGGCTCTCGCGACCCAGTAAAGCGCGACCACGCTACCCACGAATAGCGCGATATCCAACCACATGGGCCGCTCGGGGGTGCTATGGCCGAACACCCCCAGCACGACCAGCACGATTACCAAATGGGCGCAAAAAACCGGCAGCGATGCCGCGCCCATCGTCTCCAACCAGCGTGGACGGGGGACATTGCGCTTGAGCCAGGCCTCGAAGTAGATCAGCAAGGTGACCATGGCAAAGAAGTCCAGCAGGCGCAGGGGCCCTAATCGCCATTTGTCGAACAGCATGTTCCATGCGTTTTCGCCTTCGAACGGAACATGGCCGGTGCTGTGACGCCACACGATGAATACGACGAAAACGATCGCAGCACCCACGGCCAGCCACCTCGGAAGATCGCCTCGGGTCTCCTTCGGAATACGGGCATGGCGGGCGCCGATCCATAAACCGAATATCCAGAGAAACTGCCACGCGAACGTATCGAAGGCGCCCGTTTCGCTAAAGGGTACGGGCAACCCGGTCAACGCGACCGTTGCATCGTAGACGGCACGGGACAGACCGAACTGAGCGCCCAGCCACAGGCCACCACTGATCGACAAAATGACACGCCAGCCGTACTTCAGACCGATCGACAGAATGAACGGACTCAACAGCATAAAGATGATGTAGAGCGGCAGAATATCGAGCAAGGGCGGGTTGTAGATCAATAGTAGCGATGCCCAGAACGCGGTGACCGGTTCGAACAGGTAGTACCACATCAACACGCTGATATCGTGCTGTTTTAAGACCTCGCCCAGATAGGCGACGGAAAACAGGAATAGCAGGCAGGCCGCCTGACAGCCGTAGATCACGACGGCGCGTTTCAAGAAGGCATCGCGCATGGCCGCCAGCCCATCGCGCATGGCACGCTGCGTGTAGATCATGCCAGCCATGTAGGCCGACAACACGACAAAACCTTCGGCAGCCGAGACGAATCCGAAGGGCTGGCCGAAAGGATCTGCGAACCGGGTGGGGAGATGCGTTGACAGCATCATGATCAGCATCAGGCCCCGCAGGGCATCCAATTCCCACCGACGCTCGCGCGGTTTTTTCTTTTTGTTTAAGGGCCTCGGAACCGCCCCGGGGACATTTGCCTGAACGGCCGGGCTGAACTCGTTGGGCAGTAACGCAGACATGGCTCCCTCGGCTAATAGTGCGAACGTGATGCGCGTGCAAACTCGCACGCGTCACCTTCGCACCAAACCCCTACTTTCGGCTATGCACAAAAGGTAATTACTGTTTGCGCAGGTAGAATCCTTACATTCGAATCTGTGAGTGCCTCACGTGCAATCCGTCATATCAGTTCAAAATCTATCCAAACGCTATCCCGATGGCTTTCAAGCCTTACGACAGGTTAATCTCGACATCGCGAAAGGCGAGATTTTCGCCTTGCTCGGGCATAACGGCGCGGGTAAGACCACCCTGATCAGCATCATTTGCGGCATCGTCAACCTAAGCGAAGGCCGAGTGCTGGCCAACGGCCATGACGTGGTCAGCGATTTTCGTGCTGCTCGCAGTGCGATTGGCCTGGTACCGCAAGAACTGTTCACCGATGGTTTCGAAAGCGTGTGGAATACCGTGTCGTTCAGCCGAGGCTTGTTCGGTAAGGCACCCGATCCGGCCTACATCGAACGAATCCTGCGCGATTTATCTCTGTGGGACAAGAAAGACAGCCGGATTCAGGCTTTGTCGGGTGGCATGAAGCGCCGTGTGATGATCGCTAAAGCCTTGTCGCATGAGCCCGATATCTTGTTTCTGGACGAACCGACTGCAGGGGTCGATGTCGAGCTGCGCAAGGGCATGTGGGACATGGTGCGTCGCCTGCGCGATCGGGGCGTCACCATCGTGCTCACCACGCACTACATTGAAGAAGCGCAGGAAATGGCCGATCGTGTGGGTGTGATTCGGGGCGGCGAAATCGTTCTGGTCGAAGACAAACTGGCATTGATGAACCGTTTAGGTAAACGGCATCTGTTGCTGACGTTGAGGCAACCGCTTGCCGGACTGCCGGATGGCTTGCATGGCTGGCCGGTGCATCTGGCCGACGAGGGCGCGACGCTGGTCTATACCTACGAAGAGCGCGAAGGCGCGGCCGACATTGCCGGGCTGTTGCGCCGGGTGGATCAGGCGGGGGTCGAGTTCAGCGATATCAAGTCGTCGGAAAGCTCGCTCGAGGAAATCTTTGTCAGTCTGGTGAAAAAGTCATGATCAATTTCTACGCCGTACGCGCTATTTATGCGTTCGAAATGGCGCGTATGAAGCGCACCTTGATGCAAAGCGTTGCGTCGCCCGTGATGTCTACGGCCTTGTATTTCGTGGTGTTCGGTTCGGCCATCGGTCGGCATATGGTGCAGGTCGATGGCGTGAGTTATGGCGCTTTCATCGTGCCCGGCATGATCATGTTGGCACTGCTGACGCAAAGCATTTCCAACGCCTCCTTCGGTATTTATATGCCGCGTTATTCAGGTGCGATTTACGAGGTGTTGTCGGCGCCGATTTCTTGGATCGAAGTGGTGTTGGGGTATGTGGGCGGCGCGGCCAGCAAGTCAATCATTCTGGGCTTGATCATGTTCGCCACCTCGCATCTGTTCGTCACGTACGAGGTCATGCATCCGATCTGGGCCTTGCTGTTCCTGATACTGACGTCGATCACGTTCAGTCTGTTCGGATTCATCATTGGCGTGTGGGCCGACAGCTTCGAGAAATTGCAGATCGTGCCCTTGATGGTGATCACGCCGCTGGCGTTTCTGGGCGGCAGCTTCTATTCGATCGGTATGTTGTCGCCCTTCTGGCAGACGGTGTCCTTGTTTAACCCTGTGGTGTATTTGATCAGTGGATTTCGTTGGAGCTTTTTCGGCACCGCCGACGTCGGCATCGAGGTGAGCGTGGGGATGACGCTGGTGTTTCTGGTGGCATGCCTGCTGACGATTCGCTGGATATTCACGACGGGGTACCGTCTCAAACAGTAGTCGTGGTGAGGAATGCGGCGCAGGCGGCGCGCGACCACTGCGTGAAGCTGCGCAATCGATGATCCTTTTCGTGCGCAGTCAGCAGCACGTAACGGCCGGGTGACAGCGCGCGCACCGGACTCGCGGGCACGAGCGTACGCGACTTCAGATCGTCGACCATCAAGGCCATGCGACCCATGGCGACGCCTTGATGGTTGCGTGCAGCGGTTAAGCTCAACATCGATAGATTGAACGCCTGCCCCGCTGGCACGGCCTCGGGTTGCGTCACCCCAGCGGCCGCCGCCCAGGTTTGCCATTCGATGCGTGCGGGCGCGCCGTCCCAGGGGGCCTCGTCGTGCAGCACCGGCGTGCTCGCCAGCCGACCGGTATCCAGGCTGCCGTACTGCGTTCGGTGAGCGCCAGGCCGCGTGGCAGGCGACTGAACAGTGCGACACCGAGATCGTCTTCCAAGTGACGAATATGCTGACTGATCGCGCCGGGTGTCAGATGCAGCTCGGCGGCAGCGCGGGTGAAATGGCAGTGGCGCGCGGCGACATCGAAACACCTCAGAGCGGCCAGCATGGAAGTCGATAAGATCATGACGGTTAGTTTAACTAAACTGATCATCACCACGTATCGTTTGCGATCCCTGTCTCATTGAAGAAGAATGGGATCGTTATTTATTGAGTGGAGTGTCTTTTCATGGCCTTGCCCGATGCGCTGCTGCATACTTTGCGCACGAAGAAAGGAATACTATGGGTAAACCCTGAGTATCGACCCGATTCGCAAGGAAACGGGCCTGCCGACCAGACGCCGCAGGATGCGCAGGCCCGTTTGCTGCGCCATCGCGCAGTGCTGGCGCGTGTGTTCCCTGAATTACAAGCCAGCGACGGCGTGGTCGATTCGCCTTTGACGGCGATTCCCACCTTGCAGTGCGCACTGGATTCCCACGCGAGGGCGGGCCAGTGGTTTCTCAAAGGCGACCATGCCTTGCCGGTGGCCGGATCGGTCAAGGCTCGGGGGGGCTTTCACGAAGTGCTGTCACTGGCCGAGCGCTTGCTGGCCCGGTACGCCGCAAGGCCCGACGGCAGCGTGCACGAGCTCGACTCTGCCGAGGCGCGGACGCTGTTCTCGCGCTATACCGTGGCAGTGGGCAGCACCGGCAACCTGGGCTTGGGCATTGGGACGATCTCTGCCGCACTCGGTTTTCGTGCGGTGGTGCATATGTCGGCCGATGCCAAGCAATGGAAGAAAGATCGCCTGCGTCAGCGCGGCACCGAAGTCGTCGAGCATGCCGGCGACTACGCCCGTGCCGTCGAGGCCGGACGCCAGGTGGCCGAGGCCGATCCGAATGCTTATTTCGTCGATGACGAGCACTCCGTCGCCCTGTTTCTAGGCTATGCCGCTGCCGCCTTCGAGTTGCAGGCGCAGCTTGCTCGAGCCGGGCGACCCGTGGACGCCGGGCATCCGCTGTTCGTCTATTTGCCTTGCGGTGTCGGGGGCGCACCAGGGGGCATCGCCTATGGCCTGAAGCAGTGTTTCGGATCTCATGTGCATTGCTTCTTCGCCGAGCCCGTCGCGTCGCCTTGCATGTTGGTGCAGCTCGCGAGCGGCAGCGATACACCCCTGTCGGTCTACGACATTGGCTTGGATAATCGCACCGAGGCCGACGGTCTGGCGGTCGGGCTGGCCTCGCCGCTGGTCGCGCCGATGATGCGTTCGTTGCTGGCAGGTGTGTTCACGGTGGAAGACGACGATCTGTTTCGTTGGATTCATACCTTGGCGCAAACCGAGCAGGTGCTGATCGAGCCTTCGGCAGCTGCCGGTTTCGCGGGCCCTGGCGCGTTGCAAGGCAGTGCCGCCGGCCGGGATTTTCTCGCCGCGCATGGCTTGACCCAGTGCTTGGGGCAGGCCACGCACGTCGTGTGGAGTACGGGAGGCTCGCTGGTGCCCCCCGAGGAACATGCCCGCTTCCAGGCGCATGGGCAGGCATTGGCCACCGCCTGATTTCGGCTTTTTTCTTTTCTGACTAGGATGATCATGACCGACACCGAGTTGACCTCTCTCTCCGCTGTTGAATTGCGTCGCCGTATCGGTGCG
>CAMDNZ010000080.1 GCA_945903445.1 Bordetella parapertussis
ACTGCTTTGGTAAAACACCATGGCATACCTTCCAGGAGTCAAAACAACTCGCTCTCGATAAACAGTTGAATCGGACAATGCCGACACCGTCTCCTTCTTTAGGCGCTTAATAGAGTTGTACTGTCAGATTAAATCGTGGCTAGGACAGACATGCTGATGGAATCGGCCGAAGTGGCCGACGCACCGCGTTACGCCCAGATCGATGCGCTGCCCGTCCCCGAACATATCGACGATCTGCTCCAACGCTTGGCGCAAGCGCGTTCGCCGGTGGCCATTTTAGGCGGTACCCGCTGGAGCGCCGATGCGGTCGCGCAATTCACGCAGATTGCAGAACGCCTGAACTTGCCCGTCGCCGTTTCGTTTCGTAGACAAATGCTGTTTCCTGCCGATCACCCGTGTTTCATCGGCGACGTTGGCCTGGGCAGCAACCCCGAAATGATGCAGTACATCAAAGATTCCGATCTGGTGCTGCTCTTGGGAGGCCGCCTGTCGGAGATTCCCAGCCAGGCCTATACCCTGCTGGACATTCCTCTGCCGCGTCAAACCTTGGTGCATGTGCATCCCGATCCCAGCGAACTGAATCGGGTCTACCGCGCCGACGTGGCGATCAATAGTTCGCCAGTCCGGTTTGTCGAGGCGCTTAACACCGCTACTTATATCGACGACGTTCGTCGATCCGGCACCGCGAAGATCAGCGACCCGGCAAAAGCCGACGCTACGGCTGCGCGTGCCGCCCTGATCGAACGCCTGCACGCCAGCTATCTGGCGTGGACCACGCCCGACGACATCCGCACGCCAGGCGCGCTGCAAATGGGTCAGGTGATGGCCTATCTCGAACGCGCCCTGCCCGCCGACGCCATCATGACCAATGGCGCGGGCAACTATGCCACCTGGCTGCATCGTTTCCACCGCTTCACCCGCTATGGCACTCAATTGGCCCCCACGTCGGGCTCGATGGGCTACGGTTTGCCCGCGGCGGTAGGCGCCAAACGCATCGCCCCGGAAAAAACCGTGGTGTGCTTTGCCGGCGATGGCTGCTTTTTGATGCACGGGCAGGAGTTCGCGACTGCGGTGCAGTACGAGCTACCCATCATCGTGGTGCTAATCGACAACGGCATGTACGGCACGATTCGCATGCACCAGGAACGTACGTTCCCGGCACGCATCAGCGCGACCGAACTGAAGAATCCTGACTTCGCCGAGTACGCCCGCGCGTTCGGCGGACACGGCGAGACCGTGCAAACGCATGAAGAATTCGGCCCGGCCTTCGAGCGTGCTCGAGCTAGCGGCCGACCCGCCATCGTTCACTGCTTCATCGATCCCGACACCATTTCGCCGACGACGACACTGTCCAAGATTCGCGCCGGCGCACAAAGCAGCAAAGCTTCATAAACCAATAACGGAGACCCGACATGTCATCGCCCGCATTTCACTGGCAGGACCCGCTGCTGCTGGACCAGCAATTGACCGACGACGAACGCATGGTGCGCGATGCCGCCTATGCTTACTCGCAAGACAAGCTGCTGCCGCGCGTACTGGAAGCGTTCCGGCACGAGCGTACCGACGTGGAGATTTTTTCCGAGATGGGCGAACTGGGCCTGCTGGGCCCCACCATCGCCGAAGAATACGGCGGCTCGGGCATGAATTATGTGTCCTATGGCCTGATCGCGCGTGAAGTCGAGCGCGTCGACTCAGGTTACCGGTCGATGATGAGCGTGCAATCGTCTTTGGTCATGGTGCCCATCGAGGCATTCGGCAGCGAAGCGCAAAAGCAGAAATACCTGCCTAAGCTGGCGCGCGGTGAATGGATCGGTTGCTTCGGGCTGACCGAACCCAATCACGGCTCCGACCCCGGCAACATGGACACCCGCGCGACATTATCAGGCGGGCAATACGTGCTGAACGGCACCAAGATGTGGATCACCAATTCGCCCATCGCCGACGTGTTCGTGGTGTGGGCCAAATGCGTGGGCGGCGAACACGACGGCCGGATTCGTGGTTTTATCCTGGAAAAAGGCATGAAGGGTCTGTCGGCACCGGCCATCCATGGCAAGGTGGGCTTGCGCGCATCCATCACCGGCGAAATCGTGATGGAGGGTGTCGAGGTATCGGAAGATCAGATGCTGCCTGGCGTGTCAGGATTGAAAGGCCCGTTCACGTGCTTGAACTCGGCGCGCTACGGCATCGCTTGGGGAGCCTTGGGCGCGGCGGAGTTCTGCTGGCACACCGCGCGTCAATACACATTGGATCGCAAGCAGTTCGGCAAGCCGCTAGCCGCTAATCAGTTGATTCAAAAGAAACTGGCCGACATGCAGACCGAGGTCACACTGGGCCTGCAAGCTTGCCTGCGCCTGGGCCGCATGAAAGACGAAGGCACGGCAGCCGTCGAAATCACGTCCATCTTTAAGCGCAACTCCTGCGGCAAATCGCTGGACATCGCCCGCATGGCACGCGACATGCTGGGCGGCAACGGCATCTCGGACGAGTTCGGCATCGCCCGCCATCTGGTGAACCTGGAAGTGGTGAACACCTACGAAGGAACGCACGACGTGCATGCCCTGATCCTGGGTCGCGCTCAAACCGGCATCGCCGCGTTTTAAGCGCTGTAGGCGTCAGCCCGCGCCGTCTTCGCCAGCCAGATCGAACAAGCTGGTCGCTTCGATTTCCAGCACCATCTCGTTATGCTGGTTGAAGACGGCCCATATCCAGGTCACGATGCCGAGATCGTCGCGCTGCGACGACTGGCGGGCACCCGATACACGCGCTTCCAGACGCAGCGTATCGCCGGGGCGCACCGGCGTGCGCCAACTGACCTTGCCCAATCCGGGCGATCCGAACGATTCGGAATCGTGCAGGAATTCGTCGACCGCCATTCGCATGGCAATGGCACAGGTGTGCCAGCCACTGGCGATCAAACCGCCCCACCGCCCCGAACGTGCACGGTCGGGATCGGTGTGAAACCACTGCGGGTCGAACTGCGTGGCGAAACCCACGATATCGGCTTCGGTCAGCGTGACGGGCCCCGCCTTGATGAGCTTGCCCGGTTTGAACTCTGCGAATTTCATACGTGGGATAGGGTGGGGTCAGAAGAGAGATCGAATGCTGCACCTGCACGGCCTATACGATCGTTCACCGCCTGCCACGATGCGTCAGCTGGCGGGCGCTGCACGACGATACGACCATAGCCTGCTTCGTCGAGATTACGCAAGGCAGCATATAGATCGTGGGCGTAGGCGTCGGGATCGGCGGGTAATGTGCGCCAGTGCAGCCGAGGATCCAGCCCGGCAGGTGCTGTTACGTAGGAAAGAATAACCCAGCGAACGCCTGCATCGACACCTTCGCCTGTAATCAAAGCACCTAGTCGCATCGGGTCGGCCAATTCCAGCGGAGTACGCGGTGCGTAATGTGCCTTGAGGGTGCCCGATGCGCGCGGAGCGGAAGCATCCGGTGCAGCAGGCGCTTGGCCCAAGACCTGAGCCAATTGTCTTGCGGTGATGCGTCCGGGGCGTAGCAAAGTAGGCGGACGACCTTGGCTCAGACCCGACAGATCCAGAATCGTCGACTCGATACCCACCTCGGCATCACCACCATCCAATAGCGGCATACCTGCTGCGACCAGCTCGGGAAACTCGGCCTGCACATGCGCGGCCCGAGTGGGTGAGACGTGACCGAACCGATTGGCCGAAGGCGCGGCCACGCCGCCCTGACCCGAGGGTTTGGCGGCCGCGAACGCAGTCAGCAGCGCTTGCGCGACGGGATGCGAGGGGCAGCGCAAGCCGATGGAGGTCTGACCGCCGCTGACGGCGTCGGGAATGCGGTCGGCGCGACGCAGGATCAGCGTCAAGGGGCCGGGCCAGAACGCATCGATCAGGACTTGCGCCACGGCGGGCAGGTCCGTCACCCAATATCTTAGGTCGGCACCGGGCGCGACATGCACGATCACCGGATGGTCGGCGGGGCGCTCTTTGGCTGCATAAATACGTGCCACCGCCTCGGGCTGCTCGGCGTCGGCACCGAGACCGTATACGGTCTCGGTCGGAAAAGCCAGCAACTGGCCTGCGAGCAGCGCCTGCACGGCGCGAGTCAGATCGGCCTCGTTGGGGGCAGGCGACGGGAGGGTCCCCAGGGTCATTCAATCAATCCAGTTTCAGGCCCAGCACGGCAGCCACGCGTTCTGCTGCGGCTTGTGCCTTTTCGAGCGTCGCGCCGGTGCAGTTCACATGACCCATCTTGCGCGCACGGCGAGCCTGCGCCTTGCCATACAGATGCAGCTTGGCCTCTTCGACCGCCAGCACGTCGTGCCAGGCCGGATCGCGCGTCGAGTCGCTTCCCGGCTCGAACCAGACATCGCCCAGAATATTGAGCATGACGGCGGGCGCCAGCAAACGCGTGCTGCCCAAGGGCAGACCGGCCATGGCCCGCGCCTGTTGTTCGAACTGGCTGGTCGCGCAGGCATCCATGCTGTAGTGACCGCTGTTGTGCGGACGCGGCGCGATCTCGTTGACCACGAGACGGCCGTCGGTGGTCACGAAAAACTCGACGCACAATACGCCGTGATAGTCGAGCCCATTGACGATGGCCAGGGCAGCAACAGTGGCCGCTTGAGTATAGGTGTCATCACCTTCGGCCCCCACAGTGCTACGGGCCAGAATGCCGTCGATATGCTCATTACGGGCGATGGGAAACACTGTGGCTTGGCCATCGAAACCCCGGGCGATCACCACAGACAATTCATCATCCAAGGGCAGCATGGCTTCCAACACGCACACTTGCCCGTCGAAGGCGTCGAAGGCGGCCAGCGCCTGGTCGCGCGTGGCGACGCGGGCCTGTCCCTTGCCGTCGTAGCCCAAACGGGCCACCTTCAAGATGCCTGGAAAAAGGCTCGCATCGGCCGCCTCGATATCGGCACGGGTGTACACCGGCGCATTCGGTGCGACAGCAATGCCCTGAGCCACGATAAACGCCTTTTCGGTATTGCGATCCTGCACGATGGCGACCGCATCGGCCGCAGGGCTCACCCGGCAATGGTTGGCCAGCGCACGCAGGCTTGCTGCGGGTACGTTTTCGAACTCCGTGGTCACAGCCAGACAACGTTCGCCCAACTGCCGCAAACCTTCGGCGTCGTCGTAATCAGCCTGAATGTGCAGGTCGGCCACGCTGGCTGCCGGCCCTTCGCTGGCGGGGTCCAATACCGCAACCTTGAAACCCATGCCTTGTGCAGCATGGCAAAACATGCGACCCAGCTGGCCGCCCCCTACGAGGCCCAGCCATTGACCGGGCTGGACGGGTTCGACCGAATGGCGGGAAGACGACGCGCTCATGTCGTGGGCTCCGGCGGTACACGCATGGCGCGCGCCGCTTCGGTTTGGTTCGTGCGAAACACCTGCAACTTCGCGTACAGCGTGTCGTCGGTGGTCGCCAGATTGGCGATCACGTGCAAAGCCGCGTTGACCGCGCCCGCTTCACCGATGGCGAACGTCGCAACGGGAATGCCCTTGGGCATTTGCACGATGGACAAAAGCGAGTCTTCACCGCCCAGGTGACGCGTGGGCACAGGCACGCCAAACACGGGCACTTCGGTCAGGGCCGCCATCATGCCGGGCAGATGCGCGGCGCCTCCGGCGCCAGCAATAATACCCACCAGTCCGCGCGCGCGCGCGGCAGCCCCGTATTCGGCCATGTCGGCAGGCATGCGGTGCGCCGAAATCACACGCGCTTCATACGGGACACCAAACGCGTCCAACATCGCGGCGGCATGCTGCATGATGGGCCAGTCGCTGGAAGAGCCCATGATCACGCCGACTCGTGCGGCTTCGCGCCCGGCGGACGGCGTCGATTTGACTTGATCGTTCACGTCTCGCTCCTCGTTTCAGGCAATCAATCGGTCACGCGCTTCGCGGTACTTGGCAGCCGTGGCAGCCAGCACGTCCTGCGGCGGGCGGGGGGCGGGGGGCGTCTTGTCCCATGCCTGGGTTTCCAACCAATCGCGCACGAACTGCTTGTCGAACGACGGCGGACTGATCCCTTCGCGGTATGCATCGGCCGGCCAGAAACGCGAAGAATCCGGCGTCAGCACTTCGTCCATCAGGTGCAAGGTACCGGTATCGTCCAAACCGAACTCGAACTTCGTGTCGGCGATGATGATGCCCTTCTCGCGCGCATAGGCGGCGGCCTGTTCGTACAAGGCCAGCGTCACCGAACGGATCTTTTCGGCCATGTCCCGACCCACCGCGTCGATGACATGTTGAAAATCGACGTTTTCGTCGTGCATACCGACTTCGGCTTTCGCCGCCGGCGTGAACAGCGTTTGTGGCAGGCGAGCGGCCTGCTGCAGACCAGCGGGCAGCGCAATACCGCACACGGCGCCGGTCTGCCGATAATCCTTCCAACCCGAACCGATCAGGTAGCCCCGGGCGACGGCTTCGACCATGATGGGCTTAAGACGCTTGACCACCATGGCGCGACCGCGCACTTGATCGCGCTCGGCAGCATGGACCACGTCTTCCGGCGCAATTCCGGTGGCATGATTGGGCAACACGTGCGCGAGCTTCTTCAACCAGAACTCGGTGAGCTGCGTCAACACTTCGCCCTTGCCGGCGATGGGATCGTCCAGGATAACGTCGAACGCGGAAATCCGGTCGGAAGCGACGATGAGCAATTTGTCATCGCCCACGGCGTACATATCGCGTACTTTGCCGCGCGCCAACAAAGGCAGGGATTGGATGGAGGATTGATGCAGGGCTTCGGTCACAACGGGGCCTATCGCATAAAAGAAGATTCCCGCCCGGGTATCGAAACACGGGCGGGAATAGGCATTTACATACTGTATTGTAGTACGAGCTTATTTGACTACTTGAGCCAGTTGTCCGGCCGAGTACAGCTGAGCGATTTCGGTCAGGGACCGGGCGCGGATCTTGCCTGCGTTTCCGGCAGTACCGAACTCGGTGTAGCGCTGGACGCAAATCTTCTTGGCCGCGGCACGGGCAGGTTTCAGGTAGTCGCGCGGATCGAACTTCTCGGGGTTCTCGGCCAGGAAACGGCGGATGGCGCCGGTCATGGCCAGACGAATATCGGTGTCGATATTGATCTTGCGCACACCGAACTTAATGGCTTCCTGAATCTCTTCGACCGGCACGCCGTAGGTTTCCTTCATGTTGCCGCCGAACTGGCGAATTTCAGCCAGCAGCTCTTGCGGCACGCTGGAGCTACCATGCATCACCAAATGGGTATTGGGCAGGCGAGCGTGGATTTCCTTGATGCGTGCGATCGACAGGATATCGCCCGTGGGCTTGCGGGTGAACTTGTAAGCCCCGTGGCTGGTACCGATGGCGATGGCCAGAGCGTCCAATTGTGTGCGTTTGACGAAGTCGGCGGCCTGCTCGGGGTCGGTCAGCAGTTGATCCATGGTCAGCTTGCCGTCGGCGCCGTGACCGTCTTCCTTGTCGCCTTCCATGGTTTCCAGCGAGCCCAGGCAACCCAGTTCGCCTTCGACCGTCACGCCAACCTTGTGCGCCAGATCGACCACCTTGCGGGTGACCTCGACGTTGTAGTCGTAATCGGCAATGGTTTTGCCGTCTTCTTTCAACGAGCCATCCATCATCACGCTGGAGAATCCCAGGTCGATCGCGCCCTGACAGACCGATGGCGACTGGCCGTGATCCTGCTGCATCACCACGGGGATGTGCGGATAGCTTTCGACGGCGGCTTGGATCAGGTGCTTTAAGAAGCCTTCGCCTGCGTATTTACGGGCACCAGCCGAAGCCTGCATGATGACCGGGCTGTCGGTTTCGGCAGCGGCTTCCATGATGGCCTGGACTTGTTCCAGGTTATTGACGTTGAACGCCGGGATGCCGTAGCCGTTTTCAGCGGCGTGGTCCAACAACTGGCGCATAGACACGAGGGCCATCTGTTACTCCTGATCGATTAAAGTAATGTCGTAGATTTTTGGGTGCTGCTTATTTTAATGAATTCTGTGGCGGCCTTGCTCGCCCAACGCAGCAGTCTAGCCGGTTGTGCACTGTGATCTGGACGAAATGCGTCAACGGGTGTAACATAGTGACATCCATCTTTCCCTTGCGTGCCGTCGGGCGCGCATTGATATGGCTGCTGCCAGGGTCCGGTTTAGCGGACATTGCACGGTGGTCAGCATCGGCTCCCTGCCCGAGCCGCCTTATGCAGGCATCAGTCATTGCCAGCGCATCGGGTGAATTCCCGCATAGTCTCAATCGCGAACAGCCCCGGGCGTCGGCTCGAATGTTCGCTGCGTCCAGTTGGCGCGACGGTCGCTCGATCGGCGCTTCAACTGGTCTGCACGTCACAGGAGCAAAGCTATATGGCTAAAGAAGAACTGATCGAACTCAACGGCGTCGTCGACGAAGTGCTGCCAGATAGCCGCTATCGCGTAACCCTGGAAAACGGCGTGGCCGTAGGTGCCTATGCATCGGGCAAGATGCGCAAACACCGCATCCGCATCCTGGCAGGCGACCGCGTGACGCTGGAAATGTCACCCTACGATCTGACCAAAGGCCGGATCAACTTCCGTCACAAGGACGAAGCCCGTCCCAGCACCGGCGCACCCAGCGGTGCGCAGCGCCGCCGCTAATCGATAGCGGTATTGGACTGCGAGAATCGTCGGGCGC
>CAMDNZ010000081.1 GCA_945903445.1 Bordetella parapertussis
CGCAACGGGGCATAGCAGCCTTTTAGCGAAGGCCAACGCAGCGTGCCTGCGCCGAGGGGGGCACCGCTGGTCGCGCAGTGAAGCAATGCGTCGAGCGTCGGGGCGGCCTGTCCGGAGCGAGTATCGCCCCACAGCGTATAGGCCGTCGATGGGAGCGGCTTCGCAGGTAGCCCAGCCGTATGCGCCTCGACGACCTCGGGCTGCACTGTCGCGATGGCGGCCAAGCCGAACTGCTGGCGCAAATGATCGAGCGTGCGCGACAGCATGTCGTCTGGCACGCTTAAGGCGCTCAAGTCGCGGGCAAGCTCGCTCAAGCGGATCGCCTGCTGCGATTGCCGTTCGGCCACTGCGCGAAAACTTCGCTGCCGATGGGCCAGCCAGGCGGCAAGCAAAGCAACCGCCAGCAGCGCGGCCAACACCAACCCGTGTTCTTGCGAATCCACGCGCAGCGCGCCGCGCGGATGCACGAACAATACGTTGAGTACGATAACGGCCAGCATCCCAGCGGCAATCGCCCATCGAAATGCCTGCCGATAGGCAATGAGCAGAACTGCGGCGATGTACAACAGGGCCAGCGCCGATATCGGCGCGTGTTCGTCTACCCCCCATGCCATAGCGGTTGTCGCCATGACGATGCCGACTGTTTCGATGGCTGCGCGCCAAGGTTTGAACCGCTGCATGACCACTCCAATCGATCGAGCTGCGTAAATTCGCTAAGGTGAGTATTGATACTCACACCATAACAATTATGCGCCCCATCTGGGCACGACAAGGAGACAATCGTGGCGCAAGACAGACCATGTGCTGGGTCAGGCGGCGGGTCTGACGGGGTTTCGGACCATGCCGCTCGGGGCGGTTCCGATCGTGCTCGCGAGCGAAGTCGGCCGGCCGAGGCGCTTCGCAGCGCGAGGTGGTTCGCACCCGACGACTTGCGCAGCTTCGGACACCGATCGCGCTTCATGCAAATGGGTTATGGCCCAAGCGACTGGGTGGGCCGACCCATGGTCGCCATCGTCAATACGTGGTCCGACATCAATCCTTGTCACGCGCATTTCAAGCAGCGTGTCGAAGACGTTAAACGTGGCGTGTTTCAGGCGGGCGGATTTCCGATAGAGCTGCCTGCAATGTCCTTGTCGGAAAACTTCGTCAAACCCACCACGATGCTCTATCGCAATATGCTGGCGATGGAAGTCGAGGAGTTGCTGCGTAGCCATCCGGTAGATGGCGCAGTGCTCATGGGAGGATGCGACAAGACCACTCCTGCGCTGTTGATGGGCGCATCCAGTGCGGGCTTGCCTGCCATCTATGTGCCTGCCGGGCCCATGCTGCGTGGCAATCATCAGGGCCGGATTCTAGGTTCTGGATCGGATGCGTGGAAGTTCTGGGACGATCGCCGTGCCGGTGTCATTACCCAGGATGACTGGGTGGGTGTCGAAGGCGGTATCGCGCGCAGCCACGGCCACTGTATGACCATGGGCACGGCCAGCACGATGACGGCGGTGGCCGAAGCGCTGGGGATGACGTTGCCGGGTGCCTCGTCGATTCCAGCCCCCGACGTCAATCACATGCGGATGAGTGCCGAAGCCGGCCGCCGTATCGTCGACATGATTTGGGAAGACCTCACGCCGCAGCGTATTCAAACGCGCCAGTCGTTCGAGAACGCCATTGCGGTCGCTATGGCCATGGGCTGTTCCACCAACGCGATCATCCACGTGATTGCGCAGTCGCGGCGCGCGGGTTGCGCAGTGGGTTTGGACGATTTCGAACGGTTCTCGCGCACCGTTCCGGTGATCGCCAATGTGCGGCCCAGCGGCAGTACGTATCTGATGGAAGATTTTTTCTATGCCGGTGGATTGCCAGCGCTGATGACGCGCATCCGCGAGCATCTGCATCTGGATACCCTGACGGTGACAGGTAAAACGCTAGGCGAAAACATCGCCCGCGCAAAGGTGTTCGACGACGACGTGATTCGCAGCTTGAGCGATCCGATCTACGCCGAGGGGTCTCTGGCCGTGTTGCGCGGCAATCTCGCGCCCGAAGGATGCGTGATGAAACCTGGCGCGTGCGCGACGCGATTGCGCAAGCACGCGGGTCCGGCGTTGGTGTTCGATAGTTATCCGGCGATGAAGGCCGTCATCGACAGCGACGATCTGGCAGTGACGGCCGATCATGTTCTGATTCTCCGCAATGTCGGTCCGCAGGGTGGGCCAGGCATGCCGGAGTGGGGCATGTTGCCCATTCCCGGCAAGTTGGTCAGGCAAGGGGTACGCGACATGTTGCGTATTTCCGATGCGCGGATGAGCGGCACCAGCTACGGCGCGTGTATTTTGCACGTTGCGCCCGAAGCGTATGTTGGCGGGCCATTGGCTTTGGTGAAGACCGGCGATATCGTCGAGGTCGATATCGATGCCCGTCGAATCAGTCTGAACGTTTCGGACGATGAGTTGGCAAATCGTCGCGCTCAGTGGTCGCCCGAGCCGGCCAGGTTCGAACGTGGCTACGGGTGGATGTTTTCCAAGCATATCCAGCAAGCCCATGAAGGCTGCGACTTCGATTTTCTACGTACCGATTTTGGTGCAGGCGTGCGCGAACCCGATATCTATTAATTGAGGCAGACGCGATATGACATTGAAGCAAGACACCCGCGACATATTGAAGCAGGTCAGCACAGCCACGTTGGCGACATGCTTGTTCAAGCGTGGATTTCGCAATCAGATGATCCAGGACGTGCAGCCTTTGCGGCCCATGGGCGAGTCGATGGTGGGTGAAGCCTATACCTTGCGCTATATGCCTGCACGTGAAGATTTGAATGGCGTCGAGGCGTTCAAAGATCGTGCTCATCCGCAGCGCAAAGCAGTCGAAGAGTGCCCGCCGGGCGCTGTCCTGGTGATGGACAGTCGTAAAGACGCGCGTGCGGCATCGGCAGGGGGCATCCTGGTGGGGCGATTGCAGGTTCGAGGCGTCGCGGGTGTGGTGACCGATGGGGGGTTTCGCGACTCGGCTGAAATCGCCGGCCTGTCGATCCCGGCGTTTCATCAGCGGCCGTCGGCGCCGACCAATCTCACACTGCATCAAGCCATCGAGATCAATGTGCCTATCGGCTGCGGCGATGCGCCGGTGTTCCCGGGGGACGTGCTGGTGGGCGATAACGATGGTGTGATCGTGATCCCGGCGCATTTGGTCGATGACATCGCGGCTGAGGCGCATGACATGACAGCCTTCGAAGATTTCGTCACCGAACAGGTCAAGAAGGGAAAGTCCATTCTCGGCCTGTATCCGGCAACTGACCCGCAAACGCCCATCGACTTTACCGAGTGGCGCAAACGAACGGGGCGTTGATTGCGCATGACGGCAGCTTGGTTCAGGACCAAGGTGAGACGTTTGCTCACGGAACTCAGAGCCAGTTGTAATGCCGCGGACAGGTTAGGCAATTTAGTTGTGTCGGGTGCTAGATTGGCGCGTGCCTGGAGATAACCTCGGAGGTCAGTATTGGAGACAACTATGAAAAGGATCGCTTGCACCGTCTTAGGGTTGGCTTCGATGTTTTCGACCTCGCCGGGGATGGCAGAAAAAAATTTAATGTTCGATTGCGATCATGCACCGGTTCTGGGATTTCATACCGGGAGGTTCGTTCAACTGATCGATAAAGATGGTTGGGAGTCTACGAACTATATTTTCGAAGGCAGCGACGTACGGGATATGTGCCTTCGGGTATTGGGTAATTCGACAAGACGAATCTTGGTTCATGAGGCGTTCAAGGAAAAGCTGCTCGTGAAGGTGTGGGTCGACACTGGAAATGTGATCGCCGGCATTGCGTTTTAATGTCTGGCGACCGCGTGTCAAATCAACCTCAAGGCACCAGCGACAAACCGATTCGGAACTGCGAACGGCCTCGCTCGTTGTAGCCTAACAGCGTTTCGCCATAACCGTTGAAGTATTGCAGGTGCAGATAACCATTCATGTCCAGCCAAGTGCGCTTGAGCGGCCAGGCCATGTCTAACTGAGTCGTGCGGCGTTGTTTGTCGCCTTGACGATACATGGCTGACAAGACCGCGCCGGTGTTGTGCGTATAGCGCAGCCGCCAATCGACGTTGCCCGCATAGTCGGAATAGTTGGGGTTTTCTTTGGCGACCTTGAAGTACGCCTTGACCTTCGGTGCGAAGGTCAAGGTGCTGCCGTCATCAAACAGATAGCTGAGGCGGGGAGTGACGAACGCATCGTTGATCGAGCGAGAGTCGACGCCCCCTTTTCCGTTGGATTGATGCTCGGCACCGACTTGTCCGCCGAACCGCCAGTTCTGATCGGGCGAGGTCCAGATGTTTTCGTTCAGCCAGAACGCGCTGGGGTTGAAGGTGGTGTCCAGAAACGGCTTGGACTCGCTCTGCAAATCCCACAACGAGGTTTGGGTGTAGCCGAAATACAGATTATTGAGGAAGCTCGGATCGGTATTGGGTGTGGGTGTGAACAACCGGTATTTCGCGCTGATCTGAAACCGGGCGGTCGTGCGACCACGTGTGCCGACATTGAAATACACGGGTTCATATTCTGATAAGGCCGAGCGGAAACGGTCGAATCCGGCAGTCGATTCTTGCCCAGGCATCGCGGCGACTTGGTTGGGCGACGGGCCACCGTCATCGAACGACGCGCCACTGCGGGCCACGCGCGAAGCGGGTTCGGGTTGACCCGTGACAGGATCGGTCACAGGCACGTTCGCCACGGCAGTGGCCGGCGTGCCTGCATCGCGGCGGGTGGCGTCCAAGGCGAGCAGCGCTGCAGTGCCCTCGATGGAAATGGCTTGAAGACCCTTCGCGGCTTTAGGTACGACGGCATCCCAACTAACGCCTGCAAAGTTGTTCACGGGAATATTTAGTTTTGTCGCACCGCTGCGTGCCGTAGCAAAGCTGCGCACGATGCTGCCATCCGCGCCACGCCACTGCACGACGATGCGAGCCGGAGCCTCGATAGCCGAGCTGGCGGTGCCGTCGTTGAAATACATGGCACGAATCTGAACGGTGTCGCCAGGCGCGGCCGACGGACGATCGAGGCTGTAGGTGATGGCAGCCTCGACGGATGCGCTGCTGGCCATGCCCAGCACACCTGCGCCAGCCAGCGCGATAAAGAGAGCGGCGCGCGGGTGCGCCAAACGTCGGGCCAAGGTGTTCATCGCTACATAATCCAATAAAAGACGGATGTTCCAACACGACAAAGTGAGGGAACTGCGCCGAGGGCTGGCGCTGGGGTCGATGCAATTTACATCAAGTCGTCATGGATCGACTGTATAGGCTTGTAATGCGATGCTCACTCGCTGGTACACTTACCGCCTCGCGGAATGTCTTGGGCGCCAAAGCCCTCGTCCGGTGACAAATCTGTCGCATCCCGGCCGCCCTTAGCTCAGTTGGATAGAGCACTCGCCTTCTAAGCGAGCGGTCACACGTTCGAATCGTGTAGGGCGGGCCACTATCAAGACGCTCATGAATCTCAAACCGCGCCCCGATTCCATTTTCGCCACGCTCACGCGCAAGCCGTGGTGGATCAGCGCACTGGTTGCCATAAGTATCGCGGCGTTCGCGCTGTTGGCGCTTCCTCCTGTCATTGCGCCGGCTGGCATTGCTGCGGCAGTGCCCTTTGCCATCATTTCCGCAATTTCGGCATGGAAGCGTCGCGGGATGCCTTCTGATACGGCGGTCGATAACACCGCCGCGGCAGTGCGTGAAATGCCTTGGAAAACATTTTCCGATGTGCTGGCCGGGGGCTTTTTACTCGGGATGGCAGCACCGTCGAGCGGATAAACGATCCGAGCGCCGATTTCTTGCTGACGCGTTCGGGCCGGGTGGCCGTCGTGAGCGCCAGGCGCTGGAAGGCCGCGCGTATCGGGGTCGATTCGCTCAAGACACTGGTGGTGCTGCGTCAATCGCTGGACGCTCAAGAGAGCATTTTCGTGACCCTGGGCGAAATAAGCGAAGGCGCACGGGCCTTCGCGAGCGAAAATGAGGTTCAGTTCATGACTGCAAATGAGCTGGCACGGCTCTTGCCATCCTTACGAACAAACCCGGCATCGTCGCATTAACCGGTCTGCCGGGCTCACGTTTCAAGGAGCCTGTGATGGACGACACCACCCCCCGCATGACCACACTGTTCCAGCAACTCGGGCTGGAAGAGGGTGAAGAAGCAATCGCCGCCTTTATCCGCACGCATCAGTTGCCAGCCGATGTTTCGATCGCTCAGGCCCCGTTCTGGAGCACTGCGCAACGGCAGTTTCTTGCCGAACAGCTAAGCGCCGATGCCGCGTGGGCGATCGTGGTGGATCAGTTGAGCGAAGCCTTGCATCAGGACGCTGTCGATCAGCGGGTCGCAGCATCGGAGTCGTGATGCCAAGCGCAGCAATGACGTCTAGCGCGGAGACTGGCGCTGCCGAATCTCGCGCGTTCCGCAGCCCACCTCATCATAGGGTTTACAGTTTTCAGGTTCTGATCCTGCCTGAACCTTACTCAATTGGAAGTACGCCTGCCTAGGAGAAAATTGTCATCTATGGACTCCAGGGTTGCGGGGAGTGAGCGATACGTTGGCGAGTACCCCGCGGTGTTCCCAGCATCCATGCGTTACAGACGCGGTCATGAAACAAAAAAACGGGCCTCATCGACGAGGCCCGTTTTCATACTATGGCATAGCGACTGATCGCTACCGCACGACTTGCAGCGACGTTACACCGCTTGCGCACCGCGTCCGGCTTCGCGTTCGCGCCAGCCAAAAGCGGCCAGCGGGAACATCGCGACGACGATAGCCAGAATCGACACTGCGATCACGTAATAGGCCGGGGCCATCGGGTCGCGTTGCAACCACAACTGAGTCACCACTGGCGTCAAACCGCCGAACACGGCATAGGCTACGTTATAGGCGAACGACAGTCCCGAGAAGCGGATAGCAGGCGGGAACGCGCGCACGCCGACGATGGGCATGGTGGCGATCGCGCCGCAGAACAGACCCACCAAACCGTAGTTGAAGATCAACTGGTTTTCGGTGATACCGGGCAGGTTGGCGTAGAAAATAGCGCTGGTCACAGCCAAGCCGCCCCATGCCAGGGTCATCGTCAAGCGCGTGCCGATGCGATCGGTCAGGTAGCCGAACAGAATGCAGCCCAGCGTCAGCGTCAAGGTGGCGACGCAATTCGCTTCCAGCGCGACGCTACGCGTGATGCCATAGCTCTTTTGCAACAAGGTAGGCGTCATCAGAATGACCACCACCACGGCGGTCGACAGCGACCACGTCAAGGCAGCGGTCACCATGCATGCGGCCTTATGCTCGCGCAGCACGGTCTTCACGGGCATTTCACGTGCCAGTGCGCGCTTGGCGGCCAACTCGCGGAACACGGGCGTTTCGCCCAGGAAACGGCGCAAATACACCGATACGAAACCGAACACGCCGCCCAGGATGAACGGAATACGCCAGGCGTAATCGTTGACTTCTTCAGGGGTGAACGACCGGTTGATGGCAATGGCCACCAGCGAACCCAGCAAAATGCCACCAGTGATACCAGCCGTCAGGGTACCCACGCCAAAGCCATAGCGGTTGGCGGGCACATGTTCGGCCACGAATACCCATGCGCCCGGCATTTCGCCGCCGATGGCAGCGCCTTGCAGCACGCGCATCGCCAGCAATAATAAAGGCGCGGCAATGCCGATGGACGCGTAGGTGGGCATGATGCCGATGACCAAGGTGGGCAGCGACATTAGGAAAATCGACAGCGTGAACATGCGTTTGCGGCCCAATTTGTCGCCGTAGTGTGCAATGATGATGCCCCCTAGGGGACGAGCCAGATAGCCTGCGGCAAAAATGCCCAGGGTCTGTAGTTGAATCAGCCAGTCCGGCATCGAGGGCGGAAAGAACAGGTGGCCCAGCGTGATCGTGAAAAACACGAAAATCACGAAATCGTAAAACTCGAAGGTCCCGCCCAAGGCAGCGAGGCCGAGGGTCTTGTAGTCGTCGCGGCCCAGGGGCCGTGCGGCAGGCGCTGTCGCGCCGGATTCAGCTGGCGTCATATGTCCTAGCCACGATTTAATCTGACAGTACAACTCTATTAAGCGCCTAAAGAAGGAGACGGTGTCGGCATTGTCCGATTCAACTGTTTATCGAGAGCGAGTTGTTTTGACTCCTGGAAGGTATGCCATGGTGTTTTACCAAAGC
>CAMDNZ010000082.1 GCA_945903445.1 Bordetella parapertussis
ATTGGCGATGTTCGCGATCGCGAACGCCTGTACCGCGCATTGGACGGTGTCGATTATGTGGTTCACGCTGCTGCCACCAAGATCGTTCCTACGGCTGAGTACAACCCCTTCGAATGCGTAAAAACCAACATCAATGGCGCGATGAACCTCATCGATGCATGCATCGACAAAGGCGTCAAGCGCGTGGTCGCTTTGTCTACCGACAAGGCCAGCAGCCCCATCAACCTTTACGGTGCCACTAAATTGGCTTCCGACAAGCTGTTCGTGTCGGGTAACTCGTACGCCGGCGGCCACGACACGCGTTTTGCGGTAGTTCGTTACGGTAACGTCATGGGATCGCGCGGTTCGGTCATTCCTTTCTTTATGTCGATCAAGGACAAGGGTTCGTTCCCCATCACCGACGATCGCATGACGCGTTTCATGATTTCGCTGGAGCAGGGTGTCGAGCTGGTCTGGCATGCCTTTGACGACATGGAAGGCGGCGAAATCTACGTCAAGAAGATTCCTTCGATGAAGGTAACCGACGTCGCACGTTCGATCTCGCCGACGGCCAAGCACGAAATCGTCGGTATCCGTCCTGGCGAAAAGCTGCACGAGCAGATGATCGGTGCCGAAGACGCCTATTACACCTACGAATATCCCGAGCATTTCAAAATTCTGCCGGCTATCCATAACTGGAGCGCAGACACCGCCCGGATCAAGGACGGTAAGCGTGTACCTGAAGGCTTCGTTTACGCCAGCGACAACAATCCGGATTGGATGGATCAAGCCGATTTGTCTGCATGGATCAGCAAGAACGAGCACAAAATCGGAGCGATCTGATGATTCCATACGGTCGCCAGGACATCACGCAGGGGGACATCGACGCGGTGCGTGATGTCCTCGTGTCGGACTTTCTTACGCAGGGGCCTCAGGTTCCTCGCTTCGAGGCTTCGGTCCGTGAGGCCACGGGCGTGGCTCATGCATTTGCCATGAACAGTGCGACATCGGCACTGCATGTCGCTTGCCTCGCGCTTGGCCTGGGGCCTGGCGATACGTTGTGGACCAGTCCGATCACCTTCGTCGCTTCGTCCAATTGTGCGCTGTATTGCGGGGCGTCGGTCGATTTCGTCGATATCGATCCGGTGTCGTTCAATATGTCGCCTGAAGCACTGCGCACGAAGCTCGAAGCCGCACAGGTCCAAGGCAAGTTGCCCAAGGTGGTCGTGCCCGTGCATCTGTGCGGGCAGCCCTGCAACATGGAAGCCATCGGCGCGTTGGCGCAGGAGTTTGGGTTCAAGGTCATCGAAGATGCGTCGCACGCGATCGGCGGCCGCTATCAGGACGAACCCATCGGCAACTGTCGCTATAGCGACATGACGATTTTCAGTTTCCATCCGGTGAAGATCGTGACATCGGCCGAGGGCGGCATGTTACTGACTAACAACGCCGAATTGGCGTCGAAGGTCGAATTGTTCCGCAGTCACGGCATTACGCGCGATGCCAGTTTGATGGTCAACGAGCCCCATGGCCCCTGGTATTACGAACAGGTTGCCTTAGGTTACAACTATCGCATGACCGAGCTACAGGCCGCATTGGGTGTCAGCCAAATGGGCCGGCTGACTCAGTACGTTCGTGAGCGCAATGAACTGGCGAAGTTCTACGACAAGGCCCTTGAATCGTTGCCGCTGAGTCTGCCCGTGATCGCCGACGATGCGTACTCGGCTTTCCATCTTTATGTTATTCGCCTGAAGCTCGATGAGCTGAGTCGCAGCCATCGGGAAGTATTCGAGGCGTTGCGCGCCGGTGGGGTGGGTGTCAATCTGCATTACATGCCCGTATACCACCAACCGTACTATGCAAGCATGGGCTTCGATGCAACTCAGTTCCCTCATGCAGAGGCCTATTACGGGCAAGCGATCAGCATTCCGATGTACCCGACCATTGGCGATGACAAGCGACAGCGCGTGGTCGATGTATTGAAAAGCGTGCTTTCGTGAGTCGCGTCGCCATCATCCCCGCTCGCGGGGGCAGCAAGCGTATTCCGCGCAAGAACGTGCGGCCGTTCGGGGGGCAGCCGATGATCGCCTGGTCAATTGCCGCTGCGCGTCAGACGGGTATTTTTTCTCGGATCGTCGTCTCTACCGACGATCCGGAGATTGCAGATGTCGCGCGGGCGGCAGGCGCGGAGGTGCCGTTCGTACGTCCCGACGATCTGGCCGACGACTTCACACCGACCATCCCGGTGGTGGCCCACGCGGCGCACTGGTTGCTTCAGTCCGGCCACCCCGTCGAATTCGTCTGCTGCATCTACGCGACGGCACCGTTTATCCAAGCCGCCGACTTGCAGGCCGGTCATGATTTGTGTGTCCAGACCGGCGCCGATTTTGTCGTGCCCGTGACGACTTTTCCGTTTCCGATTCAGCGTGCTGTCCGGGTGAAGTCCGGCGGGTGGGGCGAGATGATCTCCCCTAAGCACTACGCCAGTCGGTCGCAGGATTTGGAAGAATGCTTCCACGATATTGGCCAGTTTTACTGGGGTACGTTCAAAGCATGGACTGAGCGCGCGGCAGTATGGGGTGACCGAACCGCCGTTGTACGAGTGCCGCGAAGTCGTGTGCAGGATATCGATACGCCTGAAGACTGGGAGCGGGCCGAAGCGATGTTTACCGTGCTGCGACAAGGGCAAAATCCATGAATGTGGTGTTTCGGGTGGATGCCGGTTTGCATATCGGTACGGGCCACGTCATGCGCTGCCTGACGCTGGCACAGCTTGCCCTGCAGCAGGGTGCCCGATGCCATTTCGTGATGTCGGATTGCCCGGGACATTTGGCGCACGCGGTGCAAGCCTTAGGCCATCAAGTCACACTGCTGGCCACAGGGAGCGTTCCCAACGAGAATTATTGTCCGCATGCCAAGTGGCTGCCTAGGCATTGGCAGGAGGATGCCACATTGACGCTGGCCGTCGTGCAGGCGGCGGATTGCGATTGGGTCGTGGTCGATCATTACGGCCTGGATGCGCAGTGGGAACGTGTGGTGGCCATCGACGGCGTCGAGCTTCTCGTGGTGGACGATCTGGCCGACCGCCACCATGTCTGCGACCTGCTGGTCGATCAAACCTTTGGGCGCGATCCAGAAACATATCGTTCATGGGTGCCTGCGACTTGCAAGATACTCGCCGGTAGTCGTTTTGCGATGCTTCGACAGGAGTTTGCGGCGCGCCGTCAGGACGCCATGGCTCGGCGCGCGGCATTCGATCGGAATGCGCCGCGCGTGTTGGTGACCATGGGTGGGGTGGACGCAAGTAATATCGCGGGTCGTGTGCTGAAGTTGCTTGTCGATTCTTCGCTTCCGGATACGACACGTGTCACTGTCTTGGTGGGTGCTAACAATCCTTGGCAAGACGCCGTCGCACGCTTTGCGATGCATGCCCGGATGACGATCGAAGTGCGTGTCGATGCGACCGACGTCGCCCGGATCATGGCCGATAGCGACATCGCCGTCGGCGCGGGCGGTACCACTTCGTGGGAACGCTGTTGTCTGGGCCTGCCGAGTGTGCTGGTTGTGCTGGCCGATAATCAACGTTTCGTCGCGCAAAGTCTGGGCGCGGCGGGTGCGACTGAAGTGATCGGCTCTATCGAGTTGCTGGACGACGAGTTGGCCCCAAGTGTGCAACGCTTGTTGGACCCTTCTCATTATTTGAACATGTCGCAGGCGGCAGCAGCGATCGTCGACGGACAGGGAGCCAGCCGAGTGCTTCAGGAGTTGATGGGGTGATGGATCAAGACACGCGATTGAGGCCGATGGTACACGCCGATCTGGCGACCGTATTGACCTGGCGCAACCACCCAGATGTTCGCCGGGTCATGTTCAATTCGGACATCATCGAGCATGCCGACCACGTGCGCTGGTTCGATCGAGCCGGCGCCGACGCGTTGCGTCGCCTGATGGTCTTCGAGCGCGCCGGCACGCCCAGCGGGTTCGTGCAGCTCAGCTTCGACCCGGCGTCCGCGATTGGCGAGTGGGGGTTTTATGCCGCGCCTGGAGCGCCCAAGGGGACTGGTCGAGCAATGGCAAAACTGGCACTCGATTATGCTTTCACTGATTTAAAGATGCATAAAATGACCGCTGAGGTCATCGAGTCCAATAGCCGTTCGGTCGATTTCCATCGACGGCTGGGATTCGTGCAAGAAGGTTTTTTACGCGACCAATTCAAGGATGCCCAGGGCTATCACGGGGTGTTTCGTTTTGGATTGCTGGCGAACGAATGGTTAAGGAACGAAGATGCATGAAAACAATCAGCAAGTCGTGATCGACGGACGCCGGATTTCCGCCGAAGATCCTCCCTACATCATCGCCGAGATGTCGGCCAACCATAACGGTCGCATTGAAACCGCCATGGACTTGATTGTGCGTGCCAAAGCATGTGGCGCCCACGCTGTGAAATTACAGACGTACCGGCCCGACACAATCACCTTAAACAGCACCACCGACGATTTTCAGATCAAGGGCGGTCTGTGGGATGGCCGCACGCTGTACGACCTGTACGACGAGGCGCACATGCCCTGGGATTGGCATGCACCGCTGTTTGCCAAGGCGCGCGAAGTCGGTATTACTATTTTCAGTTCTCCATTCGACTCGACCGCAGTCGATCTGTTGGAGGATTTGAATGCGCCGGCTTATAAAATCGCGTCTTTCGAAGCTGTCGATTTGCCGCTGATTCGCTATGTCGCGTCGACCAAGAAGCCCATGATTATCTCGACCGGCATGGCCGACGCCGAAGAGATCGCCGAGGCGATCGACGCGGCGCGCAGTGGGGGATGCAAAGAACTCATCGTTCTTCATTGCGTGAGCGCCTATCCGGCGCTGGCCGCAGACTACAACCTCAAGACCCTGGTCGACATGCGCGAACGTTTC
This sequence comes from Bordetella parapertussis, assembly GCA_945903445.1. Lineage (GTDB taxonomy): Bacteria > Pseudomonadota > Gammaproteobacteria > Burkholderiales > Burkholderiaceae_B > Schauerella. The sequence goes on from CAMDNZ010000082.1 coordinate 4,897, forward strand.
GGCGTGCTGACCGGCTTGTCGGATCACACGATCGACAATACGACGGCTATCGTGAGCGTCGCACTAGGTGCCTGCTTGATCGAAAAGCATTTCACGCTGGATCGACAGGGCGGGGGGCCGGACGACAGTTTTTCCTTGGAGCCTGCCGATCTCGAAAACTTGTGTGTTGGCGCTAAAACAGCTTGGGAATCGCTGGGGCGCGTCGATTATGGTCGCAAGTCGGGTGAAATCGGTAATGCGCAATTCCGTCGATCGCTGTATTTCGTCGATGACATCGCGCAAGGGGCAACCATTTCCGCCCAAGCCGTGCGTAGCGTTCGGCCGGGTTTCGGCCTGGCGCCTAAGCATCTGGAACGGGTGATCGGCAAAAAGGCAACCCGCGACATTCGCAAAAATACGCCGGTCACCGAAGATTCGTTCGCTTGACCTGCTCATCAATGAGTTTTGCCAGCGGGCGTAGCGTCTCATGATCGGTGTCACCTCCAAGGGTATTCTTGCCATCCCATATCTGGAGGCGTTCTTGCACCGCCCGGTTGTCCATGCCAATGTGCATTTCGGACAGCTCTGGTCGGTCGGCGCTGCAAAAGCCTCGGCCTTTGCGGGTTGGGGGCGTCGAGCGTCCGGGCAGCGGGCGAAGTCGATTGCCGCCCGCCGGGGTGTCGCCGCGTTGATGCTCGAAGACGGTTTCGTCAGATCCTACGGTACGGCGGCTCGCGCGGCGCCATTGTCGTTGGTGGTCGATGACGTCGGCATTTACTACGATTCGACCACGGCATCTGCGTTGGAAAATCTTCTGGCATCGGACCAGTCGCTCGTGCCCGATGAGCAGGGCGAGGCGCTTTTGGCGGATATGGTCGCGTCAAAGATAAGCAAATACAACGTCGGCGGCCAATGGGACGAGCCTGCGCTGCGTAGGCCCGGCAAGAAAGTCCTGGTAGTCGATCAAACCGCTGGCGATCTTAGCGTCGCACTGGGTGGCGGGTCGCCTGATACATTCCAGCGCATGCTGGCGTGTGCGCGACAGGAGCATCCGGACGCCATGCTATTTGTCAAAACTCATCCGGATGTCGTAGAAGGTCGGAAGTCCGGGTATCTGAGTCGAACCGAATCAGGTGAGCAGCAAATCGTGTTGCGTGGCAGCGGTTGCCCGCATGAGCTGATCGAGCAGATGGACGCCGTTTATGTCGTGACCTCGCAACTCGGTTTCGAGGCCTTGCTGCACGGGAAAACCGTCCGAGTGTTCGGCATGCCCTGGTATGCGGGGTGGGGCGCGACCATCGATGAGCAATGTTGCGTTCGACGTACGACCCGACGCAGTGTCGCCGAGCTGTTTGTTGCTGCGTATCTTCGTTATTCGCGCTATATCGACCCGGTTGAAGGCACGCCAGGCGAGTTGGACGACGTGATCGCCTGGATCAAGCGCCAGCGAGCCATGGTCGGCGAAGGCCGCAATCTGGTGGTGGGAATGCGTAAATGGAAGCAGGCCAATCTGTTTCCTTTTTTGCACGCAGGCGCGGCGACGGTGGCATTCGCGGAAGACGCTGGCGTGAACTACGATCCGTCGGACCGGATAATGCATTGGGGCCAACAGGCGCCCGATAGCGTGAAAACACTCACCGACATGGCGAATCCGCAGACGATTCGCATCGAAGACGGATTTGTGCGATCGGTGGGATTGGGATCGAATTTCATTGCGCCGCTATCCATCGTCATGGACGACGTCGGCATTTATTTTGATCCACGAACGCCCTCGCGCCTGGAAAACATTCTGAACTACGATGTTTTTTCGGACGACGACATCGAGGCTGCCCGTCGCGTCAGAGCCTCGATCGTTCAAAATCAAATCACCAAATACAATGTCGATCGGCTTTCGCTCATCAGTTGGCAGACGGACAAACGCTCGATTTTGGTGACTGGCCAGGTCGAAGACGACGCGTCGATCAAGCTCGGCGCGAGCAGCGTCAAGACCAACCTGCAGCTACTGGCTGAAGTCAGGCGCAACAACGCCGATGCCTACATTATTTATAAACCGCATCCCGACGTCATGTCGGGCAATCGGCACGGTAAGGTCGAGCAGAGACGTGCCCTGGCGTTTGCCGACCGCTTGGAGTCACATGCCTCCATCATCAGCTGCATAGAGGCTTCCGATGAGCTGCATTGCATCACTTCCTTATCTGGATTCGATGCCTTGCTGCGTGGCAAGAAAGTCGTGACTTATGGTCGGCCTTTCTACAGTGGCTGGGGGCTGACGACTGACCATGACAGGGTCGAACGCCGTCACAGACGCTTGACCCTGGACCAACTGGTGGCGGGGACACTGCTCAAATATCCGATTTATTGGGACTGGCGGTTGGGCGGATTCACGTCTTGCGAGTCGGTGTTGCGAGAGTTGCTCAGATTGCGGCAGCGGCAACACCGAGGCTTGCAACTCGATCCTGTCGGTCGCTTGACAGTCGTGATTCAACGCGCATTGGGCCTGTCGCGAGGATTGCGCGAAGAACGCCTGTTCCGACGCGACTTCGGAGCCTGAAGACCCATGGCGAATTTCCTGTTGCTTCAGG
>CAMDNZ010000083.1 GCA_945903445.1 Bordetella parapertussis
TTGTCCAGCTGCTCGGCTAGCTTCAGCAGCCCTATCTTGTTTCGGATTACCTTATGATTCTGGGCCATGTTCATCTCTGACTTTTCCTTTCAGGGCTCTTGCCCTAGGTTAACGAAAATGTCAGATTAAGTTTTGACTAATACAGATAATAGCAGGATGAATCCCGTTCTTAGCCCCTCTTTGCGCCGTTTCGCCACCAGCCTGTTGCTTGCGCTCATCGTGCTGTGTGTGGCGTGGGAGGCGTTTTTAGCGCCTATCTATCCAGGCGGCTCGTGGCTTATCCTCAAGGCGCTTCCCTTGGCACTGCCCTTACGCAATATCTCCAGAGGGAATGTCTACACTTATCAATGGGCCAGCATGCTAGTGCTGTTGTATTTCGCCGAAGGGGTCATGCGGGCATGGTCCGATCTGAACCCCGTGTCAGCCGCGTTGGCCGGGGGCGAAATCGCGCTCAGTGTGTTGTTTTTCGTGACGGCGATGTTCTACGTGCGCCCCGCCAAGCAGGCTGTGCGCCGTGCGCGCGCGACCGGCGATTCCAGGAGCGAGGCATGACAGAACGATATCGTGGCGCAATGGTGAACGATGTGGCCGACTTGCGAGTCGGCAATCGCTTTGCCGCGTTGCCCGAGCGCTTTTATACGCGGCTGCCTGCCCGGGGGCCCAGCGCGCCGCGCCTGTTGCATGCAAACGCCGAAGCCGCCGCGCTTCTTGGTCTGGCGGCCCCCGCGTTGGATTCGCCGGCATTTCTGGCTTTGGTCGCCGGTCATGCGCCTCTGGTCGGCGGTAAGACCTTGGCAGCGGTATATAGCGGCCATCAGTTTGGCGTGTGGGCGGGGCAGCTGGGCGATGGGCGTGCCCATCTGCTGGGCGATGTAGACGGCCCGCAAGGGCGGTGGGAGCTACAGCTCAAGGGCAGCGGCATGACGCCCTACTCGCGCATGGGCGATGGGCGGGCAGTGTTGCGTTCGTCGGTACGCGAGTATCTCGCGGCCGAAGCCATGGTGGGCCTGGGCATACCCTCTACCCGCAGTCTGGCGTTGGTGGCCTCCGACGATCCGGTTCGTCGGGAAACCATGGAAACCGCCGCCGTGGTGACGCGCATGGCGCCTAGCTTCGTGCGTTTCGGTTCGTTCGAGCATTGGGCGGCGGCAGGCGATACGGAGGCGCTTTTGGCACTGCTCGACCATGTGGTCGATAATCATTACCCCGAGTGCCGAGTCGACCCGAAGCAGCCCTTGGCAGCGGGACGCACGGCCTTACAGCTTCTGGCAGCAGTCGCCACGCGTACCGCCCGGTTGATGGCGCAGTGGCAAGCGGTCGGGTTTTGCCACGGTGTCATGAACACCGATAACATGTCCATACTGGGCTTGACGCTGGATTATGGGCCGTATGGTTTCATGGACGGCACTCACGTCGGTCACATCTGTAATCACACCGACGTGCAGGGTCGCTATGCCTGGAACCGGCAACCGACGGTCGGATTGTGGAATCTCTATCGTTTGGCCGGTGCCTTGCAACCCATCGTGCAGGACGAGGCCGCTTTAAAGGCAGTGTTGGCCGACTACGAGGCGCAGTTCACCCTGGCGTTCAACCGTTCGATGGGTGCCAAGATCGGTCTGGACGCGCTCGAGGAGGACGAAGACATCGAACTGGTAGACGACCTGCTCGCGCTAATGCACAGCCAGCGCGCCGATTTCACGCTGACGTTTCGTCGACTGGCCGATGCGGTACGGGGCGATACTGCGCCGGTGCTGGCTTTGTTCAGCGATCCGGTGCCGATAAAACGATGGATTGAACGCTTGCTGGCGCGCCACGCCGCGTCTGAGCGAGACTTCGCTGATGTGAAGCATTGTGCTTCGTCGGCAGAACATACCGCCAACGCCATGGACGCGGTCAATCCGCTTTATGTGCTGCGCAATCATCTGGCCGAACAGGCCATTGTTGCAGCCCAAGCAGGGGATCCCGGCGAGATCGAACGACTGATGGCCGTGCTGCGTCGACCGTTCGAGGCGCAGTCTGGAGCCAGTGCCTATGCCGAGCTTCCCCCTGCCTGGGCGAATGAACTGGAAATCAGCTGTTCTTCGTAGTGCACGCCGTCACGATGGGCCCTTTCGAGGCAAAAGATCTTTTTGTTGCGGAAATGATCGAGTATTTCCTCATAATGCGGTTAAAAACAAGCCTATCGAGCGGACCAAGTCTGCGTTCCCTATGTGTTTAACAGTCTGACACAGTGTGAGTGCTAACATTGCGTTGCAAGTGACGCGAGGTTGCAAGTGCCAACAATGAAAAATTTCAATACCGCAGGTCAAATAACCGTCGGGTTGTTGGAAGATGACGCCGATTTTCGGAACGAGCTCGCACTCGGACTAGGCGGTTATGGTTTCGATGTCCGCTTTACCGCTGACGATGCCGCGCATTTCTATCGCTGCTTCGAAAAAACGCCGACCGATATCGTCATTCTCGATGCCAACGTGCCCGGCGATGACGGCTTTTCGGTCGCAACCCGTTTGCGCGCGCGCCATGCCGTGGGCATCATCATGCTGACCGGTCGGGTTGCGCTGGAAGATCGCGTGCGCGGATTGGAAGGCGGTGCCGACGTCTATCTGACCAAACCGGTCGACCTGCTCGAATTGAGTTCCATCATTCGTAGTTTGATGCGGCGCATGCGGATCACGTTCGCCACGGCGACCTCCTCGACCGAGGAAGTCGAGGCGGCCAACGTGCCGGGCGACTGGGGGCTGGCCGAGGGAGGCTGGACTTTGGTGGATCCTTTCGGTCGGTCGCTAGGTTTGAGCGCTCAGGAAAAGATTTTTATGCACGCATTAGTCGAGGTCGCAGGTTCTGTCGTCAGCCGCGAGCGTATGTCCCAACTATTTTCGCCCGAAGATCCGGACGGGTTCGAGGTGCGCCGAATCGACGTATTGGTCAGCCGCCTGCGTAGCAAAGCGCAAGCCATAGGAATGAAACTGCCGGTAGTCTCAGTTCGGGGCCAAGGCTACGTCTTCACTGCCTGACAGGGGCGGCTCGTTCTTGGGACTGACGGGCGAGCCTTCTTCCAGGCCATGACAGCTGGCGCACACGACCCGGTTTCGACCTAAGCGTTTGGCGCGATACAGCGCGCTGTCGGCCAAGGAAATGTAGCGTGTAGGGTCGTTTTGCACCGGTGCCATGACGTGGATGCCGCCGACGCTGACGGTGATATGACCGAACGGCGAGGCGCTATGCGGCTGGGCCATGTCCTGAACCGCCTGGCGGATTTTCTCTGCGACGATTTTCATGCCACGCGCATCGGTATCGGGCAGCAACACCATGAACTCCTCGCCACCATAGCGACCCACCACATCGGCAGGCCGCAAGAGTGCCGAATTGAGGCAGCGGGCGACGGCGGTCAGGCAAAGATCACCATGCGGATGTCCATAGTAGTCGTTGAGCGGTTTGAAATGATCGACATCGATCAGCAGCACGCATAGCGGATGGCCCGAGCGACGGGCGCGCAGGCATTCGCGGTCGAGCATTGCCTGTATATGGCTGCGGTTAAATAGTCCAGTCAGACCGTCGATGGAGGCTTGTTGAGCCAGACGGGCGTGCGCCTGGATCTGCGCTAATTCGGTCTGCTTGCGTGTGGTGACGTCGCGTGCTGCCACGATTCGGCAAATGCGATCCGAGCGGAACCGCGAGGGCGCACTTAGATGCCACTCCATCCACACCCAGTGCCCGTCGCGGTGTTTGATGCGCAAGACTTGAGGGGCCCCGGTGTCGCCGCGTTCGAGCATCAGTGCCATGTCGTCGGGATGAACGTCGTCCATCCACAAGCGACCGACCAAGGCTTCCGATCGATGACCGAGGATGCGTTCGACGGCGGGAGACACCAGTAGCCAGTGGCCGATATCGTCGACGGCGCCGGCGATATCGGGCAAGCGCTGCAAGACATACGCGTCATCGGGCGTGCGTAACCGCTTGCGCCATACCCGAATCAACGCCGCGGCCGCGATCGATAGTGCAAAGATGGCTATAGCGATTTCGACGGGCATGGCGTTCAATCTTTTTTGCAGGGCAGGATCATAGCGAAGCGGCTACCTACACCCACTTCGCTCGCGACCGCCAATTGGCCCCCCTGGCTCTCGCACAGGCTGCGCGCCAAATACAGACCGATGCCGGTGCCCTTGACTTCCCGATGGGCGGCTCGCCTGTAATTCCGTTCGAATATGCGACCGATATCGTTGTCGTCGATGCCCACGCCCCGATCGACAACGGCAAGCTCACCGGCCTGGCCGTCGCTATGGGTGCGCACTTGAACGACGATGGCTTGGTTGGCAGGCGAATACTTGATTGCGTTATGCATCAGGTTACGCGCGACCACCGTACACAGCGACGGATCGCACCACACGATGACGGGCTCGGGCGCGTCCAGTACCAGTTTATGAGCCGCCTCGAGCTGTTGGGCTGCAATGACCATACGGGCCAATTCGACCAAATCGATGGACTGCTGCATCGGTGTGAGCGGCCCTGATTTGGCGCGCTCAGGATTGAAGAACGTGTCCAGCAGATCGGTCATGCGTCCGACCGATCGACGGATGCGAGCAATACGGCCATCGACCAAATCACCGCTGCCCGACAGAATAAGCTCCAGCGATTGCGCGGCTGCGCTAATGGTGGACAAGGGCGCGCGCAGTTCGTGGGACATCATCGAGCCCATCTGACTTTGCATATCGCCCGCGTGGGACAGTTGGCGTAAGGCGCGGTCCAATTGCTCGGATAAATCGTCACCCTGCGCGATCGCGCGCACCGCATTGGGTGCTGCCACGTCGGCAGGCGAAGGCCGCGGCGGTGCCGATCGATGCGGTGCGCTCGTTGGGGAGGCATGCGGCCGTTTGACCCATTCGCGTGCGAGACCCAAGGCAATCGCCATGACTGCGATGCACAGGAGGCGAGCGGTGCATAGCACCATCCATAACTCGTCGCCGGAGTGCGTCGTGTGCGAGAGCGGTCTCGAACAGAGGATCAAGAGCGTGGGCATGACGCCGAAGCCGACAATCCAGGTCCATGCGATCAGGCGTTGAATGCCGCGTGCTTCACGCAGATAGAGCACGGCAAATATGGCGACCATGAGTCCACCGGCCAAACACCAGTACAGGGTAGCTGCCAGACTGGGGGCATGCGCGTTCCAGATCAGGGCGGACGCCATGATCAAGGCAATGACCAGCGCGTTGATGCTGCACCCGGCACGAATGGCCGCGCGCAGTTTGGCCGGCGCGTTGTCGAAGACTCGTGGGGTCAGCAGCATGACGACCAGGAAGGCGCCTAGTGTGCCGATGACCATCAGGGGCGATTCGAAACTGTGGCCATGGATCACGGCAATCATGCGAGTCGCTTCCATCGCCACCCAGGCCATGGTTGCGCCGAACAGCGGGCCTTGGCGCCAGGCCAGCACACCCAATGCGAGCATCAGGGGAGCCAGCATCCCCGCGAGAATGCCAAGTTCGAAGCCGGGCAAGTGCGCGAAGAGGTGATTGATCATGCGGCAGCCAACTCGGGCGAATCTTCCGCCACGCCTGCGCCCTGCATAACGCGTATGCCCATGGCAGAAAGCAAATCGCGGGTTCGCGTATCGGGTACGTCGTCAGCATAGACCTCGATGCCCAGATCGCCCGATGTCTTGAGCACCGAACGCATCAATTGACGACCGCCGGGGCTATTGGATAGTTGTTCGACGAATCCGCCGCCGATTCGAACATAAGCCAGCCGCAATTGATGCAGTTGCGCGACCGCCGTGAACTGTTGCGCCAAACGGCGCACGCCAATACGCACGCCGTAGCCGACAAGGCTCTGACAAAGCGAAGCCACCCGGGGATATTGGGTTGTGATGGCGTGGGCGTCGATTTCCAAAAGCAGTCGAGTCGCCAAGTCTTTACGGTCTGCGAGCATGATGGCCAAGCGTGCCAGGAAGTCGTTTTGCACCAGGGAAGGGGTGCTGATTCGTACGCACACCGCGCCGGAGTGAATCATTAGCCAGTCCAGTGCCAGACGCACGGCTTGAAGATCGCAAGACGCGCTCAACCCAAGGCGCACGGCGGCCGGGATGAACAGTTCGGGCGGGACGGGCGGGCTACCTGCTGCGGGCTGCAGCATCAGCCTCGCCAGGAACGGCAGTTTGCGGCCATCGGTGGCCGTGACGGGGGCCGTTTCCAGGAAATAGCGATTCTCTTCGAGTGCGGTGCTGAGGGTGTCTTTCCAGGCGAATTCGCCTGCGGCGACGTGTGCGTCGGTATCCGCGCCGAAGGCGACCGATTCGTCACCTGCGTTCTCCGACCGCATCAAGCCGTGGTCCAGGGCCGCGAGCAGGTCGCTCACTTGGTCTTCTCGACCGTAACGAACCAGCGACAACGCCCAACGGCACAGGCCGCCTTCGCCAACGGGCAAGCGAGATTCGCGCAGTACTTGGCGAATGGCAGCGGCAAACGCCGCGGCGCGGGGAACGTCTACACCGGGCATCAACACTGCGAAATCGGAGCCGTTCAAACGTGCCAGAACAAAAGAATGGCCATCGGGACCGGTCAGAATAGCGGTCAGCCGCTGGGCGGTGGTGCGCAGCCATTGATCGGTAAAGTCGCGCGGCATGTGGCGATTCAATGCGGCGAGATCGCGTTGACGGCACACCAACACATGACCGAACGAGGGCGGAAGCGCGATGGGCTCGTCGCCGGGCAATTCGCCATCCTCGAGTAAGGGCGTACCCGCCAGCGCGGCCCGCAGCGCGTTCATGAAGTAGCGGCGATTGACCAGTCGAGTCAATGGGTCGCTGTTCAGTGCTGCTTTCAATGATTCGATCTGAGCGTGCTGCTCGGCCGAGGTCAGCTTAAGTTTTTCGCGTGTTTCATTGACGGCTGCCGACACTTCGGACAACTCCGCCAGGTCGGGCGACCAGGGACTGATGACATCGGAAGGTAGGGCAAGCGACCCTTCGGGCAGGCGCTGCATGTCTCGTACTTTCTCGGCAACTTCACCTAAGACGCGAATTTTGAGCCATCGCACGATAGCGATCACAAAGCCCGCCCAAAGCAAGCCAGCGCCGGCGATCAACGCCACTATGGCCACCAGATAGCCGCGCCAGATGGGCGATTCAAGTGCCAAACGGGCAGCATTTTCCAAGCCTTGGGCACGCAAATCTTCGGCTAGAAGACCGCGGGCAACCGAGAAGCTCAAGGCGGTCGTGCCCAGCAGGATAAC
>CAMDNZ010000084.1 GCA_945903445.1 Bordetella parapertussis
CATTGTCCAGCTGCTCGGCTAGCTTCAGCAGCCCTATCTTGTTTCGGATTACCTTATGATTCTGGGCCATGTTCATCTCTGACTTTTCCTTTCAGGGCTCTTGCCCTAGGTTAACGAAAATGTCAGATTAAGTTTTGACTAATACAGCTCAGGTGTACGGTGCGCAGCGGCCGAGGCTGCGAGAACAACATGATTTCGTTGGCCCGCACTGCGAAGATCTGACCGGTCACTTCGCGCGCTGCATCGCTGGCCAGATAGACGGCCAGCGGCGCGATCTTGCCCGCTTCCATCTTCTTCAGCTTTTCGACCCGCGCTTTCTCGGCATCGGTTTCGGCTGGAATCGAGCTGGTCATGCGGCTCCAGGCGAATGGTGCGATGCAGTTCGAGCGTACGTGATAGCGCATCATGTCCAGGGCGATCGACTTCGATAACCCGACGATGCCCATCTTGGCCGCCGAGTAGTTGGCCTGGCCGAAATTGCCGATCAAACCCGAGGTGGACGTCATGTTGATGAACGCGCCCGACTCCTGTTCGCGGAAGAAGGGCGCGGCGGCCCGGGTGCAGAAGAACGTGCCGTTCAGGTGAACCGACAGCACTTGCGACCACTCTTCTTCGCTCATTTTGTGGAACACGCGGTCGCGCAGATTGCCCGCGTTGTTGACGATCGCGTCGATCCGGCCGAAATGATCGACGGCCGATTGCACGATTTGATTCGCGCCTGCGTAGCTCGCCACGCTATCCGTATTGGCGACGGCTTGACCACCGGCCTGGGTGATCTCCTTGACCACGGCCTGGGCCGGGCCATCGCCGCCGCCTTCGCCAGTCAGCGAGACGCCGATGTCGTTGACCACCACTTTGGCACCCGCTGCGGCCATGGCCAGCGCGATGCCTCGACCGATACCGCCGCCCGCCCCCGTGACGATGACCACCTTACCTGCCAGCATTTCACTCATCTTGTCTCGCTCCGTCTCTCGTTTTGAGGCTCTTGCCCAGCGCCCATGGTAGATTCGCATGGATCACATCAGAATTCAAAAATAGAAACCCCCCCCCTTTTGTGCGGTGGAACATGAGACATGATTTGACTGATCTGCGTTTGTTCTTGAATGTCGGACAAACCCTGAACCTGACCCGAGCGGCCGAGCGCACGTTTTTGTCTTTGCCGGCAGCCAGTGCGCGCATCAAGAACATGGAGGAAGCGTTCAAGGCTCGACTGCTGGTGCGGCAGGTGACTGGCGTGGCGCTCACGCCCGCAGGCGAAGTATTGCTTCGTCACGCGCATGAAATATTTCGTCAGCTCGAATGCTTGAACGCCGACTTGCAACCCTACGCCAGCGGGGTCAAAGGACGCCTGAGAGTGTTGGCGAACACTACGGCCACCAATTCATTTTTAGCTGACGCGTTATCGACTTTCCTGGCCGAGACCGCCGATGTCGATGTCGAGCTGGAAGAGAAACTCAGTGGCGAGATCGTCCTGTCGATCCGTTCCGGCGGTGCCGATCTCGGCATCGTGGCCGGCACGGTGGACACGACCGGCCTGGATGTCTTGCCCTTGTTCCGCGACGAGCTGGCGGTGGTGGTGTCGCTCGCTCACCCCTTGGCCCAGAAAACTCGCCTGCGGTTCATCGATTTGTTGGACGACTACCAGTTCGTCGGCATTCATCCCCACAGCGCCATTCAAACCTTTCTGGAAGACATCGCGCAAGGCTTGGGTAAACGCATCTTGCAGCGCGTGCATGTCGGCAGCTTCGAGGCCGTGTGCCGCATGGTGGAGGCCGGTGCGGGCATCGCCATCGTGCCGCGTGCGTGCGTCGCACGCTATAGCCGTCCCGATCAGCTGGTCGTGATCGCATTGGAGGACGGCTGGGCCTTGCGCGATCGATTGCTGGTGCGGCCCAGGGGACGCGATCTGCCACAGTTCGCCGAGCGCTTCATCGAACACGTCGTGCGCGCCACTCAGGCCGAAAGCACGCACTGATCGTCTGCACGACGGTGCCTGGCGCGAAGAAGGGGGGCTTCGTCAAATAGAAATCGTCAGGTGCGATACCCGGGATCAGAATGAGAACGCTGCGCATAACATATGCGGGCGTCGCCTGAGACCTCCCATGTCGGGAGACCGTGGCGCGGCCCGCTCACAAGCCGCGAGACGGAGACAAAACAATGATTCAACATCAGCGCCGCCGCCTGTTGGCTGCGATGGGAGCGGCTGCGGCCGCAGCCAGTTTGCCTCGGTTGGCCCATGCCGCCGAGTGGCCCGATAAGCCTGTCAACATCATCGTTCCGTTTCCGCCAGGCGGACCCGTTGACGTGACCGCGCGCTTCGTCGCAATGCCCATGGGACAGCGCTGGAAGGTGCCGACCGTCGTCGACAACAAGGCCGGGGCAGGCGGCATCGTTGGTGCGCAGGCTGCTGCGCGGATGGCACCGGACGGCTATGGCTTGTTCATGGCGGCGATTCACCACACCGTGCTGCCTGCACTGCGCAACGATCTCACCTACGACATCACCAAAGACTTCGTGCCGGTAGGTCTGGCGGCATCGTTTCCTATCATTCTGGTGGTGCACCCCTCCGTGCCCGCCGACAACTTGCAGGCGTTCATCGCCTATGCCAAGGCCAATCCTGGCAAGCTGTCCTTCGGCTCGTCCGGTACAGGGGGGGGCACGCATCTGGCTGGCGAACTTTTCAACAAGATGGCCGGCACGTCGCTGCAACACGTGCCGTATCGCGGCAGCGCTCCGGCCATGCAGGACTTGCTGGGCGGGCAGGTGCAGGTGATGTTCGCCGATGGCCCCAGTGCCGTGCCGCACATCAAGGCAGGCAAGGTGCGCGCTCTGGGCGTCGGCAACCCAGAACCTTCGCCTTTGGCGCCGGACGTGCCCACCATCGCGTCTTCGGGCGTGCCCGGTTATGAAGCCTATTCATGGGCCGGTTTGCTGGCCCCTGCCAAGACGCCGGCCGCGGTCATCAAGCGCATCAACGCCGATCTGAACGCCGTGTTGAAAGACCCCGAAGTCGCCCGTGCCATGTTGGGGGCGGGTGCCGAGCCGCGTCCCGGCACGCCCGAGGAGTTCGGTCAGTTCATCGACGAAGAGTTGAATAAGTGGCGACGCTTGATCAAGGACGCGGGGATCACGATTCAAACATGACGCGGATCACGTCGCATTCACGCTTGACTTGATGGATTTGGGGTTCGATTGCGAGCGCTTGTAAGGACAGGGCTCGCGACCGCGCCACGAAGCTCAAAGCGCCCTGCGCGCAGCGGCGTATTCTTCGGCCCACTGATCGATCAATTGTTCGACGGCCAGAGACTCCTGAACGCCGCCGACTCCATGTCCGGGCAGAATGTCGTCTGCGGTGTCGGCATGGGGCACCATGGCCTGGACCAGTACATCTTGCAGCGAAGCGTCCAGCACACCACGACGATGGCGATCGCTCGCCAGCGATTCGACGGCGGTAATGAATGCGGTGCCCATCGATACGAAATCGCAGCCCATGGCGCGCGCGGCCAGAATGTCTTTGCCGTGGGCGATGCAGCCGGACAAACCCAATGGGCCTTCGTAAAAGCTGCGAATCTCGTTGATCAGCGCGAATGGGTTGGCCTGCCCGCCGTGTCCGCCCGCGCCATGAGTCACCGCGATTACCCCATCGGCGCCTGCGTCCACGGCGCGCATGGCGTGATCCATCGTCAGCGCTTGATGCAGCACGACGCCGCCATAAGCATGCACCTGACGCACGATCGCGCCCGGTGGTCGCATGCTGGTGATCACGACCGGCACACCGTGCGCTTCGCATTGTGCGAGATCGGCATTGCGGCGCTCGTTCGACGGGTTTAGCGACACGTTGACCCCATAAGGGGCTGTGCCGCAGCCCGCAGCGATCACCGTCAACCAGCGCTCCAACTCTTGCGGCGGGTGTGCGTTTAATGCAGGAAAGGCGCCCAGCACGCCAGCTCTGCACTGCGCCACGACCAGATCCGGGCCCGAGACCTTTCGCATCGGCGCACCCAACACGGGCAATCTCAGGGTGCTCAACAAGGTACGGAGGTCGGGGCGTGTGAATAGGCTGGCGGGTGGGGGCATGGCGGGGCGTCCTGAAGGCGTTACGAAAGACGCTATTGCGGCTGAATGTCGGCTCGCTTGACCACCTCGCCCCACAGCGCGTATTCGTCGGCGATACGGCGGTCCAGCTCTTTGGGGCCACCCGTGTTCAGCGTATAGCCGCCGTCGATCATCGTTTTCTTGAAGGTGGGATCGGCGTGTACCCCTTTCAGGGCCTGCGCCAGGCGCTTGCTCACGTCATCGGGCAAGGCTTTGGGTCCGACCAGGGCATACCAGCCTGTCACTTCGTAATCGGCGATGCCGGCCTCGACCATCGTGGGTACGTCGGGCAATTGGGGATTGCGCGTGCGCGAGGTGACGGCCAGGGGACGCGCCTTGCCGCTGGTGATAAAACCCATGGCGGTGCTGGTGATGTCGAACATGAAAGTCACCTTGCCGCTGAGCACATCCATCATGGCCGGTGAATTGCCGCGATAGGGGACATGCAGCATGGGCGCCTTGGCACGAATTTTCAGCAGCTCGGCCGACAGGTGATTCGAGGCACCGATGCCCGCCGATCCGAAGGCCACGGATTCAGGCTGGCTCTTGGCGGCGTCCACCAGCTCTTGCACGGTCTTGGCGGGCAGACCCGGTCCGACCAGCAACACGTTGGCATAATCGACGATCAGTCCCATCAACGTGAAGTCCTGCCGCTTGAGCGTCTCGTTGCGCTGAACATGCGGCGTCATCGTCATCGTCGGGCTGGCCACGAAGCCCAAGGTGTAGCCATCCGCAGGGCTGCGCAGCACGGCTTCCGCACCGATCATGCCACTGGCGCCCGAGCGATTTTCGACCACCACCGGTTGACCCAGTTGGTCGCCCAGATACTTGGCGAACACCCGGGCAGTGGTGTCGACCGGACCGCCCGGCGCATAACCGATGATCAATCGCACGGGCCGCTCGGGGTAGGCGGCATGGGCAAGTCCCGTGGCACCCCACGCCGTCAGCCCGGCGCACAACGCAAGCAAACTGCGAACTCCTCTATTCATGACCAGTCTCCGGTGGACGTATCGTTATGGATATTGTTCGAAGAGTGTCCCAGTTCGCATCGGTCCGTCGCCATTCTCGAATGCGGAAGCTGGCCTTCGTCCGCTCCTAAGACTTGCTTTCGTGTTGCTTTGACGTGTGCTACTCCTGTTCTTCAAGTCAATATCGAGAAACAGTTCTGATGTGAACCAGATTGCCGCCTCGATCCCAAGCGGTTGTAAATGTTAGGGGGCGAGCGCCCAGCCCATTTCCGACCCACATGTAACCATACTGAGCTTGGCATTCAGGCGTATTGAAAAGCGATCATGATTGCTTCTACGCTTATATGGGTATTTTATCGATCAAGAAAAGCGTTGTTGAATTCTTAATAATAATTAAATTTCTAGTATGGCTATCACGCCGTATAAATCCAAAATTCAATTTTTTTTTGAGAAAAAATAAAGACACGCTTGATTACATGCGTGACACTTTTGGAGTCGATCCACTCATAAAAAGAGAGGTCGAGGAAAATCTGCGAGAATTTTTAGTCCAGCAGGCCGCGTGGTGCAACGATGCAAGTTTTTCAGTACGATTTCCATATAGAGAGTTAGGTCTGCCGCAAGCGTTCTTTCTGCAAAAATTGACTGAGCATAAGGGAGCGACTTACCTGACTGGACCTCGATATGTGAACGGAGATATCACCCGACCGTTCATCGAGTTGGTTGCCAGTTCCCGGCCTCTCGGTAAAAATGCGGCGAGTGAGATATTCGATGTATGGCGGCCTCTAGGAGCGCAATCAATTCGAGTCCTTCATAGGGCGGGAAATCCGACACCTGGAATTATCGATCAATCGATCTACGCCCGGGCAGTACCCAAAGACTTTGCACAGCTCACTCATAAGCTGAACTGTAAACTGATTATAGGAACCGGGGCCGATCTGGAATGGTGTCTCAACGCCATGAACGTAGCCTACGATGCCACGTACAAAAAGTTTCCTGGTTTAAGTACTGAAGCCTCCTGTTCCGATGAAGAGGATATCCTTGACGCATTGACTGGCGGAAATTTATTTATTATTTTGCAAAGTGGACATCGCGCTGGATTTATAATATGCGAAAATAAAAGGCGTGATTTTTTTACCGGAAACTGGATTTTGGATGAGGTTGTTCTTCCGGATTTCAGAGGGCAGGGACTTGCGGCGGCTGCACAAATCGAGCTCCTAAAGAATTTTTATTTACTAGATCAAAAACATGCTCTCCTCGGAACCATCGTTTCGGGGAATTTCCCTTCGAGGCGTGCCGCGGCCTCCGCTGGCAGAGTAAGCGTGCTCGACTACGTGTTTATGTCCCCTGAGACATTTCGTGAGTAATGTTGATCGTCGATTGCCGCGGATTGATGTGTTTTTCTCTGCAAGGGCGTTGCTCATGATCTGCGGTAGATCTCCTAAGACCTGCTTTCGTATCGCTTGAAGCCCCGGTTCCGCAATTCGGTATTGCGAGGCGTGCGAACGCAAGGCTAGATTGCAGAACAAGGAGACAAGCATGAACCTGACGTGGACCCAAGAGGAGCGCGACTTCCGGGATTCGGTGCGAGCATTCATGCAAACGCATCTGCCGCAGGACATTCGCCAAAAAACGATCAAACATCAACGGCTGGCACGCGAAGATTACGTGCGCTGGCACCGCATTCTGGCCGAGCAGGGCTGGGGTGCGCCCGGATGGCCGGTGCAGTATGGCGGAACGGGTTGGAACAACTTGCAGCGGCTGGTGTTCGAAATCGAGAGCTATCGTGCAGGCGCGCCGCGTTTGCTGCCGTTCGGTTTGAGCATGTTGGGACCTGTGCTGATGCGCTTTGGCAGCGACGAGCAGCGCGCTCGCTTGCTCCCCCGAATGCTGACCGTCGAAGACTGGTGGTGCCAGGGATATTCGGAGCCGGGATCGGGCTCCGATCTCGCATCCCTTAAGACTCGGGCCGAGCGCGCCGGCGATCATTACGTGGTCAACGGCCAGAAGACCTGGACCACCTTGGCGCAACACGCCGACTGGATTTTCTGCCTGGTGCGAACCGATCCGCAGGCCAAGGCTCAGCGCGGCATCTCGGTGTTGCTGATCGACATGCGTTCGCCGGGCGCCACGGTGCGTCCCATCAAG
>CAMDNZ010000085.1 GCA_945903445.1 Bordetella parapertussis
CCCGTCACGATCCTCACCGGCTTTCTCGGTGCGGGCAAGACCACCCTTCTCAAGCGTATCCTGACCGAGTTCCACGGTCGTCGCGTCGCTGTGATCGAAAACGAGTTCGGCGAAGAAAGCATCGACAACGAGCTGCTGGTCCAGGACAACGACGAGCAAATCATCGAGCTCAGCAACGGCTGCGTCTGCTGCACCGTGCGCGGCGATCTGCTGAACACGCTGAACGACCTGCGCATGAAGCGCAGCGCCGGCACGTTGACCTTCGAGCGCGTCATTCTTGAAACCACTGGCATGGCCAACCCCGGCCCGGTGTGCCAGACCTTCTTCATGGACGACGACGTCGCCGAATACTATCGGCTGGATGCCGTCATCACGGTGGTCGATGCCAAGCACGGCATGGTCACGCTGGACGAACAAGACGAAGCGCAGAAACAAGTCGGTTTCGCCGATCGCATTCTGGTGTCCAAACGCGACCTGGTGGACGAGGCCGAATACAACGCGCTGCGCTCGCGCCTGGTGCGAATGAACCCGCGTGCGCCGATCACCCCGGTCAATTTTGGCGAAGTCGATGTGACGTCCATCATCGACATCAGCGGCTTTAACTTGAACTCGATTCTCGAAATCGATCCCGAGTTTCTGGCGGTCGAGCATCCCGACGCCAGCCACGGTCACGACCACGATCATCATGGCGAGCATTGCGATCATCCATCGCACAAGCACGACCACGATCACGGTCACGATCACGGCCATCACCATCATCATCACGACGACAGCATCGGTTCGTTCGTGTTTCGCTCGAACAAGCCGTTCGATCCCGCCCGCCTGGAAGAATTCCTGGGCGGCGTCACCCAAATCTATGGCGCCGACCTGCTGCGTTACAAGGGCGTGCTGTACATGAAGGGCATGAACCGGCGCATTTTGTTTCAGGGCGTACACATGATGATGGGTGCCGAACCCGGTAAACCGTGGGCAGCATCTGAAAAACGCGGTACAAAAATGGTCTTTATCGGCCGCAAGCTTCCACGGGAGATTTTCACCCGCGGCCTGGAGCAGTGCCTGGCGCAATAAGCAGCGTCGCGCCGGGATTCGATTCATTGTGGAGTATTTTCATGGCTACCAAGGCAGCAACTAAAAAACCAAGTAAATCGGCCAACGCGTCGATTGACCTGCCCAGCGAACAAGAATTGCTGGCCATGCCCGAGTCCGACTATATGAACGACCGTCAATTGGCCTTCTTCCGCGAGCGGTTGCGTCAACTTGAAGCAAGCATTCTTAGTAACGCAGGACAGACCACCGAGCATTTGCGCGAGACACAATTCGTTCCCGATCCGGCCGACCGTGCCACGATCGAGGAAGAACATGCCCTCGAACTGCGCACGCGCGATCGGGAGCGCAAGCTGTTGAAGAAAGTGCAGCAATCGATCGCCAACATCGAAAGCGGCGAATATGGCTGGTGCGACGAAACTGGCGAACCCATTGGAATTCCTCGCCTGCTGGCGCGCCCGACCGCCACGCTGTCGCTGGAAGCCCAAGAGCGCCGCGAAATGCGCCAGAAGCTCTACGGCGATTGATGTCGCTCGGTCAGTAGGCCCGCCCAGCACGCCCGATTTCGGTCGGTGTACTGGGCAGGTGAAAAAGGGTTGCCCGTCTGACACGCGGCAGCCCTTTTTTTATGCGTTATCGTCCCCATGTAGCCTGCTCAACGGAAGGAAACATGGAACAATTTCACGCCACAACCATCGTCTGCGTTCGCCGAGGCAATCACGTTGCATTGGGCGGCGACGGCCAGGTCACGCTGGGCAACATCGTCATCAAAGGCACGGCATGCAAGATCCGGCGCCTTTATCACGACAAGATTCTGGCAGGTTTTGCCGGCGCGACCGCCGACGCGTTCACCCTGCAAGAGCGCTTCGAAGCCAAACTCGAAAAGCACCAGGGACACCTGATGCGAGCCGCTGTCGAACTCACTCGCGACTGGCGTACCGATCGCGTGTTGCGCCGCCTAGAGGCCATGTTGATCGTCGCCGACATCAATAACACGCTGGTCTTGACCGGCAATGGCGATGTGCTGGAGCCGGAACACGGCTTGGCCGCTATCGGCTCGGGCGGCGCCTACGCGCAATCGGCCGCTTTGGCTCTCTTGAAGAACACCGATTTGTCGCCCGAGGAAATCATCAAAAAATCCCTGGAGATCGCAGGCGATCTTTGCATCTACACGAACCAGCACCACACCGTGGAAACGCTGGTCGGATAAAGGATAGGCCTACGCAATGTCAGCTTCTCAAATGACTCCGGCCGAGATCGTCTCCGAGCTCGACCAATATATCGTCGGCCAGCACAAGGCCAAACGCTCGGTTGCAGTGGCCCTGCGCAACCGCTGGCGTCGCAGCCAGGTGGCCGAACCGTTGCGCAACGAAATTCATCCCAAGAACATTTTGATGATCGGCCCGACAGGCGTGGGCAAGACCGAGATCGCCCGTCGTCTGGCCAAATTGGCCAACGCGCCTTTCATCAAGATCGAGGCGACGAAATTCACCGAAGTCGGTTACGTGGGCCGCGACGTGGACACCATCATCCGCGACCTGACCGAATACTCGATCAAACAGACGCGCGAACTGGAAATGCGCCGGGTGCGCGCGCAGGCCGAAGACGCTGCCGAAGACCGCATCCTGGACGTGCTGGTGCCCCCCGCGCGCAACGCGGCAGGCGAACCTGCGCGAGACGATACCAGCACGGCCCGCCAAACCTTCCGCAAGCGTCTGCGCGAAGGCACTATCGACGACCTCGAAGTCGAGATCGACGTGGCGCAACAACCTCAACAGATGGACATCATGGGGCCGCCGGGCATGGAAGAGATGACCGAGCAATTGCGCGGCATGTTCGCGGGTCTGGCACGCGACAAGAAAAAAACCCGCAAGATGAAGGTGCGCGAAGCGTTCAAGATTTTGGTGGACGAAGAGGCCGCCAAGCGTGTGAACGAAGAAGATTTGCGCACCGCGGCAGTCGCCAACGTCGAACAGAACGGCATCGTGTTTCTGGACGAAATCGACAAGATCGCCGCCCGCTCCGAGGGCGGTGGCAGCGGCGAAGTGTCGCGCCAGGGCGTTCAGCGCGATCTGCTGCCGCTGGTGGAGGGTACGACTGTCAACACCCGTTATGGCATGGTGCGCACCGATCACATCCTATTCATTGCATCAGGCGCATTTCACCTTGCCCGGCCCTCGGATCTGATCCCCGAGCTGCAAGGCCGTTTCCCCATCCGGGTCGAGCTAGACTCGCTGACAGCAGCCGATTTCGTTCGTATTTTGTCGGATACGAACGCATCGCTGACCAAGCAATACACAGCCTTGATGGCGACCGAGCACGTCGATCTGGAATTCACCGACGAAGGCATCCAACGCTTGGCGGAGCTGGCATTCGCCGTGAACGAAAAGACCGAAAACATCGGCGCACGCCGCTTGTACACGGTGATGGAAAAGCTGCTGGAAGATCTGTCCTTCGATGCAGCGACGGGTGACACCAACAGCGTACGTATCGACGCAGCGTATGTGAACGATAAGCTACAGGAAGCGGCCGGCAGCCAAGATCTGGCGCGTTACGTTCTATAAGCACTAGGCCAATAAAATCGGGACAGCCTGGCGGCTGTCCCCTTTTTCTGCAATCGGCGCCGCTTGCAGCGTGCCGCGCCGACTCACAGCGCGAGGCAGGCCGACATGCGGGCCTTCTCTTCTATTTGCTGATCTGCGTGACCACGTAATGTTCTTTTTCTCGGGTGGCCGTAAAATTGATCTTGTCGCCTGGCTTGATATTGCCCAGCAGATTAGGCGCGGCTTGATAGACTAAGGTCATCGCCGGCAGGTCCAGGGCCGAGATGGGTCCGTGCTTAATGGTCACTTTACCCGAGGACGCGTCGACTCGGCGAACTTCGCCCGACGCACTGCCCGACTGAGCGGCTTGCGCCCAGGCACCTATCGCCATCAATACGCTGCCAGCCAGCACGGCAGGTAGTAAACGCTTGAACGATCGGGTCATAATAACTCCTTCGCAGGGCTGCATCGAGCCCGATACTGTTAGGATAACGCCATCGGGCAACCCCTGCAGAGCGACCTCTTACATCATGGCGAATCGACTATCCGTCATTGCAACCCGCACGGGCGACGACGGCACGACCGGCTTAGGCGATGGTTCGCGGCTGCCGAAAGACGCCCCGCGCATCGCCGCGATGGGCGACATAGACGAACTCAACAGCGTGCTAGGTGTCTTACGCGCCGAGAATCTGCCTGCGGATATCGATGCCGATCTGTCTGCCATTCAGCACGATCTGTTCGATTTGGGCGCCGAGCTGTGCATTCCAGGCCATAGCGCTGTGTTGCCCACGCAGGTGGCCCGGCTAGACGAACGGCTGGCGCATTACAACGCCGCTCTCACGCCCTTGAAGGAATTCGTTTTACCCGGCGGAGTGCGCAGTGCAGCGTTGGCGCACGTGGGGCGCACCGTATGCCGGCGAGCCGAGCGCGCCGTTATCGCGCTGGCCCACACGCAAACCGTCAACCCACCGGTAAGGCAGTATTTGAATCGTTTATCGGATTTGCTGTTTGTCATGGCTCGCAGCTTGAATGCGGTTCAGCAACGCCCCGACGTGTACTGGCAAAGTCCGCAATCTCGCAGCACCGGTAACTGACGCCGTCTTGACTACGCATTACCAGGAGAAACACATGAATCTCCACGTCTCTGACTTCAAAGCAGCCGCCAGTACGGGCGACCATATGTCCATTCAGTTGGATAAGGACGGCATCGCCACCATTCAAACCTCTCCACAGAGTTTCAAAGGACGGGTTTTGGAGTTGCTGAGCCACATCCCCATTCTGAAAAATTTAAGCGTTGTACAAGCCTATACACAGCGTGTCGCGCGTGACAATGCCGAAGTGCTTACCGCCTTCATTCAAGCGCTGGGCAACGACCACAGCGCTGACGCTGCCGCCATAGCCTTGAGACGTCTGGGCGACCAGAAGGTCTCAGCCCCCCTCTCTTCGAAACTGATCGAACGCCTCGATATTGAGTCGGAAAGCGCCAGTGCCCGGCTCGTCAAAGCAGCCGGAGACGCCAGAGTCCTGGCGCAAGCCCGAATTCCGGCAACAGGTTTTCCAAATCAGGGCAATACCTGCTATGCCAACTCTTCCATCAAATTTCTGATCGGAATCGTGGGCGTCGATCCGCTGATCGAGCATTTACACGCGGTGCAGCAAGGCCTGGACGCGAACACGTCTCCAGCCGAGGCTGCCGCCATCGAAAAATTTAGTCAGTTGCTTGGGCAAATGAAGAAAGGCGAGGCGATCGACATTCGCGACTTCTGGGAGTCTTTGGCAAGCACCAGGATATTCGCCGGCTTTGATTTCTATCAGATGAACGACGCACAGGAGTTTCTCGCAAAGCTCGATACCTTATTGCAACTTCAGAATCTGGCCGGCTCGTCAGTGCGCGTGCAGGAAACGCTCATCAACGGCCAGGCAATGCGCGACGGCACGGGATATCAAACGTTCAGTCATGACGTCAGCGTCTTGGGCACCTCCGCGACACTGCAAGATATCGCGAATCTGGGAGTCGCGTCCGAGAAAGTGGAAATCAAATGGGCGTACGGCGATACGGTCAATACGGAGGTGGAGAAGAAGCGGCAACTGGTGGCCGATTTTCAAAGCTTCACGCGATTCAATCTACATATCAACGCTTTGCAGTACGACGAGAAAACGGACAGCATGATCAAACTCGACCTGCAAAACACCGATTTCACCCGCCGGGTCACCTTGCCCATCGTCGATAGTCGAAGCGGCGAAGCGTGGCAGGTGACGCTTGAGCCCAGAGACATCATCATCCATTCAGGTTCGGCAACGGGCGGGCATTACTACATGTATAGCAAGGAAGATGATAAGCATTGGGTTGTCCACAACGACTCGGCCGTGCGCGTCGAAAACAAAGTGGATACAGCGGCTCAAGCGAAATTCATTTCGTTTGCCGTCGTCGATAGGACCCGCACATCGCCTGACACCGAACCGATGGCCTTGGGCGGCTAAACGAATCGCCACAGCCGGAAACGATTATCTTCAACCAACGTTTGCGAGGCAAACCATGGAATTGCAAGACCATGTTTTGGAAGATCTAGGAAAAATTCTTGGCTTGAGTTTGAAGTTCGACGAACACCACCAATGCCTGATATCGCTGGATAAGAAAACGTTCATTTCCATCAAGAAACAAGAAGGCGGGTTTCTGTTCTACGGCATGCTGGTCGAGCTTTCGAACCAACCCGACGCCAAAGTGTTGGAACGCAGTCTCTCGCTCAATTTGACCTTGACCGAAGCCAATCAAGGCGCCATCGTTTTCGATGAGCAAGCCAAGGTGCTGATGCTGGTCAAGCCTGTCTTTGCAGAGATCACCGCATTCGGGCTGGAAGAAGTGTTGGCGGATTTCGCCAATTCGGTGGAGAACATCACGCAACTACTGGCAGCGATCTTGCGCGGCGACAGCACAAACGAAAATAATTCGCTGGCCTTCGCTTGAGAATCAGAAAGAGCCAACA
>CAMDNZ010000086.1 GCA_945903445.1 Bordetella parapertussis
ACGTGTTCGAGCCGGAATGGAGAAGTGGGAAAGCGGTGCCGACCCGCTTTTACTGCGCCGCTTGAATCACCCGTGTCCGACACAAGGGATTTCCTCCGACCTTATCCCTACCAAGAGCTAGAGCGCTCAGTGGCGCGCGATAAGCTAGCAATTTAGGCAGTTAACCATCTGACTAAGCTTAGCCCTGCAAAAAGCGCAGCGACACCGACCACGAGAGAACCAAGACCGTATATGACGGCTGCCATGAGTTCACCTCGTTCGTAGAGCAATCCAATCTCCAGCGCGTAGGTAGAGAATGTTGTGAAGCCACCAAGTATTCCGGTCGTCAAGAATAGGCGTGCTGATGGAGACATCGCTGTCTTAGCTGCGAAAAGCTCGACCACAACACCCATCGCAAACGCTCCCGCCACGTTAATAGCAAACGTGCCGATCGGAAAATTTGTTGCCAGGAATTTCGTCGCGAGCAAGCTCACACCGTGTCGCCCTGCGGCTCCGATCCCACCACCCAAAAAGACTAGCAAGAATCCGTGGACACCCATAGCTGCACCAAATAAGTAGTCCTGCACAGTTTACCGGCTGACTGATTGATTGATTGACCCTCTGCTCTTGCTGACGTTAAAGGGCACTACAGGTAGTTCCGGTTGCGCCCAGACGGAAGGCACACGCCGCCCACTATACTAAATGACGATGCTGCGTCCTATTGCCGTAGCGACGCCCTCTTCCATCAAGCGTACCCAAATTTTCTGACTGCAAGCCGAATCCACCACCGGGGCCGGGGAAATCAACTCCCGAGAGCTTTGGTTTTAGTTGAGAGCAGCAGGATGGTTCGTCGCAACAAGGAACGCCCACGCTCTCGCTGCCCATCCTGGGACGAACTTACCTCACTTTGCGAGTTGGCCAAGCGCAAGAGACCTTCGTCACATGTAAT
This sequence comes from Bordetella parapertussis, assembly GCA_945903445.1. Lineage (GTDB taxonomy): Bacteria > Pseudomonadota > Gammaproteobacteria > Burkholderiales > Burkholderiaceae_B > Schauerella. The sequence goes on from CAMDNZ010000086.1 coordinate 929, forward strand.
CGGGCTAATGGCTCGATTGACCGCCCTTACCGGTAGGCGGCGGGCAGAGTTTCGGTCGATGCGCCGCAGTGATTTGCGGGCCGAAGGAATCGCAGTGGAGTTTGCAAAGGCGAAGGCTGGCGAAGCGATTCGTACCGGCATGATCGGTTGGACGCACGCGCTCCACGAAGTTTTTCAGGAACTTGCCTCCATCGTGCGGCACACGTCCGCCCTATCTATGCTGGGGCCTGCCATTTCGAGGGCCTTTGCATAGAGGGAGTCGTCGATGGTAACAGTAGTACGCATAACCATTCCTTTGTGATGCGACTAAGCATCAATACTAGCATCATCGATGCGAGCGGGGGTCAGGCGGACAATTCAGAATCCAAACAATCGGCATGCGGTCATACGCCACGCAACACGGCACTACCCCGAAATCACGCCCGAATAAAAACTGCCGCTACACCTCTGCGACGTAGCGACAGTGCCCTTCCAAGAGACCTTAAAACGTGTATTGCGCGTTTACGCCGGCATACCATGCACGGCCTGGAGCGGGTTCGTAATAACGGTCGTTACCGTCACCCACGATGACAGAGCCGATGTACTTTTTGTCGAACACGTTTTCCAGACGAACCATCTGGGCGAACTGCCAGTCGCCAACGTTCTGCGTGAACTTAGCACGCAGGTTCATGACGGCATACCCCGGTGCGGGACGTGCTTCGTTGCCATCATTGACATACACCTTGCTGCGGTACAAGCCTTCCGCGCCCAGGCTCGCCCAGTTCGCAGGACGGTATACCAGCTCACCGAACAGCGTAGTGGCCGGCACGCCCGGCAGACGATTGCCCTTCCGGATGCCGCTGTTGCCTTCGTAAACGTCCGCGTCGTACTCGGCGCGCAGGTGCGACACCGCCAGGCTCGCCGTTACCGTACGGGTCAAGTCGCTTTCCAGACCCAGTTCGACGCCATGGCGTTTGGTTTGCGCGGCGTTCTGGAAGGTCGAGCGTCCGAAAAAAGTGCCTCCGTTGACGATCTCGTCCTTTGTGCGGATTTGATAGAAAGCCAGATTGGCGCGGGTGGTCGAGCTCAGGCGCACTTTCAAGCCAGCTTCTATCTGCGTACTGCGCGACGGACCGAGCCGGCTATTGATACCCGATCCATCGCGCGAATAGGCAAGCTCGGCCTGAGTCGGGGTTTCAAAACCAGTGCCAACGCTACCGTAAACGTGCATATTGGGATTGAGGGCATACATGGCACCGAATGCCGGTGTCAGGCGCGAGTAACTTTCCGAGCCGCTGTCGTTGCCGTTAGACAAATAACGATCATCGACGTCGATCTTGACCGTGTTGTAACGCAGGCCTGCCTGCCAGGTCCAATCGCCCAAGGCCCAGTTGGCTTGCAAGTAAGGATCGATACTGGTGGCGGTGTCGATTTCTTTGCGCCGCTCGCGCCCTTTCACACCCACCGTCGAACCGATAAAATTCTCGTATCCGCGTCGATCGTCGCGGCTGCGATCCATGTCGATACCGCCGATAACTTGCAGATCGCCCGACGCTGCCAGCACCGGTTGAATCCAACGCACGCCACCACCGAAGAAAGTACGCGAGAAATCCACCACGCCGCCAGCATGATTCGGGTTGCTGAGTTGTGGCGCTTCCGGAATCGACAGATACTGAAGCACGTCCCGACGACCGCCATATAGGTTCGCCTGCAAGGTGCCCGTGCCTACTTGCCGCTCGTAATTGATGCCCGCCTGGTGATTGTCGATACTCTTACGCGTATTGAATCGCTCAGCGAGCGCGGCAACCTTGCGCGGGTCTTCGCTATAGCTTTCCCAAGTCACGCCCAGCGGATCTTGCGTGTCCTTCTGGCGCAGGCCGTTATAGACAATCGACAACGTACTGTCGTCGTCAGGCGCCGTAGTGATCTTGGCAAACGCCTGATCGCGGCGCGCAGCGCTGTGATCGCGATAACCGTCGGTATCGAAGCGCGAAGCATCCAAAACGAATCCTACGCCTCGTTGTTCGCCTTCGGCACCCAGTCGATACTTGCGGGTTCCAAAACTACCGCCCATCACCTCGGCATTGACGCGCGGACGGCCCTTGCCATCGCGCGAGAACATTTGAATGACGCCACCGGCGTTGCTGCCATATACCGTTGCCATCGGACCACGCAACACTTCGAAGCGATCGGCCACGTCCAGATTGAACGAGGCCGCCTGCCCCTGCCCGTCCGGCGTACTGGCCGGGATGCCATCGGCGATCAGTTTGATGCCACGAACGCCAAAAGCGGCACGCGATCCGAAACCACGCGACGAAATCTGCAGGTCCTGCGCATAGTTCTGCCGATTCTGCACGACCAAGCCAGGAACTCGCGACAACACTTCAGAAGCGTTCACTCCCAGTTGACCGTCGGCGATCCGCCCACTACTCACGACATCGATCGACATCGGCACATTGAAACTGGCCACTTGCGCTCGGGTACCCGTCACTACAACGGGTTCGAGCATCACGGGTTGGGGGGATTGGGCCTGTACGGCGGTGCAGGTCAGCGCGCTGACCACACCGACCGATAGATATCGTCGTGACATGAAACTCTTGGAGAAGGTAAAAAAAGACGATGCTCGACATGCTCTGTTGCTGATCAGCACGTGAACATCGCAATCAGTTTAGACGAATTGTTGCAACGGTATGGTTTGAAGTGCCACATTGCAACGCAACGAAGGGAGAATGAAATTTTGGGCACGCCATTTGCTAAGGCGTCGCCTAGTTGCGTTCCGTCGTACTTGCTTACTGTACCAGTACATATGGATCGTTAGGATCGCTACACCCTTCCGGGCTGTCCCCGGACTCCTTCTACCCAGCCATTAAAAATCCCGTGTTCACAAAAAAATTAAGCTCCATCTCGCCTGTGACCTTCTTCGGGTCAGCGATATTGGCGCTCGCATTGATCGCGTATGCCAGTATCGACCCCGACCATGCCGCCGCCCAATTCAAGGTGGTCAACGACTGGATCATCTCCGAGGCGGGATGGTTCTATCTACTGGCCGTGGGCTTTTTCGTCGTCTTCTTGATTGGCTTGGCCATCAGCCCGCTGGGGCGTATCAAGCTGGGCCCCGATGAATCCACACCCGACTACTCGTACGGCACATGGCTGGCCATGCTGTTTTCGGCGGGCATGGGTATCGGTATCGTGTTCTACGGTGTGGCCGAACCCATCATGCACTTCTCGACGCCGCCCGAAGCCGATCCGAGATCGATTCAAGCGGCGCGCGATGCTATGGAGATCACGTTCTTCCACTGGGGCGTGCATGCCTGGGCTATTTATGCCTTACTGGGTATGAGCCTCGCGTATTTCGGCTTTCGCAAGAACTTGCCACTGACGCTGCGTTCGGCGTTTTTTCCGCTGATCGGCAATAAGATCAATGGCCCGCTCGGCTCGCTGATCGACATCTTCGCCGTTGTGGGCACGTTGGCCGGTCTGGCCACGTCGCTCGGCTTGGGCGTCGCGCAGTTGAACGCCAGCATGAGCTATCTATTCGACTTGCCCCAGTCGCTGAACATGCAATTGCTGCTGATCGCGATCGTGACGGTGCTGGCCACCCTCACTGTGGCGACCGGTTTGGATAACGGTATCCGCCGTTTGAGCGAATTCATCATCCTGCTGTCGTTTCTGCTGATGCTGGCCCTGTTGATTTTGGGTCCGACGGCTTTCCTATTGCAGGCTTTCGTCGAGAACATCGGTCTGTATCTGAATGGATTCGTCGCTCGCACCTTTCATACCTTCGCCTACGAACCCTCGGACTGGGTGGGCGAATGGACGCTGTTTTACTGGGGCTGGTGGATTTCCTGGTCGCCCTTCGTCGGTTTGTTCATTGCCCGCATCTCGCGCGGCCGGACGATTCGCCAATTCTTGTTAGGCGTGCTGTTCGCCCCGGCGGGTTTCTCGTTCATCTGGTTCACGATCTTCGGCGACCTGGCCATCTGGCTGGATCTGCGTGAAGCAGGCGGTCAGATTTCGCAGACCGTCTCGGAAAACATGCCGATCGCATTGTTCACCGTGTTCGAGTACCTGCCTTTCGCCAACGTACTGGCATGGGGTACTGGTTTATTGGTGGCCCTGTACTTTGTGACGGCATCGGACGCCGGCGCCCTGGTGATTGCCATGATCACTTCGCGCAGCACCGAAGACGAGCCTGCCCTGTGGCTGCGGATTTTCTGGGCACTGGTATGCGGCGGTGTGGCCGCTTGCCTGCTGCTGGCAGGTGGACTGGACGCCGTGGAAATGGCCGCTGTCATCGCCGGCTTCCCCCTGGCCATTGTCCTGGTGCTGATGTGCTGGGGCCTATGGCGCGCCTTGAGCGACGAGGCGTCCATCATGGCCAGCCAGACCGTGCCTGCCGCGCCGTTGTTGTCCACCGAAGCGGGTCTGCCGTGGCGCAAACGCCTGAACTCCATCATCAGCCATCCGACCAAGGATCAGGTGCTGCGCTTTTTGAGCACTACCGTCGAGCCGGCACTGGTGTCCGTCAAGGACGAAATGATTCGACGGGAGCTGCTGGCCGACATCGAACCGCTGGAAAACGGTGTCCGTCTGAAAGTCATGCATGGCGACGGTACGCCGGAGTTCTCGTACGCGGTGCAACGCGTCAGCCATCCGATTCCTTCGTTCGCGATGACCGATACGCGCGATAAGAAGGACGAACGCCGCCGTTACTCGCGCGCCGAAGTGTTCTTGAACTTGGGCAGCCGAGGCTACGACATTTATGGCTACAGCGCCGATCAGGTGATCTCCGACGTCATCACCCACTACGATCAATTCCGTCACTATCTGCATACGACGCAGAAACCGCTGATGACCTGACGGGTCAGGATGCCAGGCATGAATCGCTTGGCATGATCGGCGACACGTCGAGAATCAGCGCTGCTCGTAGGCAACACCCCAAAGGCATTGGATCTCGATCCAGACTTTTGGGGGTTTTTATGGTGGCTCGCATGATGGCGAGTCACCAGCGTGAGTGTCTTATGTCGTCTCGCGCCGCACGACTTTGAAACCCGTATCGACGACCGTACCGCGCGTGTTCGCGCCATCGCATCGAGCGATGACCAGCTCTGCCGCACGCCGGCCGATACCCGCGCCGTCGATCTGCACGGTGGTCAATGCAGGATAGGTATGTGCGGCAAAATCGGCATCGCCAAAACCGCAAATCGCCAGATCTTCCGGCACGCGCAATCCGCGGGATTGCGCTTCGGTCAAAACGCCATGGGCCCATTGATCCGAGCTGCAATACACCGCATCGATTCCAGACTGGCGAGCC
>CAMDNZ010000087.1 GCA_945903445.1 Bordetella parapertussis
AAAAACGAAGCGAAGGTGATTTGATATGACGACTCTCGTTATCGCTGAACATGACAACGTCGCATTGAATCCGGCGACGCTGAACGCCGTGGCCGCCGCTACCCAGCTGGGCGCCGACGTTCATATCCTGGTGGCCGGTAGCGGCAGTCAGGCCGTGGCTGATGCCGCAGCCCGAGTCGCTGGGGCGAGCCGGGTGTTGCACGCCGATGCCGCACATTTGGCCGATGGCCTGGCCGAGAATCTGGGTGCGCAAGTGCTGGCGCTGGCAGGTGACTACGGCCACATCGTGTTCGCTGCCACGGCATCGGGCAAAAACGTCGCGCCGCGTGTCGCGGCCAAGCTGGACGTGGCGCAAATCTCCGACATCGTCGGCATCGATTCGCCCGATACCTTTCAGCGCCCCATTTATGCCGGCAACGCCATTGCTACCGTGCAATCGGGCGACGCGGTGAAGGTGTTGACCGTTAGGACCACGGCCTTCGATCCGGTCGCCGCCGAGGGCGGTTCGGCTTCGGTGTCGGTAATCGACGCTGTGGCCGATAGCGGTCTGTCCAGCTTTGTGGGTCGCGAAATCGCCAAGAGCGACCGGCCCGAATTGGCGGGTGCCAAGGCGGTGGTCTCGGGCGGCCGTGGATTGGGCAGCGCCGATAACTTCAAGATCCTGGAGCCACTGGCCGATAAGCTGGGTGCGGCATTGGGCGCTTCGCGCGCCGCAGTCGATGCGGGCTATGCGCCTAACGATTGGCAAGTCGGCCAAACCGGCAAGATCGTCGCGCCCCAGTTGTATGTGGCTGTCGGCATTTCCGGCGCTATCCAGCATTTGGCCGGTATGAAGGATTCCAAGGTCATCGTGGCCATTAACAAAGACGACGAAGCGCCTATTTTCGGCGTGGCCGATTATGGTGTGGTGGGCGATCTGTTCCAGCTTGTGCCGGAGTTGGCCGAGAAGCTTTGATTCGATCGTTTCGAGCGCCCAGCTCGGCAGCAGGCTTCGAAACCTGCCGGTTATCCGGCAGGTTTTTTTTGTTCACATTTAGTTTGCACAGGACCGCCCCACGGAAGTGAAGAAATTTGGCATAACTTGCATGATTTCCTGCGTCCATTTGCAGGCTCAGCAGACAATACGCCGTCGCGGGCCACTAAAGTCAGGAGTGCAGTTATGAACAAGCCTTGCAGTGTTCTTATCGTCGATGACAATAAACTCGCCGCTGGATTGCTATGTGAGTTTCTGGAAATTTCCGGTCACCGAGTTCGAGTGGCGTATTCCGGCGCTATGGCATTGGAAATCGCGCAAACCGATATGCAGGACGCGTTTATCGTCGACATCATGTTGCCCGACATGAATGGTTATGCGCTGGCGGCCGCGCTGCGCGAAGCCAAACCTCGCGCCCGCATGATTGCGTTGAGCGGTTTGCCGTCTAGCATTGCTCAAGACGGTCAGGGGCTGTTCGATGCCTGGATGGAAAAACCGGTGAAATTGGATGTATTGGAGCGTCTATTGATCGAGTAGTAAGTGGGCCGACAAGCCTGTGTATTACGATGGGTTTGAGCCGATCGATAACAATAAGCCAAATGGCCTCGGCGCCGACTTATTACCCAGGAGACGACAATGACATTCAAAGCACCCATACAAGACATCCGATTCTGCCTCGACGAGATTGCGAAGTTGGATGAAGTACTGTGCATGCCTGAGCTCAAGGAGTTCGATAGCGGTCTGGTCGATGCCGTGCTCGAGCAAAATGCGCGTTTGGTCGAAGACGTTGTCGCGCCGCTTAATCGCAGGGGCGATACGCAGCCACCGGTCTTTAACAACGGTAGCGTGACCACCACGCCTGGCTTTGCCGATGCGTTTCGCCAGTATGCCGAGGGCGGATGGCAAGGCTTGTCGCATCCGCAAAAATGGGGCGGCCAGGGCTTGCCCAAGGTGGTCGCCGCCGCTGCGTGCGAAACCGTCAATGCCGCGAATCTGGCCTTCGCATTATGTCCCTTGCTGACCGACGGCGTGATCGAGGCGCTGTTGACGGTGGGCACTGATGCGCAACGCAAGCGCTACGTTCTGGCCCTGATCGAAGGGCGGTGGACAGGCACCATGAACCTGACAGAACCTCAGGCGGGTTCCGATCTGGCGCAAGTGACCACTCGTGCCGTACCGAATCCGGATGGCACCTATCGGCTCACCGGGCAAAAGATCTTCATTACGTATGGCGAGCACGACATGGCCGAGAACATCATCCATCTGGTGCTGGCTCGAACGCCCGATGCGCCTCCCGGCGTCAAAGGCATCTCCTTGTTCATCGTGCCCAAGCGGATGGTGGACGACGAGGGCAAACTGGGGGCGCGCAACGACGTGCAATGCGCGTCCATCGAGCACAAGCTGGGTATTCATGGCAGTCCGACGGCCGTGCTTTTGTATGGTGCCGACTTGAGCCAGAGCGAAGTGGGTGAGGGCGCGATCGGCGAGCTGGTCGGCCAGGAAAACCATGGCTTGGCCCATATGTTCATCATGATGAATGCCGCGCGATTTGCGGTGGGTCAGCAGGGTATTGCTGTGTCCGAGCGTGCCACGCAGCACGCCCTGGCCTACGCGCGCGACCGAGTGCAGGGACGTGCCGTCGAAGGGTCGGATCACGCGGTGCCTATCATCGAACATCCCGACGTGCGGCGCATGCTGATGACCATGACTGCGCTCACGCAGGCCAATCGTGCCCTGGCGTTTCTGGCGGCAGGCGCGAACGATCGCGCGAATCACCATGCCGACGAGAACGTGCGTCGTTCGCAGCGCGCGATCTACGAGTTTCTGGTGCCGGTGGTCAAGGCGGGCGGCACCGAGTCGTCGCTCGAAGTGTGCTCATTGGGTGTGCAGGTTCACGGGGGGATGGGCTTCATCGAAGAAACCGGTGCGGCACAGTATTACCGCGACGCACGCATCTTGCCGATTTACGAAGGGACGACGGCAATTCAAGCCAATGATTTCGTCGGCCGTAAGACTTTGAAAGACGGCGGTGCAACCGCGAGGGCGATGGTGGGTGCGATGCGAGAGACTTTGCATGAACTCGCAGCAACGACTGCGAATATCGATGCCTCCCAGGCATCGGCCTGGGAGGCGCTGCGTCGCCATTTCGAAGAGGCCATCGACGATTTCGATCAAAGCATCGAGCAGGTGCTGGCGTACGCATCGGCGGGGGCGGGCTCGGCAGGTGCCGCCGACCACGATGCAGCGGCATCTGTGCGTGCGGCGTATGCCGCGAGTGTGCCTTATGTGATGCTGGCCTCGGTGACAATCGGCGGCTGGATGATGGTGCGTACGGCCCTGGTCTGCGAACGCCGCAAGGACAGCCAGGACGCTTTCCTGAAAAACAAGCTGGCGACCGCATTGTTCTATGGTGCACAAGTGCTGCCCCGTAGCCGGACTCTGGCCACATCGGTGCGCAACGCTCGAATATCGGATCAGGCCGGCGCCGGGCTCGCTGCCTAGTCGCTATATTACTTTTGGAAATTAAATTAGCGCGGCGTGCCCTATGTCGGTAGGATGGTTTAGTCGGTACCATCGACTTTTGGCCTCTGCATAAGGATACGATTATGGCAACGCTGCGCTTGGGCGATACTGCGCCCGATTTCGAACAAAAATCGTCTGCTGGCACCATCCGGTTCCACGAGTATCTCGGCAATAGCTGGGGCATCCTGTTCTCGCATCCCGCCGACTTCACGCCGGTCTGCACGACCGAATTGGGCTACACCGCGCGACTGGCCGACGAATTCGCCAAACGCAACGTCAAGGTTCTGGCCTTGTCGGTGGATTCGGAAGCCTCCCATAGGCAATGGGTGCCCGACATCAACGAAACCCAAGGCACCACGGTCAATTTTCCGATTCTGGCCGACGAAGACCGCAAGGTATCCGAGCTGTACGACATGATTCACCCCAACGCCAGCGCGACCGCCACGGTGCGTTCGGTGTTCATCGTCGATCCCGCCAAGAAGGTTCGTTTGACGCTCACTTACCCCGCCAGCACGGGCCGCAATTTCAACGAGTTGCTGCGCGTGATCGACTCCTTGCAACTGACGGACAGCCACAGCGTGGCGACACCCGTGAATTGGGAGGATGGCGATGACGTGATCATCGTGCCGTCCTTGAAGGACGAGGCGGTCATCAAGGAAAAATTCCCCAAGGGATACAAAGCCGTGCGTCCTTATTTGCGCGTCACCCCGCAGCCGAACAAATAAGATCGATACACCGTCGTGCCCAAGCCCTCCTGAACCGGAGGGCTTTTTTCTGGTTCATATATTTCCAAAAGGAATGAGCAAGGAAAGAATGATTCGTTCCGTTTGGATGGCCGCCTCGGCACACTGACTGCACCACCATAATTATTTGCGGAGCGGGAACAATGGGCATCAAACAAGCATTGATCGCGACGGCGGTCGCGGCATCCACCGTATTTGCCGTACCGGCATTCGTTCAGGCGCAAGAAAAACAAACCCTGCTGAACGTGTCCTACGATCCGACTCGCGAGCTGTATCGGGAGGTCGATGCCGCCTTCATCAAGCACTACAAGGACACGACGGGCGTCGATCTGACGATTCGCCAGTCGCATGGTGGATCGGGCCGTCAGGCAAGATCGGTCATCGACGGATTGGATGCCGACGTGGTGACCTTGGCGCTGGCCTACGACATCGACGCGATCGCCGAGCGAGGCTTGCTGGATGCGGGCTGGCAGAAGCGGCTGACAGGCAATAGTTCGCCTTACACCTCGACCATCGTGTTTCTGGTTCGCAAGGGCAATCCCAAAGGGATCAAGGACTGGAACGACTTGATCAAGCCCGGCGTATCGGTCATCACGCCGAATCCCAAGACCTCCGGGGGCGCGCGCTGGAACTACCTGGCGGCATGGGCCTATGCCCTGGAGAAGAACAATGGCGATCAAAGCAAGGCTCGAGACTTCGTTGGCGCACTGCTGAAAAACGTACCAGTCCTGGACACGGGCGCTCGGGGTTCGACGACGACCTTCGTCGAACGCGGTCAGGGCGACGTATTGCTGGCATGGGAAAACGAGGCGTTTCTGTCGATCAAGGAACTGGGGCCGGAGAAGTTCGACATCGTCGTGCCGTCCCTGTCGATTCTGGCGGAGCCGCCCGTGGCCGTCGTCGACAAAGTGGTCGACCGCAAGGGCACGCGCCGTGCCGCACAAGCCTATCTGGAATGGCTGTATACCCCGGCGGCGCAAGAGATCATCGCCAGGAACTACTACCGTCCGACCGATAAACAGGTCGCGGCCAAATACGCCGACACGTTTCCGAAGGTGAAGCTGATCACGATCGACGAAGTATTCGGTGGCTGGGCCCGCGCGCAGAAAGAACACTTCGCCGATGGCGGAACCTTCGATCAGGTCTATCAACTGTATTAGTCAAAACTTAATCTGACATTTTCGTTAACCTAGGGCAAGAGCCCTGAAAGGAAAAGTCAGAGATGAACATGGCCCAGAATCATAAGGTAATCCGAAACAAGATAGGGCTGCTGAAGCT
>CAMDNZ010000088.1 GCA_945903445.1 Bordetella parapertussis
GACGGCGACATGATGTTGATGACGGGCGAGCTGGCCAAATTGATCGACGACGTGGTGGCCGCATTGGGCGGAGAAAAAACGACGGGTTGATCGGCCAGCATCGTCGAGTCGCACTGGCGAAGTCGCCGTCGGCGTACGGCGGCTTTGTCCCATATAGTGCTCACGCGATTCCATGAATACAGCGAACAACGGACACCGCAACTGCGAAACGGCGCCTCGCAACCCCCTGAGAGCAACCAGGCGAGTTCGCAAGCCGTATGCCTGGACATAGGGAAAATTGGACGAACAGCACTATCTTCGTCTAATTGACAGTCAATTTCGCCCAAATTCGCACATTGTTAAATACGATGAAATCTTTCGTATTTATACGCATGTAATGAAATATTATTCTTGTAGAATCGTCGCCGGGCCTAGTCCTATCCGCCGGCTTGTCGTTGTATGAGCCATCCGACGAGTATGATTTTGAATTGATTTTATGACCCCGCTTTCGCGACGTAAAAGCGCCCGCGCTACCCGGAACATTCGCTTCGTTATCGCTAGCGCCGCCCTGATAGTGGGTCTGGCAAGCATCCATGGCACTGCCGAGGCAAGCCGCACGACGAGCGCCCTGCCCTCGCTGAAAGGTCTGACCGAACAAGTCGACTTCGGTGACTCGCTGCGCGAACGCGTGGTTCAAGCAGGCATGGAAGCCATCGGCACGCCTTACGTGTTCGGTGGTGACGATCCAGAAGATGGCTTTGATTGCAGTGGTTTGGTTTCCTTCGTTTTTAAGGAAATCGCCGGCCTGAATCTGCCTCGTCGAGCGATCGAACAGCGTGCCGAGGGCAAGAACGTTTCCCGAGCCAAACTGCAACCCGGTGATTTGGTATTTTTTGCCACCACCCGCAATCGCGCTCGGGTGTCTCATGTAGGCATCTACATCGGCGACGGTAAATTCGTTCATGCCCCCCGGCGTGGCAGCAACGTCAAAGTATCCAGCATGGGTGAAGCCTATTGGTCCAAGCGCTATAAAGGTGCTCGTGCCTATATAGAAGAGCCGACACTGGGCACCGCGAGACTCTTAGCGCAGAACACCCGCTAATCGCTGGCCGGGCGGGAATTTGCTATGCTCGCCCCTTCGCGCACTCGTTTATTCCCCTCATGTCCCAGCCCGGTAATGTCTTTATGGTCGTCGCCCCAAGTGGCGCCGGTAAATCCAGCCTAGTCGGTGCGTTGCTCAAACGCGATGCGGGTTTGATGCTGTCGGTCTCATGCACGACGCGGCCTGCGCGTCCGTGCGAACAGGATGGACGCGATTACCGTTTCGTTTCGATCGAGGCGTTTCAAGCGCTTCGAGCCCAAAACGCTTTGCTCGAATGGGCCGAGGTGCATGGTAATTTCTATGGCACGCCTCGCGATGCCATAGATGCCGCCACGCGAGCCGGGCGAGACGTCGTACTCGAAATCGATTGGCAAGGTGCCCGGCAGGTCAGGCAATTCCTACCCAGCGCCATCGGCATTTTTATCTTGCCGCCATCTTTCGAAGCGCTCGAAGCACGCCTGCAAGCGCGGGGACAGGACGACCCGTCGGTGATCGCTCGTCGCTTGATGAATGCGGGCGGCGAGATCGCGCACGCCCCAGAATGCGAATATGTTATTATTAATCAAGACTTTAACGTCGCATTGGATGAATTGACGCAAGTTGTAGCTGCCTCGCGGCTACGTTATGCGTCGCAGGCCGCTCGCAACGCCCCATTGTTTGCCCAGCTTGGCATTTCCGCCGCACACTAATTCGTTTTTCGGCTATCGCTATTTGCGTCACGGCCCGCGCCGAGACGCAACGCGTTATAGTCTCCCTTCAGCTCTCTTATTTTTTATACAGGTCGAACCATGGCTCGCATCACCGTCGAAGACTGCCTGAATCAAATCCCCAATCGTTTCAAGCTCACGCTGTCGGCGACCTACCGCGCGCGTGAATTGGCTCAGGGCCACGCTCCCCGCCTGGACAGCAAAGACAAGCCCACTGTCACCGCTTTGCGTGAAATCGCCGCAGGCCATACCGGCCTCGAAATGCTGCGCAAAGTACCCACCTGATCGCCAGCGGACGCGCAGCACATGGCATTTCCCGGTCTGAAATACGCGTCCTCTGGCATTATCGCCGCCCTGCGTGCGGGCACCCGCCTCACGCGCAGACCTGGCCGAAAGCGCGACAACGCCTCTGGGGCGGGTGTCGCGCTCGAACGTAACGACGGCGTACCCACCACCCCGCCCATCGCATCGCTCGCCCCGCTGACCGCCGTTATTTCCGGCTATCTCAAAACCGATGAAGTCGAACGCGTTCGTGAAGCCTACCGCTTCGCCGACAGCGCGCATCTGGGGCAGTTTCGTGCCAGCGGTGCGCCGTATATCTCGCACCCCATCGCAGTCACTGAAATCTGCGCAGGCTGGAAGCTCGATGCCAACGCGTTATCGGCGGCTTTACTGCACGACGTCATCGAAGACCAGGACATCACAAAGCAAGAACTGGCGGAGAAATTCAACGCCGAAGTCGCCGAGCTGGTCGATGGTTTGTCGAAACTCGATCGACTCGAGTTCGCCACCAAGGCAGAACAACAGGCGGAAAGTTTTCGCAAAATGCTGCTGGCCATGGCGCGGGATGTTCGGGTCATTCTCATCAAGTTAGCCGATCGGGTTCACAACATGCGAACCCTGGACGCGGTCAACCCTGATAAGCGCCGCCGCATTGCCCGCGAGACGCTAGAGATTTATGCGCCCATCGCACATCGTCTCGGTTTGAATCTGCTGTTTCGAGAATTGCAGGATTTGTGTTTTGCCGCGATTCATCCGAATCGATATCAAGTGTTCTACAAAGCCGTGCTGTCGGCCCGTGGCAACCGGCGCGAAGTGATCAGCAAGATTGCAGATACGGTCCGTACGGCTTTGCCCGCAGCGGGCATCGAAGCCGAAGTATCGGGCCGCGAAAAAACCCTGTTCGGTGTCTACAACAAGATGGTCGAGCAGAAAAAATCGTTTTCCGAAGTGCTGGATATCTATGGGTTTCGGGTCGTGGTGCACACGCTGCCGGAGTGCTATTTGGCTTTGGGCACCTTGCATCAGCTGTACCGTCCGGTGCCCGGCAAATTCAAAGACTACATCGCCATTCCTAAAGTGAACGGCTATCAGTCGCTGCACACGACGCTGGTCGGCCCCTATGGCACGCCTGTAGAGTTTCAATTGCGTACTCGAGACATGCATCATGTCGCAGAAGAAGGCGTGGCTTCGCACTGGTTGTATAAAGAGTCCGATGCAAGTTTGAACGACTTGCAAAAACGCACCCATCAGTGGCTGCAATCCTTGCTGGATATTCAGAGCCAGACGGGCGATTCGGGCGAGTTCCTCGAACACGTCAAGGTCGATCTGTTCCCTGACGCGGTGTATGTGTTCACGCCCAAGGGCAAAATCATTTCCTTACCGCGCGGTGCCACGCCGGTCGATTTTGCCTATGGTATTCACACCGATATCGGCAATCAGGCAGTGGCCGCAAAGATCAACGGCGAGTTCGTACCTTTGCGCCAGGAATTGGTCAGCGGCGACAAAGTCGAGATCATCACCTCGCCGGCGTCCCGACCGAATGCGCAATGGCTGAATTATGTGCGTACAGGCCGGGCACGATCCGAAATCCGTCATTACCTGCGCACGGTCAAGTACGAAGAGTCCGTAGGCTTCGGCGAACGTCTGCTGGCCCAGGCCTTGCAAACGATGCAATTGCCGATGCCGGATAAACAAGATCCCGCCTGGGAAAAATTGGCACGCGGCTCGGGTGCCTCTTCGCGGGAAGAAATTCTGGCCGACATCGGGCTGGGCAAGCGCCTGGCCGCGGTCGTCGCTCGCCGATTCGCACCAGAAAATGCGCTGATCGCCACGACCGCAGCTGCGGTAGACGAGATCACGTCGGCACGCGCGGCGCCCATTGTGATTCAAGGCAACGAAGGTCAGGCCGTGCAATTGGCACCCTGCTGTAATCCGCTGCCAGGCGACAGCATCGTGGCGGGTATGCGCTTGGGCCATGGCTTGGTCGTACACACCACCGATTGCCCGGTTGCCATTCGTCAACGCGGTCGCGAACCGGACCGCTGGGTCGATGTGAGCTGGGATTTACAAACGGCCAAGCATTTCTCGACCCGTCTTGAAGTGACCAGCCGAAACGAGCGGGGTTTGCTCGGCCGTCTGGCAGCCGAAATCACCGCCGCCGATTCGAACGTGGTTCATGTGTCGATGCACGATGACGAAATCGCGACGGTCACGCTCAATCTGACCATTCAAGTCCATAGTCGTACGCATCTCGCGCAAGTCATTCGCGCAATTCGTCACATTCCCCAAGTCGAACGCGTCGCTCGTGCCAAAGGCGTTTGATTGTCGCAGTCCACGTGTAATGAGTTGCCCTGAAAGCGCCTAATGGGCGCTTTTCTCATTGGATTGAAAGGGTATCGGAAGTTTGGATTTTTAGACTCTCGCCTTCAATTCAGCATAAGGGAGACGTGATCCATGCAACCGAAGCGCAGCGCGATTCGGCGCGAGTGGTGGGCCGGAGGCACGATGGTCATACTGGGAGTCGGCGCCATCGTCGAATCGACGACTTATTCTATGGGCTCCTTGGCCCGAATGGGGCCGGGCATGTTTCCCGCCATTCTTGGGGCAATACTGATTTTTCTGGGCCTGCTGATCGTCCGTCTGGCGACCTCGCCTTTGAATATCGATACCAGCGACGACTCTCACGCTGTCGCAGCACCCGAATGGCGCGGCTGGACTTGCATTATCGGTGGGCTGCTGGCGTTCATGCTGGTTGGCAGATTCGGTGGCTTGGTACCGGCTACCTTTGTCTTAGTATTCGTCGCCGCTATGGGCGACCGTCAACACACGCTTCGCAGCGCA
>CAMDNZ010000089.1 GCA_945903445.1 Bordetella parapertussis
GACTACACCTACAACAAGATCACTCAGCCCAACCGCAACCGCTTGTTGTTCACCGACCCCTCCGTCGATGGCATGAAGACGGGCCACACCGATGCCGCAGGTTACTGCCTGGTGGCGACGGCCAAACGCGGCGATCGCCGCGTGTTGACGGTGGTTGTGGGCACAGACAGCGAAGCGACCCGGGCCGAGGAAAGCCTCAAGTTGTTGAACTGGAGCTTCCAGAACTTCGATACGGTCAAACTGTATGACCAAGGTCAGGCGCGCATGCAGGCACGGGTATGGGAAGGCACGGTCGATACGGTCGATCTGGGTCCGCCCAACCCGGTGTGGATGGCCGTGCCGCGTGGCCGTGCCGCCGACATCAAGCCGGTGGCTCAACGCACCGATCCGCTGGTCGCGCCGCTCGCGCAGGGTCAAAACGTCGGTACCTTGCAATTCCAATTGGATGGCAAGACGCTGCGAGTCGAGCCCCTGGTCGTGCAAGGCAGTGTCGAACGCGCGGGCTTTTTCGGTCGCATGATCGACACCGTCAAGCGCTGGATGGAGTGAGTCGCGCAATGTTTGACGAGGTCTATGGCGCGACTCAGGTCTACCTGAACGGCAGCTTCATGCGGCTGGACGAGGCGCGCGTCTCGGTGCTCGATCGCGGCTTCATTTTTGGCGACGGCATTTATGAAGTAGTACCGGTGTACGACGCTCGGCCATTTCGCATGGCCGAGCATCTCGACCGACTCGAACGCAGCTTGAGTGCCTTGCGCATTACTCCGCCTCTGGATCGTGCCGGGTGGGAGCGCCTGGTGTATGCGCTGATCGAGTTTGCGGCGCAACCGCATAGCCTCGTGTATTTGCAGGTCACACGGGGCGTAGCGCGGCGCGATCACGGTTTTCCCAAGCAGCCCGTGCCGGCCACGGTGTTCGGCATGACCTCGGCGTTTCAGCGGCCTTCCGATACGGTGCGCGAGCACGGTTTGCGTGTCATCGGCATCGAGGACGAACGCTGGCTGCACTGCGAAATTAAATCGGTGTCCTTATTGGGCAACGTGCTGGCCAAGCAGCAAGCCGTGGATGCTGACGTGGACGACGCGATCCAGTTTCGTGATGGTTACCTCACCGAAGCCTCGTCGGCAAACGTCTGGGCGGTGATCGACGGTATTTTGGTGGCACCGCCACGAGACAATCTGATTCTCGAAGGCATCCGCTATGCGTTGATGCTGGAGCTGGCCGAAGAGCAAGGCATCGCCGTGCAGATGCGGCCTGTGGCGCGCGCCGAAGTGCGTGCCGCCAGCGAGGTGCTGATGACCTCGGCCACCAAAGAGGTCTTGCCGGTCGTCGAGCTGGACGGCCTTCCCGTGGGGTCCGGGCAGCCCGGACCCGTTTATCTGTTATTGCGCGCCGCCTACGACACGCGCATCGCTACTTTGCAGGAGGCCGAATAATGGCCGACACCCCGCCCGAACAATCGCTTATCGAATATCCCAGCGCGTTTCCGATCAAGGTAATGGGTCGCAAGCATCCCGAGTTGGCGCAAACCCTGACTGTCGTCGTGCTCGAACACGATCCCGAGTTCGACCCGGCTACCGTCGAAATGCGGCCCAGTAAAAGCGGCAACTACATCGGCCTGACGTTCACCGTGACGGCGCGTTCGCGCGAGCAGCTCGATGCCTTGTATCGCGCTTTGCATAGTCATCCCATGGTTTCGATCGTCCTCTGATTGCCGACCAGGCATGAGCCTAACGATTTCCTGGTTGAACTGTCCGGCCGATTACGTCCCAACCTGGGAAGCTATGCGGGCCTACACGGCTGCACGCGATGCGCTGACGCCAGATCAAATCTGGCTATGCGAGCATGCACCGGTCTACACGTTGGGCTTGGCGGCTAGCGTCGATCATCTGTTGGCGCCTGGCTCGGTGCCGGTCGTACATACCGACAGAGGCGGGCAGGTGACTTATCATGGTCCTGGGCAGGTGATCGCGTACTGCATGATCGATCTGCGGCGTGCGGGTTTGTATGTCAAAGATTACGTTCATCTGCTCGAGGCCGCGGCCATCGACGTGCTGGCCGATCTCGGGCTGGCCGACGCCTGTAGACGCCCCGGCGCGCCGGGGGTGTATATGCCGACGTCCGAGGGTAGGCTGGCCAAGATCGCCGCTTTGGGTGTGAAAATCCGCCATGGCCGGACGTATCACGGTCTGGCGCTGAACGTGGCCATGGACTTGTGGCCTTATGCGGGCATCAACCCTTGCGGGCTGACCGATGTGCGGTCGACCGATATCGCACGCTGCCTGAGCGCGTCGCCCCTAGGTGACGTATCGCAGTCTTTACCCGATCTGCGCACGGTGGGCGACGCGCTGGCCGCAGCCATCGCACAGCGCATCGCAGCGTGGCCTGCTCCTCTTTATCTTTTTGCTTCCGACACACATGCCTGAATTCACCGCCCGCGATATCGCGGCCACTACGCCCGAAGAACTGGCACGCCTGATGGCCGGGCCGCCGGAACAGCTGGCCCCGTGGGCGCGGGCCGCCGCCGAAGCCGGCGTCGTCCAGGCGCAGGCGATTTACGGGCGCATGCTGCTCGATGGTGCAGGCGTCCCGCGCGATCCCGAGATGGCGCTCGCGTGGTTGAAGCGGGCAGGCGAAAACGGCCATGCCGACTCCTTGACTGTCGTGGGCCGTTGCCACGATCACGGTTGGGGCACAGAAGTCGATCTGCTGGCGGCCACCCGCTGGTACGCACGCGCGGCCGAGGCGGGCTCGGCGTCGGGCATGTTTTATTGCGCCCATCGTTTCGCCAAGGGCGTCGGCGGCGTCGGTCAGGATATGCACCGAGCCTACGGTTGGTATCAACGGGCCGCCGATCTGGCGTATCCCGCAGCCGTCGGCGTCGTGGGCCGTTTCCATGAGGACGGCGAGGTAGTAGCGCAGGACGTCGATTTTGCCCACACCTGCTACCGCGCCGCAGCCGAGGCGGGCGACGGCCCAAGTATGTTTCATTACGCTCGGCTGCTGTACGTACGCGGTCATGTCGAGCAGGCGATGACGTGGTTCGAACGGGTGCCGACATCTGTACCGCCCGCCTTCATGAGCGAGGCGCGCCGGTTGCTGCTCGCCAGCGAAGATCCGGTGTTGGCAGCAGTCTATCCAGCGTCATATTCGTAGGATAGTAAAATTCCTGCTGGTGTTGATCAGATCGCTATCCGCCCTGCGGCGGATACCTCATTGTGGAAGGTGCTCAGATGTCCCCCTCGCAAGACACGCCCGTGAACGAGACAGCAAAAGCGGCGCAGCCGGCTCAGGCCGCGGCGCCCTTGCCCCCGGCCTACGACGCCACGCAAAAGCAGAAGGCCGAGGCCAAGACTCGTTTGATTCCGATCAAAGTGGTGCCGGTCGAGCGGCTGCGCAAGCCCGAGTGGATTCGAGTGCGAGCCGCTACCCCGGGTTCGCGGTTCTACGACATCAAACGCATCCTGCGCGAACACAACCTGCATACGGTGTGCGAGGAGGCGTCCTGTCCCAATATTGGCGAGTGCTTCGGCAAGGGCACCGCCACGTTCATGATCATGGGCGACAAGTGCACCCGCCGTTGCCCGTTTTGCGACGTGGGTCATGGCCGGCCCGACCCCTTGGACACGGCCGAACCCGAAAATCTGGCGCGCACGATCGCTGCGTTGAAGCTGTCCTACGTGGTGATCACCTCGGTCGATCGGGACGACCTGCGCGATGGCGGTGCCGCGCATTTCGTCGAATGCATCCAGCGAGTGCGCGAGCTGTCGCCATCGACCCGTATCGAAGTGCTGGTGCCCGATTTCCGGGGCCGTTTGGATCGCGCTTTGGATATTCTCACCACGTGTCCGCCCGACGTGATGAATCACAATCTGGAAACCGCGCCGCGCTTGTACAAGCAGGCGCGTCCGGGGTCGGACTATGCCCATTCGCTCAAGCTGCTGAAGGACTTCAAGGCACTGCATCCGGAAGTGGCCAGTAAGTCCGGCATTATGGTGGGATTGGGTGAAACCGACGAAGAAGTGCTGCAAGTCATGCGTGACATGCGGGCACACAACGTCGATATGCTCACGATCGGCCAGTATTTGCAACCGTCCGAGCATCATCTGCCGGTCTTGCGCTACGTACATCCGGACACGTTCGCGACGTACGAACGCGAAGCCTACGAGATGGGATTCTCACACGCAGCCGTGGGCGCGATGGTGCGTTCGTCTTACCATGCCGACGAGCAGGCGCATCAAGCGGGTTATCACCAGCCGAATTGATCGGGCGGGCCGTCAATCGATCAGGCGATGTTCGAGGTGGGGATGGGGTCGTTGTCTTGAACTTCCCCATCCGCCTTCAGTGTCGTCGCTGGATTGACGACCGAATTGGCAAAGTCGTCCCATTCTCTTTCCAACTCGGACGAATCGATTTGTCCTTTGACGGCTTTGGCCAGCAGGACCGAGTTTTTCGTACGACTCAGCGCCATTGTTCCCTTGTTCAATCTGGCCAGAAGCAAGTTGAGCGCCAGAATTTTTTTCCAAGAAGCTAGGTTCGAGTCGAACCGAGAGATCGGCAAGCATGCCTTAAAGTAAAAAACCGTCAGCCTGCTTTTGTATAGCAACGATTGTTTTCTTGTTCAAAGACAGCAGGCATCGATCGTGGGCGTTCCTTGTTCGTTGCCGCGGATGGCCGAATGCTTGCTTGCCCTGGCGGCAGCCATGAAGTCGGCGCCGCCAGGTTGAGTGTTCACGGGGGGGGGGTAGCATGTT
>CAMDNZ010000090.1 GCA_945903445.1 Bordetella parapertussis
CGGCGCCGGCGCCGAACGCCAGCACCAGCGGCACCGCTCCGCCAATGGCAGCCATCGTGGTCATCATGATGGGCCGGAACCGGGCCAGGCAGGCTTCGTAGATCGCATCTGCGGGCAGCAGATTGCGCTCGCGCTGCGCGCGCAAGGCGAAGTCGATCATCATGATGGCGTTCTTCTTGACGATCCCGATCAACAGAAACACACCGATCAAGGCGATCAGCGTGAAGGGCTTACCCACCCCCTGCAAAGCCAACACCGCACCGATACCGGCCGACGGCAAGGTCGACAGAATGGTCAAGGGGTGAACGAAGCTTTCGTACAAGATGCCCAGCACGATGTACATAGTGACGATAGCCGCCAGGATCAGCATGGGTTGCTGTGCCAGCGCCTGCTGCGAGGCGCGCGCAGTACCCTGAAAACCCGCTTGGATCTGATCGCTGGGTAAGCCGACCCGCGCCACGGCCCGATCGATGGCCGTCTGCGCCTGGCTCAAACTGATTCCAGGCGCCAGCGAGAACGACACGGTATCGGCCACGAACAAACCCTGGTGTTCGATGCTCAAAGGGGCGTTGCCCACCTCGAAACGCGAGAACGCGGCCAGGGGCACCCGCGCACCGTCGGCGGTAATCACCTCGACCTGGCGCAGGGATTCGGCATCGCGCGCGAATTGCGGCGCAACGCCCATCACCACGTTGTATTGGTTCAAGGGGCCATACATCACCGAAACCTGCCGTTGGCTATAGGCGTTGTTGAGCACGCCCGAAATGAGCGCCATATCGACGCCGAGCCGTGTGGCGGCATCACGGTCAATCACCAGATTGATTTGACGCCCCTTGTCTTCGGTACTGGCATCAACATCGACCAGTTCGGGCAATCCGGCCAGGGCCTGTTGAACCCGTGGCAACCACGTTCGCAGCAGCGGCAGTTCGCCCGCCATCAAGGTGTAGTCGTAATTGCCTGTGCTTTGGCGGCCACCCACTCGCAAATCCTGATCGGGCACCAGGAACATCCGAGCACCCGGCACGCCTTCCAATTGAGTACGCAAGCGGTTGGCCACCGCCTGGGCGCTCGCGTCGCGTTCGCCAAAAGGCTTGAGTTGGATCATGACGAAGCTGCTGTTGCTGCCGCCGCGCCCCCCCGCAAAACCCAGGATGCTGGCCACTGCGGGATCGGCCAGAATTTTGGCGCGAAATTGATCCAGGCGCGGCACCATGGCTTGAAACGAGGTGCCCTGATCGACCCGGAACGCGCCTATCAACATGCCGGTGTCCTGATCGGGGAAGAATCCTTTCGGGACGGCCGAATACAAATATACGTTCAGGCCCACCGTGCCCAACAGAATCAGCATCACCCAACGACCGTGCCGCAACGCCCATTTGAGCGAATGTGCATAGCCCGACAATATGCCGCTATACACATCACCGATGCGCCACGAGACTCGCCGATACCAAGGTAATCGGCGGGCAGGCGATGCGGGCGGCAGCTTAGCGATCGAACCCCGGATGTCGCCATGAGGCAAAGCCTGAGATGCCGCGGGGACGGGCGCGGAAGATGAAACGGTTGAACTCGCTGGTGGCACATCGGCGGTCGCGCTCACCGTGACCGCGCGCGCAGCCGCCAGCGCTGCGACTTCGGGACGCACCGTCCGGCCCCGGCGTTCGCGCTTCAACAGCCTTGCGCACATCATCGGCGTCAAGGTGAGCGATACCGCCAGCGACACCAACACCGCGGCAGACAAGGTGATCGCAAACTCTCGAAACAAGCGCCCCACCACACCGCCCATCAGCAGGATCGGGATGAACACCGCGATCAGCGACAGGCTCATGGATAACACCGTAAACCCCACCTCGCGCGCGCCGTTGAGCGCTGCCCGCATGGGCGACTTGCCCGCTTCGATATGACGGATGACGTTCTCCAACACCACCACCGCATCGTCCACCACGAAGCCGGTGGCGACGATCAACGCCATCAACGAAATGGTGTTCAAGGTGAAACCGCAGGCATACATCACGATGAAGGTGCCGGCCAGCGACACCGGCACGGCCACCGCCGGAATCAAGGTGGCCCGCAAGCGCCGCAGGAACAGCAACACCACCAGCACGACCAGCGCGACCGCCAATGTCAGCGTGATCTCGGCTTCATGCAGGGTGGCGCGGATACTGGGCGTACGATCCTGCGCCACCGACAGATCGACCTGCCCGGGCATCAAGGCCGCAATGGCAGGCAGTTGGGCCTGCACGGCCTCGACCACCTCGATCACGTTGGCGCTAGCCTGCCGCCGCACCATGACCACGACCGCCCGCTGTGTGTTCAAAAAGCCCGTCTGATAAAGATCTTCGACGGAGTCGGTGACCGTCGCGACATCCGACAACCGGACCGGCGAGCCATCGCGCATCGCCACGATCAGTGGCCGATACTGCTCGGCGCGCCCCAGTTGATCGCTGGCCATGACCTGCCAGTGATAGGTGTCGTTCTCCAAAATGCCCTTGGGCCGATTGGCGTTGGCATTCGACAAGCTGGCACGCACTTCGTCTAAGGCGATGCCTCGATTGGCCAGTGCCCCCGGCAGCAACTCGACCCGAACAGCGGGCAAGGAACTGCCGCCCACCGACACCTCGCCCACTCCTTCGATCTGTGCGACCTTCTGCGCCACGATGGTCGAACCCAGGTCATACAGCTCGCCTTGCGTCAAGGACGGTGAGGTCAGCGCCAGAATCATCACCGGCGACGAGGCCGGATTCACCTTGTGATAGCTGGGCGGGCTGCGCATGCCCGTGGGGAGCAGGCTGCGAGCGGCGTTGATGGCGGCCTGCACGTCGCGCGCGGCGCTATTGATATCGCGCGACAGATCGAATTGCAAAATGATGCGGGTGCTGCCCTGCGAATTGCGCGAGGTCATCTCCGTCACCCCGGCAATGCTGCCCAAGGAGCGTTCCAAGGGCGTCGCCACGCTCGACGCCATGGTTTCGGGACTGGCGCCCGGCAGGCTGGCCGACACCGAAATCGTCGGAATGTCGATGGCGGGCAGTGCCGCGATAGGCAGGCGCCAGAAGGCCATGATGCCCAGCAACACCACGCCCACCCAGATCAGGGCAGTGGCCACGGGCCGCAGGATGAATGGCGCCGACAGGTTCATGCCAGTACGCGTGCCTTGCTGCGCCAGGCGCGTGCCCGGCGCGAAATACGGTCGAACATCAAGTAGATGACCGGCGTCGTGAAGATAGTCAGCAGTTGGCTGCACAGCAGCCCACCGACCATCACCAGACCCAGCGGTTGGCGCAATTCGGCCCCCGTGCCCGAGGACAACATCAGCGGAATTGCGCCGAACAGCGCGGCCAGGGTCGTCATCAGAATGGGCCGAAAACGCAGCAATGCCGCCTCGCGGATCGCTTCGATGGGAGGCATGCCGCGCTTACGCTCGGCGTCCAGCGCGAAGTCGATCATCATGATGGCGTTCTTCTTGACGATCCCGATCAGCAAAATGATGCCGATGATGCCGATCATGTTTAGATCCGAGCCCGACAGGAGCAAAGCCAGAAACGCCCCCACTGCCGCCGACGGCAAAGTCGACAGAATGGTGATCGGATGAATGTAGCTTTCGTACAGCACACCTAACACGATATACATGGTCACGATGGCCGCCAGAATCAGCAGGAGCGTACTGGACAAGGACGCCTGAAACGCCTGCGCAGCACCTTGGAAGCGTCGTTCGATAGCGGCGGGCAAGCCTGCATCGACCTCGGCCTGCTCGATCGCCTGCACCGCATCGGCCAGCGACGCACCAGGTGCCAGATTGAACGACACCGTCACCATCGGGAACTGATTCAGCCGGTTGACCGACAGCGTGGTTCGCCGTTCGGACAAACGCGCCACGCTGGCCAAGGGCACCTGACCATCGCTGGCCGTGGGCACGTAGATACGTGCCAGTGCGGAAGGGTCCTGGCGAAACTGCGGTTCGACTTCCAACACCACCCGGTACTGGTTCGATTGAGTGAAAATCGTCGAAATCAGTCTCTGGCCGAACGCGTTATACATGTATTAGTCAAAACTTAATCTGACATTTTCGTTAACCTAGGGCAAGAGCCCTGAAAGGAAAAGTCAGAGATGAACATGGCCCAGAATCATAAGGTAATCCGAAACAAGATAGGGCTGCTGAAGCTAGCCGAGCAGCTGGACAATG
>CAMDNZ010000091.1 GCA_945903445.1 Bordetella parapertussis
GGTTAGGTTCTGCACGATGCGGCGCAAGTCAGCAAGTCATCGAGGTTGCGTGCTAGGTGATCCATGCTATGGACCACGAGGGTGTCGCTTATAACCAGGCGCCGGGATGGCGTTAAGCATTATTTCTCGTGCGCTGGCAGGTGAGATCAAGCGCAGCAAGGCAATCCCTACAATTCTGAACCGTGCTCTCCGCACAACTCGCGAGCGCGTCGTCTTGCATACGTTCCACGAAATTGAGCCAAAGCTCGCCCGATGGCAAAATCGCGCAAACGCAGATCGATTTCACGTGACGCACGAATTTCTGTCCTATATGCTCGGTGTCCGGCGAGAAGGTGTGACGGCAGCAGCGGGGTCGCTGCATCGCCGGCTTGTGGTCGATTACCCGCCGTGGCTAGGTCGCGGTGCTCGACCGCCTCGGGCTCGAGAAAGCCGCTTGCAGTTGCTACGCCAACAGCATCCAGATATGCGCGCATACGATCCGGCCGAAAGTTCGGACGCTCGCCTTCAGCGGTTAACTGCGTGACGAATGCCTGAACATGGAGGAGTTCCGCAACCGCATCGAAGCCAGAATTTTGACATCCTCGCTCCTCTCCTAGGGGAAGGCGAGGATGTCAAGCAGCAGTAGGGGATGCCCGGAAAACTATTAGTTCAATGAACCTCTAAGTTTTAAAGTTTCAGTAACTTCTGAAATTTTAAATAGAATTACAAGATCGCTTTCGATTCTCCTCTGCTGTTCAACGCCATGACAACGCTGCGCGCCCCTGGTCTCGAGTTTCGTCAGCCACTTCGGAGAAATGAGCAGCCGCTGGGGCATTAACCGCACGGTCGGGCAGATGTATGCGCTGATCTATGTGCCCAGCCGGGCGCCCAACACCGACGAAGACCGTTTCGCTCAGGGGCGCATGAAGAGCATGCACGACCTGATCGAGCTGATGACCAACTGGTTCGAAGACGTG
This sequence comes from Bordetella parapertussis, assembly GCA_945903445.1. Classification (GTDB taxonomy): domain Bacteria; phylum Pseudomonadota; class Gammaproteobacteria; order Burkholderiales; family Burkholderiaceae_B; genus Schauerella. Next base: position 957 of record CAMDNZ010000091.1, read on the forward strand.
CATCGCATGGACCAGAAGACCCTTGCCCAGTTGATGAAGATGGGTTCCAAAGTACAGCGTCTGCTGTAGTTCACCAGGAAGATGAAAGTCATTACTGGCGGCAAGGTACCACCCATCAAGGGTTAATCGATCGACTTTGCGACACCACAAGGAAACCCGCATGGACGCCCTGGTCCTGGCCCGGATGCAATTCGCGGCCAACATCACCTTCCACATCCTGTTCCCAGCGATCAGCATTTCGCTTGGCTGGGTGCTGCTGTTCTTTCGCGCACGGGGGCTCGCCACCCATGACAACGGGTGGCTGACGGCCTACCGCTTCTGGACCAAGGTGTTCGCCCTGACCTTCGCGCTGGGCGTGGTAAGCGGCATCACGATGAGCTTCCAGTTCGGTACCAACTGGCCCGGCTTCATGGAAAAAGCCGGCAACATCGCGGGGCCGCTGCTGGGCTACGAGGTGCTAACAGCATTTTTCCTCGAGGCAAGCTTCCTCGGTATCATGCTGTTCGGCCCCGGTAAGGTTAGCGAACGTGTGCACCTGGCCGCCACCTTCCTTGTGGCCTTCGGCACTACGCTCAGTGCGTTCTGGATCCTGAGCCTGAACTCGTGGATGCACACGCCCGCCGGCTTCGAGATCGTCAATGGCGAGTTCCAGGTGACGAGCTGGGTGGAGGTGGTGTTCAACCCCTCGTTCCCCTACCGGTTCACGCACAAGCTGCTGGCCTCGGGGTTGACGGTGGCCTTCCTACTGGCCGGCATCAGCGCGTGGCAGTTGCTCAAGGGCAAGGCCAACAGCTCGACCGTCAGGGTGCTACGCACGGGGCTCACGCTCGGCGCGGTGCTGATACCGCTACAGATCCTAGCCGGCGACATGCACGGCCTGAACACGCTCAGGTACCAGCCGGCCAAGATCGCCGCAATGGAAGGCGTTTGGGAAAGCGAGCGCGGCGCACCGCTGATGCTGTTCGCCTGGCCGAATGAGAAGGAACGCCGCAACGACATGGCGATCGGCGTGCCGCGAGGAGCGAGCCTAATTCTGACGCACTCCGCCGACGGCGAGATCAAGGGCCTCAACGAATTCCGTGAGCATGGCCACCCGCCGGCCGCACCGCTGTTCTTCGGCTTCCGCATCATGGTCGGCATGGGCATGCTGATGCTGATGCTCAGCTGGGCCGGCCGGGGGGTGTGCCGGCGGCGCGGCTGGATCGCCACTGTCCTGCCCCGCCCCCTGCTCTGGGCCCTGACGGCGATGACCTTCTCTGGCTGGGTCGCCACCGTGGCGGGCTGATACGTGACCGAAATCGGCCGCCAGCCCTACATCGTCTACGGCCTGCTGCGCACCGCCGCTGTCGTGGCTACGCACCCTTCGTCGATGATCGCGCTAACCCTCACGCTGTACGTAGCGCTCTACCTGGCACTGATCGTCGCGTACGTCACGGTGCTGAAGTACATGGCCGAGAAGCCCGAAGAGGTGCTGCGCCAGGAAGCCGAAGGCCGTGCTCGCACCCCGCCCGGCCTGCAAACCGCCCACTTGTCCACTTCCAACGGGAGCAACTCATGAGCTTCGGCGAGCTGCAGGCTCACGCGGTCAAGTGGGCTAAGATCGCATGGCCGCCGGTAGTGATCGGCATGAGTCTGATCTCGCTTGCCACCCCGTTGGTCAGCCCGACGGTGCGCGACCGCTGGTTCAGCATGCCCGCCTTCATCGCGCTGCTGCCGATCCCTCTGATGACGGTCGTGGCGCTGGTGCTGCTGCGTTCATCGCTGAACTGGAAACGCGTGCTGGGCCCGCAGTGCGGGGTACCGTTCGTGCTGATGGTGGCGGTGTTATTCCTCGGCTTCTTTGGGCTGGCCTACAGCCTGTATCCGTTCGTCGTGATGGACAAATTGACGCTGTGGCAGGCCGCGAGCGCCCCGGGTTCGCTGAAGGTAATCCTGGTCGGTGCGGCGATCACCGTGTTCGCCTACCGCGTGTTCTGGGGCAAGGCCCGCGAACTTACGTACGCCTGAGCGGGAAAATCGGGGCTACGCTGCCGAGTTCGCTATCGCGCCGACGGCACGTCATCGGGCGCGTAATTCGGCGCCTTGGAGAGCATGACAGGCGCAGCACCTGCTTGCCCTGCGCGTTCGACAAAGTGGTGACGACGCCGAGGCCAAGGTCGTGGCTGGCGCCGGTGGCGTGCTAGCTTTCCGACACGGCCAAGGATCACGCGGCCGTCGAAGAGCGGCCCGTGTTCGCCACGCAGGCCTGCTAGAACACGGCCACCACCACTTTAGGTCGAGTTGCTGCGGCACCGGCCGGTCGTCTTCCGACTGCACCGCGATGCGGCCGATCATCTCGGCCGAGAACTCCTGTTGCGCGGCGGCCGTTATGGCCAGCAGCGCAAGCGCCAAGACCACGGTGGCCGCAAGCAGGCCACGGCGAGGGGGCTTTGTTTTCGTCACAACGTCCATACAGCGTCCTTCTCGGCGTTGATTCTCAAAATCCAGCGGCCCCCTGCCGCACCCATCGGCCTGCGCGTCAGGGGGGCGTCTTGTTCCGTAAGCCCTCGTCAAGTAGACGTGGGCAAATAAAGATTCGGAGCAAGGGTTAGCCGAGGCATGAACTGCACTGGCGGCAAGCCGCCCAATGCTTCGTGCCATGAATGGATCTGCATGCGATGCTTAAGCGAACCGCCGAACTTCAGGGACGCACCATGACCAATTTTTAAAATGGCTAGGGTCCGAAATTTGTTCGGGTTACCTACGCTTTGCGGCAGACTCGATCACTTCACCCAATGCGCTGGCAAGCGTGGGGTACGAGAAAACGTAACCCTCCGCCTCGAGCCGAGCGGGCACGACACGCTGCCCATCCAGAAAGAGCTGGCCCATTTCGCCAGTCAACCCACGCAGTGGGGCCGCAGGCACACGCAGAAAAACGGGACGGTTGAGCACCTTGCCCGCCGTAACGGCAAAATTCGCCTGCTTGATGGGGTTAGGCGCTACTGCGTTGTAGACGCCTTGCATCGTGGGCTCGTCGATGGTGCGATCTATCAACCGCAGCACATCATCCAGGTGAATCCAACTCATTACCTGCTGGCCATCACCTAGTCGTGCGCCTAAACCCAGGCGGTACGGTGTGCCAGCATCATAGGCAACGCGCCGCACCGTCCAAAGACTAGGCCTAA
>CAMDNZ010000092.1 GCA_945903445.1 Bordetella parapertussis
GGACAATGCCGACACCGTCTCCTTCTTTAGGCGCTTAATAGAGTTGTACTGTCAGATTAAATCGTGGCTAGGACAATTTATATCGGTCTTGCGCCGAGACAGCCAAAAACAAACCATTTAAATCGCCAAGCGTGTAGGGGTGGCCCCGCGTGACTGTAGGCCCACGTCGGTAGACTTCGCTAGACGAAAAAAAGGCCGAAAAACAAAGGTTTCGGCCTTTTTTTTATCATCTATGGACGTCGGGATGTCCACAGACAAAATTCTTGGAGCGGGAAACGAGGCTCGAACTCGCGACCTCAACCTTGGCAAGGTTGCGCTCTACCAGCTGAGCTATTCCCGCAGTCGCTTTAAAACATTCGCACTAAGCATTGAGTAAAAATATGCTGCTTGAGCGAAGAAAGAGACTATAGCATACTGAGGACTGGCCCTGTCAATACCTCCCTTCGTCATTTTGACAACTATCTTCGATTTGCTCCCGCATCGGCAGGATCTCTCCTCTCGCAACACACTGGGTTTGCAGTCTCTGGCCGAGTCCTTCGTTGCCATTACCGACGTGCGTCAGTTACCCGCACTCAGCGCGCTGACTCGACGGTATCCAGGGTGGTTTGCCTTGGGTGGAGGCAGCAATCTGGTGCTGGGTGAAAAAATCGCCGATTTGGTGGCGCACGTCGATCTGGGCGGCGTCACCTGGTTGGGCCGAACGCCTGAGGACGATCCCCTGGGGCAGGCCGACATCGTGGAAGCCGCAGCCGGTGAGTCCTGGCATGGGTTTGTGAGCCATACGCTGGCGCAGGGGTGGCGTGGGCTGGAAAATCTGGCCCTGATCCCCGGTAATGTCGGCGCGTCGCCGGTTCAGAACATCGGTGCCTATGGTTTGGAAGTGGCCGAGCGACTTCATGCCATCCGAGCCTGGGATGCGCATGCTGCGGAAATGGTGCTGCTTACGCCCGATGCTTGCGCGTTTGCCTATAGAGACAGCCGATTCAAGCAGGAACCCGGTCGCTGGGTCATTACTGCCGTTCAATTCCGCTTGCCATGTGCGTGGCAGGCACGGCTGTCCTACCCCGACCTGCAACGCCATCCTTCGCTTGCAGACCCAGGCCGGATCACGGCCACCGACGTGTTCAATGCCGTCTGCGAGGTTCGGCGCGCAAAGCTGCCTGATCCCGCGATTGTCGGCAACGCAGGCAGCTTCTTCAAGAATCCAATCGTAGACGCCAGTGCCCACGCAGACTTGCTTCTGCGCTTTTCGTCACTAGTCAGTTATGCCTTGCCGGATGGGCGCTTCAAACTGGCCGCAGGATGGTTGATCGATCAGTGCGGCTGGAAGGGCCGGGCCCGGGGCCGGGCCGCCGTGCATGATCGTCAGGCGTTGGTGCTCACGAACACGGGCGGCGCGACATCGGTCGATATCCTGGCGCTTGCCGAAGCCGTTCGCACGGATGTGCAGACGCGGTTTGGCGTGCACTTAGAGATCGAGCCGATCGTCAAACGCTAAGGCAAGGGCCGCGCACGCCTTCGTCCTTGCGGTCGCTCCTGTTACAGCCCCAGCACCGCTTGCATATCGAACTGTCCGTGGTCTTTGTCGGCCAGGAACTTGGCGGCGCGCACGCTGCCTTCGGCATAGGTTTGACGGCTGCCGGAGCGATGGGTGATTTCCAGGCGCTCGCCCGGGCCGCAGAAGTACACCGTGTGGTCACCGACGATATCGCCACCGCGCACCACCGAGAATCCGATAGTGCCTGTCTCGCGCGGGCCGGTATCGCCATGGCGCGTCCACGTCGCGACATCCGGCAGTGCGACATCCCAGGCCCGGGCGACCGCTTCGCCCATGGCCAAGGCCGTGCCCGATGGTGCATCCACTTTCTTGTTGTGATGGGCCTCGAACACTTCCACGTCGAAGCCGCTGTTCAGGATGCGTGCTGCCAACTCCAGCACTTTGATCGTGGCATTGACGCCCACGCTCATATTGGGTGCGAACACGACGCCGATTTTGCCTCCGGCTTCGGCGATGGCCGCACGGCCTGCGTCGTCAAAGCCGGTCGTGCCGATGACGATACGGGTGCCATGCCGCACGCATGCGTCCAGATGGGCGAGCGTGCCCTCGGGGCGGGTGAAGTCGATCAGGCAGTCGGCATCGGCCAGCGCGTTCAGATCGTCGGTGATGAGCACGCCGCCAGGTTTACCCAGAAACGCCGTGGCATCCTGCCCCACGGTCGGATTGCCGGAGTGATCCAGCGCAACGGCCAGGGTCAGTTCAGGGTCGCGGCTGACCGTCTCGATCAGCATGCGGCCCATGCGGCCGCTGGCGCCGGCGATGGCGATGCGCATGATGGAAATCCTGATATGAAATTAGTTGGAGGGGGTCGGCGCCGGTGTCGCAGCAGGCGTGGACGAAGGCGGCGCGTTGCCCGGATCGACCGGTGCGCGCTCGGTGCCGACGCGGATGCGAGGCGTGAATTGACCCTGCGGCAGGGCGCCATCGCGCTCGCGGCCCGCTTCTTGTTCGACCCGGCGCTGACGCTCGGCCGATTTGGTGGCGTCCTGCTCGACCACTTGGAAGGGTTGCAATTCAGGTTGCGCGTCGCCTTCCCAGCGGGCAACGACATCGTTCTGGAAGTACACCGTGAACTTGCGCTCGCTGGGTTTGCCGTAGCCGGGTTTGAAGAAATAGGGGTAGTCCCAACGGTCGGCGTGCAGCACGCTGGTGAGCGTCGGGCTGCCCAAGGCGAAACGCACCTGCTCGCGGGTCATGCCCGGTTGCAGCAAGGCGATCTGCTCCTGCGTGATCCAGTTGCCTTGTTGTACGTTGGCCCGGTAGGGGAAGCCCCAGCCGTTCGACGACCCGCAGCCAGCGAGGGCGGCGCCGATGAGCAAAGCTGCCGCAGCAGTGCGAACCACGCGTTGTGGCGCGAAAGGAACAAAACGGTTGGACACAGCGGCCCTCACAGTCGAGACAAGTAAACCAGTATCATAACGCCCTTGAATTAAGAGATTGACCATGCCCACCTTTCCCGACCAGAGCGAACTCAAGAATATCGGCCTGAAGGCGACGTTCCCTCGCTTGAAGATTCTCGAAATCTTCCATAAATCCGAACATCGTCATCTCAGCGCCGAAGACGTTTATCGCACGCTGATCAATCAGCAGGTCGAAATCGGGCTGGCGACGGTCTACCGTGTGCTGACTCAGTTCGAGCAGGCCGGCATGTTGTCGCGCAGCCAGTTCGATACGGGCAAGGCCGTGTTCGAGTTGAATGACGGCGACAGTCACGATCATTTGGTGTGCACCAATTGCGGAACCGTACACGAGTTCAACGACGCCGACATCGAACGCCCTCGCCAGAAAATTGCCAAGGCCGAGGGCTTCGTGCTCGAAAGCCATGCCATGGTGCTTTATGGCACATGCCGCAAGTGCGTTGCCGCTGCGCGTTGAACCGGCAGCGAAGGCCGCTTGGGTCAGCATTCGCCAATGCATGGGTGCGGCGCGTTCAGCGTGCCATGCGCTCACGATAGCCTGCCTTCAGGCTGTTAGGCGTTCAGCATTTCGCGGGCGTGATCGCGGGTCGTGGGCGTGATGTTGATGCCGCCTAGCATCCGCGCGATTTCCTCGACGCGAGCTTTCGCATCCAGGGATGTCACGCTAGAGCGCGTTTGCCCCTTCGATTCCTGTTTGACCACTCGGAAGTGTCGGCTGCCGCAGGCGGCTACCTGGGGCAAGTGCGTCACGCATAGCACTTGGTGACGCTGCCCCAGTTCGCGCAGCAGTCGGCCCACGACTTCGGCCACTGCACCGCCCACACCGCTGTCGACCTCGTCGAAAATGAGCGTGGGCACCCGCGCCGCTTGACTGGCGATCACCGACAGCGCTAGCGAGATCCGCGACAGTTCGCCGCCCGAGGCCACTTTTCCCAAAGGGCGGGGCGGCACGCCGGCGTGACCTGCCACCAGAAACTCGATGTGTTCGGTGCCATGAGCGCTTGCAGCGGCTGGCGTGAGCGCGATATCGAATTGACCGCCCGCCATGGCCAGATCCTGCATGGCCTGAGTGACTTGTTTGGCCAGGGGCTGGAGGGTTTTCTTTCTGG
>CAMDNZ010000093.1 GCA_945903445.1 Bordetella parapertussis
GTCGCACGTCGTCATGCCGCCGCCACCGACGACATCGCCGCGCTGACTACCATTGCCGACATCCTGACTGCCGCGCTGGTGCGTGCGCAGCATGCCGCCGACGCAGCTCGGGCACGGGCCAGCGCAGACATTCACGCGCTGCGCACGACCTTGCTCGCTTCGGTATCGCACGACCTGCGCACGCCGCTGGCCGCCATCCTGGGGGCGGCATCGTCATTGGTCCATCAGCGTGATCGCCTGGCCCCCGATGACGCCAGGCGCTTGGCCGAACACATAGAAGAGGAAGCGCGCTATTTAACCAACGTGACCGACAACACTTTGCAGTGGCTGCGTCTGAGCGACGGTCACGCCGACATCCGTGCCGATTGGGAGTCGGTGCAGGATCTGTTAACTGGTGCAGTACAACGCTTTCGTCAACGGCCCGAGGGGCTGCATATCACCCTGCAATGCGCGTCAGACCTGCCTTTGCTGTATGTCGACGGCGTCATGATCACTCAGGCGTTATCGAATCTTCTAGATAACGCGCTGAAGTATTCCCCTGGAGAAATCGGCGTGCAGGCCACTCGATGCCATGATCGTGTGTGGGTCGACGTGACCGATCGGGGTGCGACGCTTTCGGCGCAAGATCGCGTCGCAGTGTGCGATACCTTTCACCGTCTGCCCGCCCATGTCGGCATCCGAGGAACGGGTCTGGGCCTGGCTATCGCACGCGCCATCATGCTGGCGCATCGCGGAGAACTTTCGGTTCAGGCCAGGGGTGGAGGCGGGAATCTATTTCGATTGGCCTTACCCATTCCCGAACAACCCCTGGCGCCCCCCCTATGACTGCCGATGTTCCGCTGATTCTGCTCGTGGAGGACGACGAGGGCCTGCGCGACATGCTGCTGACCGTGTTGCACGCCGAGCGCTTCGGCACCCTTCACGCACGCAGCCTGGCCTCGGCCCAGGCTCAATTGAATGCTTCGGCCCAGGCACACGCGCTACCGCAGCTGATTTTGCTGGATTTGAATCTGCCCGATGGTCATGGCAGCGAGCTGTTCGCACGATGGCCCGGCCTGTCGGCGTTGCCGGTGGTCGTGATTTCGGCACGTAACGACGAGCACGAAAAAATTTCGCTACTGGATGCCGGTGCCCAGGACTATCTGGTCAAACCCTTCGGCGTAGGCGAATTGCTGGCCCGCATTCGCGTGGCACTACGGCTGCGTCCGATCGAGTCGGCAGCGCCCACTATACCCACCATCAAAACAGGCGCGCTGGAAATCGATCTCGCAGCACGCCGGGTATCGCTCGATGGTCAGTGGGTCAAACTAACCGCCACCGAGTTCAATATTCTCGCGTGTCTGGCGCGGCAGCCAGGCCGCATCGCTACGCACCGCCAGATTTTGAGCGAAGTCTGGGGCGCGGCATTCGTCGAACACACGCACTATTTACGGGTGTTCGTCGCCAGCTTGCGCGCCAAACTCGAGCCCGATCCCACCCAACCTCGCTACGTCATGACCGAGATCGGCGTGGGCTACCGACTCGCCGATTTGAACTGAATCGTCCAAGCCGTCTGTTCGACAAACCCTTTAGATTTGAACTCGGGTGCCTAACTCGATGACGGCGTTGTCGGGCAGTTGGAAAAACTCGACCACGTTGCCGGCATTACGCGACATCGTGGAAAACAGCTGATCGCGCCACCGCGCCATGCCCATACCGTTGCCTGCGTTGGGCACCACTGTTTCGCGGCTCAAAAAGTAGCTGGTTTCGAAAGCGTTGACAACCAAGCCACCCGCTTCACACCGTGCCAGGGCAGCCGGAATATCGGGTTTGTCCATAAAGCCATAACGCACCTGTAAGCGCCAGAAGCCCCCCGTTAGCGGTTCGAGTTCGAGCTGCTCGTCATGCGGTACCCGGGGTACGTCATCGAATCGCACTGTCAGAATCACGTTCTGCTCATGCAGCACCCGGTTGTGCTTGAGATTGTGCAGCAAGGCTTGAGGCACGGTGTCTTGACTGGACGTGGCATATACGGCGGTACGCGGAATACGCGGCAGGTCGGGGTCGCTGGTCAATGCGCCGATGAACGGCAACAGAGCCGGATCGTCACGCGACATGCGATCGACCAACAGAGCGCGACCGCGCCTCCAGGTGGCCATCAGCGTGAAGATTGCGACAGCCATCAGAATCGGGAACCAGCCACCATCGAAGAATTTCAACATGCACGAGATCAGCAAGACCGCATCGATCGTCAAAAAGAAACCCGTCGCCGTCAGTGCCGCCCACTTAGGCAAGGTCCAGGCATGACGTACGACGAAGTAGGTCAGGATGGTGGTGATCAGCATCGTGCCGGTCACGGCAATGCCATAGGCCGCAGCCAGCGCCGACGAACTGCCGAAGCCGATAGTCACCAGCAGCACCGTCACCAGCAAAACGCGGTTGACCTGTGGCATATAGATCTGGCCCGCCTCGGTATCCGAGGTGTAGTGCACCTGCAAACGCGGCAGAAAGCCCAGTTGCATGGCTTGGCGGGTCATCGAATAGGCGCCCGAAATAACGGCCTGAGAGGCGATTACCGAGGCCAAGGTGGCCAAAATCACCGCCGGAATCAGCCAGTCTTCGGAAAAAAGATGGTAGAACGGATTGGTCAGGGCTTGCGGGTCTTGCATGAGCACGGCCCCTTGCCCCATGTAGTTCAAGGCTAGCGCAGGCAGAACCAAGCCGGTCCAGGCGATACGGATCGGCGTCTTGCCGAAATGGCCCATGTCGGCATACAACGCCTCGGCGCCCGTCAGGACCAGCACGATCGTGCCGAACGCGGCAAACATCATCGGCCCGCGATCAACCAAAAACTGAATGCCGTTGATGGGATTCAAGGCTTGCAAAATGGCGGGTGCCGCAGCGATTTGCAGCCCACCGGCCACGGCTAAGGTACCGAACCACAACACGATAATCGGCCCGAACAGTTTGCCCACGGCGGCCGTACCGTAGCGTTGCATCATGAAAAGCGCCACCAAAATAGTGACCGACACCGGCAAAATCAAACTATCGAGTTCGGGCGCGATCAAGGTCACGCCTTCCATGGCGCCAAGGACCGAGACGGCCGGGGTGATGACGCTATCGCCGTAGAACAACGCTGCACCGAATACACCCAGCAGCAACAGAATATGGCGGCGGCGTGCGTTCGAGCCTGCCGTTTTGGCCGCCAGCGCGGTCAATGCCATGATGCCGCCTTCGCCCCGGTTGTCGGCGCGCAGAATCAAAATCACATACTTCAGGGTGACCACCAGCATCAGCGCCCAAAAGATCACCGACACCGCACCGATGATGTGAGGCGCATCCACAGGCACGCCATGCGCGGGCGAAAACACTTCTTTTATGGCATACAGGGGGCTGGTGCCAATGTCCCCGTAAACGACGCCCAGAGCCCCCAAGGACAAAGCGGCCAGCCCGTGACGCGGCGAAGTGACAGAAGACGAATGTGCGGCGAGCGCAGTCATGGAGCGGTTCCAAACAATGAGATAGCGTCTTTATAGTGAGCGACGCATAAAGACCGCATAAAAATCGTTGCGGCCGATGTTGCGACGCAAC
>CAMDNZ010000094.1 GCA_945903445.1 Bordetella parapertussis
TTGTCCAGCTGCTCGGCTAGCTTCAGCAGCCCTATCTTGTTTCGGATTACCTTATGATTCTGGGCCATGTTCATCTCTGACTTTTCCTTTCAGGGCTCTTGCCCTAGGTTAACGAAAATGTCAGATTAAGTTTTGACTAATACACGTCATAGTAAAAAAGGCACAAGCATACTCTTCCGATGCACTCAACGTATAAAAGTGTGTCGAAAACGCGCCGTTTTGACGCCTAGCCTCGTGGAGAGCAGGGCTATCCCGGCAAATAGTGACCGATATCCACAGCTTCCCGTGTCCATCCCGCCACGTTGTCGCTCAGGCTCAAACCCAGGCCCGGCCGGGTGGGTACGATCATCCGGCCGTCAGCGATGTCGATACGCTCGTTGAACAGCGGTTCCAGCCATTCGAAGTGCTCGACCCACGGTTCGCGCGGGTAGGTCGCAGCCAGATGCACATGCAGCTCCATCGCGAAGTGGGGCGCGATCATCAAGCCGGCATGTTCGGCCAAACCGGCAATCTTTAAATAAGGCGTGATGCCGCCCACTCGTGGCGCATCCGGCATGAGATAGTCGGCGGCACGATGACGAATCAGGTCGCCATGCTCGGCGGCACTGGTCAGCATCTCGCCCGTGGCGATTGGCGTGTCGAAGGCGGCGGCCAGTGCTGCGTGGCCCTCATGGTCGTAAGCGTCCAGTGGCTCTTCGATCCACACCAGATCGAAGGGTTCGAAGGTTCGGCACATGCGCTGTGCCGTCGGGCGATCCCATTGCTGATTGGCGTCCACCATCAAGGGCACGCTGTCGCCCAGATGCTCGCGTACTGCGGCCACCCGTTTGATGTCCAAGGCTCGGTCGGGTTGCCCCACCTTGAGCTTGATACCGCCGATGCCGCGCTCGCGCGATGCGGCAGCGTTGACCAATAACTGATCTAACGGGGTGTGCAGAAAGCCGCCCGATGTGTTGTAGCACTGCACGGAATCCCGGTGCGCCCCCAATAGCTTCGCCAGCGATAATCCGGCCCGTTTCGCCTTCAAATCCCACAAGGCCACGTCGAACGCACCCAACGCCTGAGTCGACAGGCCGCTGCGTCCCACCGATGCCCCCGCCCAGCACAGTTTGTCCCACAACTTTGCTATGTCGCTGGGATTCTCGTCGATCAATGCCGGTGCGATTTCGCGGGCGTGGGCGAACTGGCCGGGCCCGCCGGCTCGCTTCGAGTAAGTGAATCCCAGGCCGCGGTGACCGCCCTGCGTCAGCACTTGCGCGAACAGAATGGCAATTTCGGTCATGGGCTTCTGGCGACCCGTCAGCACCTTGGCATCGCTGATCGGCGTGGCCAGTGGCAGGTAGCAAGACGTGAGGCGAACACCGGCGATGCGGTCCTCGGATGCGAGCGGCATGGACATGAAACGATCTCCTGTGGATTATTCGATCTTGATGTTGGCGCGGGCCACCACATCTGCCCAGTGTTTGCGTTCCTTGGCATAGAACGCGCCGATCTCCCGGGTCGGCATGGTCGATACCTCTGCACCTTGAGCTGTCAGACGCTCTTTGACAGACGGTGCCTGGATTGCCTTGATCAGCGCAGCCGAGAGACGTTCGAGCACGGCGGGCGGCACACCGGCCGGTGCCATCACCCCCTGCCATGTGCCGGATTCGAATCCTGGCACCGTTTCGGCGATGGTGGGTACGTCGGGCAGCAAATCGACGCGAGTCGGTTTGGAGACCGCCAGAATCTTCAGCTGTTTCGATTGAACGAAGGGCAGGGTGGCCAACATGCCATTCATCAGAATATTGGTCTGGCCAGCCACGGTGTCGTTGACGGCCTGCGAGCCCCCCTTGTAGGGCACGTACTGCCAGGCCGCTTTTGTCTTCTCCTGAAGTTCGATGCCGGCCAAATGGGGCGCGCTGCCCAAGGCCGTCACGGCAAAGAACATCTGTTTTTGTTTGGCCAGTTCGAGCAGTTCGGGCAAGGTGTTGGCGGGGATGCTGGGATTCACCACCAGAAGATGAGGCGAATAAGCCAACATGGCGACACCCGTCAAGGCCGTGGAGGGGTCGAAGGGCAGCTTGTATAAGGCCGGGCTGATGGCCAGCGCACGGACATCGCACAGCAGCAGGGTATGGCCGTCGGGTTCGGCATTGGCAACAAAAGCCGCACCGATGTTGCCATTGGCGCCAACGCGGTTTTCCACCACGACAGTCGCGCCCAAATCCTCCGACAGCACCTGCGCGATCGCGCGGGCAATAATGTCGGACGATCCACCGGCCGTGAACGGCACGATCAGGCGTATCGGCTTACCCGACAGGTCGGGCGTCGGGGCGGCGAAGCCCGTGCCAAACGGCAAGGACGCCAGCGGCGCAGCGGCCAGGGCGGCCAGCGAGGCCAACGCGGCACGACGGGACACACGGGGTACATTGGGCTTGCGGTCAGTCATGTTTGTCTCCTGCCACCCGATGACAACGTTGCCACAGCTGGTCTGTGTTGGCGTGTCACGCCTGTGCTGCCATCATCGTGGCACTTATGGTTTTTGATTATTAGTCTTTGCCGAAAGTCTTCAGATCGCAGCAAAGTGAATTAATGTTAACGTTGTCATTTATTGCCGTCAAGCGCCATTGTTGTCACTCAGTGGACACATGCTGCGGACGAATCCGCATGCTCTCGTTTAAGCTGTCGGCCTATGCCATCGACACCCGACCATCCCGCCCGCGCGGCGACCCTGCACGATGTCGCCCGCCTGGCGGACGTCTCGCTGATCACCGCTTCCCGTGCGCTGCGCACCCCCCAGGTGGTGTCCGAGAAAACACGCGCGCGGGTGCAGGAGGCCGTTGATGCCACCGGCTATATCCCCAATCTGCTGGCAGGCGGATTGAAGTCGCGTCGCAGCTTCGTGGTGGCCGGCCTGGTGCCGGAGATTTCAGTTGCGCAGTTTCTGCCGACCGTGGCTGCGTTGACGACAACGCTGGCGCAGGCAGGCTATCAATTGATGCTGGGTCAGACCGGGTATGACCATGGGCGTGAAGAGCCGCTGGTCAATGCCATGATCGGCCGTCGCCCGGATGGTGTGGTCGTAACGGGCTTGGTGCACACGGCTGCGGCACGAACCAGGTTGGCGCGTGCGGGCATTCCGGTGGTCGAAACCTGGGATCTGAGCGGCGATCCGCTGGATATGCTGGTGGGCTTTTCGCATGAGGCGGTGGGCGCTGCCATCGCCCTGCATTTGTACGATTGCGGCAGACGTCAGGTCGCGATCGCAACGGGTAACGATCATCGTGCCGCATTGCGTCGGCGCGGGTTCGAGCAAGCGTGGATACGATTGACCGGGGCGTCAAACGCATCTTCGAATGCGTCTTCGAGTGCGCTTCCCGTGGTATGGGTGCCGGCACCCAGCCATCTTGGATTGGGACGCCGTGCATTGGTCGAAT
>CAMDNZ010000095.1 GCA_945903445.1 Bordetella parapertussis
TCTTTGCGCCGAAAACGGGACATGATCGCGCGCTCGACGCGAGGCGGGCAGATGAGCAAAACGATACGGGCTCGACGCCGACGACCCGACGCAGACGAGCTGATTGTGGATGGCCTGATGCGGCCGGCCTGATGCGGATAGCCTATCGCGGATGACCTGATGTCGATGGCCCAGACATGGATCGCCATCCGCGGATGGCCAAGCGTCAGCGTTGGCGCTGGTCGATCGCTTGCATCAAGCGCTTGGCCAGGGCGGTGTAGTCGCCATCGAAATGATGGCCACCTTTGAGCATCAGTTTTTCGCCCGGCGCATCGGCTGCGGTGCAGCCACTTTCTTTGATCTCTTCGTCACCGTAGACGCAGAAAATCTTCTCGGCGGGCACTCGCCGCAGCTCTGGAATGACTTGCGCCTCGGTGCCGGTGTGTCCTAACCAGCCGGACACTTGAATCTCGAAGTTGCCGCTGCGTGCCAGCGCCAACAGCAGCATGGCATCGACCTGATTGCGGTCGGCCTGTGGCAAGCGGTTGTAGGTGGCAGGCAGCACGTCGGCACCGAAAGAGTACCCGGCCAGCACGAAGCGCCGAGCACCCCATTTTTCGCGGTAGGTTTGCATGAGGCGCGACAGGTCGGCGGCCAGAGTTTCAGGTGATTTGTGATCCCAAAAATAGCGCAGCACGTCCACGCCCACTACGGGGTAACCATTTTCCGTCATGTGTCCGGCGATCACTTTGTCCAAATCACGCCAGCCGCCATCGCCCGAATAAAACAGCGTGACGGTATCGCGTTGTTCGGGCGTGTCGGCATGCACCTCGACGACTGGCACTTGCGGGGCATTGCCGGCCAAAGCGGCGTGAACGCCGGCCACCAGCATTGCAGGCGGACGAGCGGTGTAATCGGCAATGGTGGTGTCGGTATTGGGCTGGTTGCGTACGAACAGCGCCGTGCTGTCTTCGGGGCTGTCGTTCCAGCGCAAGCTCAAGCGGCCATGGGTGGCCTGCTCGGGCAGCGGAATATCGCAGGCCGGGTGGGTGATGTCCAATTCGACGGCCAGCGCATGGGCTTTGGGATCGGTCTGGCGGGCCAACCAGCGATAGGCCATTTCACCGCCCTCTTCCACGCCCGCCACCAGATCGGGCGCGCCTTTGAGCGCGTCGATGGCATGGTCGACCAAGCGGGCCGCTGCCATGCAGTCGCGTCCTTCCGGCAGTTCGAGTTGAATCACGCGTGCTTTGCGGCGTGCGAAGCCAATCAGTTCATCGTGACTCAAGCGCATGTCGTGGGGCGTGATGACCAGGACCCGCGCCATTGTCTCGTTCGCCGGGGTGACCAGGGTGACGGGCGTGCCGTCGTCGAGTTCGATGGCCTGAACCCGCGGTCCGTCGAATGGTCGGGCGATCCACAGCCATGCCGCAACGGCAATCGCGACGACGACGGCTACAAGGATCAGGCGGCGGATGGCGGGGCGACGAAACATGGACACCTTCGATGTTTAGCGTTTGACGAGACCGGTGAGGCCACCGGCGATGAGCGCGGCAGTGTCGGCCAGCGCCACGAGTGGATCGATACCCGCCGGCACGGCCAGATAACGCGGCTCCCATTCAGGATGGAATTTGTCCTTGAAACGCTGCAGTCCTTGAAAATTGTAGAACTGCTCGCCGCGTCGAAACAACACTGCGCCCAGTCGCTGGGTGAGCGGTGCGCCGCGCCGGGGATGAAGACCGGAAAGCGGCACCATCCCCAGGCTGAAGTGCGTATGGCCAGCCGCTTTGAAATGCAGGATCAAACCCAACATCAAAAACTCCATCGTCAGCTTGGGCGCGTCTTTTACCACTCGCATGAGATCGATGGACGCCACGCCTTTGCGATCGGTTTCGAGCAAGTTAACGAAGGCTACTGCGCGCTCGTTGTAGTGAACGACGGCGATACGGAACGCGTTTAGGTAGTCAGGATCGAAACGGCCTAGCGAGAACCCTTTCTCGCGAACGTTCTTGCTACGCATCCAGCCGTCGGAGATGGTTTTGAGATCGGCCAGCGACGCCTCGCCCGGCGAGTAATACGTGATGCTCAGGCCGTCGCGCTGGCCCCGGTTCAAGGTATAGCGCAAGTCGCGCTTGTCCTTGTGTTCCAGGTCGAACGCGCTCAAGTCGACGCGGGCTTCTTCGCCGAGTTTGAGCGCGGTCAGTCCGATGTCCATGTAGAAAGGCAGGTTGTCAGCGCGAACTTGGTAGAACACGGGGCGGACGTGATGCAGGTCGCACAAATCGCGAAATTGCCAGATGAGCTCGGCCCGTTGACGCATCGGGCCGATGGGGTCGAACAGCGCGACCATGCTGCGGCCACGACGGGCGTACATCAAGAAGGATTCGCCCGACTCGTGAAACAGCAATGCTTTATCGCCGCTCATGACCAGGCCGCCATCGGGCTGGTTGGAGGCGCGCACGATGTCATGCGCGCGAGTGAGCTCGTCGCGGCTCGGTTTGAGCAGCACCGGGGGGGCGGCGCGCAGCAACCATGCCAGCCCGAAACCCGCCAGCAACAGCGTACTGATCAGCAGGGCTCGCAAACTGCGCGGCGCCTCGGCGCTGAGCGCGAACTGCCACCAAAGCTGACGCTCGTAAGGAACGTCCTGGTAGGTGAAGAGCAGCAGCCATACCGAGGCGGCCAGCACGCACACGGCGGCTGCGGCGTAATGCGGCGAGAACGGCACGTCCAGCAGGCGGCTGCGTCTGTAGAACGCCCGTCGGAATGTCGCGAGCAAGGCGGCGGTGACCGCCAGGATGCTGGCTTCTTCCCAATCGAATCCTTTGAACAAAGACAGGGCGATACCCACCAGCAGCAAGACCAGCGTCAATACCCAGGCGGCCGACAAGCGGCGATGCAAGCCTTGCGCCAGAAGCAGGCACAGCACACCGACCAGGCTGGCCCCCAGGTGCGAGGCGTCGATCAGGCGATGAGGCAGCAAAATACCGATGGCGTGCAGTCGGCTGTCGATCTCGGGCGTGGCTCCCGAAAACAGCAAGACCACGCCGGACAAAAACACCAGTACGGCCAAGACTGGCGCAGCCAGACCTGAGGCCATGCGCAAGGCTTCGCGGGCGCGCGCCAGCCGTCGTCCCTCGATGACCAGCAGCACCACGCAAGCCAGCAGCAGCGG
>CAMDNZ010000096.1 GCA_945903445.1 Bordetella parapertussis
CTAGTATCGCCGCAATCGATCGCCATCGTTGCCGCAGCAGTGGGCATGGTTGGCAAGGAGGCCGACATCATGCGAGGCACTTTGCGATACAGCCTGACGTTGCTGCTTTACGTCTGTTTAGTAACGTTTGCCTTATCAGCAATACTCAACGCCTGATCTGTGGACTTCCCTCACTTCAAGGGATACCTCATTGCCAGGACTACGCGTGACGCAGGTGCTGCAACGGCTTGCAGAAATGCGCGGGTGGTCCCGATCTATTACCATGGACAACGTACTAAATGCAAATGTGATGTTGCAGGACGTTCTGAAAAAAAAGCTCTGAGGCCGGCGCAGCGCAAGCAGCTCGTCGGCCATCTCATAGATCGCTACCGCGTGAGCGTGAATCGGGCATGCCAGGTCTGTCAGCAAAGCCGGGCGGGTTGGTATCAGAAGCTCAAACCCAAGGTGCTTGACGTGCCGCTGAAGGTGAGAATGCATGAGATCGCCAGTACCCGAGTGCGATTTGGCTTTTGGCGCATCTACGTGTTGATACGCCGCGATGGCTGGGTGGTTAACCATAAGCGCGTCTACCGCCTATACAAGGAAGAAGGCTTGAATTTGCGTAGCAAACGCCCGCATCGTCGTAAAGCCGCCGCACACCGTCTGGAGCGCCCCACGCTGAGCATGGCCAATCAGAGCTGGAGTATGGATTTCGTCTCGGATCACTCTTTAACGGGGTAAAGTTTCGAGCCCTGACCATCGTGGACAACTTCACACGCGAGTGCCTGGCCATTGAAGCCGGGCAGTCATTGACCGGGGCAGATGTTGTGTGCACATTGGTTCGAATAGCGCTCGAGCGCGGCAGTTTGCCCAGGCGAATTCAAGCCGATAACGGGCCTGAGTTTGTTTCGCTTGCATTGGACCGATGGGCCTACGATAACGGCGTGACGCTGGATTACTCGCGCCCAGGCAAGCCCACCGACAATGCTTTCATCGAGTCATTTAACGGCAGTCTGCGCGACGAATGCCTGAATACAAGCTGGTTCATGTCGGTGGATGACGCCCGCCAAAAGCTCGAGAACTGGAGGCAGGATTATAATTATTTCCGCCCCCACTCGGCGCTGGCCGATACCGCACCAGCGCTGTTCGCACGGCAAGTTGCTATTTCCAATCACCAGCCGGTTTCTCTCGTTTGAACTTGTCCACTTCACGGGAGGAGGTCACTGGCATATAACTCAACGGCCTATTGCACGATCGTACTCTTCCCTGAAGGAGGCAAGGGAACTTGCTAGGACCGTCGCTGCGCCGTCGACCAGCCCGCAGCGGCCGGAGCCGGGCAACAGGTGAGTAAGATTCTCGAGGACCTGCAAATCGGTCGCCCGTCCAGCCCCACTATCGATGCGTTCGAGGATGCGTGAAATCTGGTGCGTACCGATCTTGCAGGATGAGCACTGCCCACAGGAATTATTAGCGAAAAAGGCGACATATTCGGCCGTCTTTCGCAGGATGCTGGTGCCTTCGCTTACGACGATCATCGCCCCCGTTCCCAAGCGCGAGCCCCGGGCGCGCACGCTTTCGAAATCCAGCGCAATGTCCAAATCTCTGGCCGTCAGCAGTGTGTTGGACGGTCCGCCGGTGAAGACCGCTTTGAAGGCATGGCCTGCGAGCATGCCGCCACCATGGTCAAAAATTAGGTCGTGCAGCGAAGTGCCCATCGGCAATTCATATAGGCCGGGCCGCATTACGTCGCCAGAAAGGGAATAGAGCTTGGTTCCGGCCGCTGCGCCGATGCCTAGCGCTTGATACCAGCTCGGCCCGTAGCGCAGGATGTGAGGTACATGGGCCAAGGTCTCCACATTATTGACCAGGGTCGGCGCATCATACACGCCCTTCTCGGCAGGAAACGGTGGTTTCAGCGACGGGAAAGGAAAACCGCCCATTACACTCGCGATAGCTGCCGTTTCCTCACCGCTGACGTACAAGCCCGCGCTTAAACTGACGTGCAGGTGCAGAGGCTCACCTATGGCTTGTGCAACGCGTGTCAGCAAACGATGCTTGCGCCAGGCGCTTGCAGCGGCAGTGATCGCCAGTACTGATTCCGTCTGGTTGGAATTGACGTAGAATGCAATGCGATTCGCCTTGACCGCCAAAGCGCCGATCAACGCACCCTCAATCACCTGGTGCGGTGTGCGAGACAACAGGAAACGGTCCTTGAAAGTGCCGGGTTCGTCTTCGTTACCGTTACAGATGATCCATTTTCCCTGACCAGGAAGCGGCGGTTGCGTGGCTACCGCCGCCCATTTACGATAAGTCGGAAAGCCCGCGCCGCCCAACCCCCGCAGACCCGCGGCCTCGAGGCTGGGGATGATGGCTTGTGGATCGGCCAGGGCACGCTCCAGCCCGTGTCCGCCTCCGGCTCCCAGCCAGGCGACAAGATCGGCACCGACTTGGTTCACAGCAGCGGTAAGCACGGCGATCATGCGGCCTTCTCCCTGTCAGTCGCGACATCGAAATTGCCATAGAGCGGAAAGATCATTGGCGACTTGCGAGCTAAACTCAAACCCCGGCCAACAAGCGAGCGGCGCCAATCGGCCAGATGGGTGAGCCCAACATTCTGCGGCCGCTCCATGCGCACGTCGATGGCGGCCGCAGCACCCGCATGCTGGCCGAAGACCACCAGCTCCAGCAGCGCATTGCCCATCATGCGATTGCGCCCGTGAAGTCCACCCGTGACCTCGCCGGCGCAAAGCAAGCCGGGCACTGGGGTGCAACCCTGCGGATCGATGACTACACCACCATTCTGATAATGTAAGGTCGGCCGGACCAGAAAAGGCTCTTCTGTCGGGTCGAATCCGCTGCGGTGCGCGAGGTGCCGCAGCGTGACGAGACTACTCGCCAGGATGCCGGGCTTGCTTTTTTCTAACGTCGGCGTGTCGAGGAATACGCCAATCTGGCCCGCGCGCATCACGCCTCGCCCTTCGGCGATCTCGCGTAAGATGGCGGAAGCCACAACGTCGCGTGGCTGGAGCTCATCAACGAAGCGCTCGCCTTTGCCGTTAACGAGAAAGGCCCAGGATGACCGCGCCGCCTCGCTCACCAGCGCACCTTCCATATGCGCCGGCCAGGCGATGCCCGTCGGATGGTACTGGAAACTATCCATTTCGCGCAGCGGTGCGCCGAGCCGATACGCCAGCACCAGACCGTCGGCTGTAGCCCCATAGTGATTCGAAGTCGGAAAACCAGAAAGGTGCAACCTGCCCGCGCCGCCCGTCGCTAGCACCGTGGCGCCCGTCCGCGCCAGGACAGGTCGACCACGAGCCAAATCATGCAGCACCGCCCCGGCACATCGGCCACGATCGTCGCTCAACAGTTCCAGCGCCGGGTGTCGGTCAAGCAAAGTGATGCCTGACTGCAGCAGCACAGCCTCGCGCAGGGTGCGCATCAATTCCAGCCCAGTGAAGTCGCGATAGGACAGCAGGCGCGCCGCCGTGGTCCCAGCGGGCTTCTTGCGTAGCAGTGTGCCGCCCATCCGTTGGCTGTTCTCGTTCAGGTCGAAGCTCATGCCTTCCTGAATGAGCCATCGGATCGCCTCGGGCCCGCCCGCCACCAACGCAGCGACCAAGGTTTTATCGGCGGCAAAGTGCCCGGTGCGCAGGGTGTCTTCAAAATGCCGTTGCAGGCTGTCCTCGGCACCCACGGCCGCCTGGATGCCACCCTCAGCCATCACCGTATTGCTGTCTCCGATGCGCAGCTTGGTGGCGAGCAGCACTCTCGCCCCAGCACGCGCCGCCGTCAGCGCCGCCACGCAACCCGCCCCGCCGCCGCCGATTACTAGCACATCTGCGTCCAGATACGATGCACCAGCGATGTCTACATCTTCGAGCAGCGCATCCGCCTGTAGTAACTCGGCCAAAGCAGCTGGGCATTGCTGACCCGCGCTGGGCCCGACCTCCAAAGTCACCATCGCGCCTGGCCGGCGGTCGGGATGAAAGCCGGCCAGCACGTCCTGCACCGGCAGATCAAGTTGTCGGGCAGGGGCGGGCGAAGTTGAGCGCCAGGCCTCTAGCGCTTGCGCATGTGCAATACCGGCGAAGCTCACGGCGTTTGCCCCTTTGCGAGAGGCCCCGGCTCAGGCGGATTGGCACCAGCTGTGTTCAAATCGATGGGCTGGCCTCCTGCCTCGATTTCATGCAAGCGAATGATGAGATCCGCGGGTCGTAGGGTGAGCGAGGCGTTCAGACGCCGTACGAACTGCCCCAGATGGGCCGGGTCAATGTGTTCGGGACAGGCCGCCACGCAGAGATTGCACAGCACACAATCATCGAAGAGTGCCCCTGCAGCCGCTGTCTGACCTTGAGCGGCAAGATTTACCATATGCTGCACCTCAATGTTCTTGGGACAGGCGCGGTCGCATCCGCTGCAATGGCGACAGTGCTTCGCCTCGGGAAAAACGACATCGATCTGGTCGATCGCTGCCCAACTGTCAGTCAGCGCATGTAAATCATAAACATGCGGCCGGCGCGCGGGGAAGTGATCAATGAAGGCGACCTGCATTCCATCTTCCACCAGCGTCTCACAGGCGAGGGCGGTGCCGGCCAGCCGCTCACCCCGGCGGCGCACCAGCACCCGACAGGCGCCGCAAACGCCCTGCCCCATACAACCGACGTTCTCGGTCAACGGCAACCCCGCTTTGATCCAAGCTTGCAACAGGGAAATGCTCCCCGCCGCCTGTATAGAGTGCCCGTCGAAGGTTAGATGAACCTCTTCAGAGGATGTGACATCATTGGTCATGACGATATCTCCTGTCTCGCGTTGCGGATCACCAGAATCCCATCAACTTCCACCACAGAATGCCCACGGTCGCGTAGATGAAAAGTTCAATGATGCACATGATGAAGCCAACGCGCCACCATATGCCGAGCGCGACATAGCCGCTGTTGAAAATAATCGGCGAGGTACCCGTTGCATAATGAGTCAGCGTCATCATGATAGTGGAACAGGCCGTCATCATCAGCAAGAAAGGGACTACATAAGCCGGCGGAATG
The DNA here is from genome assembly GCA_945903445.1 of Bordetella parapertussis. Lineage (GTDB taxonomy): Bacteria > Pseudomonadota > Gammaproteobacteria > Burkholderiales > Burkholderiaceae_B > Schauerella. The sequence goes on from CAMDNZ010000096.1 coordinate 5,025, forward strand.
AGGGCGACGCCCACGGTCAGGAATGCCAGCATCATGGCGCTAATGTGCGCCGTCGTGCTGGCGAAGAAATAATGCGAGAAAACGAAAAGCAGAACGAGCAGCATGGCCGCCCATTCCCAGCTCATCCCAGCGGAGACTATGCTGTTTCTCAGCAGATTAGCGAGCCAGGAAATAACGCCGGTTTTGTGAAGCTGCTCGGCCAGCATGACCAACGCACCGAACCAAATCAGCGTATCCCAGGCGCCTTTCTCGGAAAGAACGTCGTCCCAGTCGATTGTGCCCGTGATAATGAATACGAAAAGCCCCAGTAAAGCCACTACCGCCGGGTCCAGCGTAAAAGCGGGGCCAAAGATCATCGCCGGTACATTGGCCCACAGGAACAGCAAGGCCCCGAAAGTGCCGATCACCACCTTCTCATGTTCGGAGACCGGTCCCATGTTTTTGAGCTCGGTCCGAGCATACTCGATCGCGTGCGGCGTGACCTTGACCTCTGGCGGAGCCAGCCACAGCAAGAGCAGCGGCATTAATAACAGGCAGGCAAAGCCCGGCAAAAACATACAAAGCGCCCAGGTAGTCCAAGAAAGATTAAAGCTCTGGTTGGTCACGCGCGCCACGTAATCAACAACCAGAGGATTGGGTGCGGTCGCGGTGATGAACATGCCCGACGTGATCGTGTTGGCATGGATGTTCACCAGCGCAAGATAGGTACCCATCTTGCGCTCTGTCCCCTTGGCCGGATCGGAGTCAAGGGCGATAGCTATCGACTTCATAATAGGATGAATGATGGCTCCGCCACGCGCCGTATTACTCGGCGTGAATGGGGCGAGAACCAGTTCGCAAACGGTAAGCCCATAGCCGATGCCTACTGTTCTTCGCCCCAGTGCTGAAATGAAAAAAAGGCCGATGCGTTTGCCTAGTCCAGTTTTCTTTAGTCCGCGCGAGACAATAATAGACAGCACGATGAGCCATATCAGCGGATTGGACAGGCTAGACAATGCATCGGCGATAGCCCCTTTGGAAGAGGTCGAGGTAAGCTGTGTCACCGCAACAACTGTTATCGCCATCATGGCGATAACACCGATGGGCATGACCTTGAGAACGATCGCTACAATCGTGGTCAGAAAGATCGCCAGCAACGCCCAGGCGTTGAATGTCAAGCCCCCGGGAACCGGCAGCAAAAGCATAATGACGAGAAAGGCCGTGGTCACTGCGGCAGGAATTAGGCGGAATGGGGCGTTATTCTGAAGGTAAACAAATATCGCTTTGAGCCGATTGATCATGCCGATTTCCTTGCGGAGATGGAGACGGAGTAGTCGCCAACCCCATACTGCATTAAATCCGATGAGATCGCCGGCAGCCGCGCGACTATACGCATAAATCCCATTATTCAAATCCGGCTTTCGTAGCGCCAGCGTTTGATAGGCTAGCGTAAGCATTAGCATGCCCGCACCCGTAACCAGCCATGCCAGCAGCACTGCGCCGGGAGCTGAGTTGGCCGCCCCATTTTGCGGTAGAGAAAAAACTCCACTGCCAAACATCGAGCCAATGACTAAAGCCGTGAGCAGGCCAAGCGGTAAAATCTTGGGTGATGCACCAGCGTTTTGAGGGGGACGGCAAATCGAGGCCGGATGTACGACGCCAAGAATATTTGGGTTTCATGTGTGTTCTATGATGAAAGGCTGGGCAGGTAAGTACATTAAGTCATAAATGTCATACAATTATTGATACAGATCAACAAGAGAATATCGGTCTGCGCGCAAACTTTCCTCTAAGGTCAATGCAATATCTCGAGTGAAGAAGGTCAGCACGCAAAAACGAGTTGCCTTGTTTACGAAGCGGATTGCGTCAGGCGATGGTAATGCCCCCATTTTTAGCAATTGCCAGAAGCAGGACGGCTATGCGGCCATGACCACCGCTGTTTTGGGGTAATGCCGCCTAGAGCCATACTTGGGCGCTCGTGATTGTAGGACCACATCCAGTGGGTGGCGATGCGTTGACATAATCTAGATTGTCCCAGTGATACTGGGATCGCCATTCGTATCGAACCGTTCTGTTGACGTCCGGCTGAAACTTTCTTGACGACTTTAGGGCTTCAAGATCAACAACTCACGGATCACTTCGTGATGCGTGTTTTTCATGGGTACCGGCTCAATGCGCAAGCCATGACGCTCTGCCATTGAACGCACTTCCGGCGCGTCGTCATAGGTCAGCATTACCGAACCACGCACAGAGGCCATGAGGGCGAACAATTTTTCATGATCGATTTCGTTGTGGGTGTAAAGCCGCGCCCCAGCCTTCTTGCCACCCATCGTGTAAGGCGGATCGATGAAGAAGAACGCATTGGCGTCGTCGGCGTAGCGCTGCACGACCTCGAAGGCGTCGGCTTGCTCGAAGGTGATTCGGTCGCGCATGGCCTGCAACGCTTCGATGCGACGGGCCAGCGTTTCTGGATACCAACGGGAATTGAGGCCGCGCCCAGCTTCGCCGGTCTTAACGAGGCCAGCGCCAGCGGCCATGATGCCGCCGCGATGCATTCGGTTTTTGACAATGGTGCGGAAAGCCCGGACGCGAACGCTCTTCGGGTTGCCATCTAGGATGGCCCGGACGTTCTCAAGGTTCACATCGAAGCCGATGATTTGCTTGCAGAGCCACGTGACATCGGCGGATTTGCCTTGGAAAATAGTTTGCCAGACGGCGGCCACGTCATCGTCCAGTTCGCCCAGAAAGAC